>JAWAFC010000004.1:0-128206 GCA_038890815.1 Candidatus Micrarchaeia archaeon | reverse complement strand
ATCCAGCAAAATAAGGATTGAAACACTTGTGTTCAGTTTTGTTGCGCTCATCACATTCGTCGTCTAAAAGGCGTATCCAGCAAAATAAGGATTGAAACTGAATGGTTATTACGACCTTGAAACAGGTGAATTTGTCTAAAAGGCGTATCCAGCAAAATAAGGATTGAAACACTTGTGTTCAGTTTTGTTGCGCTCATCACATTCGTCGTCTAAAAGGCGTATCCAGCAAAATAAGGATTGAAACTTATTCTTCGATGCCTATCTCTTTCTCGATGCTCCAGTCTAAAAGGCGTATCCAGCAAAATAAGGATTGAAACAATTAGCGGTGCAGGTGAAGATGCAGATGCAGGGGGTCTAAAAGGCGTATCCAGCAAAATAAGGATTGAAACCTAACTATCAATTCGCGATTTTTGTGTTGAAGAAGTGTCTAAAAGGCGTATCCAGCAAAATAAGGATTGAAACCAGGGGGGATTTTTCCGCGGTCTCCCAAGCTTTTTTCGTCTAAAAGGCGTATCCAGCAAAATAAGGATTGAAACAAGGCAAGCGAACCGTGCAAAGCACGAAAGCGCGCGCGTCTAAAAGGCGTATCCAGCAAAATAAGGATTGAAACTGCGAGCGCGCACAACTTCACGATGCTTCTTTTCACGTCTAAAAGGCGTATCCAGCAAAATAAGGATTGAAACTTTAGGCCCTGCAAGATCGGGGCTGACCAACGAAAGTCTAAAAGGCGTATCCAGCAAAATAAGGATTGAAACTATTATGCGGGGACGGATGGGGTGATTAGATGAAAGTCTAAAAGGCGTATCCAGCAAAATAAGGATTGAAACAATTTCTTGCTCGAGCTTCGCCACCGCTTGGGCGTGTCTAAAAGGCGTATCCAGCAAAATAAGGATTGAAACTGTTTCGCTGGCGGCGTTAAACATTTTTTCACCCAGTCTAAAAGGCGTATCCAGCAAAATAAGGATTGAAACTCATGCGCATTTTTTCACCTCCTCTTTACATAGGAGTCTAAAAGGCGTATCCAGCAAAATAAGGATTGAAACTTTGTGGTATTTTTATAACCTGCGAAAGTTTATGCGTCTAAAAGGCGTATCCAGCAAAATAAGGATTGAAACTTTTCATTCCGCTCGCCTACGCTGGCAGTGAAACGAGTCTAAAAGGCGTATCCAGCAAAATAAGGATTGAAACATTCTTACCGTCATTCTAAAGGCTCGTTTTAGATTGTCTAAAAGGCGTATCCAGCAAAATAAGGATTGAAACTTATATTCGAACCGGGAAAGAAGAAGAAAAAAAGCGCGTCTAAAAGGCGTATCCAGCAAAATAAGGATTGAAACGATACTTATTCAATAGCCACAACAGCAATATAACAATGTCTAAAAGGCGTATCCAGCAAAATAAGGATTGAAACCTCCGCTCAAAAGCCCGCAGAAAGTTTATCAAAAGTAGCGCAATCGGTTTTAATAAAACTCGCTCACGGGCTGCACCGTCAGCTCTTGCGCCTTTGCGGCCTTAAGGGCCTCGACAAGCGCCCTGGCCGCCTCTATTCTCGTTATGACGGGCACGTTGTTCTCGAGGGCGGCGCGCCTTATTTTGTAGCCATCGGTGAAGTATCTCCCTCCAAGCTTTGGGGTGTTGATCACGAGCTTGATGCGGCCGCGCAGGAGCTCGCTGACAATGTTGGGCTCGCCCTCGGCAATCTTGCGGAGTATGCGAGGCCTGAAGGAAAAAGCGCGCGCGGTGCCGTCGGTCGCGAAAATCTCATAGCCGAGCGAGGCGAGCTCGGCCGCGATGGCCGCGGCCTCCTGCTTATCCTCATCCCTGACAGAGATCGCCACGCCGCCTTTGAGGGGCAGGTTGTGGTTGGCGCCCAGCAGGGCCTTGTAGAGGGCGCGGCCGAAGTCCCTGTCAATGCCCATGCTCTCGCCCGTGGATTTCATCTCGGGCCCCAGCACGATGTCGGTGCCGGGTAGCTTGAGAAAGGGAAACACCACGCTCTTGACAGCGAAGTAGGGGAGGCGCGGGGTCTCGGTGAGGCCCATTTCCTTCAGCGAGTGGCCGAGGAGAACGCGCGTGGCGACTTTTGCGAGCGGAATGCCTGTCGCCTTGGAGAGGTAGGGGATGGTGCGCGAGGCGCGCGGGTTGGCCTCGAGCACATATACCTTGCCATCCTGTACGGCGTACTGAATGTTGATGGCGCCGATGTTCTCGAGGGCTTTGGCGATTTTGTTGGAGTATTCGATGATGGTTTTCTGCACATCCTCGCTGAGGCTGATGGGTGGCGTCACGCAGGTGGCATCGCCGGAGTGCACGCCCGCCTTTTCGATGTGCTCCATTATTCCGCCGATGAAAAGGCGCTCCCTGTCCGATACCCCGTCGATCTCCACTTCCTTGGCATTCTCGATGAACTTGTCGATGAGCACGGGCCTGCGCTCGCTCACCTCAACCGCTTCGGTAATGTAGCGCCTGAGCTGCTCCTTGTTGTGAACGATCTCCATGCCCCTGCCCGCGATGACATAGGAGGGGCGCACCACCACCGGATAGCCTACCGATTCGGCCACATCGAAAGCCTCATCCTCGTTCGTGGCCGTGCCGTTGCGCGGCTGTGGGATGCCCAGCTCGTGCAGGAGCTTGCGGAAGCGCTCCCTGTCCTCGGCAATGTCTATGCCGCGGATGCCCGTGCCCAGGATGGGCACGCCAGCCTCGTGCAGGGGGATGGCGAGGTTGATGCTCGTCTGGCCGCCAAACTGCACAATCACGCCGTCGGGCTCCTCGCGCTCGATGACGTTCGCCACATCCTCGAAAGTCAGAGGCTCAAAGTAGAGCTTGTCGCTGGCATCGAAGTCAGTCGAGACTGTCTCGGGGTTGTTGTTTATCATGATGCTCTGCACGCCCGCCTCGCGGAGCGCGAAGGAGGCGTGGCAGCAGCAGTAGTCGAACTCGATGCCCTGGCCGATGCGGATGGGGCCCGAGCCGATGATGATGACCTTTTTGAGCTTCAGGGGATTGGCCTCGTCCTCAAACTCGTAGGTGGAATAATAATAGGGCGTGGCGGCGGCGAACTCGGCCGCGCACGTGTCCACCATCTTATAGACCGGCCTGATGTCCTGCTTCTTTCTTTCCCTGCGAATTTCCACCTCCGTATTTCCAGTCAGCTCGGCGATGCGGGCATCGCTGAAGCCCGCGCGCTTTGCTGCCAGCAAGAGAGACCTATCCAGCGGCTCGCGCTTGAGCCTGTTTTCCAGCTTCACGATGTTGTGCATCTTGTGTATGAACCATGGGTTGATGTGCGTGAGCGAGGCGATGCGCTCAACGGACCAGCCTTGCCTCAATGCCTCGAGGATGGCGTACAGGCGGCGGTCGGTGGGATGCACGAGGAGCTCTTCGATTTCCTCGGGCTTGACTTCGGTCATCCTCCTGCGCACCTCGAGCGCGCGCATGGCCTTGTTCAGCGCCTCCTCAAAAGTCCTGCCGATGGCCATGACCTCGCCCGTGCTCTTCATCTGCGTGCCGAGGTGGCGGTCGCTCTCGGGCATCTTGTCGAAAGGCCAGCGGGGAATCTTGACGACGACATAGTCGAGCGCGGGCTCGAAAGAGGCGGGCGTCTTTTTCGTCACCGCATTGGGTATTTCGTGAAGCGCGTAGCCGAGCGCGACTTTGGCTGCAACGCGCGCGATCGGGTAGCCCGTGGCCTTGGAGGCGAGCGCGGAGGAGCGCGAGAGGCGCGGGTTCACTTCAATGACATAGTACTCGCCCGTCTGCTGGTTGAGCGCGAATTGGATGTTGCAGCCGCCCTTGATGCCGAGCGCGCGGATGATTTTGATGCTGGCCGAGCGCAGGCGCTGGTAGTCATCGTCGCTGAGAGTCTGGGAGGGCGCGACGACGATGCTCTCGCCCGTGTGGATGCCCATGGGGTCGATGTTCTCCATGTTGCAGATGGTGATGCAGTTGTCGTATGCATCGCGCATCACCTCGTACTCGATTTCTGCCCAGCCGATGACGCTCTCCTCGACGAGCACCTGGCCGATGCGGGACATGGCAAGGCCCAGTTTCATGAACTGGCGCAGCTCCTTCTCGTTGTGCGCGATGCCCCCGCCCGTGCCCCCGAGCGTGTAGGCAGGGCGGAGCACGAATGGGTAATTGTGGGAGCGGGCGAACTCAAGCGCCTCCTCGATGCTGGTGGCCGCGATGCTGTCGAGGCAGGGCTCATTTATGCGCTTCATCAGGGCGGCGAACTTTTCCCTGTTCTCGGCTTGCTCGATGGCATCCACGCCGGTGCCCAGCACCTCGACGCCGTATTTTTCCAGCACGCCGAGCTCGCGCAGCTGCACGGCAAGGTTGAGAGCAGTTTGGCCGCCCATGGTGGCGATGAGGCCCTGCGGGCGCTCGCGGGCGATGATGCGCTCGAGGAACTCGGGCCGCAGGGGCTCGATGTAGACGATGTCGGCGATGTCGCTGTCAGTCTGGATGGTGGCGGGGTTGCTGTTTACCAGAACGACCTTCACGCCTTCCTCGCGCAGGGCGGCACACGCCTGGGAGCCGGAATAGTCAAATTCGGCAGCCTGGCCAATGACTATGGGGCCTGAGCCGATGACGAGCACTTTGTTGATGTCGGTTCTCTTCGGCATGTCTTCACTCCGCTAGCATGTGGTCTGCCCCTGCATTCCCCTCGCCTTTACCTCCTGCCTGCCAGCAAGCGCAGGAGAATTGCCTTCTGAATGTGCAGCCTGTTCTCCGCCTGGTCCCACACCACGCTGTGCTTGCCGTCGAGAACGTCGCTCGTGATTTCAAGCCCCCGGTGTGCGGGCAGGCAGTGCATGACGATGCAGTCCTTCTTTGCCCGGGAAAGCACCGCGCTGTTCACCTGAAACGGCACGAATGCCTTCATGCGCTCTGCTCTCTCCTCCTCCATGCCCATGCTTACCCACACATCGGTGTAGATGACATCGGCATTTTCGGCCGCCCTGAGAGGGTCGTTGAAAATCTCGAGCTTGCCCGCCTTCTTTGCTTCGGCCACGTAGTCCGCGCAGGCGGGATAGCCGGGCGGGCCTGCGAGAGCGACCTCCATGCCGGAGCGGGCGACCGCAACCATCAGGGAGTTTGCCATGTTGTTGGCGATGTCGCCGATGTAGGCGAACCTCCTGCCCTTGCCCAGCTTGCCCTTCTCCTTCATGGTCAGCAGGTCGCCGAGTGCCTGGCATGGATGCTCTAGGTCGGTGAGCAGGTTGATGACGGGCACGCGCGCATATCTCGCCATTTCCTCGAGGTCGGAGTGTTTGTAGAGGCGGCAGCCGATGGCATCCACGTAGCGCTCGAGCACGCGCGCGGTATCGGCGATGGTCTCGCCGCGCGAGATCTGCGTGGCGACGAAGTCGAGGGTGATTGTCGCGCCTCCGAGCGAGGCCATGGCGGCCTCGAAGGAGACGCGCGTGCGCGTGCTCGGCTTTTCGAAGAGCAGGGCGAGGACTTTTCCCTTCAGCTCCTCGCTGTACCTGTGCTTTTCCCTCTTCAGCTTCTCGGCCAGCGCGATGAGCGCGTTCATCTCATCCACGGGCAGCTCCCTGATGGTCAGCAAATCCATTCACTCACCTCACAACCATGCCACAAACTCATCAAAAAAATGTGATGTATCCCGCGGGCCCGGGTGCGCCTCTGGATGAAACTGCACGCTGAGAAGGCGCAGCTCGTCATTCCTCATCCCCTCAACCGTGCCGTCGTTGCAGTTGAGCAGGAAGACCTCGCTGGCGCGTTCCCCCAGGCTCCTCTCATCCACAGCATAGCCGTGATTCTGTGTGGTGATGTAGACGCGGCCGGTTCTCACATCCCTGACTGGCTGGTTCGCGCTCCTGTGGCCGAACTTCAGCTTGAATGTCCTGCCGCCCGCGGCGATGCCCATTATCTGATGGCCCAGGCAGATGCCCATGATGGGAAGCTTGCCTATCAGCGAGCGCACGGTCTGGGCGACGTCGGCCAGCAGGGCGGGGTCGCCGGGCCCGTTGGAGACGAAAAGCCCGTCGGGCTCAAGCTCCATTATCTGCTCAGGTTTCGTCTTGTAATGCACGCTGATCACAGTGATGTCGCGCTTGTTCAGCTCGCGCACTATGTTCATCTTCATGCCGCAGTCGATCAACACGACGCGCTTTGGCCCGCGCTCGAAAACCTGAGTTTCCCGGCAGCTCGCGAGCTCAACGAAATTGATTTTGGAGTAGTCGAGCGCGCGGGCCTTTTCCAGAAGCTCCCTCACATCGAACTCGCCCTCATCCACCGATATGCACGCGGGCATGACGCCCGCCTCGCGGATTTTGCGCACTATGGCGCGCGTGTCGAGCCCGGCCACTCCGGGCACGCCGAAGTCCTGGAGGAACTCGTCGAGCGATTTTTTTGACTTCGCATGTACGGGGTGGGTGCAGACCTCGCGCACCACCAAGCCCTCGGCCCAGATTCTTTTTGATTCGAAGGCCTCCTCGCTTATGCCATAATTCCCAATAAGGGGGTAGGTGAGGAGGAGTATCTGGCCCACATAGCTGGCATCGGTCAGCGCCTCCTGATAGCCAGTCATGGCGGTGGAGAAGACGAGTTCGCCCACGCGCGTGCCCGGCGCGCCAAAACCCTTGCCGTAATAAACAGCCCCGTCGCTGAGAACCAGAACGCCTTTCTTTTCAGCCACTCCAAAACACCATTCGTTTGTTCTTGACAAAAGATATAAAGGTTTTTATTCATCGCGGATAAAGCGCCCTGCATGAAACCCCTGTGGGGCGGGCGTTTCTCCGAAAAGCCGGCCGAGCTCCTTCTCCAGTTCGCCTCCGCGGAAAACATACAGGTGGATGCCGCACTCGTGCCGTACGACATAAAGGGCTCGATCGCCCACGCGCTCATGCTGGCGAAGAGCGGCGTGCTGGAAAAGGGTGAGGCGAAGGCGATCATCTCGGCGCTCAGGCAAGCGCTCGGCGAGTTCGAGAAGGGCTCCTTCGTGCTGAGGCTCGAGGATGAGGATGTGCATATGAATATAGAGAGGTTGCTGGGCGCGAAAATCGGCGATGTCGGGAAAAAGCTCCACACCGCGCGCTCGCGCAACGACCAGGTCAATCTCGATATGAGGCTCTATCTGAGGGACAAGGCAAATGAGCTGGAGAGCGAGCTGTTGGGCGCGGCAAAGGCATTGCTGGCGCTCGCAAAAACAACCATCGGGATAATACTGCCCGGCTATACGCACACGAGAGTGGCGCAGCCCATCACAGCGGCCTTCTGGGCGCACGCGCATGCCGAGGCCCTGCTGCGGTGCGCGCAGAGGGTGGAGGATGTCTATCCCAGGCTCAATGCCAACCCACTGGGGGCGTGTGCGGTAGCCGGCACGAGCTGGCCGATAGACAGGAATTATACCGCGCAGCTGCTGGGCTTTGAGAGCGTGCAACAGAACGCGCTGGATGTGGTGACATCGAGGGGGGAGAGCGAGGCGGAGCTGGCCGCAGTGTGCGCGCTCGCTATGGCCCGCCTCTCTATTATAGCTACAGACCTCATCCTGTACTCATCGCCCGAGCTTGGCTTCGTCGAGCTTCCGGAGGAGTACTGCACGGGCTCGAGCATAATGCCGCAGAAAAAAAACCCGGATGCGCTCGAGCTCATCCGGGGCAGGGCAGCGAGGGTTGCTGGCAACCTCTCCTCCCTCCTGGCCATCCAAAAGGGCTTGCCTTCGGGCCACAACGCCGACACGCAGGAAACGAAGAGGCTTGCCATGGACTCGCTCGCCACGACGCTCGCCTGCCTGCACATTCTCACAGAGATCGTGAGGAAACTCGAGTTCGACAGCGAGAAGGCCATAGCCGCATGCGAGAGAAACTACGCCGTCGCCACCGATCTGGCCGACCTGCTTGCAAGGAAGGGCGTTCCATTCCGCATCGCGCATGAGATAGTCGGCAACCTGCTCAGAGAGTGCGCAAAAGAGAACTGCCTGCTCTCGCATTTCACGCTCCCCGAGGTCAACCGCGCCATACAGAAGGCATTCCACAAAAAGGTGAATATCACTGAGGCGGAGCTGGCGGCCGTGCTTGACATTCATGAGAGCGTGCGCGCGAGAAAGAGCGGCCCCGCGCCCGAAAATGTGCGACGGATGATTGCGGACAGCGAGAAGCGGCTGACAGCGCTTCAGGCTGGTCTGAACGCGCGCCTCGCCGCGCTCAAGAAAGCCGACGAGCTGCTGATGAGGGAAGCCAATGCCCTCCGATAAGAGGCCGAGTCCGGAGAAAATCGCCGGCGCGGCGCAGCTCGCCTGCCTGTTGGAAGCCTCTTCCTACCCCAAGCCGGGCAACGTCTCGCCTTTTCGGGGCTATGCGGACCTGACCTTTCCGGATTTCCTGGCAGGCGCGGTAGCCATAGGGCCTGCCGTTGAGGCCGCGGCAAGGGCTGGCGCGAGGGGGGGAAGGGTGCCGCTGGGCAGGCTTCTGCTCAAGGCAGCGAGGGACACGCTCGCCTACGGCGTGGGGGGAAATGTGAATGCGGGCATCATACTCCTGCTCATCCCGCTGGCGGCTGCGTATGCCAGAGCGAAAGGGGATGAAGCGAAGCTCGCGGATGCCACGCGCCAAATTCTTTCCCTTTCCACACCGGAAGACTCGGTCGGGTTCTATCGCGCGCTCAGGGCGCTGCGTCCAAAACTCCCTAAAGTGAAGCGGCTCGATGTGTTTGATGCGAAGTCGGATGCGGAGCTGCGGAGGCAAGGGATTAACTTCAAGCGCGTGCTGGAGATCAGCCACGATGAGGTGGCCCGCGAGGTGTTGCGCGGCTTTCCGATCTCGCGCGCCGGAGCGAGGGTTTTCAGGCGAGCGCTCAAGCAGAGCAGGGACATACACAGGGCGAGCGCGCAGACTTTTTTGTGGATACTCGCCCGACATGCTGATGGGCTTATCGAAAAAAAGGTGGGCAGAAAGGGGGCCGAGTGGGTCTCGCGAAAAGCGCGAGAGGTCATGGCGCTGGGTGGCGCGCTCACGCCTGCTGGCTATGCCGCGGCCAAGAGGCTCGATGACAGGCTGTTCTCGCTCGGACAGGATTACAACCCAGGCTCGACAGCCGACCTGACCTGCTCGAGCATTTTCCTCGCACTTGCGGAAAGGCTCTAGAAAGCTGCCACCTCTTCGGGGGAAGACCTGACTTTTATTTCGAGGGGCGGAAGCGCGCCGCGTTTCCTGTATTCCTCTTCAAACTTCTCTTTCGGAACTTTTATGAGCACATTGACTTTTTGTGTGACCTCGTAACCGTTATCAGCTCTTTGTCTTCCATACGTGTCGCTGTATTCCCAAATGTTAATGCTTGGGGGTGAGATGAATTTGACATCCTTTTGAACTATTAGGAAGCCCAAGCGCTCAAACTCTTTCTTCAGGGAGTCGTCGATCCAACGGGAGGCGAGCACCGAATCCGTCGCGATCGCTTTCCTGAGCCCGTGCAGGGCTATGAGCGCGTCGTACTCGGGGTTGGCCGCATCGGCATACACAGGCTCGAGGAGCAAAACTTTTTTCATCTCACCATCTATCTTTGCCCGATAGAGCTTTGCGATGGCTCTGGCATGGATTATCCCTTCCTCATCGCGCACTATTATCCCTTTCTTGTTGGCATCGGCAACATAGGCAAGCAGGCAGTAATTCAGCGAGCCGTTCACATAGCTTTGGCAGGAGTGCCTTGGCACTTCGCCAATTTTCAGTAGCGTCAGAAAATCATCGGTGTCGACGGCTTCGAGCCTGAATATCTTGAAGTGTTCCTTCGGCTTCTCCAGTGTCCTGATGAAGTGAATCATGGAGTCTTTTGGCTCGTCCTGCCCAAGCGCGCGCAGCGCCTTGTTTATTGAATTCACCGTATCCTTAATCTCCTTAATCTCGCTCTCAGAGAGCTCCTTGTAGAAATCTTTTTTTCTGAGTGAGAGGACGCCGGATATGACTGCCTCGGTATTTCTCGCGCGCTCCAGTTCCATCTCGAGTTTTTTCCTCTCTTCGCTGTCTTCTGGAAGTCCGCGCGCTGTGGATTCCATGCTTTTGATTTCCCATCTCACTTTTTCGAGAGCTTCTTCGCTTATTTCTATGTTTTTTATATACTGCACGGCTTCGTGCAAAGCGCTGAGGAGCGCATCGCCCTTGAATTTGGCCTGCCCTTCCCCTGTGACTTCGATTTTCCTTGTTGTCGGCGTGAATTCTTCCATCCACTTTCTTTTTTCATCCTCGCTGAGCATTTCGAGCTGTTTTTTCCCTTTCTCGTTGTTGTATCGCCATTCCCTCAGGTCCTTGAGCAGAGCGTGTATGACAATGTCCTTCAGAAGCGCAATCCCGGCCTGATAGTTTTTGTTTCTGTAGGACCTGAGGAGGGTGGTTACGACAGTAAAGAACTCCGATGCAGCCAATTTCTCCATATCCTCCCTGCTCACTCCAAGCCCCTTCAGCTCATCTTGGCTTATCTCAAACTGTTTGAAAGCAAGCCTGATGTTCTCATTTCTCAGGTACATCTGCATGCTTTCATAATTTTCGAACTCGCCTGTCACAACTTTCTTAAGGAAATTCTCCTCCGCCTCACGGTCTTTGAATTCGCAGAAGAGCCTTATCGAATTGAATAGGGGGAGAATTTCGTCGGCTCTTTTCCCAGGAATTGCCAGGAAATTCGAAATCTGTGAGAGGATTGCCCGAGCGTTTGGCAATCCTCGGGCAGCATCGATTGACTGCGCGATGGAGAGAAGCTTCTGCCTATCGCCCTTTATCTTCTTCTTGTTGAGGAAATCCCTGAAGGCTTCAAGCACTTTCTCCTCATCGGTTATGGCCATCACCGGTACCATAACCAGCGCTGGGGCATTCGGCCTGGGGCATTTTTTGTTAAGTTTTTCCGCCAGTAGCTCATAGTCGAGGCCCTTTGCCTCTCCCTCCATCTGCTTTTTTGCCTGTATCAGGAAGTCCCTTCTGCTCGGAGTCCACACGAACCCCTTCCCCCGCTGGCGGGCATCAACTCCCTGAGCAAGCTTTGCGAGCTTTTCGTTCACATCTTCGGCAGTGCAGTGTTCTTGTGAAAAGCAGAAGAGGTTGAGCAATTCGGAGGATTTCTCTCTGTGCAGCAGTGAGAAGAGCAGTGGTTCGACTTTCTTGTCATAGAATGATTTTATAGCTGGTTCAGGAAAGCCTGTGGCTTCTTTTTCGATGAGCACGAAAAACTCTGCAGCATCGCCAACGGCGTGGGGGCATTCTCTCGCAGCTTTTATCAGAATCCCATTTTGAAGGTTTTCTTGCGGGACTAGTTCGGAGATCCTGTCTCTTGCCTCCCTAATATTTTTGGCAAAGCTGTAGGGAGCCGCAAAGGCTTGTTCTGGCAAAACTGAGATAAATAAATCTAAACTCAGCCCGCTTTCGAGTGAGCTCTCCGCTAAGTTGCCGCACAAAGCGGGAAACTGCTGTGGGTCTATTTGTTTAATATAAGCCTTCAATTTTTCGTTGCTTCTAAGCCCCCTGATGAGATCCACAAATTCCATGGAGTAATTGGATTTACGTTTTACTTTCTGAATTTCTTTGTCTGCTTCAATGGTGAGCCTGGCGATGCGGCCAATGTCTTCTTTAGTCTCAGGCGGGAATAACTCTAGCGTGTGATTGAGGTTTTTTTCTAAAACCTGAGCCTGCTCGTCGTTTTCAAGAGACCCTTTTATTACTGAACACAGCTCTAAAATCCCTGCTTTTTTGAAATAGGACTCTTTCAGATGGAATACTACTTTGGTCACACCCCTTCCATAAATTCTTTTTGCCTCCTCCAGATGGGTGAGCGTCGCGACTTCCCCTTTAAAATGCAAAAACTCAGTCAGCTCACTTCCGCTGTATACATCCCGCATTTGAGTGAGATGTTGTAATATCCGTCTGGCGATGTCAACATTTTCCGAGAGAGTGCTGCCCCGCATCTCCCTCGGGATTTGAAGGCCCTCTCCTACAAATGTTGCACGCTCCTCGCCTTCAACGCGTTCGTAGGATGTGAACTCTCGCATCAACGCAAGTGCCTGCCGGACTGCTTCGGCACTTGGTTCATCCGATAGGAACTCAGTCAAGCGTTTGAAATCTACGCGCAGCTTCTCTGACGGGCCGCTCAAAAACTCATCAGCTTCCACAATGGCAGCGATGAACTCCTTATCGAGAGTTAGTTTTATATCCGCCCGTATGAAAAAGTACTTTTGAAACAATTCGTCTGTTTTTTTGACCTGTTCTAAAGCGGTTTCTTTGGAATAACCTTTGCGGATAAGTGTTAAGTAAAGAGGTACGTAATAAGGTTCAATACCCTTCATCAACAAGCCTTGCTTCTGAAACATTGCCAGGAAATCGAACAGCTCTTGCGGATTTTTGAATTTCTCAACGCTATCTAATGCTTTAATAACGTTAGGGTAATACAGCCAATCTGGGCCTTCTTTCCTCTCTCTTTTGTTTTTTATTATATGGGCGAATTCGATGGCCTTTTCGACGGTGTCCGCGCCTGTGAGAGCACCGGCCAGCTGCATGTCGGAGAGCTCTATGTTTTTGCTTATTGGAGCTAACTGCTTGAGCGCGCTTTCAATCTCAGCAGAGGATGGAATCGCCCTTTTTATGCTGTATATTTTTTCGCGTAGGTCTTCTCTGTCGTCCGCTGGCAAGCTGTGCAGGTACCTCACTGCCTGGAAAATTCTGTTAAAGTCTTTAGGAGTATTCAGGAGGTCCATTTTAGAGAAGGTTTTGATGCAACATGCTACTTCCGACTCGTGTTTGAGCAAGTTTGGGTCCGTTTTGTATGCAATCTTCAGTTCCCTGGCAAAATCTCTCAAGTCCTTGGAGGTTTTGAGAAGAGCTCTACACCACTCTAAACTCCTCTTGGTAAAAGGATCTTCAAAATCGGATGGAGACTGCCAGCGCTCAACGCTCTCCCATGCCCCCAGCATTTGCAGGATGCTTTTGAGATTTGCTCTATTTTCCGTTGTATCTTCAATTTCGAGCTTTTCGAGAATGCGCTGGAGAAAAAAGCGCTCTTTCTTGGACATGAGGGCGGTTTTCGCGCGTGCCTTCATGCGTTCCCAGAAAGAGGGTTTTGGCTCGCGGGCCCTCTCCTCTTCTATAATTTTTTTCGCGAGCGTGCGCTCCGGCTTAGCTGTGGCTTCAGTTGGAACGTGCTTTGCTTTCTTCCCATGCCCGTCGGACATGAGATTATAGGGCTTTGGATGTTTAAAAAGCCATAACTTAAAAATAGTTGGCGCGAATACTCTCTCGTGGTCACCTACAAGGAAGCTTCCGAAATCATCAAGACGCTCCTCTCAGTGGCGGGCATCATCCTCAGCATTGTCGGCATAGTGGCCAGCGTGCTCGCCTATTTCCTGATTTCTCCAATAATCACCGATGCAGAGAATGCCGTGATAAAACAGATAGATTCTGACACGCTCATACTGGATTCGGCTGAGGGCATGGCGAGCAATCTCTCGGCCGCGGTGGAGCCTTTTCCGAACATCTTTGCCTCCACGGGCGACAGCCTCGTGGAAATGAGCGGCACGCTGTCGGCAACTGCGGCGGCGTTCGATGAGCTGAGCACCCAGGTGCCCACCAACCAGAGGCAGCCTCTCGTGACCGCTGCCAACGGCCTCAAGCGCTCGGCCGCCTCGCTGAATTCCACGGGCGCTTCGTACAAGGAGATATCGGGGATTGTAAAGGCGGCGAGCGACGCGCTCAAGGCGGAGCGGGCTGACATCTCAAAGAGCAAGCGCGACATTCAGAAGATAAAGGGTGAGGTGAGGAAGGTGTTCGGCACGCTCAACAACGGCCTGCTCATCCTCACCGCGCTCTTCATCCTCCTCTTCCTCGGGACGCTGTCGCTGTCGATCGTCAACGCGCTGTGAGTGCATGGAAACAACCAAAGGCGTGCTCATCGTGTGCGACGGGCTCGGCGACCTGCCCGTGGGCGGCAAAACGCCCCTCCAGAGGGCGAGAAAACCGAACCTCGATAGGCTCGCTGAGGAGGGGGCGTGCGGCCTCCTCCATGCCATCGGGGTGGGGATAACTCCGGGGAGCGACACCTCCCACCTTGCACTCCTCGGCTATGACCCAGAGACCTATTATAGGGGAAGGGGGCCTTTCGAGGCCCTCGGAATGGGCGTTCGCCTCGAGCACGGCGACATCGCCTTCCGGTGCAACTTCGCCACTGTCGATGAGCGCTGGAATGTAGTGGATAGGAGGGCAGGTAGGATAAAGGAGGGGGGCGGCGAGCTCGGGAAGGCGCTCGATGGGATGGAGATCGATGGGGTGAAGGTAGTCTTTGTTCCCAGCGTGGAGCACCGCGCTGCGCTCGTGCTGCGCGGAGAGGGCCTCTCGCCCAAAGTCAGCGACACAGACCCCCACGGGCCGGGGAAGGTGCAGGAGAGCAAGCCCCTCGATGCATCGCCTGAGGCGAGGAGAACGGCCGACGTGCTAAACAAATTCACGCGCATGGCCTACGAGCGGCTGCGCGCGCACCCGCTCAATGTGAAGCGCGCAAAAAACAACCTCCCTCAAGCCAACATCGTGCTGGCCCGCGGGGCGGGGATGTTCGAGCGCGTGCCGTCGCTAAAGGAAAGGTTCGGCATAACTTCGGCGTGCGTGGCGGGCGGGGCGCTTTACAAAGGGGTGGCAAGCTATGTCGGCATGGAGCTCATCGATGTCCCGGGAGCCACGGGCAGGACAGATAGCAATCTGCGCGCGAAGGCTGTCGCGGCCCTCGCCGCGCTCAGCACACACGATTTCGTCTTCCTCCATGTGAAGGGAACTGACAGCGCCTCTCACGATGGGGATTTAAAGGAGAAGGTGGCAATGATAGAGAGGATAGACAAAATGGTGGGGATGCTTATGAGAGAAGCACGCGATGCGCACATCGCGATAACGAGCGACCACTCCACGCCCGTCTCGCTGAGGGACCACTCGTGGCACCCCACGCCCATCGCGCTGTGGGGCCCACGGGTGAGGAGGGATGGAGTGAAGAGGTTCGATGAGCTCGCCTGCGGGCAGGGCGCGCTCGGGCACCTGCGCGGGCTCGAGGTGCTGCCGCTCCTTCTCGCACACATGGGAAGAACTAAAATGTATGGGAGTTGATCGGATGAAGCGCCTGTTGTTTCTTCTGCTGGCCGCCATAGTGCTGGCGGGCTGTCCGCAACCATCGCCAAGCGCCAATGCAACGAACGCAACGAATGCCACAATCACACTACCCGCGAATGCCACGCTCTCTGAGAGAGCGTGCGCAACGGATGCCGACTGCGCGTGCGGCGTGCATGTGGTCACGCGCGAGTGCTTTTTTGGCAACAAGCAATTCGTCGATGTCTCGCAGCAGTGCCCCGACTACTGCACGGGCATAGCGGGCAACCTTGAGACGCGGTGCGTGAGCGGGGAATGTAGGATAGTGCAGCGGGCGCGCCCCCCGCAGCCCTTCTGCGGTTATTCCACCAACGGGCCGTGCGCGGCGGATGTGGACTGCATACGGGGAGGATGCTCTGGCCAGGTGTGCCAGAGCCGCACCGAGAAGCCCGTGATAACGACGTGCGAGTACAGGGAGTGCTACGAGGCGGAGCGCTACGGGCTGGCCTGCCGCTGCGTGGCTGGCGCCTGCAGGTGGTCGTGAGGTTTAAATACGGGTTTTGGTTTAATAATTGCTTGTGGGCGAACTGCTGAAAGCACTGGAACCGGCGATCAAGAAACTTAAAAGCGAGAATCAGAAGGAGATTTTGGAGGGCATTGCCGAGCTGTCCAGACAAAATGACAAGAGGTTATTGCAGCTAGCCGCTCTTTACATCATTCCTCTGCTGAACAACGAGGACTCTGTCGTGCGCATGCAGGCGATGAGCGCGCTGGGCGCGATAGGGCCGGATGCGGTCTCTGGGTTGAATGAGGCGCTGGTGAGCGACGATAAAACATTAAAAACTAATGCGGCGAACACGCTTTACAACATTATTAAGAAACACGGAAGGCAGGGTGTTAAGGTTCAGGTTGGGGCGTTGCTTGAACTCCTTAAAGATCCTGACATGCAAGTCGTGAAGGCGGCCGTCAAACTGCTGGGGGAGACGGGCGGCAGGACTGTCATACCGTTTTTGGAAAAACTAAAAAATGCAGACCTTGTTAAGAACGATGTTGATGAAGCGATTAAAAAAATCGAGGAACGCGAACCTTCGCTCGAGGAAAAACTGAAAATTCTCAAGGAAAGGATTAAGGACACTGAGCAGACAATAAAGCAGCCTCCCAGAGCTACACCGACTCCCGCCAAGAAAAAATAATGTATTACTTCTGCTTCTTCATGGCCGCGCGCACTCGCTCGCTGGCAATGCGCTCAGCTGCCGCACGCGCGTCTCTTCCGCGCATGCGCTGCAGCACGAGCCGCGTGTTCTTGACAATTTTTTCCTCCACAACTTGGAACATTTTCTTTTGGTCCCAGCCCATCCACTCGCAGTAGGAGGAGATGACGCCGCCCGCGTTTGCGACGAAATCGGGGATGATGAGCGTGCCCTTCTCGCGCGCGAGCCGGGCCTCTATGTCAGGGGATATGGGAATGTTGGCCGCCTCCACGATGATGGGCGCGCGCACGCTCTGATAGTTCGCTTCGGTGATGACATCGGGCCGCGCGCCAGGGATGAGCACAGTAACCGGAAGGGCGAAGAGGTCGCGCGTGGGGAGCACTTTGCCCTCGGGGTATTTCGTCACCGTTCCCTGCGCGTGCTTTACTTCAAGTAGCTTTGTGACATCTAGCCCCCTCTCATCGTAAATGGCCCCTTTCGAGTCGCTGACCGCAACGATGCGGCAGCCCGCCTCGGCGAGGAATTTCGCGGTAAAAGTGCCCACATTGCCGAAGCCCTCAATGGCGATGGAGGCATCCTGGGGCTTGATTCGCTCATGCTCAAGGGCCACGAGGGTAGCTTTGGCCACGCCGAAGCCCGTTGAGCCGAGCTCGTGGGGCAGGCCGCCCATGGCAGCGGGCTTGCCCGTGGCAGCCTTTGGGGTGCCTATTTCCTCAGCAAACACAGCCATCTCGGACTCGCCGCAGTTCATGTCTGGCCCGGCGATGTAGAGAGAGGGAACGAGGTGCCTGATGCGCCGGGCGAATGCCCTGAGGTGTATGGCCTTCTCCAGCTTTGGGTTATAGACGATGCCGGCCTTCGCCCCTCCCCAAGGGAGCTCGGCGAGCGCGTTCTTCCAGGTCATGGTGCGGGCAAGCCGCCGCACCTCATCCACAGTGACGTTTGGGACGAGGCGGATGCCGCCCTTGCCCGGCCCGAGCGCGGTGTTGTCGATGACCAAAATGCCCTGCACGCCAGTGGGCTGATGGTAGGTTTGTATGACGAGCTCTGGCCCCCATTCATCAACATCCATGGCGCCACCGGTTTGCCACTTACTTCCGAGGATAAGTTTTATACTCGTTTCGTCCAATTAGCCGCATGAACACGCTGGGGAGCGTTTTTCGCTGGAGTATTTTCGGCGAGAGCCATGGAAAGGTTGTAGGGGTTCTCATCGATGGCTGCCCGGCCGGCCTGCGCATCGATGAGGAGGGCATTCAGAGGGAGCTGGAGAGGAGAAGGCCGGGCCAGAGCGGCGTGACCACCCCGAGGAGAGAGCCCGACAGGGCAGAGGTGCTGTCGGGGGTATTTAACGGGAGGACGACGGGCGCGCCCATCGCAGTGATAGTCAGGAATGTGGATGTGGAGAGCGGCGCTTATGAAAAGTTTGCCAGAATACCGAGGCCGGGCCACGCCGATTACACGGCATGGGTGAGGTATGGGGGGTTCAATGACTACAGAGGGGCTGGCCATCTCGGGGGCAGGCTGACAGTCGGCTGTGTGATCGCGGGCGCTATTGCCAAGCAGGCGCTGGCAAGGGTGGGCATACGCATAGCAGCCTGGGCCAAGAGCATCGGTAAGGTGTGCGATGCGAGATATTACTCGGTTAGGGAGATTCAGGCGAATGCGGAGAAAAATGTTGTCAGGTGCGTGGATGCCGAGCTCGCCAAACGGATGATTGAGGAGATAGAGAAGGCGAGGGCTGAGGGCGACTCGCTCGGTGGGGTTGTTGAATGCGTGGCTGAGGGCGTGCCTCCAGGCTTGGGTGAGCCGAGGGCTGGCTCGCTGCACGCCGAGCTGGCGAGGGCTATGTTTGCAATCCCCGCAGTCAGGGGCTTCATTCTCGGCTCGCCAAAGGAGAGGGGAAGCGAGAACAATGATGAGTATGCTGTCAGGTCGGGCAAAATCATCACCAAAACGAACAACTGCGGGGGGATACTCGCTGGGATATCCACGGGCATGCCGATCTGGTTTGATGTCATCGTGAAGCCGCCCTCAACCATAGCCAGGGAGCAAGCGAGCGTTGATTTGAGGACGATGAAGCCAGCCCGCCTGGCGGGGAAGGGCAGGCATGACCCATGCATCGTCCCACGCGCAGTTCCCGTGATTGAGGCGCAGACGGCGTGCGTGTTGCTTGATTTCGCGATGCGGGCGGGAGTTGTGCCAAATGTCCTCGGATAAAATTGCTGCCCTTAGGAAGAAGATCGATGCGCTGGACAGGCGCATAATCGGCCTGCTAGAGAAGAGAGCCCACATAGCGAGAGCGATTGGCAGGGAAAAGAGAAGGTTGGGCCTGCCGCTGCTGGATAGGAGAAGGGAGCGTGCGGTATTGCGGAATGTCGCAAGCGCGAAGGGGATTTTTCCTCGACATGCCCTCATCCGAATCTATAAGGAGATCATTAGGGCGAGCACGGAGGTGGAGAAGGAATGAGAGTTGCCTTCCTGGGCCCGCCGGGCACCTTCACGCACATCGCAGCGCAAAAGGCCTTCAGAAAAGCGAGGCTGGTGCCCTTCGAGGCCATAGAGGAGGTTTTTTCCAAAGTGGAAGAGGGGGCGGTTGATGCGGGCGTTGTGCCAATAGAAAATTCGACCGAGGGCAGCGTGAACATAACGCTCGATCTCCTGCTGAAAAGCCCGCTGAAAATCGCTGGTGAGCTCAAGTTGCCCATTGTGCACCATCTGCTCGCCAAGCGTGGGGTGAGGCTGTCCGAGGTTAAGGTGGTGGTCGCCCATCCACAGGCGCTTGCCCAGTGCAGGGAGTTTTTAGAAAAACATCTTCCCCGGGCCGAAAGGAGGGAAGCCTCCTCCACGGCAAAGGCATGCCAGCAGCTCGATAGGCACAGCGCGGCCATTGGCAGCGCGCTGGCGGCGAAAATCTATGGGCTGAGCGTCCTTGCGCGCGGCATTCAGGATTCCCCGGACAATACCACGCGCTTCATCGTCATCGCAAAGAGCGATTCCGAAAGGCCCTCTGGCAAGGACAAGACCTCGCTCGTCTTCTCTGTTGAGGATAGGCCGGGCGCGCTGCTGCGCGCGCTGCACGTGTTTGCGGACAGGGGTATAAACCTGACAAAAATTGAGTCGCGCCCGAGTAAGGAAAAAAGCTGGGAGTATGTTTTCTTTGCGGACTTTGAGGGGCACAGGCTCGAGCCAAAACCCGCCGAGGCGTTGCGCGCGCTCGAGGGAGTGACCACTTTTGTGAAAATACTCGGTTCGTATAGGCGAGCGACCTAGCTATCGGCATCTCTTTGTCAGCAGGTTGCAGGAGGAGTTGGGGCAATCCGAGTCGCTCGTGCAAGTGAATTTCTCACATAGGTGCGTCTGCTGGTTGCACAGCGCGGCGGGCCCGCATTCTGCGTTTGTCGAGCAATAGCCGCTCTGAGTGACGCATGTGTGGTTCGTTGCGCAGTACTGCCAGCTCTCGCACTCCGCACTGGTGGCGCAGTACCCGGGCTTGGCCTTGCACAAATGAGTGTCCTTATCGCAATACTGCCAGCCCGCGGCATGGCCCGGGCAGCCCGCATCATCATCGCAGTAGCCCCTGCGTGCCTTGCAGGTATAGGAGCCACCCACATCGCAGTATTGCCAGCTACCGCACGCGGAGTCGCTCTCGCAGTAAAACTGGCCGGCCACGCACCTGTGGATGTCTGGCGAACAGGTCTGCCACCAGCCACAGTCGCGCTCGTTGTTACAGAAACCGGCTCGGAGGATGCATGTGTTCGTCTTGGTGTCGCATCGCTGCCATCTCTGACAGTCATTGTCGGAAACACATCTGCCCTCCCTTGGATAGCATACATTGTTGGTCTGGTTGCAGAGTTGCCAGGCCTCACAGTCATAGGAGTCCTTGCACCTGCCCGGCTCGGGCTTGCATGTGTGGGTGGTGAGGTCGCAGAACTCCCAGGTGTGCTCGCAGAAGGAGGCATTGAGGCAGTAGCCGAAGCGCACCTTGCACTCGCCTGCGGCCTGGTCGCACACCTGCCAGCTCTCGCAGTCCTCGTCCACTCCGCATTTGCCAGCCTTGAACTTACATGTGTGGGTGTTTTTGTCGCAGTACCGGTCGCCCGCGCACTCCCTGTCCGAGGCGCAGAAGCCTGGCTTCAGCGTGCAGGTTTTTGTGGCCGGATTGCAGTACTGCCAGCTCTCGCAGTTGGCATCACTAGAGCAGCCGCGCGCGCCTCCGCAGCCAAAAAGGATGAGGGCGGGGACAAGCAGAAGGACTAATAGCAATCCTCGCAAGAGCTTCACCAAATTATTTAGCCTCTTTCGGCTTTTAAAACTTGCTCAGGAGTGAAGAAAAAGAAAAAGGAAAAAAGAACCGCTTAGGCGGGCTGGTACTTGGTGACGATGTCGCCGATCGCTACTCTGTAGTTCCCCGGCTCGTCGCTGAAGGCATACCTCAGATAGAGCTTTCCTCTGTATGTGTCGCCCACCGCGCCCGTGGCCACCGTCGAGCCCGTTGTGTAGCAGTTGAAGCTGACGAATCTGCTGTCGGCGCTCGGAATGGTGACATCCGGGATGTCGGTGTAGCTGTTCCAGTCAGAGGCATTGAAAGTCGCATCCGACGTGCATCTTGCCAGCGACACGATGATTGTTTTGGGATGGCCGTTTGTGATGCTGACGTTCAGCAGCCCGGCCGTGTCGAGCTTGAAGCTCGGGCACTGCAGCCCAATGGGCAGCGTGCAGATTTCGGGAGTTCTGCCGGCTATGTTGAATACCCCAAGATATAACAGGGCAGCCAATACTATTACAATGACGAGTATGGCCCACCCATAGGTCATGAGGTATTCCATGGCCGCCTGTCCCTTCCTCGTCATTCCACATCACCTCGATACAGCAGCTGCCAACAATTAGTAAAAAGTATTTTTAAGCTTTGCTCGAGGAGAGGTCAGGCTGACCGGAGCATATAGAAATGCGCTTTGTGACGAACCAGCCCGCGCTCGTGCACCGCGGCATTCTCGTGATCGCGGACCTGCAGCTGGGCATAGAGGAGGAGTTGCGGGATAAGGAGGGGATAAGGCTGGCTTCGCGGACGCCCGAGCTGCTCGAGAGAGTGAAAAAGCTCGTTAGGCGCGTGAGACCTAGAAAGCTGATTCTCCTTGGTGATGTCAAGCACTCAATCTCCTCCCCATTCCATCAGGAATGGGTGGAGGTGCCGTGGTTTATCCGCAGGCTGCAGGAAATCGTTCCCGTGGAAATCGTTCCCGGAAACCACGATGGAGATCTCAGGCGAATAGTGCAGAGCGTGCCCATCCACCCGGTGAGCGGGGTGGTTATGGGCGATTTGGCTCTCTGCCATGGGCATGCCTGGCCGGCTCCCGAGCTGTTGCGCGCGAGGTACTTGGCGATGGGGCACAACCATCCGGGCGTGCGTTTTGTCGACAGCATGGGGCATGCCGAGACGCAAAAGGCGTGGGTGATCGGCGAGCTTGATGTGGAGAAGGCGAGAGAAAAATATGGGGATGTGAATCCGGAGCTGAAAATCATCGTCATGCCGGCGTTCAACGAGCTCGTGGCCAGCGTACCGTTCAACGCGATATCCTCGGCAAAGGAACTGCTCGGGCCGTTGTTCGAAAAACAGTTATTTAAATTAGATTCCTCCAAACTATACCTGCTGAACGGGGTTAGGCTCGGGAGCGTAGCGACCTTGAGGGGTGAAAAAAGTGGGTTCTAGGGGAAGAGAGAGGCTGGTCACGTGTTCGGCGTGCGGGAGGTCGGTTCCCAGGGACAAGGCAGTGGTCTACTCGAGAAAGGTGAGCTACAGCACCGAACTCCGCGGACAGGAAGGTGACGTCCGCTTCTTTGAGCAGAGGAAGATGCAGTACTGCCCGAGTTGCGGGAAACACCTACGGATTTACGAGAAGAAAAAGAAGGCCATGATGCGCAAGTATAATTTGTGAGGCAAAGCCGATGCGCGTTGAAGCATTGCTAAATCTGCGCGACGCGCCGGGAACGCTGCTTGAGGCGCTCAGACCTATCTCCGCCCACGGAGGAAACATCCTCAGCATCACCCACTTTCGCGAAAAAATGGAAGCCGAGTTCGTGCCCACCCTGATTACTTTTGAGGTCAGAGACCTTGAGCAACTGGAGGCCATAAAGAAGGGGATGGAGGCCGCGCGTCTGCGCATCCGCGAGCTCAAGCTGGAGGGGCGGAGGATAACGAAGAGGAAAACATTCAGCGTGGTGCTCATCGGCCACATCATGAGGACAGATGCCAAAGACACGATAGACCAATTGAATGCGAGCGGGGCATGGGTGACGAGCTTTAACGTTTCGATCATAGCGCCCGAGCTCTACTCGAGCGCCATCATGCGCATAGTGGTGGAGGAGAGCAAGTACCAGGCTGTGCTTAGGACGCTTGAGAGGGTGGCGGAGAAAAAGGGCCTTCTTGTGATAAACGAGCTTTTGTGAGGTGTGGGGTTGAAGAAGTTACGAGCTATCCTGGTGGGGTTTGGAACTGTCGGGACAGGAGTGGCGAGAGTAATCCATGAAAAGGCGCGCGAGCTCGCCAAAAACTATGGGCTAGATGTTAAGGTAGTCGCGATATGCGAGAAAGAGGGGTGCATCGTTGAGGAGAGGGGCATAGAGCTCGGAGAAGTGCTGAAACTGAAGGCTGCCGGCAAGCTGTCCTCGCATCCCTCGTGGAGAAAGGAGAGAAGCTTGAGTGTGATAAAGAGTGTGCCCGCCGAGATTGTCATCGAAATGACTCCCACGAACATCGAGACGGGCGAGCCTGGCTTAGCTCACATCAGGGCGGCTTTTGAAAATGGGAAGAGTGTCATAACGAGCAATAAGGGTCCGCTTGCGCTGCGGTATTGGGAGCTCATGGAAGCTGCCAGGAAAGCCGGCCAGCATCTCCTCTTTGAGGCCACGGTGTGTGGTGGCATGCCAACCATGAACATGGTGAGGCACTGCATGCAGCTTAACAGAATCAGCTCCATAAAAGGCATTCTCAACGGCACGACGAACTACATACTGACGAAAATGCACGAGGATAACATGAGTTTTGCCGCGGCGCTGCAGGAGGCGAAGGAGCTGGGCTATGCCGAGGCTGACCCTACCTATGATATTGAAGGCATTGATGCGGCAGCGAAGCTCGTCATACTCGCCAACTCCATCATGGGCATGAAAAAGAGCTATGCCGATGTGAAGCGCACGGGAATCAAAGATGTGACCATGGAGGCTGTGGCGCTCGCCAAAGCAAACGATTTTGTCATCAAACTCATCGGCGAGGTAAATGCCGAGGGAATGTCGGTAGCGCCGCGCCTGTTGCACAAGCTACACCCGCTGAATGTTGGTGGCACACTGAACGCCCTGCTTTTTGAGGCGGACTTAGCCAAAGAGGTCATAGTTATAGGCAGGGGGGCAGGACAGATAGAGACTGCCAGCGCCATACTCAACGATCTGATAGAACTTAGTCGGAACATTGAGCCAAAGGTCAGTTTCTAATCGCTTATTGACGAACAAAAAGATTTATTTCATAAACTGCAGAAATATAGCATACCATGAGAACACAGGCAAGGCAACATGCCCATCAGCTAGTTGGACAAAGAGCTTTTCCCGAGCGTAAGCTGGAAATGAATCGGCGAAGTCAGAAATTGGTTTCTTCGCGGAGACAGGAGAAAGGTAGCGAGGAGACGGAGAGGGGGCAGGAAAGGGCCGCAACAATTGTTTTCTCGCCAAAGCGCGCATGCCAGTTCGAGCATCCGCAGCCGTATGTGCGCGAAGATGCGAGCTCGCCCAGCGTGAAGGCTTACAATCCTTGGGAGGCTGCTGGCATAAACAATAGTGTATGGTTCGATGATAATCCAGAAAAGCTGAAGAAGAGGTTCGTGCGCGAGGAAATAGCCTCCAAAATTGTCGCATGGGGGGTTTCGCCCTCATTTGGGGGGGTGGCGGGCGCGACCGAAAAGCTCGAAAAAAAGCCGTTCGACAGGAGGCTGGAGTATCATTCGTTCCAGAAAATCGCATTCATGGAATTTGGGGGAAGGCCGTTCGCACTCCGTCCACCGCTGGTTGAGATGAGCATACGTCCGACAAGGAGCGCGGGGGCTGTCGCTACACGACCCTCGGTCCCACGCGCGGTCGCGACGGCCGGCTCGCTGGCCCGAACACCACTACAAACCGCTCCAGCACCGGCGGGTGTGGGCAGGGCGCCCTCTGTGGTCATCGATTCGGCATGGGGCTTTGCCCCACGCTCGGCGTGGGGGGTCAAGGTAGTCGAGGCTGCAAAAGCAACAGCAGCAAAAGCCAGGTCTTTGGCAACGTGGATAAACGAGGGGGCGGGCTATCTGGGAGGCAAGCATCCGCTGTGGCCGGCGCGCAACGAGGCATACGTGTTCGAGCTTCTCAAAGCGGGCTACCAGCACATCAAGGACGCCTTCTCGCGCCTATTCTACGCGCACGGCGGGGATTCGTTCCTGTGGCTCAGCAAGTCACAGAGGTTCTACAAGGAGTAGCTAATTAGTCGCTTCCAGCCTGAAAAAAATGCCATCGAATCTGGCCGAGAGGCTCGAGAAGCCAGCCTTTCGCGCCAGCTCCGCCGCCTCTTTTTTTGAATAATATGGTTCTGTGAAACGGTGGAGGAGGAAGAGGAGCGTCCGAAGCCAGCCATACCTGATGCGCAGCCTGTCATAGGCGCACTGAGGCGCGTCGGCCGCCACATCCCAGACAACGACTTTCCCGCCTTTCCTCAGCACCCGCCTTATTTCCGAAAAAGCCTTTTCCGGCTCGCGCCAGTGGTGGAGCGAGAGCGTGCTGAAAACCAAATCAAAGGAAGAGGGGGGAAAAGGAAGGGCGCTGGCACTTCCCTGCAGGAAGTTCACGCGCGCCCCGCTCTTCAGCGCGTTTTCTCTTGCTATCGCCACCATGTCTGGCGAGATGTCCATTCCTACTATTTTCAAATCCGGCCTTTTCCTCGCGAGCGCTATCGGCAGTTGCCCGGGACCCATCCCAACATCGAGCACGCGCGCGCCTCTCTTTGCAATTTTCGCTAGCCGGCTCAGGAAATGCGCATGGACATGTTTGAATATTCGTATGCTTGTGAGGCGTGCATAGAGCCTGGTGAGGGGCCAAGGGATGCCCTCGGGATAAAAGTTGCGCACCCTCCCACGTTCGCCAGAGAACTTCATAAATATTTTCTGTGATTAGTGGGCTGTGGAGTTCTACCTCGTACAGCACGGTGAAGCGGTGAAGGAGGAGCAGGACCCGGCGCGACCGCTCACGCAAAAGGGGAGAGCGGATGCTGAGAAAACAGCGAGCTTTCTGGCAAGGCAGGGCGTGCGGGTCGCGGCCATCCATCACTCGGGCAAGCTGCGCGCAAAGCAGACTGCGGAGATTTTCGCGACCGCACTGCACGCGCCGATCAGCGAGCTGGTGGGCATGGGGCCCAACGATGAGCCAAAAGCCATCGCCGATTTCTTAGCCAGCGCGCGCGAGCCGCTCCTTCTCGTGGGCCATCTCCCCCACCTCGGCCGCCTCGTCTCACTGCTGGTGACGGGGAATTCGGAAAAGCCGATTGTGGCTTTCTGCACGGCGGGCGTGGTGTGCCTGGAAAAGGAGGAAGGGTGGAGGATAAAGTGGGTTGTCAGGCCCGAGCTGCTTTAAGATGTCTGCGCTCCAGCACCTTTTTCCATTTCGGCAACAGCCTCTCAAGCTGGAGCACCCATTGAAGATGCCAATCTCGCCACAGGCCCTGCATAAAATGGGGGGGCAGGCCATATTTCTTGGTGGCGCGGGCAAGGGCGGGTGGCAGGGGGTATTTGTGTCGGCGGCGTCTTTTGCCTGCAGTCCACTCAGTCAATGGGGCGAGCGCTGTCAGCGCGCGGTAAATGCGCTTGGCAATATTCAGGGGGGTGGCGCCGGCATGCCAGCTTTTGCTCTCGAGCTGTCCGCTCCAGCTGTATTTCCTGTGCCAGTGGCCCATGCCAAGGTGATGGAAAAGCTCAATGTCTTCCTCGCCGTATGAGGCGACAACAAAAACCAGCGCCCGGCAGTGCAGCACATAGCGGAATAGCTTGGCGATAATAGCCTCATCCCTCTCGTGCGAGCTGCGGACAATTTTGGCTGTCAGCACCTCATAGGCCGTTTTTGTGGTGGCATCCCACACATCAAAAATGCAGCCATCGGTACGAAATTCGCTCCGAACAATATGCCCCGCTGCCCGCAACTCGGCAGCAAGCTCGGCCTTCACCCTTTCATGCAACTCGGTATACCAGCCCATTTCTTAAGTACCAACATGCCAGATAGTTTAAAATAGGTGGGGTGGCGCTGTCGATTATACCACATGTCAAAAAGATTTTATTACTCCCTTCGGCTAAATGCTATCATGAGCTTTTCCAAACCAAAATTTGGTATTGCGGACGTTCGGGAACAGCGCACAGGCAGTAGAGAGGTGCAGTCCACTTTTATGAAAAGCCACACGGAAAACCTCCAACAGCAGATCGAGAAGCAGCTACGTGCGGGGGGCGTGTATCGCTATACTGCGAATGAGCTCGCCAAAACAGCCGTAAAGATTGGCGAGACAAGGCCAGAAAAGATCGATGCTATTTGTAAGGCGTTCGATGAGCTCGCGAAAGTTACACCAAAGTTGATGTGGGCGGTGTGCCGCTTGCTGGAGGATAGCGCGATTGCAGAGTTTTTTGTTAAAGAGACGGAGGTAGCGACAAATGCTCTTAAAGAAATGCTAAAAGCAAAAAATGAAGGTCGCATAAAAGAAGATGGATGGATGATGCTTAATGCGCTGACAGATGCGGAGAGAGTAACAGAGTTGTTTATTAAACATACGCAAGCATTTGCGAGAATAGCAAATACCGCAAAATATCCTAGCTCGGCATTCAAGGCGCTGGCAAATCCACCGATTGCAGAACTTTTTGATAAAGCTTCGGATAAAGTGGTGGAAGCTTTTGAAAACATCGCGCAAGCTACGGGCGAGGAAGCAAGGGAGGTGTTCGGGGCATTGCAGGACGAGAAAGCCAGAATGGTAACGGAGATGTTTATCCAATATGCGGAAGATAAGGTAGCGCTTGATGCATTGCTAAAAGAGGTGAAGGCTTGGGGGCAGGAGAAGGTAGCCCAAGCCACACCAGCAAAGCCTTAAATAACCTCCCCGCCGAAATAGTACAAAAGGGTGTTTTCATTATTCCCACTCTACGAGCTTAAGTGTGTGCTGTGCGGCTCTTCTTTTAGCGAGGAACAGACCTATACGCGCTGCCTCAAGTGCGGCGGGCCTCTCGATGTCAAATATGATTACAGGCTGGTTGAGCGAAGGCTTGATAGGGGAATGCTAAAGAGCGCGCCATTGAAAAATGCCAAATACAGAGCGTTTTATCCGATTGAAGGCGAGCTGGTCACGCTGGATGAGGGGGGCACGCCTCTCTATGAGTGCAGGAATTTCGCACGGGAGACGGGCATCCCTCTCCTTGTGAAAAATGAGGGGGCCAACCCAACGGGAGCTTTTAAAGATAGGGGAACAGCGGTCGAGATAACTAAGGCTGTGGAGCATGGTGCAAAAGCCGTGGCATGCGCGAGCACGGGAAACATGGCGGCCAGTGTGGCCGCCTATGCCGCTAAAGTCGGCCTACCCTGCCATGTGCTCGTGCCAGATGGCACGGCCATGGGAAAACTCGCTCAGGTACTCAGCTATGGAGCTAGGCTCCTCCAAATAAAGGGGACGTATGCGGATGCATTCGAGCTCGCGGCGAGGATGGCGAAAAAATTTGGCTTTTGGCTGATGGGCGATTACGCTTTCAGAGTGGAGGGGCAGAAGAGCCAGGCCTACGAGATCATAGAGCAGCTTGGATGGAAGTCGCCGGATTATGTTGTGGTGCCGATAGGTGTGGGAACGAACATAGCAGCTATTTGGAAAGGATTCAAAGAATTCAAAGAATTCGGCCTTACCGACAAACTTCCCCAGCTTATCGGCGTGCAGGCAAAAGGCTGCAACCCGATAGTCAGGGCATTCAGAAAAAAGGGGAAGGTTGAGCCGGAAGAGCATCCCGACACCATTGCTACGGCGATCATGGCAGGGAATCCATACGATGCGCCCAAAGCGCTCGCCGCGCTGCGCGAGAGCAAGGGAATGGCAGTGGATGTGAGCGATGATGACATAATTGAGGCGCAACAGCTTCTCGCGCGTACAGAGAGCATTTTTGTAGAGCCTTCGGCGGCTTGTGGGGTAGCTGCTGTGTTGAAATTGAAGGATAAGCTGGCCGGCAAGCTCGGTGTGTGTGTGCTGACGGGAAACGGGCTGAAAGACCCTCTTACCGCCTTAAAGGGTTTTACTTTGCCCCCGAGCGTGGAACCGAATATTAAAGAGATAGAGAAATACATAAACAATCGTTTATATAATTTGAAAGCGCCCCTCAGACGAGAGGAAAAGAACAAAGTTGTTTTCAGAGATGTACCGAGCGAAAGGAAGGTTCTGGAGGCTGTGAGGGCCAATTTTAACATCAGCATAGAGCGCGAGCGGATTTCCGAGGTCCGCGAGGCTATTGGGGAATTCATCGGCAAAGGCAAGCCGGTCACGAGGGCCGATCTCAAAAGCATCCTGGAGGGAGTTTTTACAAAAATCCCACCAAAGAGGCGCGTGCTGGTGGTGGAGGATTATCTTGTAACTGCAAGCGCCCGAGCGAAGCCGAGGTGCGTGGCAACCCTATCCTTTGAGGGAAAAAGGTACTCGGAGGAGGGGGAAGGAGACGGGCCTGTAGATGCCACCATAAACGCGATAAAAAAGGCGCTGGCCGGCAAGGGCGTTGAGTTCGCGCTCACAGATTATGGCGTGACGATATCCACAGGGGGGACCGAAGCCACTGTTGAGGTCAGCATGAGCCTTAAAGACAGAAAGGGGAACAAAGCGGTCGGGCTTGGGGCGAGCCCTGACATCGTGCTGGCGAGCATCCGGGCATTCGAGGCAGCCTATAACACGCTGTACTGGAAAAACAAGGAGGAGTAGATGGCAAGGCGCGTGCGCATACTTGACACAACACTCAGAGATGGCGAGCAGACGCCCGGTCTCTCGCTCACTCCGGAAAAGAAGCTGCTGATAGCGAGAAAGCTCGATGAGCTGGGTGTGGATGTCATAGAGGCTGGCTCCGCGGTTGCGAGCGCTGGGGAGAGATATGCCATAAAGCTCATCGCCACTGAGGGGCTGAACGCCCAGATCGCCTCTTTCTGCAGAGGGTTGACCGGCGACATCGATGCCGCGCTGGAGTGTGATGTGGATGCTGTGTCGATCGTTATCCCCACAAGTGACCTGCACATCACCAAGAAGCTGCGCAGCACGAGAGAGAAGGTGCTGGAAATGTCGAACGCTGCAGTGGAATATGCCAAGCGGCACGGGCTAGTCGTAGAGATTCTGGCAGAGGATGGCAGCAGGACAGAAATAGACTATCTGCGGAGAGTTTTCGGCGAAGGAATTGCGAGGGGGGCGGACAGGGTGTGCGTATGCGATACCGTTGGAGTGCTGAACCCCGAGAGGACGCGGGAGGTGTTCGGCGCGCTTGCCGGCCTGCAGGCCCCTCTCGCCTTTCACGGCCACAATGATCTGGGGCTGGCGGTGGCCAACTCGCTGGCGGCCGTGAGCGCGGGTGCGGCCGAGTTGCACGCCTGCATGAACGGGCTGGGCGAGAGGGCTGGAAATGCTGCCCTTGAGGAGATCGCGGTTGGACTGAAGTTCTTTTACGGCATTGACTCGGTGAAGCTCAGCAAGCTATCTGAAGTATCCGCATTTGTCGAGGGGATAACAGGCTTGCGGCTGGCGCCAAACAAGCCGCTCGTGGGAAAGAATGCCTTCACCCACGAGTCGGGCATTCATGTGGATGGGGTTATAAAGAGCGCCGAAACCTACGAGCCCATCACGCCGGAGCTCATTGGCCAGCGAAGGAGGATCTGGCTGGGCAAGCATTCGGGCAGGCATAGCGTGCGACACAAACTGAAAGAGCTCGGCGTGAGCACGAGCGAGGAACAATTTGAGGAGATTTTCAGGCGCGTCAAGGAGCTCGGCGACAAGGGGAAAGAGGTAACCGATGCCGATTTCCAGGCGATAGTTTTTGATGTGCTGGGCACGGCGAGGGAGGGGAGGGTAAAGCTGGAGGAGCTCACCGCCACCACGGGAAACAAAATCACACCCACCGCCAGCGTCAAACTCAGGCTCAATGGAGAGTTCAAGAGCGCGGCGGGAACCGGAAACGGACCCGTAGATGCGGCCATCAACGCGATAGAAAACGCGCTGGGTGGTACTGGTGTGAAGCTCGAGTCCTATCACGTGGATGCCATCACAGGGGGCACGGACGCGCTCGTCGATGTGAAAATCAGATTGAGGAAAGGCGACAGGGAAGTTTCGGCCTCGGCGGCGGCGACCGACATCGTGCTGGCAAGCGTCGAGGCGCTGATTAAAGGGCTCAACCTGCTTTTATAGCTTCCACACGATTCCTGCCCTTTTCCTTCGCCTGCTTGAGGGCGGCATCGGCGCGCGCGAAGAGGTCGGCCACACAGCTGTCCTCGGCGCACAGCTCGGCAACTCCCGCGCTGACTGTGAATTTCAAGAATAGGTTGGAGCCGAGGTCGGCGGGCGTCTGCTCTATGCCTTTTCTCAATTCGTCAGCTACCTTCACCGCCTCATGGAGATTTGTTCCGGGCAGCATCAGCACGAATTCCTCCCCACCGTATCTGACAAACTCGTCGCTTTCCCTGATTTTCGCGGTTACCAGCGCGGCGAAATGCTTCAGCGCGATGTCGCCGATTGCATGGCCATGCGCGTCGTTTATGCCCTTGAATTTGTCCAGGTCGAATACGATGAGGGAGAGGGGCTCGCCTTTTCGCTTGGCTCGCGCGAATAGCTTGGTGCTTATCTCATCGTAGTACCTCTTGTTCGGCACGCCGGTAAGCGCGTCTATGCGCGATTCCTCGAAAGATTTGATTACTGGAAAGGCGATGAGCGCCCTGTAATGCAAGGATGAAATTACTTTGTCATCCACGCGGAGTTGGCTGGTGCGGTTGTCGGCGGCGATCACGCCTATGACAATGCCCCTATCGCGCAGTGGCACGGCGATTTTCTCGCCAATCCGCTGCTCGCGGGCGTTCGCCAGTATCTTCGCCCGCACTTCGTCGGGAAGCTCCAACAGTATGCGTTTGAGCTCGCTGTTCTCCGTGGTGATGCCGTAGACGACAACGTCGCCCTCGTTGATTTTCATGTGGATGATTTTCTTTTCGAAATAGCATATGCTTGTGATGTGCCCATCGCCATGCGCTATGGTGTGGGTGAGCTCGGAGGCATCGCGCTCGCTCTCTCCGCTTATCCACGTTTTGCCCACAAGTTTTAATTCCCCGTTCGACTCTACGCGGAGTATTCTGACGTTGTCAAAGCCCAGGTCGCGCGCGATGTCCAGGCAGGTGAGCCTGTAAAGCTCGTCAAGGCTCTTGCTGTTGGCAATCCGGTTGACTGCCCTTGTATCCATCTCGCGCATACGCTCGAGATATTCGACTTCTGCCTCGGTTTTCAGTTTCTGCCTATAAAACACCATCCCCACGCCAGGCAGCAAGCCCGCGGCGTAGCCGAGCGCCCTCTTGAGGCCTCCTCTGAGCTTGCCCTGGCTAGGGGCATGGCTCGGCTGGTCTGTACGCTTGGGGCTCGCATCCTTGAAGAACATACAGAACGAGCACTATATATTGGTGGAAGCTTGTATTTAAACCTACCGAATGCCAACGCGCCTTTAGACGAGCTGCGGCTAGCCCACCAGCTCTGCGGCGGCCTTCTGCGCGTCTTCGACCGCTTTTTCCTCATCGAAAGACTGTATGGCGCGCTCGAGCAGCACGGGCCTGCCATCGACGATGACATCGGTGATGTTGCTGGGATTGGCTGCATACACAACGTGCGAGACCGGGTTGTGCAGGGGGGAGAGATTGGGCGCGCGCAGCTCGAGAAGGACGAAATCCGCGAGGCGACCTTTCTCGATGCTGCCCGCGTTTATGCCGAGGGCCTTCGCCCCGCCGAGCGTGGCCCAGTCGAGGACCTCCTGCGCGCCCGCCACGGTGGCGTCCCAGCGCGCGAACTTGTGCAGCAGCGCGGCGAACTTCATCGTCTCGAGCATGCTCAGCGAGTTGTTGGAGCACGCGCCGTCCGTGCCGAGCGAGAGGTTTGCGCCCGAGGCGACCAGCTCAGCAACGGGGGTGACGCCTCCGCCGGCGAGCTTCATATTCGAGACAGGGCAGTGCGACACCGAGACGCCTCGCTGAGCGAGCAGCTTTGCCTCTTGCTTTGTGAGCCAGCAGCAGTGCGCGGCAATGACACGGGGGGAGAGTAAGCCGAGCGAATCGAGGTAGGCTGGGGGCCGCTTGCCCGTCTTCTTCATTAAATCAAAAACTTCTTTCCTCGTCTCGCTGAGGTGGATCTGAAGCCTGACATCGAGTTTATCGGCAAGCTCGGCCGCCCTCTCCAGAAGCTCTTTGGAACAGGAGTATGGGGCGTGGGGGCCCAGCGAGGTTTGGATGCGGCCGCCAGCCTTTCCTTTCCATGCTCTCGCAAACCTCTCGCCTTCCTTCAGCTCTCTCTCCCTCTTCTCAGCGTTTCCCAAGTCAATCATTCCGTAGGAAAGGTTGGCGCGCAGGCCCGCCTTCTCCACCGCGCGCGCGCTCTCGTCCATGAAAAAATACATGTCCGCGAAAGCCGTGGTGCCCGAACGGATGAGCTCGGCACAGCCGAGCAGCGAGCCTGCGAAAACATGGGAGGGCTTCAGGCCCCTCTCGAGCGGCCAGATCTTTTCCTCAAGCCATGGCTGGAGCGGCATGTCGTCGGCATAACCCCTCATGAGAGTCATGGCGAGATGGGTATGGGTGTTGATGAGGCCGGGCAAAAGGAGCTTGCCCTTTCCATCAATGACGAACTCGGCGCGCTCGCGCAGATTTCTGCCGATACCCGCAATCACGTTTCCATCCACAAATACATCGGTATCGCGGAGGAGCTCGCGCCTCGGATTTTGGGTGAGGATGAACGAGGCGTTTTTCACCAAAATGCTCATGCAGGAATTTCCGCTCAAAGCTTAAAACCCATTGCGTTGTATCTGATGGGGGGAATGAGGGAAAACCACATCGCGGTTGTCGCATTCGCGCTCGCGCTTGCAGGGCTTGTGCTACTTTACTGGCTTTCCCACACCGCAAGGCCCGAGAGGGTGAGCATCGCAAGCCTTGGGAGCGACGATGTCGGGAGGTTTGTCGAGGTCAGCGGATTTGTGCGCAAGGCGAGCGCGCGTGATGGAAATGTTTTCATCGAGCTGTGCGGTGGAGAGGCGTGCGTGAATGTGGTTGTTTTCGAGGGGACTGCAAGGAGGGTGAGGGGGGTGAACGCATACGCGCTGCAGCCGGGCGACTATCTGGTCGCGAGGGGCGTGGTGAGGGAATTCAACTGGGAGATTGAAATTGTTGTTTTGAGTTCTGACGGGCTTGCGAGGTGAGCCATGGAGCCTGCCGCGATTGCGCTGGGGATGCTGCTCGGGCTGTTCGCGGGCCTCCTCCCCGGCGTTCATGCAAATACAATTGCCGAAGCGCTCAGGGGACTCCCGCTCGAGAGTGAGTTTGCCGCATTCGCGCTGGCCAGCATGGTGGGGGCGCATGCGGTGTTTGAGCTCCTCCCAGCCATTTTCCTTTTCATCCCCGACAGCTCGAGCGTGGTGGCGGTGCTGCCGGGCCACAGGCTTCTGCTGGAGGGGAAGGGAAGGCGCGCGCTGAACATAGCCGCCTTCTCGGCGCTCGCCGCAGTCATCCTCTCGGTGCTGGCTTTTCCGCTCGCGCTCGCCTTTTACCCGGTCGCGTACGCGCTCACAAAGCCGCTTGTTTTCCCCATGCTCGCCCTTCTTTCAATCACCCTAGTGGCGAGCGAGGGAAGGAGGGCGCCGGCCGCCCTGCTCGTCTTCAGCCTCTCCGGCCTGCTTGGGGTTCTCGCGCTTGAAACGCCGATAGTCAGGGAGCCTTTGTTCCCTGCGTTTGCGGGGATGTTCGCGTGCGCGAGCCTTCTGCTGAGCGCGAGGCAGGGAGGGAGAATGCCGGAGCAAGAGAAGGATGGGGAAGTGGGTTTCTGGGAATTCCTTCCGTTTGCCGCGCTGGGCGTGCTCCTCGGACTGCTGGCCGACCTCCTGCCCGCGATTGGCTCTGCGGCGCAGATGGCCACGCTCGCCTCGCTGTTCCTCTTCATGAATGCAGAGGTGTTTCTCGCCACAACCTCGGCAGTTGCGGTGTCGCATGTGGTTTTTGCTTTTGCGACCACGGCGAGCATCGGAAAGGCAAGGATTGGGAGCATTGCAGTCATTCAGGAGCTGATCGGCAGGGGCGGCGCGGCGCAGTTGCCCGTTTATGCGGGCGCGGCCGTGGTAGCGGCGCTTGTGGCCGTCGGTTTGATGGCGCTGCTGGGGAAGGAGTCTGCTGAAGTGGTGAGCAGGGCAGATGCGCGGAAAATCAACCTGGCGATAATGGCATACTTGGTTGCGATGGCATGGGTAGTATCTGGTGGCACGGGCCTGCTGCTCATGGCCACTGCGACAGGCCTGGGACTGCTCGCGCCCTTGCTCGGCGTTCGGCGGACGCACCTCATGGGCTTTCTCATCCTGCCGACAATGTCCTATTACGCCGGGGTGTAAGTTTTTATATTAAGAAAAATCCAGATTTACCATGAAGCGCGTGCAGGTAACAAAGGAAACTCCACGAACACAGCGCTTTTCGGCCAAACTGTTGGAATCGGAATGGGACTCCTACAGCAAGCGTACGGGATGCAACATCAAACTCTTATCTGAAATGATCGGCATACCAACGGACAACGAAAACAGCATGAGAAATTTTGGGAAATTTGCTGCGCTGGTGAAACGGGAGGCGGAGAAAAGCGGGTTTAAGGTGAAGTTGATATCGTATCCCGGTAAGCGAGAAATAGTGAATATCGTGATTGATTGCCTTTTCAAGCCTGGCGCGCCGACCGTGGTGCTTCTGGGCCATTATGATACTGTAGCGTTGCCTGGTGCCTCGACGGAGTTGAAAGTTGAGAAGGTAAGACTACCGGATGGCAGAGAGGTCGAGGCCTTCAAAGGGCTTGGCGTATCCGACATGAAAAGCGCGATCTGCGCGGCGCTCGCCGCGCTAAAGGAGCTGAAGAAAAGCGGGAAGGCGCAGGTGAACATCAGGCTTGTGCTCTGCCCTTGCGAGGAGGGGGATTACCCTTACGGCGCGTACTATCTCTTCAACGACTACGAGGGAAGAAATGAGATTATGGAAAAGGTTGTGATAAATATTGATGGGAATTTCGGTTCTGTTTGGCACGGCTGCAGCGGCATGCTCTCTCAGCGGTTCCAATTCAAAAACGTCCCGTTTAACAAATTCATCGAGCTGCTGAAATTTTTCTCCCGCACATTGTCGGAGGACATAAGCAGTCCCGAGCGAGATTCTGAATATGCCGCGAGTAGCGCGGTGCCCCTTCCCAAAACGCTTGAGGAGAAGCATAGGATAGGTGGAGTGGTCAAAATGTTCAACAGGGCTTTGATTCGTAAGCTCGTAGTGAAGGAGAGCACGCTCGGAGATATGAAAATGAAAATCGAAGCAACGGAGCCAAGCGGCGTGCCTTCTTGCCTGTTATTCGAATTCGCTTTCCTCAATAAGAATGCCGAAGAGCTATACGCGATAAAAGAGGTGCTTGAAGGAATTTTTAAGAAAGCCGATGCCAGATTCCCACTCGAAGGAGTGGAAAAGGGGTATAGCCTGAAGCTTGAAAACAATTCCTTTAAGCTCGAAGTGTTTGGAAAGAGCGCGCACTTAGGAAGCCCTTGGCTGGGGACAAACGCCATCGACCGAGCGCTCTCTTTTTTTGAAGCCTTTCAGGAGAGATACGAGCCTAAAGGTCACTTTGAAGAAGTGATGCTGGTGTTTCACGTTCGCACCACCCCTGATGAGAAGAACTATCCCGATAAGCTGGCCGAGGAAATCCGCGAGAAAGTGAATGTCGCTTTTAAGGATTTTAGAAAAGAAGACGAGAAGGACATTGTTCGCTCAACCGCCGGGCAGCTCACGCCGCTCACTACCGAGACACGCGCGCTTTATGATTTTTTGATCAGAAAATGCTCCGAGGTGAGCAATAGGGAGTTTGGGAGTGGTGTGGCGTTCGCCAGGTTCGACACAGACCGCCTGCCTTCGTGCATAGCTTTTGGGATTGGCTGCGGGGGTGGCAAAAGCCATACCACAGACGAGTTCACTCCAGTCGAGAATCTGAAAATTTTCAAAGATATCCTCGTAGCGATAGCTTCGGACGAGAAAATTGCCGAACTCATTCGCACGGTAAGCAGATAGCTTCAAGCGCGATTGCGCCCTGGACGGCGTGCTGGGACACTATTTTTATATACCAGATGGGATAGCTTGGACATGCGACTGACCGCAGTCATTGCGGCTGTCCTGCTCGCACTCCTCTTGCTCGGCTGCCTTGAGAGGAGAGTGGTTGATGTAAAGGAAGCGGATGCGCGCAAGCTCATTCTGGAGGACCTGCAGGCGAAGTTTCCTGACGCTGATGTGAGGGAAATCCTTTTCATGAACTTCACCGAGAGTTCCTGGAACGTCAAAGCGAGAGTCACATGGGGAAGAGAAACGCCGTGCCCCAAGAGAATTCATGTTTATTATGACTATCCCAAAAGGGGGTTTGAGATAAGCAACCCCGAGGTGATCACTGCAGGCGGAGCCGTGAGGCGCGGGATAAACTGCAGCATAGATTGCATACCATGCCCCGGAGGAGACCGGTGCATGCTCGCTTTCGAGGAGCAGGCCGTGATCGCATCGCACGCGCTGATCGAAGCCAACGATGTCCGCGAGTTCGTATGCAAGTTTGAGGATGCGAAAGCTGAGGCCAAAAGCTATGCTGAATACAGAGATGCTTACACAAACAAGACGTATGACGACGTGTGGCTCGTCAAATGGAGCTCGGACCAGACAAATGTGGAAAAATACGTGCTTCTCTGGAAAAGCGGCATCGGGATCGCTGAACAATGGAGTCAGATAAAGGCCGGCTGAAAGACAAAGGGGGGAAGTGTCCCCCCTTCGTCCTAGACCTTCCCTAGACAAAGGGGGGAAGTGTCCCCCCTTCGTCCTAGACCTTCCCCCCTCTTTTGGATTAAGGCATTAATGGAAAAAAGGGTTGCTGGAGGTATCGGAACCGCGCTGGCGGTTCCGATTCGGAACCAACGATTCGGCGACGAGCGAGTCTCGCGCAAATAAAAAGGGAGGTAATAGGAACCTACGGTTCCTATTGCGAGCGAGGAAGCCGTCGGTTGGTTCTGATTGGGAAAGCATATTAATATGCCACAACTCAAAAAACTCGTGAGAAGAGAACACGCGCTCAACCTGTGGAGGAGGGCCACGGGTGCGGTGGAAGAAGAGCTCGGGCAAGTTGAGGGAGCGCTGGAGAGGGCTTTTGAGGGAGCGAGGGATATCCCCATAATCGACTGGCTAGCAGACAGTAAGGGAAAACGCGCGAGGGCTGTGCTCGCCCTGCTCTCATGTGGAGCGTGCGGCGGTTTCCCATCAAACGCGTTGGATGTGGCGGTTGCCGTGGAGCTCGCGCACCAAGCCACGCTGTTGCATGACGATGTGATTGATGATGCTGAAAAAAGGAGGGGGCGAGAATCGGCGAATGCGAGGTTTGGAAACAGGAAAGCTATTGTGGCCGGAGACTTCTTGCTCGCCAAAGCCATGGAGATAATTGTTAGCGCGAGGAACGAGGAGCTGGCGGCTGCTTTCGTGAAGGCCGGCGAGCGCACGTGCCTCGGAGAGCTCGAGGAAAACGAGAGAAAGGCGGACCTGGAGCTGGGCGCGCGAGAGTACGAGAAGATTGCCGAGAAGAAGACGGGTGCGTTTTTTTCTTTCGCGTGCGAGGGAGGTGCCATTGCGGCCGGTGCGGGTGGGGTGGAGAAAACAGCCATGCGCGAGTTCGGCAAAAGAGCAGGAGTAGCATACCAGATTTCGGACGATGTGCTGGATTATGTGGTTGGGGAAGGAGAGGATGCCGGCAGGAAAGTGACCATGCCCTTCATACTCGCGCTGCAAAAGGCAGGCGATAGGGTAAAGAGGGGGATTATAAAGGAGTGGGCGGAGGGTGACAGCAGTGCGGTTGCTGAGTTTGTTATCGCAAACAACGGGATCGCCGAGGCGCTCGAGCTGGTAGCCGCACACGCCACGGCGGCGAAGAAAAGCCTCCGCGTGCTGCGCTCGACGCAGTATCGTGACGCGCTCGAGGCATTCTGCGATTGGATAGTTGAGAGGAAAAGCTGAACATTATTTCTGGAGCACGAGCTCTCTGGGATTGCTCTTCAGCACGCGGTAGCCCACCGAGCGGAAAAATTTCACATCGGAAAAAAGCTTGTTTGGAGCATGCGCGACGTGAATGGCTTTGCCTCCTTTTGCTAGCTGCCTGAAAACAGCTTTATGAATGAGCTCGAGTGACCTGAGCGCAGCCTTCTCCAGCTCCGCCCGCCTGTTCTCCAACGCATAGGCGGCCCACGCCCTTTTCTGCGGGTCCTCGAGCAACGCGTCGATGCGGCCGGGCACGTGCATGAGCTCGCGCGAGATGATGTAATCAAAGAGCTTGTCTCCGAATGTTTCTCTCAGCCTCTCGGCATTCTCCTGAAAAACGATGCCCTGATCTCTGAGTGCCTTTATGCTCGGATCGACGACTAAGTCAATGCCATACGCCTCAAAGCCCATGCCTCTCAAAAATTGCACAAAGGGCGCTTTGGGACCACAGCCTATTTCGAGAATGCGCTTGCCGCCCAGCTCACCTCCGCTCTCCCGCTCGAGAAGCCTGAAGAGCGAGCCATATGAGCGGAGAATGGATGGTTTGGCCATAACGAGGAATTGCGCGAAGGCTAATAAAAGCTTTTCAGATTATCGCCTTTCCAAATTAATCCCAACACGGAATCCATTTTCCTAAGCGTTTCCAGCGCAGTTTTTGCGTTCCCACAGCCGAATTTCTTTTTTCTTATCAGCCTCTGCACCCTGCGCACAAAAAGGCAGAAGCAACGCATGGCTGCTGGTATATCGAGGTCATTGTCGAGGTGAGCGTTGAATTCGGCCAGCGCGGCTTTGGCGACACTGTCTGCAGCTGGATTTTCTTTCCAGAATTTCCTGCGCCGAAGCGCGGCGATACATTGCTTGCAGCGCTTGAGCTCACGTGCGGTAGCCCGCAGACCCCTGAAAGTGAAGTTCAGGCGCCGGCGGTAATGCTCGGAAAGGAGGTGGGCGCGGATGGCGTCAAAACCAAATCCCATGCTGTGGATGGCATCCACCGTATAGTAGTTTCCGAGGGACTTGCTCATCTTCTCCCCCTCGATGAGCAGGTGGCGGACGTGGAGCCAGTAGCGGGCGGGCATGCTGCCGGTTGCGCCCTTGCTCTCGGCGATCTCGTTCTCGTGGTGCGGGAAAATGTTGTCAACACCGCCCATGTGAATGTCGAACCGCGGGCCAAGGAAGCGTGTGGCCATGGCACTGCACTCGATGTGCCAGCCAGGCCGTCCTTTCCCAATAGAAGTCAGCCACCAGATGTCTCCATCGCTCGGCTTCCATGCCTTCCACAGCAGCCAATCGCCCGCCTCGCACTGGTAGTAATCGTCCTTAAGAACCCTGCCGGCCAGTGGGTGCCTGAAGCGCGTGTGCGAGAGCCTTCCATAGCCCGGGAAACGGGAGGCGTCAAAGAAAATATTCCCGCGCTCATCGCGGTAGGCCAGCCTTTTTGCGAGTAGCCTTTTTATGAGGCGCACCATGTAGGGAATGTTGTCGGTCGCGCGCGGGTAGTGATCGGCAGGCAGTATGTTGAGGGCGCGCGAGTTTTTCATAAATAGCCCGATGTTACTGCGGGCAATTGCGCGCATCCTTGCCATGCTCCCTCTCGCCTCGCGCACCGCCTTGTCCTCCACATCGGTGATGTTCATCACGTGCCTGACCCTGTAGCCCTTGAACAGAAGCACGCGTTTGAGCACATCCTCAAAAACGTAGGTGCGGAAGTTGCCGAGATGAGGGGGCGAATAGACGCTCGGCCCACAGGTGTAGAGGCGCACTTCCTTTCCTCTCAGCGGCTTGAATTCCTCAAGCCTGCGCGTGAAGGTATTGTAGACTTTCAACATTTCACTTCGCCTGCTGCAGATTTCCGAAGCTGACCATGCCGAGCGCGCCCATGGCGAGCGCGAACGCAGCGAGCGCCGCGATGTCCAGGTAAAGCGGGAACGCGCCGGTTCCGAGGAGAATGCTCCTGAGGGCATCGACCGCGTAGGTTAGCGGGTTTATTTCGCTGATCGGCTGGAGGAAAGCCGGGAGGTTGGAGACCGGAAACAGCGCGCCGCTGAAAAAGAACATGGGCCACATCACAAAGTTAATGATGAGCACAAAGCCCTCCTGGCTTTTCATATTGGCGCCGATGACAAGGCCCAGGCTCGCGGTCGCGAAAGCCACGAGGACTAGGACAGGAAGGACTGCCAGGAGGCGCACCGGCTCGATCGGGGTTATGAACACGGTGCCGATGACCAGCAGCACAATTCCCTGGAACATCGCGTCCGTCACGCCCCCAAGCGCCTTTCCGAGGAAGACGCTGCCCCTTGAGATGGGCGCAACGAGAACTTCTTTTAGAAAATCGAGGCGTCTGTCCCAGATGATGTAAAGCCCGTAAAAAACTGAAGTGAACAGAACGGACATGGCGAGGATACCGGGGAATATGAAAACCCTGTACTCCATGCCGCCTGGGGAGACGGTTTCACCGAGGCCGCTTCCGAAAACAAAGAGCCAAAGGATGGGGGAGACGATGGATGAGACGACGCGCTCCTTCTCTCTCACGAAAACCTTGAACTCCCTGAGCCAGATTGCGTATATTGCGTGCGGCTCAAGCATAGGAGCCACCCGCGCGCATCACGCGCTCGAACCAGGAGCCCTCGGCCTCGCCCCCGTGGATCTCTTTTCCCGTATAATGCAGGAAGACATCGTTCAACGTGACCGATCTAACCTCCACTGAGGCGAGCCTGCCGCAGGCGCGCAGCAGAGCCTGGAGGTTGCTGGCCGCATTGGTGACCACAAGCTCTGTGAAAACCCCTTTCTTCTCTATCTTTTTTACGAAAGGAAGCCTGCCTAGCCTTTGCAGATTTACATTCCCCTTCAGCCTGACGACATCCTCGCCTATTTTGCGCTTGAGCTCGCGCGGGCTCCCCAGCGCGATTATTTTACCTTCGTCGATTATCCCAACGCGGTCGCACAGCAGCTCGGCCTCCTCCATGTAGTGGGTGGTGAGGACCATCGTGGTGCCGCCTTCCTTGGCGAGGCGCTGGATGTAGTCCCAGATGTGCGCCCTGCTCGCCGGGTCGAGCCCGAGAGTCGGCTCGTCCAGGAAAAGGATTTTCGGCTTGTGGAGCAGGCCGCGCGCTATCTCGAGGCGCCTGCGCATTCCCCCCGAGTATGTGCGCACCTGATCGCCTGCCCTGTCAGTGAGCCCCACGAGCTCGAGCATGTCCGCCACGCGCCTCTCGCTCTCTGCGCGCGGAATGTTGTAGAGCATGCAGTGAAGCTCGAGGTTCTCCCTCGCGGTGAGCAGGTCATCGACGCTCGGCTCCTGGAACACGATGCCGATGCTCTCCCTGACTTTTGAGGGCTGGGAGCGGATGTCAAAGCCGGCCACGCGCGCAGTGCCTGAAGTGGGCTTGAGTATGGTGCAGAGCATGCTGATGGTTGTTGTCTTGCCCGCGCCGTTCGGGCCCAGCAGCCCGAAGACCTCGCCCTCCTCAACCTCCAAGTCCAGGTTATCCACCGCAGTGATGTTGCCGAAGCGCTTGGTCAGCTTGGTGGTGGTGATGGCTACCACGCCTGGTAATTACGGCCAAAAGTTTTAATGATTTGCCTAGGCTGGCGCGAGGCAGCTCGCTGAAGAATGCTTAAAAACTTAGGCGCTCCTAAATTTTTGTGCTCGCGGAGTTCATCATAACGTTCAGGGAGGCGCTCGAGGTATCGCTCATCGTGAGCATCATACTCGCCTACCTCGAGAGAAGTGGAAACCACAGGTACGAGAGGCACGTTTATCTTGGCATAGCTGCGGGCCTCGTGGCGAGCGTTTTCGTGGGGCTGATTTTCGGCGAATTCAACTCCAACCTGGCTGCGTGGGGCATAAAGAAGGAGCTGTTCGAGGGCGTCGTGATAGCCCTCGCGGTGCTCATGATAACGTGGATGATTCTGTGGATGCTGGAGCACAGCAGGCACCTGCGCAAGGAGATCGAGAGGAAGATTGAGACGCAGATAAACAGAGGGTACGCGCTCGGGCTCGCGCTCTTTACTTTCCTGTCGGTCCTCAGGGAGGGGTTCGAGACGGTCATTTTCCTCGGCGCGGCCGCGTTCTCCGCGGGAGGAGTTTCCGCGTGGGGCGCGCTGGGGGGCGTGGCCGCCGCGGTCGTCCTCGCATTCCTCCTCTTCGAGTTCGCAATGAAGATAAACCTCGGGCTGTTCTTCAACGCCACGAGCGTGCTGCTGATAGTCTTCGCCGCCGGGCTGGTCGCGCACGCTGTGCACGAGTTCCAAGAAGCCGGCATCATTCCCGAGCAGGAGCCCCTGTGGAGCACAAAGGCCATCTTGGATGAGAATAGTGCATTGGGGGGCGTGGCGCACGCGCTCACGGGCTATGACGATTCACCAACCCCGTACCAGGTGGTGGGCTGGCTGGCGTACTATGTGGTTTTCGCGCTCCTGTATGCAAACCTCAAGAAGCTCCACCCGCTGATGAGGCTGCGCACCGGAGCATAGGGTGTAGTGGTGATGTGCGCATGAAATCGCTTCGCACCGCGGCGCTACTTCTCTTGGCCTCCGGAGTGCTCGCGGCCGCGCTCCCGCCAAACCTGCAGAAAGCCGCGGAAGAGACGCTCTCGGAAGCGCAGAGGATATCCTTCGTCGCGGCGTTCCTGGGAGGAATGCTGTCTTTCCTCTCCCCCTGCATTCTCCCAATTCTTCCGGGCTTTTTTTCCTACACGTTCAGGGAAAGAAGGGAGCTCGTGAAGATGACTTTCGTCTTCTTCCTCGGCTTCACAACAACCTTCGTGCTGCTCGGCGTGCTTGCCTCCATGGCCGGCCAGTCGCTCGCCCAGTTTCAGAGCGCAAACCCCTTGCTTGTGCAGGCTTCCGGCGCGCTCCTCATCCTACTCGGCCTCCTGGCGATTGCGGGAAAGGGCCTGCCCGTGAACATCCGGCTCAATGGGCACGGGCATGATGTGGCAGGCATCTACCTCTCCGGCCTGCTCCTTGCGGTGGGCTGGAGCGCGTGCATCGGCCCGGTGCTCGCTGGCATCCTGCTCGTGGCGAGCATGCTGCCCAACGTGTTTTACTCGGTCTCGATGCTGTTCGTGTATTCGCTCGGCATATTCGTCCCGTTCTTCCTACTTTCCCTCGTATCTGACAGGTTCGGCATAGCGGATGCGCTGAGGAAGCATGCCAGGTATGCTGAAACTGTTTCTGGGCTACTGCTGATTGCCCTCGGAATCGTTTTCATCGCGTTCCAGGGAACGAGCCAGGTGAATGCGCTCGACCCGCTTGGGACAAAAAGCCTATTCTACTCGCTGCAGCGCGAGATAATCGGCTCGACGGCAGCAGAAATCCTCGGCGCGCTCGTTCTTCTGGCGACCGCGGCGCTCATCCTGCGGGAGTTTCTCGAAAGGCGTGGCAAACGGATTAAAAAATAAGGCGGCATATCGTTTTGTGAGCTATCAGCTGCTGGTCGGGGCACATGCCTTCCTCGGGGAAGCCGGCGCGCTCGCCTTCCTGTGGGTTTTCGTAGAGCTGCTCAAGCCAGATGAGGCGAGGGTAAAACGGGCGAAGCTGGCGAGCGCTGCAGGCGTGCTTTTCCTTTTCTTGAGCTGGCTCGCGGGCGGGTACGCTTACACCACGACTTACGGCGAGCAGGTGAAGCCGGTGATAAAAGGCGGGCCCCTCCCGTGGGCTCACGAGGTCGTCATGGAGACGAAGGAGCACGTTTTTCTCTTCGTTCCGTTCATCGCGTTCGCTGGCGCGGCGGCGATCCGGTTGGGCGGGAATAGGCTCGCGGGGGACGCGGAGCTCCGCTTCTCGGTTCTCCTCCTGAGCGCGCTCGTCGTGCTGCTCGTTTTCGTGATTGCCGGCATGGGCTATGGGGTGAGCACGGGAGCGCGGGCAGCGCTCGAGGCGGGAGCATGAGGGACGCGCGGGCGGTTTATTTTGCTGCCATCCTGACAATATTGTTCATCGCGGTGTTGACCGTGGTAGCCGAGCTTTCGGCTGCGGCAAAGGAAGCGCTTAAAGCGGCTTTCGGCCACCACTGGATTGGAAAAAGCGTTCTGGCAATCGCGTTTTTTGCGGTTGTATCCGCGGCGGCGTATTACACGCGGATGCTCGATTCGGTGATAAGGAGGTGAGGCGCGAGGAAATGGAGCGTGGGAGTCGCGCTGGCGACCGCGCTCTCGCTGCTGTCCATGCTCGCTTATTTCACGCTTCAGTTCCTGCTGTAGTAGTAATATTCTCCGGCGGCCTTCTGCTCCGCATCCATCTGCGAGCCGGGCTTGTTCACGCGGGGGCGCCCGGTCTCCTTGTCCCTGCGCAGGGTGATGCCGACGCGCGAGAGGAACCTGTTCATGCCAGCGCGCTTGCTGACGGGCGCGGCCGCAAAGCCCTTCACGCTCGAAACCCCTTCGAAAACCATGAGGCGCGAGGCGACGGAATCGACGAGCAGCAGGTCGTGGTCCACCACGAAGGCGGTCTTTTCAGTGGCTTCGATGAGGCGCTTGAGGAGCGAGGCGAAGTGGAGCCGCTGCTCCACATCGAGGAAGGCTGATGGCTCGTCTAACAGATAGACATCAGCATCCCGGCAGATCGCCATGGCGATGGCAACGCGCTGCAGCTCGCCTCCCGAAAGGTGCTGCACTTCCTTGAGCATGAGGTCGGCGAGCTCGAGCCTGCGCTTTACTTCCTCAAACAGGGTTTGGTCGAGCTGCGAGCTCATGACAAGCTCGGTGACTGTCCCGACAAAATCGCTCTTGAGGTACTGTGGCTTGTAGGAAACCCTGAGGCGGGCGGCAGCCTCGCCCTCGTCTGGTTTTTCCACGCCTGCCAGCAACCTGATGAAAGTGCTCTTGCCGATGGCATTGGGGCCGATGATGCCGATGACCTCGCCCTTCCTGATCTCGCCCGGCTCGCACGAGAAGCTGAAGGAGGGGTAAGTTTTGCGCATGAAATCCCAGCTATATGCCACAGGGGCCTTTTCCCTTTCCTCGCCGGCGCCCGTTATCTCGAACCGGATTTCGCTTGGGCGGAAGCGCACGTTCTCCTCTCTCAGGTAGCCCTCCAGGAACTCATTGATGCCATTGCGCACTCCCTTAAGAGCGCTGACGACTCCGAATGCACCCTTCTCGCCGTAGAAGATATGCACATGGTCGCTCAGATAATCCAGCACAGCGAGGTCGTGCTCCACGACAACCACGCTCTTGCCCTCGGAGAGCGCGAGGTTTTTGATATGCTGGGCAGCACGCAACCTTTGCTCTATGTCAAGATAGGAGGAAGGCTCATCGAAAAAGTAGATGTCGGCATCCTTGAGCCAGGCCGCGCAGATCGCCAGATGCTGCAGCTCGCCTCCGCTTAGGCTCTTCACATCATGGTCGGCGATCTTGTCGAGCTCAAACAGGCGCATGCCCTCCTGCAGCTTGCCCCTCTCATCCACGCGCTTGAGGAGGTCGATCACCCTGCCAGAGAAGAACTCGGGTATGGCATCCACATTCTGGGGCTTGTGGCTCACTTTCAGCCCTCTGAGGATGCTTGAAAAGTAGTTCTGTAGCTCTGGATGGCCCTTGATACGAGCGTGGAATTCTTCCGGCGAGAGCTTCCTGTCATAAATGCCAAAGTTCGGCGTGAGCTCGTTGCAGAGTAGCCTCACCGCTGTGCTCTTTCCCATGCCATTGCTTCCCAGCAGGCCAACCACACATCCGGGCTTGGGCAACGGGGCATTGAAAAGGCGGAAGGAGTTCGCGCCGTACTGGAAGACGAGCAGCCCGGTCTCCTCAGGCAGGTTGACTATCTTGATGGCATGGGTGGGGCATTTCTTGGGGCAGAGCCCACAGCCCGTGCAAAGGAGCTCGCTGATGACTGGAAAGCCATCCTTCCCCGCAACTATCGCCTCGACACCCATGCGGACTGGAGGGCACACCTTGAGGCACTGGTAACCGCATTTCTCTTTTGTACATAGCTCGCGGTCTATAACAGCTATCCTGGGCATGGAGGAGCACTTCCGAGGAAACGGCTAGTGAAAGGCAGAAGCAGTTTGGGTTGAGGCCGTTTCCACAGGCTAATATATGTAAAAAGGAGTTTAAATATCTCGCTTTGAGGGTTTGCAAATGTTTTTATAACCGAAAACACTCAAAGGTATGCTGCTTCTGGTGAATCTGATGAACGAAAAAACGACAGAACCCCCTTTCAAAGGAGGGGAGGGATTTCTTACCCTCGACTGGATTAATCTGGCCGGAAAAATTGCGGTCATCCGCCTTGACCTGAACTCCCCTGTGAGAGATGGCGTGCTCATTGACGATGAGCGCATTAGAGCGCACGCCGGGACAGTTGCCGAGGTGGCCCGTAAGGCCGACAAGGTCATATTGCTGAGCCATCAGGGAAGGCCAGGCGAAAATGATTTCATCCCTCTCAGACAGCACTGGAGGGCTCTTGAGAAGTACGCCGGCATACCGATCCTTTATCCATGGAAGGATAAGTCAGATGAGGAGATCATCGCGATGGGCGAGGAGGCTGTCATAGGCGACAGGATAATGGAGATGCTGCAGGGGCTGAAGAAAGGGCAGGTCATACTCCTCGAAAATGTCCGGTTGCTTCCATACGAAACTGTGGAAAAAAGTGTTGAGGAGCACGCCAAGAGCCCGCTGGTGGAAAGAATAACAAGCCTGGGGGAGATAGTCTTTGTGCTGGATGGATTTTCGGTGGCCCACAGGCCGCATTGCTCGGTGATCGGATTTGCCCAGTGGCCCACTGTGGCCGGCAGGGTGATGGAGAAAGAACTCAGGGCACTCACGAAGGCTTTTATGGACCCGAAGGAACCCATCGTGCTCATCACCGGAGGCGTTAAGGTCAGCGACTCCATCAAAAGCATTCAAAACTTTCTAGAAAGAGCGCGAGGAAAGGCATTCAAAGTGCTCACGTGCGGTGCTGTTGGGGAAGTTTTCCTAGCGGCCAAGGGCATTAAGCTCCCGGATCCTGTCATTGAGTTCATGCGGCATAAAAAGATCATAGACCAGATAGAGCCAGCGCGTTTGCTGTTGGCGGAGCACAGCAAGGCCATCGAGGTGCCAGTCGATGTGGCGATTGATGTTGGAGGGAAGCGTGAGGAGGTTGACATCGGCGAGATAGGCAGGCATGCGGACAAAATGATAAAGGATATCGGAGGTAAAACCGCATACGGCTATGCGGAGAGAATAATCACGGCGAAAACGATCATAGGCAATGGCACTGCCGGAGTTTATGAAGAGCGCGAGTTCGCGCACGGCCAGAGCATTCTGCTTCAGGCGGCCGGATGGGCTGCCAAGTATAAGGGCGCCACAACCTTATTCGGAGGGGGAGATACCACGGCATCCCTTCGTCAGCAGCTGAGTGGCGATCTGACGCGCGAGATATTCACATCAACGAGCGGCAAAGCGTTCCTCCGTGCGCTAAGCTCGCGCGAAGGACCGCGCGCGCTGGCTGGGGTGAATGTGCTGTTGCTGAAGCAATCGCCTGTCAGCGGACGGTAGAGGTTGCGCGCCTTAAGTTCATGCAAGCGCTGTCTGGCATTTCTGGCAGAATGCACTTGTTTTTGTGTCTACTTCGCCGATGGTGTTGCTGAAGGACATGACGCACCGCCCATCATCGCAGTGGCCTAAGCCGAAGGTGTGCCCCAGCTCATGGATGGCTTCCTTTATCATGCGGGCTCGGAGGACATTGCTGTCTCTCTCCCCGTAGAAGCGCGGGTCGAGGCGCGCCAGCGAGATGATGCAGTATTTTCCTCTGGCAAGGCCGAACACAAAGTTAAGTCCTGGAGCGAAGAGGTCGCCGTGAAAAACGGCGAGAATTTTGTCGGCCGCCTGCCAGGGGGACTGCTGCCTTTTCTGCGCAAGTTCACCGAGAAGAATTTCGGCATTGAACTGGCCGCGGGAGGAATCAAACGATGAGGTGAAGAAGGCGGCCTCGTGAAGCTCGAGCCGGAAGCCGGGGAATGTTTTTTCGATGGCGCGCACGAGGTCATCCAAATAGGGGATGAGCCTCCCCATCCACACGAGCGCGATGCGGGGCATAAAACTCAACCGAAAGTGCTTTTGCAGGTTTTATTAAACCAACACCATATTTAAAACGTGAAATTAATCCACTTTGACAAAAAGGCGGGCGAACTCAAGGCAGTGCCAGAGAATTTGGAGGACCTGTGGCATCTCGAGAGAGTGCTTGAGGAGGGGGACATCCTTGAGGGAAAAAGCCTGCGAAGGTATAAGCTCGAGGAAGGGGAGAGCGGGGAAAAGAAGGCCGTGAGCATACAGCTGGCCGCGGAGAAGATAGAGCTAGCGCGACACGCCAACCGGCTGAGGGTGACTGGCAAGATCATAGCAGGTTATCCCGAGGAATTCGTGCAGCTCGGTTCCTATCACACGCTGGATGTGGAGCTGGGCAGGCCGGTGAAGATAAAGAAGCCGGCCGGATGGAAGGAGTATCAGCTACGGAGACTGAGGGAGGCGGAGGCCGAGAGCAGGAGGCCTCTGTTGCAGATCGTGGTGTTGGATGAGGAAAAGGCGACGTTCGCAAAGCTGCGCGGCTACGGCATTGAGTACGAGTTTGAGATTGAGAACGCCGCGGGCGGAAAGCGGGATGAGAAGAGGGAGGAGAAGACGAGAGCGTATTATGGTGAGATTGCGAGGAAACTTTCCGAAAGCCCGCACAGGCTAGTGGTGGCCGGCCCCGGCTTTGCGAAGGAGAACTTGAAGAAGTTCCTCGAGGAAAAATATCCCGACCTCGCCAAGCGCATACGATTTGCCTCTTGCTCCACCGCCGAGAGAAGCGGCGTGGCCGAGCTGCTCAAATCGGGCGTGCTGGCCGAGGTCGTCAAGGAGGAAAGGGTTGCACGGGAGTTCGAGCTGCTGGAAAAGCTGCTGAGCGAACTGAGGAAGGAAAGCGGGCTGGCGGTGTACGGGAAGGAGGAGGTGAGGAGAGCGGGGGAGTACGGTGCGCTTGCTGAGCTGTTTGTGCTCGATGAGCTGCTGAGGCGGGACAGAGAGGTTGAAAAATTAATTGAGGAGTGCGAGGGGAAGGGCGCGAGGATGACAATTTTTTCTTCGGAAAGCGATGCCGGGAGGCAGCTGGCGAGCCTTGGGGGTCTTGCAGGCCTGCTGAGGTTCAGGATTTCATAGTAAAATCAGCCGAATTTTCTATAGATGAAACTCAGCGCGCGCTCATAGGCATAGCGCAGTGAGGTTGTCAGCGGGCGCTCGCGGCGATAGGCCCGCGCGACATCCTCTATGCGCTCGCCGATAACCTCAATCCGCTTAAGGCCGCGGAGTTCTGTGAGCAGGCGCAGATATTCGACTTCGTTGGGTTCCACACCCATGCACCGCGCGCCCACGCTATCAACGGCCAGAGGATTGCGGCCAGCCAGCAGGATGCCCGAATGCACGGGGTGGGAAACGACTTCATCCAGTTCGTTGCCCACGATGCCGTCAACGAGGTTGAGATCGGAGCGAATGACCTGCGCGATGTCCGCCACAACTTTTCCGATAAATGGATGGAGCACGAGGCGGTGCCTGCGCGTGGGGACACAGCCGAAAAGGTTTTTCAGGCAGAGCGTGACCGTGGCCAGCGAGTGAATTTTTAGCTTGGCGATGTTGATGAGATAATCGCAGCTTACGGCCGTCTTTGCGAATGGGATGCGCCGTGCATGGAATGGGTGTGGGATGTCAAGCCACACAATCTCATCCCTGTTGAGATCCATAGTGCGTGCGCCGAACTCACGCGCAAGTTCGGCCCAGCCCAATTCGGTAAGCGCGCCTTCGGTGTCCCCGGTGCCGGCATCGCCTATGACCACGTCGCAGTCTTCAAGGCGCTCGAGCACGGCACGGCCAAGGCCGACATCGGGCGTTATGCCGCTTTTGGGGGAGGCGTTTACGGTGAGGTTTGGCTTGATGAGCACGCGTTTTTTCCTGAGAGAGAAGTTGAGCTTGGCCAGCAGCGAGCGGGCACCCGCATAGGCGTCGCTGGAACGGATGAGATAGACCTTTTCCATGTCTATTTCTCCTGTCCGATGAGCATTATCTGTGCGAGCAGCGCCTCAAGCTGGATGCGCTCGTTGGCGCCCTCAACCATACGGAAGTTGTACTCGCCTATGCGGTCGACGAGCGCGACCTTCATCCTGTCGGGTATGCCGAGCGTTATGACCTCGCGGTAAATCTGCAGGAGGATGTCTTCGCCGCTCATGCCATACTTGAGTAGAAGGTGGTCAAGGCGGGCGCGCGCCTCCAGAAAATTTCCTTTGAGCGCGAGCTCGAGCATCTGGGAAACTTCGGCTGGGCGCGCGCGCGAGGCAACCCGGAATATCGCCTCGTCATCCAGTTTTTTGGAGAGCATGGCAGCCCCCTGCAACGCATTGATGGCCTTGCGCATGTCACCCTCGGAGACATAAATGAGCGCTTTGACCGCGCTGTCTGTTAGATGTAGTCCCTCGGCTTTGGCGATACGCGCCAGCATTTGGCGAATTTCATCTTCTGAGAGGGGCTTGAGGCGGAAGAGCGCGCAGCGCGACTGAATTGGCTCGATGATTTTGCTGCTGTAATTGCAGGACAGAACGAAGCGCGTGACCTGCGAGTAGAGCTCCATGGTCCTGCGCAGGGCGTGTTGAGCATCGGGAGTGAGCGCGTCCGCCTCGTCGAGAAAGATGAGTTTGAAAGGAACGGAGGCCAGGGGGAGGGTGCGCGCAAAATCCTTGATTTTGCCACGCACCACATCTATTCCCCTCTCATCACTCGCATTGAGTTCGAGGATGGAATCGCGGTAGGCATCACCGAACAAGTCGCGTGCGAGCGCGAGCGTGACTGTGGTTTTACCCACGCCAGCGGGGCCAGCGAGGAGCAGGTTGGGCATGCTCCTTGCCCTCACATATGCCTGGAGACGCTCTACCACGTCCTTCTGACCGATGACCTCGCCGAGGGTTTTGGGGCGGTATTTCTCGGTCCAGGGAAGGTCGAATGCCGTCATGCGAGCCAACTCAAATCCCAAACGACAGGTGTAGCCAGAACGGATTTGTGAAAAAAGCCATCAGAAGCCCGAACATGGCGGGCCTTGCGCTCTCCCAAATAAGGCTATAGCCCCTAATGCTTAAAGGCTTTATCTTAGGAGGCTTCCTGCCCGCGCGCTCGAGAGCAACATAGTAAGAGGCGATCTCATCGGCCTTTGCGTCTAGGCGCAGGAGAAACTTCGCGAGGGCGAACCAGGCCAGGAAGTGGAGGCCGAAGGCCACGAGCAGGTAAGCCCGGTCCATGACCATACCGAATCCGAACAGGAGGATGGAGCTGATGAAGGAAATCCAGTCAATGGCAAAGCCGGCTACCGAGCCCAGGAAGGCCGCAAAGAGAACGTGGTTGAGTTTATGGTAGTTGAAGAGAAAACGCAGAAAAGCGTAGGAAAGAGCGAGGTTTATTACAAAGTCGATGAACCAGATGACGGAGGCGAACGCGGAGGCGACGACGAGAAAGAAAAAAAGGTCGAGAGGGGAATTGCCCAAAGACAGGAAGCGCATGAGCACGCTAGGGCGAATTAACTCTGCCGAAAGCAAGCCCACAGAAACCATATATTCCTTGTTGGTTAAAAAACTGCCGGTAGGCATGTTCGACGCTGCAGAGAGGAGGGCGCTGCTCTTTGTGCTGAACGTTTGCGCGCTTTTCCTTGCGGGAGTATGGGTGCTGGATGTGGCGGGCGCGAGGAGATATGGGCCGCTGGGAGCGCTCGTGCTGGCGGGTGTGGCGATAGTCTCGGCCGCGCTTGCCCACTACGGCCGGGAAAAGTTCGGCCTGAAGAGCACCTATGCGACGCTCGCCTACTGCGGCGTTGTGCTGGTGGCGCTGTTGGCAGCGGCGGCGGTGTGGGGAAAGCTGGAAACGCTGAACAGGACGCTGGCTTTCCTGGGGGCCGCCTTCGCCGTTCTGCCCCCGCTCGCGTTCGTGTTCAGGGAAGAATTCCTGAAGGGGAAATGATGGGCAGCTACAATGCGCGCGAGATAGAGAGGGAGATCGCGGAGCTCTGGAACAGGAAAGCGATTTACGAGAGTGTAAAAAGGAAAAATGCGGGTGGGCCGAAGTTCTACTTCTGCGATGGCCCGCCCTTCGCCACCGGAACAATACATCCGGGAACGGCGTGGAACAAGTGCATAAAGGATGCGGTGTGCAGATACAAGCGCGCACGGGGCTTTGCTGTGAGAGACCAGGCCGGCTACGACACACACGGCCTGCCCATAGAGGTGAAAGTGGAGAGCGCGCTGGGGCTCAAGAGCAAAAAGGACATTGAGGAAAAAATAGGGGTGGCGCGTTTCGTGCACGAATGCAAGAAATTTGCTACGCAGTACATAGACGTGATGAGCAAGCAATTCAAATCTCTCGGCGTGTGGATGGATTTTGACCACCCATACATCACCTACAAGGATGAGTACATAGAGCGCGCATGGGCGACGTTCAAGGCCGCGCATGAGAAGGACCTGCTGCACAAGGGCGTGTATGTTTTGCCATATTGTCCAAGGTGCGAGACCACCATAGCCAACTACGAGCTCGAGTACGATGAGCAGGATGACCCCAGCGTGTATGCCAAGTTCAAGGTGAAGGGGAAGGAGAATGAGTTCCTCATAATATGGACCACGACGCCCTGGACGCTCGTAGGAAACATGGCAGTCATGGTGCATCCAACTTTCCAGTATGTGAAAGCCAAAATCGATGAGGAGGTCTGGATCGTGGCGAAGGAAAGGCTCAGTGCCGTGCTGGCTGTGACGGGCGAGCTCGGGAAGAATGCCATAGTGCTTGATGAGTTCTCGGGAATGGCGATAAAAGGCCTTGAATACGAGCATCCTCTGGCAGACGAAGTGCCCTATCACCAAGGGAGAAAGCACATCGTTGTGGTGAGCGACCAGTTTGTCACTCTTGAGGAAGGCACCGGCCTGGTGCACACGGCGCCTGGCCACGGCCCGCAGGACTTCATTGTGGGAAAACAGTATGGGATAGAGACATTCTGTCCTGTCGGAACAAACGGAAAGTACACGAGCGAGGCGGGAAAGTTCGCCGGGATGGATGTGAGGAAAGCCAACAAGGAGATCATCGGACTCCTGAGAGAAAAGGGGCTGCTCGTGCACGCAGGCATCGTGCGCCACAGGTATCCGCACTGCTGGAGGTGCAAGACCCCGCTCATCTACATAACCACCGACCAATGGTTCATCACGATCACGAAAGTGAAGGACAGGATGATGGAGGAGATCGACGCGTGCACATGGCAACCTGACTTCGCCAGGAGGTGGTTTAGGGATTTTGTGCAAAGCGCGCCGGACTGGTGCATTTCCAGGCAGAGGTATTGGGGAATACCCCTACCCATATGGGTTTGCGAAAAATGCGGAGAAATCAGAGTGGTGGGAAGCAAGAGGGAGCTCGGGAGAGAGGTGAAGGAACTGCACAGGCCGTTCGTTGATGAGATCAGGTTTGAGTGTGGAAAGTGTGGGGGGGAGATGAGGCGCGTGCCCGATGTGCTGGATGTGTGGTTTGATTCTGGAAATGCAGTGTGGGCTCAGCTCGATAGGGAAGAGGAAAAGCGATGGTATCCCACTGACTTCATCGTGGAGGGAAAAGACCAGATAAGGGGATGGTTCTACTCGCTGCTCGGCTCTGGGATAGTCTATCGGAACGAGATCCCATACAAGTCGCTTCTCATGCACGGATTCTTCGTGGATGAGAAGGGAGAAAAGATGAGCAAGAGCCTCGGAAACTTCGTACCTCTCGAAGAGATGCTGGCAAAGTACGGCGCAGACGCCTTCCGGCTGTGGAGCCTCGGCAGCGTGCTGTGGGAGGATCTGAAGTTCAAGTGGGAGGAGCTGGCTGAGGCGCACAGAACGCTGACCATCTACTGGAATCTCTCGGTCTTTCTCAAAAGATTTTATGAGGGCAGGGAGAAGCCCGTGGGGTACGAGCTCGAGGACCAGTGGCTGCTGGCGCGCCTGTGCGCGCTTGTCAGGAAATGCACTGCAGCTTTTGAGAGCTACGCCATCCACGAAGCCACGAGGGCGTGTAAGGAATTCATCGTCGAAGACCTCTCGAGGTTCTATCTCAAGATAGCGAAGAAAAGGATTGCCAGCGGAAGAAACCCCGAAGCCGCGCTTGAGGCGCTCTATAAGAGCATGCTCACCCTGACCAAGCTCACAACGCCCATCATCCCGTTCATAAGCGAGGCCATCTATCGTGAGGTTTTCGCGGAAAGGGAGAGAGCGGAGAGCGTCTCGCTCCTGCCGTGGCCAACTCCCGAGGAGCCCGGCGCTGATCCCACACTCGAAAAGAACATGCACATCGTGAGGAACATCATCGCGGCCGTGGCGAACGCGAGAAGCGTGGCGGACGTGAAGCTCAGGTGGCCCCTCGAGGAGGTTATCGTGGTGAGCAATTCGACGGAGGTTAGGGGGGCGGTTGAGAGGCTCGCCTACCTCATTGAGGAAATCGCGAATGTGAAGAGGACGAGGCTGGAGGAGACCGTGCCGAAAAAAATCGTCGCGAAGCCCGTGCATGCCGCGCTCGGGCCCGTGTTCAGGAAAGATGCAAAAGTTGTGGCCGAGGCGATCGAAAAGCTCGAGGCGGGCGAGGCGAGGAAGAAGCTTGAGGCGGGCGAGACAATCACCGTTAGGGCCGGTGGAAAAGAGTGGGCCATCACGCGCGATATGGTGATTTTTGAGGAGAAGCCGCCGGAAGGGCACACGAGAGCGGAGTTCGATGGCGGTGAGGTGTATCTGAACACAAAGATCTCGCGCGCGCTGTTTGAGGAGGCGATGGTCAGAGAAGTCGCTCGGAGGATACAGCTCATGAGAAAGGAGCTGGAACTCGTCGAGAAAGACGAGATCGTCGCAAACGTGGTCGCCGGCAAAGAACTGCTCGGGATATTGGAAAAACACAGGGGCGCGCTCGCCAGGGAGGTGAAGGCAAAGACGCTGATTCTATCGGCAAAACCGGAACTCAAGGCCGAGGGCGCACTGAAGAGAGAATGGGAGATAGAGGAAGAGGCGGCAACCATAGTCGTCGCAAAAGCCTGATATTCACATGCGGCTTCCTTCATGGCGCTGTATGATGTAAGCTGCTATTAGGAAAAGACCAATGTAGGCCAGGATAGGATCGGTGAAGAGCCGTAGCTCGGCCAGCGAAAGCCCCCTTATCAACGAGGCCGAGATTGCCTGATGGGCAAAGTAAAGCGGCGAATAGGCTCCCAGCGTCTTCATGGGTTGTCTCACGAACTCAAGCGGCAAGATGACGCCGCTCAGGAAAAGCATCGGGATGGTGACGAGCAGCATCGCCAGGATGGCCGTGCTCTCGCGCCGGATGAAAGCAGACAGCATTATGCCCATGGAGGTGAATACAGCCGGAGCGAGGAAAAGTGCATAGAGCAACGGCACAGGGTCGGGCGGCAACTTTATGTCTATGAACGCCACGCCCAGCACCAGGAAGAAGAGCACCACGAGCGAGCCGACCACGAGGTCGCCAAAGAAACGCCCCAGCACGAGCACGAACTGGCTCGTTCCCGTTAGGCGTAATCTCATTTCAGCGCCCTGCGCGCGCAGGCGCACGCCCATCATGAGCGGCAGCAGCAGACATGATAGAAGCGCGTCGAGAACTACGATTATGGGAAACAGTATGTCGATCTGTCGAAGCTCAATAACATAGCGCATGGCTACCACGGGCGGAATCAGATCGATTGGATTTTCGGAGAGAAAGTCGCGCATGGTCGCTGTGGCCGCATTCAGCACTGCATCGCTTCTGGCGAGCTCGCCCTCGAGCATCGCAATGTCAGAGGCGAAGCCGCTCAGCAGCGCGTCGGTGGAATTCAGCAGGCGTGTGGCATTGTCAAGATAGCCCACGGCGCCATCGAGCACATTGCTGGATGAGGTTAGCCCGCCTTTCAAAGCCGAGGAGACTGCCGAGAACTCGCTGAGCGTGCCGTTGGTCTCGCGCGCGATGGATGCGCCCTTGTTTCTGAAGCTCTCCAGAGTGTCAGCGGCCTCGTAAAGCTGATCCTCCACGGGAGGCTCTGCCGACAGGATTTCGATGGCGTTCCGCACGGCAAGGAGCTCTGAGCGTAGCATGGCTATCTCCGCGCGCATGGCGACGAGCTGGGCACGCACCTCGAGCAGCCTGCCGATGTTCGGGTCATCGGGGCTCTGCGAGATGTAGCTGTCTATGAACTGTATGGAGAGCTGCAAGCTCTGGTCGGCGCGTTCAAGCCTGTCCAGCATGATGGTGATCTGCTCGTTGGTGCGCTGCCCTCTCTCCTTGAGAGCTGCCATGCGCACCGCCAGATGCCTCAGTCGAGCCGCGCCCAGCTCTGCCTCGCCCATCATCGCATCGAACAGCTTCAGCGTGTAGTTCAGCGCGGTGATGCGCGGCTCGAGCGTGGTGATGTTGGCAAGCGAAGCGCTACTCTGGGCGCGCAGGCTGTCCAGCATGCTCCGTAAGGCCGACTCGTTGAACCCTGCCCTTTTGGCAGCCACATCATCCAGGCGCGCGCGGTATTGCAGGATGCTCTGCCTGGCCTCCTCGAGCTTCTGCCTGCGCTCCTCGATATCGGAAAAGGAAGCGTTCGTCCTGTTGTAGATGTCGAGGATGCGCAGGCCCACCGTGCGCGCCAGCTCGTTGCTCAGCTGATTTTCCATTATGGTTGTGAGCTCGCTGGCGATGCGGAACTGCACCGGGTCCCCGATTATCTCCACATAGCGCCTGTAGCCAGACACTGTGGTCAGCACGCCGGCTGGCGCCTTTCCTTTCAGCACCGCGCTGGCCAGCGATGCGTTGTCCGGCATGAGGAGAGGAACGGCTCTGTCACTCTCGTTGATGAGCTGGGCGAGCCGCGTGTCATTTTCCAGCACTGCTAGGCTGACCTTTTCGAACTCCATCAGCGACAGCGAGGGGCCGAGTATCAGCATGACAACGACTGGGTAGGCCAATATGAGGTAGGAAGTGACTCCCTGGCGGGCGATAAAGCGCACCTCGAGCAGCGTGAGCAGCACGAGGGCTTGTAGGTTGTGCAACAGGTAGCGCGCGGTCTCCTCTATGCGCAGAAACACGCTCACGGCATCCTGCGCCAGCGTGGCTACAATGCGGACGAGGACGAGGGGGACTGTTGGAAGGCGAACGACGACGTGCGGCAGGGAGCGGAGCAGGTAGAAAAACGCCGCGAGAAGCCTTGTGAGGAGCTCGCCCCAGTTCATGCAACCGCACCCAGCTCAGTGCCGACCACATTGAGAAACACATCGTCGAGGGATGGGAGTTTTGTCGAAAACTTCTGGAAGACCACACCGTGCCTGTCAAGCAGCCGCATGACCTCCAGCGCTATCTCGGAGGAAACCTCAGGCTTGCACCTGACCAGGAGCTGGGACTCATCCACCTTCACCGATGTTACCCCGCTGAGCTCCCTCAGACTCGGGAGCAGCGCGTCGACCGGCGTGGATACCACTGCGGAGATGAGCGCATCGCCCCCATGTCTCTTCACCAGCTCGGCAGGCGAGCCGAGCGCGAAAATCTTTCCCCGAAAGATTATGGCAATGCGGTCGCACAGCACCTGCGCCTCCTCGAGATAATGTGTGCTGAGCACGAGAGTGACCCCCTCTTCTCTGAGTTTTTTCACCACGCCCCAAACCCTGCGGCGCATGTCCAGGTCTAGCCCCACGGTGGGCTCGTCGAGCAGGAGCAGGCGTGGGGAGTGGATGACGGAGGCGGCGATGTTCAACAGCCGCTTGAAACCGCCGGAAAGCTCAGCGGCCCTGCGCCTGCGGAACCTGCGCAGGTTGTAGGCATCCAGCAGCTCCTGAACGCGTTGCTCCAGCACTTTACCGCGCAGCCCATGCAACCTGCCGAGCAACCACAAGTTCTCCTCCACGGTAAAGTCGTGAAAGAAGGCGTAATCCTGCGGCACGATTCCGAGCTCTTTCCGCGCGCCCTTCTCCTTGCCGATGTCGTGGCCGAACATGCAGATCGAGCCGGAATAATAGACCTGGCCCGCCACAGCCTTGAACAGCGTGGATTTGCCCGCGCCGTTGGGGCCCAGCAGCCCGAAACTCTCACCGGCATGAACCTCCAGCCCGCAGTCGGTGAGGGCCTGCACGCTGCCATAGCGGACCGAGACATTTTTCAGTTCCAGCGCGGCGACCACGTGGAAGACTCTCAGCGTGTCTTTAAAAAATCGCCTCCCCAAATCTCGTGAGATGAATGTTTTCATCACGGGAAGGCCGGGCAGCGGCAAGAGCACGCTGCTCCAGCAGGCGAGCGCTGCGCTGAAGATGAAAAGAAAAAGAATAGGCGGCATACTCACACCGGAGATGAGGGACGAGAAGGGCGAGCGTACGGGCTTTATTGTTGTGGATATCGCGAGCGGGCAGAGCGGCTGGTTGGCCAAGGCCGAGCCTGGCGAGCCGCGCGTGGGGAAATACAGGGTGATGGTGGAGGAATTTGAGAGGGTAGCCATCCCCGCCCTGGAGAAAGCCATACGGGAGAAGGATGTCATCGTGATAGATGAAATAGGGAAAATGGAGTGGCTCAGTGAGAGGTTTCGCGATGCTGTCGCCAAGGCGCTGACGAGTGGAAAGCCCGTGCTCGCGGTGATCGGAGAAAAGCTCGTGGAGGAGTTTAGGGGAAAGGGAAAGCTCATTGAGGTGAGGCGGGGGGAGGCTAGCCCCGCCACGATTCAAGAAATTTTGTCAGCAATCTGACGCCGAAGCCCGTGGCGCTGCCCTTCCTCCAGTAATGCCTGTCCCTCTCCATCCAGGCCACGCCCGCTATGTCTATGTGCGCCCACTTCACCTCCTCGGGAACGAATTTTTTGAGGAACACGGCGCCCGTGATGGTTCCGGCCTCTTTGTACTGACTGATGTTGGCTATGTCTGCATTCGCGCTTTTCATGTACTCGAAATAATCCTTCCAGAGTGGGAGCTCCCACAGACGCTCGTGAGTGGCCTCGCCAGCGGCCTTCAGTGGCCCAACGAGCTCGCTGTCACCCAGCACGGCCGCGCATTGGCTTCCCAGCGCCACGAGCACAGCGCCTGTCAGCGTGGCGATGTCGATGAGCGCCCGCGGCTTGAATTTCTGGCAGGCAAAGGCGATGGTATCGGCGAGGATTAGGCGGCCTTCGGCATCTGTGTTGACTATCTCGATGGTCTTTTTGTCGACAGCCCTGACGATGTCGCCCGGCCTGCTGGCCTTGCCGCTCGGGAGATTCTCGGTGAATGGCAGAAGCGCGATGACATGCAATGGAAGCCCTAGCCTGCTGACCGCGCGCATGACTCCGAGGACTGCACAGGCGCCGCTCTTGTCCCACTTCATCTTTTCCATTCCCTCGCTGGGCTTGAGCGAGATGCCCCCTGCATCAAAGGTGATGCCTTTTCCAACAAGGCAAATACTCGGCAGGCCCTTCCCCGCGTTGTGCTCGAGCACGACGAGATAAGGGGGCTGGGCGCTGCCGCTCGCCACGCTCAGCAAAGCGTTAAAGCCCATTTTCCTGAGCTGCTCTTTGCCGTAAACTGAAATTTTCAACTTGCATTCCTTGGCGAGGCGTCTTGCAACGCCCGCCATGTATGCGGGGGTTGCGATGTTCGCGGGAGTGTTCGCCAGCTCGCGCGCATAGTTTGCTGCTTCGGCGGTGATGACTGCGCGGGAGACGGAGTCCGCGACAGCGCGCTCCTTTTCTCCGACAATGATTGTCACCTCGTCAATTTCCTTCTTCGGCTCTTCCTTTTCGGGAGTCTTGAAACTGGTGAAGGAATAGTTTGCGAGGATGGCACCCTCGGCGATGCACGCGGCCGAATCCTCGGGTGGGATGTCTGCAGGCGGCAGGGCGATCGAGAAGCTCTTTACGCCGATGTCGGAAAGGAAATGCACTGCCTTGGTTACGGCCTGCCTGATGATGTCGCGGTAAAATTCCTCTTTCTTGCCAAGCCCGACCAGCAGTATGCGCGCGCTCGGATGCTTGCCTTCGGTGTGGATGAGCGCGGTCTGAAGAAGCTTCCCGCCGAACTCGCCGCTCTCTATCAGGCGGGCGATGAGCGGAGCGATTGTCCCGCAACGCATCTCGGGCGCGCTCGTGCCCTGGAAGCAGGTGAGCACGAGGGCGGCATCGGCGACCACGTCCGCATTGGACTTTTTCACCACAACGCGCATGTTGAAAAGCATTGATGGATGAATATAAAAATGCTATGAAAATTGATGTGCTGCGCGGCGACATCACGCGCGTGGAGTGCGATGCGCTCGTGAACCCGGCGAATTCGGCCTGCCGGATGGGCGGAGGCGTGGCGTTGGCCATAAGGCAGGCGGGCGGGGAGGAGATCGAGCGCGAGGCGGTGGCCAAAGCACCCGTTCCGGTTGGAAAAGCCGTGGCCACCACGGCTGGGAAGTTGCCCGCAAAGTTCGTTTTGCATGCACCCACCATGCGCACACCGGGAAAAACAGACGTTGCCGCCGTAAGGAAAGCGGTGAAGGCCGCGCTGGAACTGGCGTGCGAGCTGCGCCTGGGCACAATCGCATTCCCTGGCATGGGCACGGGCGTGGGGGGCGTGCCGCTTGACGAAGCGGCCCGGGCGATGGTGGAGGAGATTGTTGGCTGGAAGGAGGATTTTCCGAAACGTGTGCTGCTCGTGGCAAGGGATGAGGCGTTAGCACGCGCGTTTGGAAATGCTGTGAAGGCAAAACAGGGCTGAGGCAAAGCCGGCGATGAGCGCGGGCAGGCAGGGGAGCAACGGCGTGGGGATCCACACCTCTTCGCTCTGCTGGTAGGTGTTTCCGAATTCGTCGCGCCAAGTTATCGTTATGTTGTGCATGCCGGGGGAGAGGCGCAGTAGCGCGGACGACTCGCCCTCACGCAACCCGACCGTCTGCCCGTCGGCAAAGAGCGTGATGTTTGTGGGCTCGCCCACGAATGAAAAAGCAATGGTGACGGTTGAGTTTTGGGAAGGCGGGGAGATCGCGCGGATGCTGACCGCGGGCTTTGCCACAACGCGAACCGCCCTGCGTTGCTCGATGCGCATGCCAGCGCCTTCGATGATGAGCACAAGCTCGCGCGCGCCGGGCACGGTGGCGGGAACGGAGAGGGAGAAATTGGCCGAGCCGTTGAAAACGGCCGTCTCAACATCTGACTCATTGTCAAGCGAAAGCGTAAGCCTGACGTTGCTGGGCGAGCGGTTGAGGAAAAGCGAGACGTTCACGCTCGCGAGGCTTCCCTCGAGCAGGCTGGCGGGGAAGGAGGCATTTTGAAGAAAGAGTGCGAGCGAGTGGGTGATGTTGAAGTTCAGTTCGACCACGCCACCCTGGTCGGTGAAAACGAAAATTTTCTGTGAGCCGAGGCCACGCGGCGTATAAGACAGCGAGCCGGTCATGCCGGGCGGAGGAGCCTGGGTGAAGAAAATGCCCTCCTCGGTTGCAATCCCTATCTTTGAGGGGGAGCCGCTTTTCACACTGAAGAACACGGTTTGCTCAGCGCCAGCTGTAATGCTGTTTGAGGAAAGCCAAGCCTCGAGCTCGGTGATGGGCGCGCCGGGCCGTATGGTGAGCTCAACGGGCCTCTCCTCAAAAAATGGGGAGTTTAAAAGGAGCGGGCAGGTGTAGATGAACGATGGTGAAAGTGAGGGGGAGGTGCGGATGCGCCATGCCGTGGCGACCTTCTCGCCCGGCCTTGCGATGAGCACGTGCTCGTTGTCCTCAACCGATGCGATGGCCGAGGGGCCCTTGCACGGCTCGAGAGTGGCTTCGATCACGCGGTAGTCGGCTGCAGAAAACTCGAGCCATGCGAGCGTTTCCCCGCCAGGCGGGAGAACCGGGGAGGCAAGCGCAAGGTTGAAGTTGCTTTCGGGCTGCGCCAACTCGATGCGCGTGGGCTGCACGGCCTGAACCTCGCGGCCCAGCATGTTGCGGCTGCTCCACTCTATGCGCGTGCCAGGGCGCATGAGCACGCTGAGGTTGTTGCCGAAAGTCCTGTCGTTCGCGCGTAACATCTCGATGTGTGTGGCATCGAGCGAGCCCACCTCCAACCAGGTGGCATCCACGGGAATCCACTCACCAAGAAAGACCTCGTTCCAGGCATGTCCCATCCATGTGCCGTCCTCGCTCATCGCATAGCCTGCCACCGAGCGCGTGGGAAAGCCTAGCGAGCGGGCGAGCGCGGCGAACAGCGCGCTGTACTCAACGCACACCCCACGCCTGTTTTCCAGCGCCCACACCGCATCTCTGGCATCGCCCGCCAGCGAGGCATCGTATTTCAGGTAGTCATGGGTGAATATGGCAAGCCTGGCAATCCTCTCGAAATCATCGCGGGAGCCCGCCGTGATCTCGCGGGCCAGCCTCTGGATGCGTGGCTCATCGCTCTGGATGCGTGGCGTGGGGCGCGCATAGACCAACAGCTCGGGCGAAACCGAATAATTCTGCGGCAGAAAAGTGGTGCGATGGGAACGAGCGACGATGCGCGTCCTGATGCTGTATGGGAATGGATTTGGCGGATTTGGAACAAAAAACGTTGCCACGGCATTCCCCTCGTCGTCATGCTCGGTCGCTGAGGAGTAGAAGACATCCTGTCGGGCGCTCTGCTGTGGCACCGAGAGGTTCAAGCGGAGTTCGGTGATCTCGCCCGAGAGAGCGCGCACGACCCCTTCCTCCACGACAACGCCCTCGATGAGGCTCACGCGCTGAGAGGTGTCGATCTTCTCGGCGAAACAGGCGGAGGCAAGCAGGAATGCCAGGAGCAGCCTGCGCATGAGGATATCTTCCACACATATTTATATTTAGATTGATAACGCTGGTATTCACATGCGCGTCATGCTGAGGGGGAAAATCCACGGCGCGAGGGTGACCGGCCTGAAGCTGCATTACTCGGGGAGCCTGGCCGTGGACGGCGAGCTGCTCAAGGCCGCGGGCATGCTGCCGCACGAGATGGTCCATGTATGGAACATTTCAAACGGCAATAGGTTCCAGACTTACGTCGTGCCCGGAAAGAAAGGGGAGGTCACTGTGATGGGCGCGGCTGCCAGGCTCTGCAGGCGGGGGGACGAGATAATCATTGCGGCTGAGGAAATCGTGGATGAGCGGGAGGCGCGGAGGCTGAAGCCAAAAATCGTGCTCGTGGATGAAAAGAACCGGATAAAAGTGAAAAAATGAAACGCCTTTGCTTCCTCCTTTCGGTGCTCGCATGCTCTGCTGCGCTGGATGTGAGGGAGATAGGCGAGTTGCAGGCGGAGGTGAGCACTCAATGGTTTATTGAGGCTGTGGGGGAGCCTTTTCCATACCCAGTCACGCTGTACGGGCTTGCGCCAGCCAATGACGCCAACCAACGCGCGGGCGTGCATGCTACGACGCATCCGTTCTCCTGGAGAAGTGGTGATGGCGCGCGAATGGTGTTCGAGATTGAAGTGCCGAACCGAACCACAGTCGCCGTCTCTTCATCGGTGAGAGTGGACTATGAGGGCAACAGCATAACCAGCCCGGTTCGCTATCCTTATCCTGTGCCCCCGGAGCTCGCCAACTACACGCGCGCCTCCCCGCTCGTGGTGATAACACCTGAAATTCGCAGCACCGCGCTTGAAATCGCAAACGGAAGTGACGATGCGCTTGAGGTCATCGCGCGCCTGGTGGAATGGACTTACAACAACGTGGGGTACGACAGGGAGCTCGGTGAGCTCAATTACTCGTCCGAATGGGTCTTCACCCACAGGCGGGGAACGTGCGATGAGTTCGCGCACCTGTTTATCGCGCTCGCGCGCGCGCTCGGCCTTCCCGCGAGGTTCGTCTCGGGCTACATAAACACTGGGGAAGAATGGGGGATTCATGGGTGGGCCGAGGTGTGGGTGCCAGAATACGGATGGATTCCAGCTGACCCGACTTTCAACGAGCTTCTCGTGCTCGACGCCGCACACATCAGGCTCGCCGAAGCGCTTGATCAGAGCTATGTGAAGGATACACTGCAGGCGAGGGGGGAGATCGGCGTACAACTCGGGTTGAACAAGAACTACTCCATAACGATCCGGGAAGTGCGGCCATTTAGCCCGAGGGTTTCGCTCTCGCTCACCCTGCCGGAGGGCGACGGGCGTAGTCAGCTCGTGCGGGTGAGGGTAACTAATTTACAGAATGGCTTTGTGTTCGCTCCGCTCATGCTCATTCCGCCGCGCGGGGTTTCGGCGGAGGGAAAAGGCAAGTTGGCCTATCTCAAGCCGCTCGAAAGCAAAGAGATTGTCTGGAACCTGTGGCTTCCCGAGCTTGAGCTCAACAACTTCTACACCTTTCCTGTTACAGTAAAGACACACGGCACGAGCACGAACTCTTCCTTCCATAGAGTGATATATGCACAGAGGGCATCATCCCAACCCGAAGTCTATGGTCTCGGAACCAGCGAAAACATCCCGATGACATTCAAACTGTTTCTGATGGTAATACTTGTGGTGACGATTGTGGCAGTAATCCTCGCGCTGTGGGAGACAAAGGGGGGAAGTGTCCCCCCTTCGTCCTTGACCTTCCCTAGACAAAGGGGGGAAGTGTCCCCCCTTCGTCCTTGACCTTCCCCCCTCTTTGGGATTAAGGCATTGATGGAAAATGGTTGCTGGAGGTATTGGAACCAACGATATGACGAGGAGCGAGCCCCGCGCAAATAAAAAGGGAGGTAATAGGAACCGTAGGTTCCTATTAGGAACCGTAGGTTCCTATTGCGAGCGAGGAAGCCGTCGGTTGGTTCTGATAGGGGGAGGAACACCTCCCCCTGGGTTCGGGATGGTTGCGGCCGCCGGGATTTGAACCCGGGCAATGAGCTGTCTCCGTCCCTTTCTTTTCCGCTTAACTTCGGAAAAAAGGTCATGGGAAGCTCAGATCCTACCAGGCTAGATGACGGCCGCTCGGTACTATTTTAATGTCGCAGTTTTTAATTGTTTCATGAAACTCGCGCTGCCATCGCGCGCTGCGTTCGCGTTTAATACAAACATCGATGCGATCATCCACGTACGTGGCAGCGATGTGAGCAACCTTCCCCCTGCGCTTTCACCCCTCATTGACAGCATGCTACAGGGCAGGGCTCGCGAGGTCGTCATCGACCGCACAACCACAGACTTCATCCTGCGGAATTTTGTTATCGCGGAAAAGCGAGTAGGCGGGCAGGCTGGCAATATGGCCCAGGCTGCCGCCCACCTCGGCGTCAAGTGCTTTCTGCACGCAAACACAAAGAGCACCGAGCTCGCGCGTCTCCTTCACAAAAATGTGCTGCTCGCCACTTCCGAGGGCTTTGTCCCGAGCCGGAGCTTCTTCCGTGAGGCGGAGGCGAGAACGCACTTCGTCTTTGAGTTCAGCGAGGGAGACACCGTGTTTGGGAAAAAGATTCCTCGCTCCAACCGATTCATCGCCACGTTCGATCCAGAAAATTCCGAGATGCGTTTGGATGGAGAGTTCGAGCGCGCGCTCGAGCGCGAGCTTCCGCGCATAGGCAAAATCGCGCTCGGGGGATTTCACCTTCTCTCCCCCGCCTGCGCGCACAGGGTTGCCACGCTCTCCGGCCTCATCCGCAAGTGGAGAAGCCTAAACCCCGAGCTGGAGCTGCATCTCGAGCTCGGGAGCTTCCAGAGCGAAGGCATACTGAGACAGGCGTTGAAGGCCATCGCGCCTCTCTGCACTTCGCTGGGGCTGAACGAGCTCGAGCTCGAATCCGCGCGCAGAGCACTGGCCTTTCCGGAGGAGGGCGTTGCCGCACTCCCGCGCCTCCTCGGCCTATGCCCCACAGTTATCCTGCATACGGCCGAATTTCACCTGGCGCTCTCACGCCGAGTTCCCGAGGATTCGCTCAAACGCGCTCTCCGCTTTGCCTCACGCCTTGCGGCCTACCGTGCACAGAAAGGCACATTCCCATCCTTGCCGGAGCTGCGCCGTTTCAGGCCTCCGCGCGCAAAACTCCCAAAAGAAATCGCGGCAAAAGTTAGCTCGCTAAAAGGAGATTTTTCGCTCGTCCTTCTGCCCGCCCCTCGCATCCGGCACATAAGGAGTACCGTGGGCCTGGGCGATGCTTTCTCAGCTGGCTTCTTTCTCGCGCTCTAACCCGCACCGAGTTTGAACCCGGGTTGTTGGCTTGGAAGGCCAAAGTCCTACCAGGCTAGACTACCGCCGCAGCCCTCAAAGCTGGATTGAAGATGGCCTGAAGGCGAGCCAATTGCCCTTATGCGGCGGCCGGGATTTTCACCGGTGCGGTTGAGCTTTCGGGTAAATAGGAGTGCCCGAGCTGAAGCCAGCGTTCAGCAATGCGGCCGCCGGGATTTGAACCCGGGCTACGACCTCTTCGCATCCTCGCCATCGGCGAGTTATGGCAAGGTCGAGTCCTACCAGGCTAGACTACAGCCGCACATAGGTGCTTTGGAAAAACAAGTTAAAAATAATTGTCAATCCGACACGACCGGCGGCTATCGGATTTTGTCGCAGAGCACGCGCTCCGAAAGCTCTCTCCGGATGCGCTTCTCTGCCGCGCGCGCACGCAGGAAGGAGACGGTTTTGATTGCGGCGCTCGCGAGCGCGGCGGCGCCGAAGAACTTCGCTGCATTTTCATCCAGCTCGCCGGGCCAGCTTACGGTGAGAAATGCCGCGGCGGCGAAAAGACCCTTGTGGACTTTCTCGCATAATCCTCTGGTTTTATTAACAGTGTCCTGCATCAAAACATCCTAGTAGGCAAATGCCTTGCCTCTTTTTTTTCTTTCCTTCTCTTCAGCGAGCCGCTTCCTCCCTTCAAGAATCATGTCTGCAAGGGGATTCTTCTTGAGTTCGCTGAGCTTGTCGAACACGTGGGGATATCGTTTTTCGATGCGTGCGGCGATCTCCTTCTTCTTTTCTTCAATCTTTTCGTTGATTTCTTTGAGTTCCCGCTCTTTCTCCCCAAGTATTTGTTTGTACTCAAGTATGAGCTTGCTCAGCTCGCCTCCTTTTTTGCTGAACAATCCTCTTAAGCCAAGTTTTTTCAATTCAGCCTCGTATTCGTCGATTTTTCTCCGCAGATCCATCGTGCCCATTTCGTGCGGGTCAGTGTATATCTCGGCAGCCCCTCTCACGCCACACACGAGCTGGTATCCCTTTTTCCTCAGCTCGTTGAGTTCTCTGATAAGACTTTCTAGCTCGGCATCGGGCGGGCACACCGCCAGCACGGTGTTGAGTTCCTTCTGCGCGATGTCATTCGCCACGCTTAATTTTTCTTGTGTGGGGTATTTAAATGGATAGCCTGCTAGCTCACGAACTCTTTCTCGAACTTTTTCACGTGCTCGACGCTCTTGTCAATGTCGACAAAAAGCTGCTCGGCCAGCTTTATGTCATCGATATCTATCTCGGTGGCATTCCTGGCTGCGGCGATGGCAGCGGCCGGCGCGAGGAGCTGGGTGGCGTAGCGCGGGCTCCTTTTATAGCCCGTCTCCACGAGGTGCTGCAGCGCTCTGTCCGACAGCACGGCCTTTTCTTCCTTGCAACGGAGACGGATGATCTCGGCCACCTCATCCTTCTCGTAGGGGTAGGTGTTGATTATCAGCATGCGGTCCAGCAGGTCCATGGGGATGCCGTGCGGTGACTTCTGGTCGGTGCCACGGATTGTCGCGATGCCGCGGTTGGTGGCGAAGATGATGATCGGCGCGAGCTCGGATTCGATGGCCCTGTTGAGGAAGGAGAAGGCTTCTATGTCGAGCATGTGCGTCTCGTCGATGAACAGCACGCCGGGGATTATCTCGGCCGTGCCCGACTGCACCATGCTTTTGACTTCCTCATCGACCGCCGCGCGATCCTCCTCGGTCAGCTCCTCCTCCCTGCCCCCGCCGAAGAAAAGTGAGACAAAACCTCCTCCACGCCGTGCCCTCGCCATGTCGAGGTCGTGCAGGGTCAGCATGTATACGAATTCCTTTTCCTTCTGCACCTTTCCCTTGGGCACCTCAACAAGCTGCTGAGTGGTGAGATCCACCCTCTCGCTTTCATCGGGCTTCCAATCGGCGCTCTTGCCGAGACAGGCTATGCGGCCCGTCTCGGCATCGATCTGAACTACATCGTGGACCGTTATGTTGTTCTGGATGAGCGCCTGGGCAAAGGTTGAATCAACCTTGAACTGCTTTTCCTCGCCCTTCGTGCGCAGCTTGATGGTCGCGCTGCGGGGAACTTTCTGGTAGGGGTTGTAAGGGTGGGGTACCATGTCGAAGTCGAGGTGGGTGACTTCCCCCTCGTAAATCGTGCGCATCTCGTGAATGCGCACACCTGTGGCGCGCCTGAGCGCGCGCATGAGAAACTCGGTCTTCTTTATTTCGGATGAATAGATTTCCGAGCCAAAAATTTGCACGAATGGCACATCGCGGCCGAGCTCTTTCGCGATGGCCAGCGCGATGGCGGTTTTGCCCGTGCCCATCGGCCCGGCCATGAGAATGGCCCTGCCCGCGAATTTTCCCTTTTTGACCAAATCGACAACAACGGCCGCGGCCTGCCGCGCGGCGATCTGACCTACCAGCCCTCCGCCAATCCTCTCAACCTTGCCATCCTTTATGCCGAGCCCTTTGATGTGTGAGTGGGAGCCAATCCTCTCCCACTCCCTGAGAGTGGGAATTTCCTCAAGCTTGGCCATGCCCACCACCCGGGGATTTTTTTCGCTTTAAAAAAATAAATTCTTAACGCGCTAAAAATAGGTTTAAATAGGAGGAACGGCATATAATAACAACTCGTTCTTCGATCGGCTGATGACGGCCCACCCTGTATCCGAGGGGGCGGGATGGCGAAGAGAAGGTTGGGAAAGAGAAAAGTTTGCGCTGGTAGAACAAAAAGGACGGACCCGCGCACAAGGGCGGCCATAACTAAGACCGGCAAAAAGGCTCCGAGCGAAACAGAACTTAACAGGCAGCGCATCATTGAAGCCATAGAGGATGAGAGAGTTGGGAAATTCCTCATAGAGCTGGCTGGGCCTGACACGCCGAGGGTGCTACGCGAGATAGCCGTGCCGGCGAGCGCGGAAAGCGTGGCGAAAAACATAAACATGAAGGTGAGCGGAGTCAGAAGCATCCTCAACAAACTGCATTCCCACGGCATCGTGGAATACACGCGCGTGAGAGACGAAAACACCGGATGGCTCTCTTATGTCTGGAACGTAAAACTCGGGGGCGTGCTGGAGTTGCTGAACGAAAAGGAAAAGATGATGGGCCTACTGCAGGCGCAGGCCGGAAACAGCGCGATGGCCATGCCGGAGAACGGCACGCCGGGCAGTGTTTTCTTCTGCGCGAAAGGGTGCGGGGGAAAGATCACGTTTGAGGAAGCGTTTGACTTAAAGTTCAGATGCGGAAGCTGTGGCGCGCTTCTGAAGAGCGCGAACGGAAAGGCCTAAAAAGCGGTATGAGTTTTAATGGCATGCGCGCCGGGAAGAAGAAGGTTGCAAGAAGAAAACTGCCGGCCAAAGGTTTTGCATACGATCTTTATGGCACGCTCGTTCTGACTGACTGCCTGCTCATGCATGACTATCGCCTCCGTGCGGGCGCGCGCAAGGTGCTGGCCGAACAGAGGCGGAAGGGCTATCGCCTGGCATGCTTCGCCGACGATGACAAGAAAATCGTGAGCGAAGTGCTGCAGAAGAGCGGGCTGAGCGAGCTGTTCGATGAGGTGCATTATGGAAATGAGCTGGATGAGGAAGGGGTGAAGGACCTGCGGAGGGTGCGTTTTCGCGTGCTGGCTTTTATAGGCGACATGCCGAGGGACGAGCGGGCTGCAGAGAAGTATGGTGTAAGTTTCGTGAAGGTGCCCCCCTTCACAGTCAGGGGGGATAGGTTCGATTTTGTGCAGGTCGGCAAAGCGGTTGCTGCCGGAGTTAAGGGCGATTGGATCGATTATGCGAGCGCGAACGGGCTCAGGCGAGCGGGCGACGAGAAAAACGTGGAGTTCGTGGGCGAGGGACAGCGAGTAAAAGTTGAAAAAGACAGGTGGGTTGCAAGATTTTACTAGTTCGCAACATTTTTATACCGAGATGCGCATTTTCCTGCGGTGTTTTGATGCGCGTGCTCGCGCTTGTGGTGCTTCTGCTCTTTGCGACCAAAGCATCCGCCTGGGACGCAGAGACTTACAAGTATGTGGCCGAGCAGACGCTGCTCAAATACTTCCCCCACTGCAAAGCGCAGATCGACGAAGGGGCGGTTTATCCGGAGAGCATCGAGCCCTTTGACGCGAGGCTGGGCGAGAGCTTCAACCAGCACTGTGACATGGCGGCTGGTCTTGGAATTTGTCCGGCCTACGATGCCGCCTACTGCGAGACGCAGATGAGAACATGCAACGCCACGACAGTCGCTGGCCTGTGGATAGAGAGGGCGAAGGGACAGTGCTGTTGCGAGCAGGCATTCTCGCTCGCTGTCGCGCTCAACTATCATCTGTCGAGCCTTGCGCCCATGCACCAGATAATAAAGGAGGCGAGGGAGTGCCACGAAGGGTTTGAGCGGAAAATAAGCGAAGCCATCGCCAGCAATCAGAGCAGCTGGCGCATAACGCACAGGTGCACCGCGCCAAACAGGGAGTTCAGCTTTTCAAGCAGGGAGCTTGCTGATCTGATTCTCAACGCCGAGACACGCATCATGCACGCTGATTTTGTCAAGAACTACTACTGCGACAACTGCACCTACGAAATTCCGAGAAAGAAAGCAAACGGGGAGAGATGTGCGGCCGATGCTGAGTGTGCGAGCGGATACTGCGATGTGAGAGTTGGTATATGCTGTGCTGGCGGAACGTGCTGCCCCACCCCGGGAAGCGATGCCGCGCCGTGCATGGTTGGGCAGGTTTGCTCGAGCGAGTTCCAGTGCGTGCAGAAAAATCTGGCCAACGGCGAGGTGTGCAAGACAAACCTGGACTGCGCGAGCAGGTACTGTGCGCCCGGAAGCGCGAGTGGAACGACGAAATACTGCTGCGCGGGAAGCATTGGGCAGAGCTGCTGTGCCAGCAATGCGGACTGCTTGCCTGGGGAATTGTGCGAGAACAACATCTGCATGGTGGTGGTAGCACAGCCGAATGTCAGCGGGCCGACTGTCACGGGACCGGGAGAACAGCCGCCCGCTCCAGCCAGGCTCTGCCCGCTCTTTCTAGTCCCGCTTGCTCTGGCTTTTGTTATACTGCACAACAAGCAGTAGCAGGTGGAGAAGGAAGGTCATGGGGCACAGCCCCCGCACGCGCTCTGCCTCGGAATCTGCTTCCGCACGGGCCGAGTCAGCCAGCTCGCGCGCCATGACCGGATCATCGTAAAGCGCAGCGCGCGAGGCATTCAGCTTGGCGCGCGCACCCTCGAGGTTTGGGGTGAGGAAAAAAAGCACTCTCACCCGCGAGGCGTTTTCGATAGCCTCCTCGGCTTCGGCGATGGTAGCCTTTGCAGTCTCGATCTGCAAGACCTTCTGCTTCAGGGAAGACTCGATGGAGGCGAGCTCGGCTTCGGCGCCCGACAGGCTGGCATTGGCGGCGGCCAGTTCGATGCGCGAGAGCTGCAGGGAGGCTTGGGAAAGGAGCATGGCGAATCGCGCGGAATCCAGCTGCTGGTTGTAGGCCGCCGCGAGCAGCGAGAGATTGGCCAGTCTCAGGGCGAGCAGAGTGGCCTTCTCCTCGAGGGCGTGCTTGGCGAGAGCTTTTGCGCGTATCTCAGCGGCCTCGCGCGTGATGCGCGCGAGCTCCGCGGAGAGAGAGGCTGTCTGATTTCCGGAAATCGGCGGGGTGAGGTGGGAGCGCGCCGAGCTGAGTGAGAAGGAGAGATTTTCAAGCCGCGCGAGAAGCGGGGTGTCGTTTTGGAGCAGAGTGTCGTTGGCAAGCGCTATTTCGGAAGAAGCATTGAAGGAGGCATTTTGGAGAGAATGGTAAAGGGCGGTGAGCGCCGCGGCCTCGGCCTCGATTTCCGAAACTAGGGCAAACAGTTGTTCTGCGACAGCATTTCCGCGTTCAAAATCCCGAGTGGCTCCAGCGGCGCGTAGCTCGGAGAGCTTGGAGCGCGCGCGCTCGAGACTACGCGTGAGGTTTTCGTCGCTTATCAGCGAGAGGGCTGCCGAGGCATCAGCTTCGGCTTCGGCGAGACTGGCAGAGGCGGCTGCAAGCGTCTGATTGAATCTGACCTCCTCCTCACGCTGCAGAGCATCGCGGATGCGCGCGCTCGTGATGCTGGCGATGGCGGCCGCTCGGGCTGGGATGGCATCGAGAGCGGACAGCTCGCTCTCAAGCCGGGCCAGCTTTTCCATCGCATCATTCAAATATGCTTCATTAAAGGTGATGTTGCAGAAGCAGTAAGAGCGCGGGTAGGATGGCTCGCAGTTGAACAGGTCGTTTGAGCGCATGGCATGGAGGGCCGAGCGAGCGCTGTACAGGGAGGCCTGCGCGGAGGAGATGGGCACGCGCGGATCGTCTGAGGTCGAAATCAGGCTGAGATTGGAGCGGACCTGCGAGAGGGATAAGTCGAGCCTTTCCGTTTCGTTCCTCCAGCCCCAGATGGAAAGCGCGAATGGGTCACCTATTCCCTGTAACATGCTTTTGCAGAGTGGAACGCTGATGCAAGCAAGCCTGCAGGAAGAGAGGTTGGTGCAGGGAAGGCGGTCTGTGCCGGTCCACTGTGCGCACAGTGCTTGCCAGCTTGCTCCGCTGGCATTGAAACCCTCAAGCGAATGGGCGATGTCGGGGAGGCGGGAGGGGATGGCGAGGTCGAGGAGGAGCTCTTCTGTCAGAATGGCCTCTATCGCGCTGGCGGATTCGATGAGGGAAGGCGCGCCGGGAAGAGAGAGGTTAACGAGCATCGACTCATGGGAGTCTATGAAGATGAGCGCATAGGTGCCCTCTGCCAAGGCGATGGGCTGCGAGCGGATGGTTTCGCCCGGTAGAGTGTAGTTCGCGAGGAGCTCGTCGAGGGAAAGAGCTGCGAGCAGGATGGGTAGGGCAAGGATGGCGACGACAGCGCGCATACAAAACAATCGAGGGCAACCAATTAAAAGGCGAAGGATAAAAAGCAGCGCGTGGACTACCGTGTGCTGGCACTGGGCGCGATGGTCGCCCTCGGGGCATACAATTTCCTAATAAGAAAATTTTTTGCGGACAGAGAGGACTGGAGGCTGCTCATCCCAGTTGTGGTTGTCGCCGCGCTCGTGCTCGGGGTGTATTACCTCGCGAACTACAGGGCAATCAGAGCAACTCCGAATTCGTGGCTGTATGCAGTCGCGTTCATAGTGGTAGGCGGGCTCGCGCTTGTGCTGCCATATGCTGCGCTCGCACAGCCGGATGCGCAGGTCAGCGTGGCCATACCAATCTTCTCGCTGTCCACGGTTGTGGCGGTTGTGCTGGGGATGCTTTTTCTTGGAGAGCAGCTTACCCTTCTCAGAGTTGCTGGCATATTGCTCGCACTGGCAAGCATAGTGCTGCTGGTGATGGAATAGGTGCTTAGTGTTCTATCTCCTCAAAATACCGCTCTGTGATGGGCCTGCCGAGCAGGTGGTCGATGAAGGCTTTGAGGTTTATCATGAACACTGAGCCATAGCCCTTCTGGCGGAAGCGGCGCGTGCTCGTCCAGACCACCATATTGCGGTCGATGTACAGCTTGCCCACCTTCTTCATGCGCATGCTGAGCTCAGTGTCCTCCCAGAAGGATATGGTGGTGCTGAAGCCCTTCTGTTTCAGGAATGCGGACCGGCGATAGGCGCAGTTATTACCATACAGCTGCCATATGCCGAGCCATGAGGAGATTTTTACCCACCAGTCGCTGAAGAGGGTGAACATGATGATATCGATGAGGCGCGGATCGCGGGGCGCGAGGATACCTCCGACACCTACCAGCTCCTTGTCTCTCTGGAAATTATCCCAGATCCTCTGCAACCAGTCATCGCGCGCGATGCAGTCGGCGTCGATAAAAGCCACGATCGGGTATTTGGCCAGTTTGGCGCCGTAGTTGCGCGCCGCGGCGGGTCCGCGAGGCACCTGCCGGTGAATGCTGTACTGGTAGATTTTTTTTATGTGTTTGCGCGCGTACTTCACGGTGCCGTCCGTTGAATAGCCATCGACGAGGATGACCTCGTACTTCCCTTTGAAATTCTGGTGGATGAGACTTACGAGGCAGTGCTCGATGTTTTTGGCCTCGTTCTTGGTGGGTATGATGACCGAGATCATCAAGATTGACTTCTGTCGGTGCATTTAAAATAGTTGCGGGAAAAAGCTAAAGTGATGCGCGTTACGGCGCTCGCAGTGCTGGCGCTCATTCTGGCCCATCCCTCGGCCCTCACGGTAGACCACATTCTACACAATTACACCGAACCAGATGAGAACATAACGAAGCAGGCCTTTTCGCTCGATGAGGGGGATTTCGTGATAGTCTCGGTGAACGGCGTCGAGATGTTCTTATTTCGGGAGACACCGGCAGGCGCCAGCCTCGTGAGGGAGGGCGCCGAGCTACAGAGAGTGTTCGAGAAAAAGCTCTACAAGGATATAGGCTACGAGGAGAAGAAGGCGAGCATCGAGGCGCTCATCAGGGAGTTCAATGCCTCAAGAGAGAGGGGGAGCGAGGACCAGGAAACGGGCGAGTCGAACTGTAGGAGAAAGACCGGCACGGACAAATATCCGTGCGTGGACAGGGAGTCCTGCCTGTTTGCATGCAGATCTGTGCCCATCTGCGAAACGACGGTGCGCGTGGAGGCGCTGCTGTTTGTGATAAGAGACATGGTGAACAACTTCACGCTCATGGACTCGCTCATAAACTCCATGCTCAACGACATTGCGGCGAACGCGCTGGCGGCTGGCGGGAGCGCCATCGATGTGCAGAGGGCAAGGATAGCCCAGCTGAGAGATGCTGTTGCTGCAGTGCAGTCAAGCAGGTTGGTCGCGCCCTGCCCGGACTGCATCCAGTACTGCAGGTTCAGATACAACGTCAGCGCGCTCGACCGGGCCGATAGCGAGCTGGCCGGCCTCAAGAACGAGCTTGCCGCTCTCAGCAGTATCCCCGGCCGAGCAGCGGGCATCAAGGCGCGCGGGGATGAAAGGATAAGCTATGTTGAGAGCAGGACGGCGCGCCTCGCAGCCCTCGCCTCCAACATGGTCATCGTACTCAGCGACCTAGGCGGCAGAAAGGCTTCGCTTGCGTTGAAAGTCAGCGATCCGGGCCTCGAGGTGGCTTACGCAGAGCTCAGGAATATCTCGGATGAGGTCATCGGCCTGAAGCAACGCGGCCTGTTTGAACGAGCTTTCAGAAAGGGACTGGAGTTTGAACGGAAGGCCGGCGAGCTAAACGCCAGCTTGAGCCAGCGCGAGGCCGAGTATGCCGCCCTGCTGGCGGCAAAAGCCGATACCGAAACCGTGCTAAACAGGGCAGATGCTCTGCTGGCAGCTAACGACAGCCTGCGCGCCAACCTCACGCTGCTGCAGGAGCAGTATGCCGCTATAGTGGCGGCACTAAGCCCGCCCATTCCAGCAGCAAACCTCGCGCCCTACACGAGCGAGCTGAAGAAAATATCCGCAGAGGGACAGGCGATCATAACACAAAAAATCCTCACCACGCCGCCCGAGGAGCAAGCGCAGACGCTCGCGCTTAGCCAGCTTAAAAAATACCTACCCGAGCAGTGCGCAGCAGTCGTTCCCGCGGTCATACTTTTACTGTATGTATTCGCTTTTGGCAGATGGAAGGCAAGCGCGGGCTAGGCAGTACAGGTACTGTTGGGCGTAGCCCGCGAGCGGGCCCCACTTCTTTTTCGCGAAAGAATGAATTTGCCCGATGGTTCGCTGCCCGTAGTACCTCCGCATCGCTCTCCGAATCCACACATCCACCGGAAAGGCCTCAAGCCTGCCCAGGCCAAAGAGCAGGATGCAGTCGGCCACCTTATCGCCCACGCCCGGAAATCCCATGAGGGCGCGTTTGGCTTTGTCAAAATCGGCCGAACGCAATGCATCCCAATCAAACCCAATTGCCTTTTTTGCCGCCTGCTTCAGGAACTTCTCGCGGAAACCGAGCTTCAGCCCCGCGAGATGTGCGCGCGCCATCTCCTCAGGTGGGAGCACGCAACCATCGCGCATGAGGCCCTGCACCATCCTCTTTATTCTTGGGATATTGTTGTTTATCGAGCAGATGAAGCATACCATCGTCTCCCAAGGATTGGTTTCGGTGATGCGCAGGCCTCTGTAGCGAGAAAAGGCGAGGCGCATGATGCGGTCGGTGGCGACGGCCTCCTCTATCGCAGCGAGATCATCCTGTGCGCGGAAGAGCTTGTTGATTTCTCTCTCGAAACCGGGTGTGAAGCAGAGCCGGTCGCCCTCGCTCCACACCTCGCACGTGCGGCCGCCTATTTTACGCGCATAGCCCCTTTCGGTTTTCTGCCACAGGAACTCGGGGGGCTGGCCGCTCTCCATGGTCAGGCGCAGGTTGATGCGCATGCCTCTAAAATGCAGATGCGCTTATATACTACTTTCGCGGTATGAGAATGCGCGCGTGGCCCGGACAGTTAGGCTCGCGGTATCCGAAAACGATGTCCCCCACAGCGTCGAGTCGGCTATCTCGCCGATCCGGACACTCACTGCGGATGGCGGTAGCTAAAAATTCGCCATGGGCTGTGGCAGCTGACCGAGCACGCGCTAGTCCAGTTGCGCTTTCGCGGCTTCTATGTCGGCGCGCGCGAGGCCGAGCAGGCGCGCATAGAACGCATTCTCAAGCAGGGATGCATTGGCGCACGCCCCGCAGTTGAGGATGTCATCCCAGCGGGCGTTGAGCTCGGAGTCATTAAGCGCGTTGATTTTTATTGTGTGCGCCACGAGCTCGCTTGTGGTGACTGCATAGCCTTTTGCCAGCAGCGCCTTTGTGGCATTGTAGAGATTGAGCTTGGTGATGGCCGCATCCATTCTCGCCTTGCTGGCATTCTGCTTGGCGTGTTCGGCAGCGAGGGCCGCTGCGCTGGTGTTCAGCTCAGTGGCGAGCGTGCCCAGCCGAGCGAGGAGGGTGGCCTTCTCGGCTTCCAACGCGGCATTCTGGGAGAGTATGTTATTGCACTCGGCGGTGAGGTTAGTATAGCTCCGGTTCAGCGCCTCGCACGAACGCTGGAGGAAGGTGAGCTCGCTGCGCAGTTTGTCATAATCGGACTGCGATGGCCCGCCCACACAGCCGAATAGTAGGGCCAGCGAGAAAACTGCCAGAGCTAAGTTGCCTTTCCCGCTCATACTGATCGCCTCGGAAGTGCTTCTGCAGGCGCCTTTTTAAGGCTTTGTGTCGCCATGGATGAGGCGCATGGAGGCGATCAGCTCCTCCTGTTTAACCAGACCCAGCGAGCGCGCGAGCGACAGCGCGCCCACAACTGCGGAAGCGGAGAAGCGTGCTCTGAGAGGCTCAAGCGGGCCTCGCTCGAACTTGAGCGACGGAGCGGAGAGCAGGCGATGTAGCATTATGTCCTTGAAAGCGAGTGCCAAGTCCATCCTCTCCGCCGCGGTATAGCACTCACCGTATGTCTCGGCCAGCGCGCGAAAGAATTCTTCCTTACTGCGCGCCCTCACCTCAACCGCCCTCGGGCACAGCGCGCTGGCGAAGGGCTTCTGCCTGAACCTGTTCCAGGCCACGCGCGAGCCGAAGAGGGGGAAGGCGCGGCAGGCCAACGGCCTGTCCTCGTAAATGCCGCAGAGTTTTCCGCTCAGGAATGGACAGGCCTCCATGGCCAGATGCCACAGCGCCACCACGACACGGCCGCCCTCAACGCTGGCATCGAACAGCACTTGCAGTGGGAGGATTTGGACAGGGAGGCCCAGCTCGGCTGCCTTCGCCTCCAGCCTCTCTTTTTCCCACTCAAACAGCGTAGGGCCACGCTCGCCCGGCTCTGCAAGAAAATAGGCCGGGCCCTGCTGCGGCGCGCCACTCCCAGCAGGCTGCCTGAGATGCATGCAACACTTCGCGCAGCAGTCGCAACTGAAGGGCATGCCATCACGGCAGCTTTACCCTGTTTTTCCTGAAAGCAGCGTACAGCGCGCGGTATGCCGCATCGGTGGCCGCGCCCGCGCTCCTGAAATCATCGACAGTGAAAATGACCGCAAACCGGATGCCGCTCTCGCTCCAGGCGGCCACCCGCACAGTGGGCGGCTCCTCCTTCACCATGCCCGGGATGCGCGCGCCCGATAGAGTGCGGGTGATGAGTGTGGCGATGCGCTCAAGGTCCTGGCCATGGGCGACCGCCAGGTTGAGCGTTAGGCGGGTCTTGTGCGAGGGCCTGCACAGGTTTGTGATGCGCTGTTTGGCGAGCTCGCTGTTTGAGATGACGATGGTGTTGTGGTCGATGTCTTCCAGCACGGAGGAGCGCAGGCCGATGCGTTTGAGCACGGCCACCTCGCCTGTCGGGAAGCGCAGATAATCGCCATACTCGAACGGGCGGTCGGTGAGGAGCGCGAGTCCGGCGAAAAAATTGGCGAGCGTCTCCTGGCTCGCAAGACCCAGGATGAGGCCGGTGATGCTGCCGATCGCCAAGATGGCGGTGATGTTTATTCCCAGGAAGCTGAGCGCAAACGACACGGCAACGGCATAGATGAGGACTTTGGAGCTCTTGCGCAGCAGAGGGATGAGCGAAACATCAAGCTTGACCATGCGCGAGCTCTTGCTTCCCTCCTCGTAGTACCAGCGCAAGGCCGCACCGGTGGCCTCGGAAACCAGATAGCCGATGAGCAGCGCGAAGATGGCGAGGCTGAAGGCGCTCAGGAAGTCGGCCCATACGGCAAGCCCCTTAACCACTGAGGCGGCGTAGATGAAACACGCCACGAGCAGGATGAGCTCGAGTGGCCTCTTTATTGCGGTCAGTATGCGATCATCGAGGGTTGTGCTCGTTCTGCTCGTGAAGAATTTCATGAGCTTACTGAAAGCGAAATAGAAAACGCGCGCTACGACAAACGAGGCCGCGAGTGCCACGATGGAAAGCGCGACCACATACAGCGTTGGGTCATAGGGGACGAGCTCCACGATGCTCTTCAACATGGTATAATTATGGAAGAAGAATTTAATAAATGGCGCGAGAAGTTTCGGCATGGCCGAGGAATTCACCCCTGAGGAGCAGGCGCTGCTACGCCCTTTTGTCACAAATCTCGACAAAGACGTTTTCTGCTTGACAAATCTGCCCGAGGTGGTCAAGGGCGCGTTGTTCTCGCGCTACTCGAGGAGCGAGAAGAGCCTGCGCAGGGTGCTGCTGGAGGAGTTCATGCTCAAGCCTGAGAGCGGCTTCAAGGAAATCGTGGCTGTGAGGGAGGCGACGGGCGCGAGCCAGCACATTGCGATGAGAAAGGCCGAGGAATTTTACGACAGGGTGCTGATCGGGTTCGGCGATGACAGCGTGGCCGAGCTCGGCGGAGCGCACGTAGCTTGCGAGAACATCAGCATCCTCGCCACCAAGCTGGTGGAGGATGCCCGGATAGGCATCTCCCCGCTTGAGAAGAGCACGCGGTATGTGTGGTTCCACCACAAGGAAGGCGGGCGGTATAGGTATTATAGGGACCCGGAGCTCATGCAGGGGCCACATGCACGCCTGTATGAGGAGACGTGCGATTTCCTCTTCGAGACATACGCGAAGCTCATCGAGCCCGTGAGCGATTTCGTGAGAGAGAGATTCCCCAGGGAGGAGGGCACGAGCGAGAGGGCTTACGCGGCCGCGGTGAGGGCGAAGGCGTGCGACCTCCTCAGAGGGCTGCTGCCCGCCAGCACGCTCACCAATGTGGGCCTTTTCGGCAATGGAAGGGCATTCGAATACCTACTCGTCAAGCTATATGCCAGTCCGCTCGCCGAGGCACGCGTGTTGGCGAGCAACATTCACGGAGAACTCGAAAAGGTCATCCCATCTTTCGTGAAGCGGGCGGACAACCCGCAGGGGAAAGAAATGCAGGCATACATCAGGGAAACAAACAGGGCGGTGAGGGAGATTGCCGAAAAGGTCGCCAGCGGCAGCGAGGCGGGTAAGCCGGTCGTGCTGGTCGATTTTGACGCAGATGCAGAGGAGAAGGTGGTGGCCGCGATATTGTACCCCCACACAGCCCTCCCACTCCCCGTAGTGCGCGAGAGGGTGAAGGGCATGCGGCCTGAGGAGAGGGCCGAGGTGGTGCGCGCTTATACCGCACAGAGGAAAAACAGGCGGCACAAGCCCGGCAGGGCATTCGAGCATGCCTACTACACATTCGACCTGCTCGGGAATTTTGGAATGTACAGAGACCTGCACAGGCACAGGATGCTCACGCAGGAAAGGCAGCTGCTCGGCTGCGCGCACGGCTACGATGTGCCCGAGGCGCTGAGAGAGGCGGGCCTCGAGAAAGAGTATGCGGAGGCTATGAAGAGGGCCAGGGAAGCGTGGGAGGTCATCGCGGCCGACGCGCCCGTGCAAGCCCAGTATGTGGTGCCGCTCGCTTATAGGATAAGGTGGTATATGCGGCTCAACCTGCGCGAACTCTACCACCTCATCGAGCTTCGGACTGGCGCGCAGGGGCACGAGGACTACAGGCGCATGGCGCTGGCCATGCTGGCCGAGGTTGAGCGCGTGCATCCGGGGCTTGTGGCGGGCATGAGGTTCGTGGACAGACGGGAATATGGGCTGGGCAGGCTCGAAGCCGAGAAAAAGCTGGATAGGAAAAGAGAGGAGATGGGGGGAGCCTAGGCCCGTAGCTTTTTCAAAAATTCCCGATAGGCCGCACTGTGCCTAATTTTCTCTCTCAGCTCCAGGTCTATTTTGACTGGCCTGACGAGCGATGCGGGCGAGAGAATGCGGCTGAGCTCCGCCTCCGAGAGAAGGTTGTGCGAGAGAATGGTTTGACGGAGCGTTTTGCCACTCCTCAGGCTCTCCCGCACGAGCGCGCTCATGACGGGATAACCGAGGTATGGGTTGAGCGCTGTGGCTACGATGAGGCTGCTCTCCAGAAGCTCGCGGCAGCGCGCGACATCGGCGCGAATGTTCTCCACGCAACGGGCGCGGAACATCCTGCAGGTATTTGTGAGCAGCTCGATGGATTCGAGAAGGCTGAGCGCGATGAGCGGCGTATTGACATTCAGCTCGAGCTGGCCCGCCTGGGTGCAGAGCGCAACGGCATAGTCGTTCGCCAGAACGCGGAAGGCGACCATCTCAACGCACTCGGGAATGGACGGGTTGACCTTACCGGGCATGATGGAGGAGCCCGGCTCGACATCCGGCAGATGGAGCTCGCCGATGCCAGCCTTGGGGCCCATGCTGAGAAGCTCGAGGTTGTTGCTGATGCGCACGAGTGAGAGGGAGAGCGCGCGCAGGGAGGCCGAGAAGCGCGCGAATGCGCCCATATCCTGAGTCAGCTGAATGGGCCTGCCAGGCCTGAGCGGAAGGCGCGTGAGGGCGGAGAGGTGTTTTATCACGAGCGTGCGGAAACGTGGATGGGTTGTGATGCCCGTGCCGACTGCCGTGCCGCCAATTCCCAGCACGCGCAACTCCATGCTGGCATTGGCAATCGCTCTTCTATCGGCTTTCAGCGAGTCGGCCCATGCGCCGAACTCCTGCCCGAGCGTGATAGGCACGGCATCCTGAAGATGTGTTCTGCCCACCTTCACGATGTTGCCGAAAGCGGCCGCCTTGCGGCGGAAAGAGCGCTCAAGCGCGGCGAGCTCGGAGAGTAGCGAGGGCAGCGAAAGCAGCGCAGCGAGGCGTATGGCTGTGGGGATAACGTCGTTGCTGCTTTGGGACATGTTGACGTGGTTGTTTGGATGCACGAAGCGATAGGAGCCTTTGGGCGCGCCCAGCAGCTCGTTCGCCCTGTTGGCGATTACCTCGTTGACGTTCATGTTGAAGGGCGTGCCGGCGCCCGCCTGAAAAACATCGAGTGGGAACTGGTCGGCAAACCTGCCCGCAGCGACCTCGCCGCAAGCGCGCACAATCGCCTTTCCAACCTTTCTGTCCAGGAGGCCGAGCTGCATGTTCGCCTCGGCGGCCGCACGCTTGATGAGCGCAAGCGAACGGATAAAGAGCGCGGGGGCGCGTCTTCCCGAAATCTGAAAGTTTGCCAGCGCGCGGGCAGTGAAGGAGCCGTAGTAAGCCTCTGCGGGGACCCTCACGCTGCCGAGAAAATCCCTCTCAGTGCGAAAGGCCATCTCAACACTTCCCGTATTCCTTGCAGAAAAGCTCGAGCGCGTCTATGTTCTCGGCTGGGATGACGTGCAGGCCGGCTGCGCCATAGGCTTCGAGCTTGTCTGCGGTCTCGAGCGCTATGGCGACGCCTTCGGCAACTGGGTCTTTGGCTGACTTGATGCGCTTTTCGTCTTCGGGGGGTATGCTCACGCCTGGCAGACCCTTCAGTATGTCGATGAGCCAGCCGGCATGGAGAATCACAATGCCCAACAGCACTTTGTTGCGGATGTCCTCTTTGTGCAGCTTTTCGTAAATTTCAAAGAACTTCTCGGCATTCTCCGGTCTGAAGATGACTTGGGTTTGGAAAAACTGAGCGCCTCTCTCTAATTTCTGCTTCGTCTTTCTGGCCTCGAACTCGAGCTGGGGAGTGTTCATGTTAATGCCTGCGCCTGCGAAAAAGCCAGGGGGGTCTGAAAAGAGACGGTGACCGTTGAATGTCTTGCCCGAGTTCAGCGTGCGGATGAGCTCGAGCAGGGAGAGGGAATTGAGGTGGAAAACGCCTTTTGCTTCTTTGGCATCGCCGATGGCCGGCGAGTCGCCCGTTATGGCGAGGATATTGCGGATCCCAAATGCAGCGGCACCAAGGAGGTCTCCCTGAAGGGCCAGCACATTGCGGTCCCTGCAGGCCATCTGCATGATGGGCTCTTTGCCCTCCTGCTTTATCGCGATGGCCGCGGGAAGGGGAGACATCATCTGGTAGGCGCCCGACATGTCAACAACGTTGATGGCATGCACGCGCATGCGCCGGATGTCCCGCCTCAGCCCATCGAGGCTCGCGCCCCTCGGGGGATGCACCTCGCTGGTGAGGATGAATTTCTTTTGTCTAAAAAGCTCCTGTAGCATGAAGCTTGCATTGGAGCCCAACTTTTAAAATAGGCTACTCTACCTCTCCCTTCCAGGGCTGGCCCGTCATCTCGGCGAAGGCGCGCGCGCAATCGGCACTGCAGAAAACTTGTCTGCGCAGCGCCACCCACTCGCCGTCAATCCACTCCTCGGCGACTGCCGTCTTGTATGGCCTGCCGCAACGAGCGCACGGGAAAGTGTGCATGCTGGGCATGAGAATATTATAGCTTTCGTGGTTAAAAAAGGTTGTGAGAAAGCTCCTGGCCATCAATTTCCTGCAGTATTTCATAGGCAGCGCGCTGGCCATCGTGTTGCCTCTGCTGCTGCTCGCGAGGGGTGTCGATGTTGCGACGATAGGCGCGATCTTCGCCGCGCTGCCGGTTGTGTTCCTGGCCGCCAGGACTGTTTTTGCGGCCATCGCGGATCAGGCCGGCATCAGGAAGTTTTTCGTGCTCAACGCGGCCGCCAATGCCGGCATGCTCATCGTGTATTACCTGGCGGACTCGCCTCTGCTGTATGCGCTCGGAAAAACCATCGAGGGGGTGAAGGACTCCTCCTTCTGGGCAGTGGTGAGGACAGCGGCATTCTCGGACGCGAGGGGGAGGGAGGCGAGAAGCGCGACGCTGCTCTCGGGAGTCAGGACGCTCGCCACGGCGTTGGGAACGCTGTGGGCCGGCACAGCGATCGCGCTGTGGTCTTTCGAAACCACACTACTCGTGCTGCTCGTGCTCTCGCTGTTGCTGTTCCCGCCTTCGCTGCTGCTGAAGAAGGATACTGGGAAGTGGAGCTTGCGTAGGGCGGCGAGGCTGATTTTCAGACCGCGAAGCGCGTTTTTCTGGAAGGCCTCGCTCGCCATTTCTCTCTACGGGCTCGCGGCGAACGCGCTGTTCATCCTCCCTATTTTCATGAAAAGCGAGCTGGGGCTAAACTACCAAGAGATCGGCGCGCTTTTCGCGCTGTACTACCTGTTAGGTTCTGCCGTCACGTTGTTATCGGTGAGGGCGCGCCTGCCTTTTGGCCTGGCATGCGCCGGCGCCTTCGTGCTGTTCTCGCCTGCCGCAGCTCTCCTGTGGCATCGGGGGCTATTCCTTCCCCTGTTCGCGCTGCTCGCGCTTGGAGACGGGCTTGCCGCGGTCGTTTTCGAGAGCGTCATCGCGAGGGCGAGCGCCGGGAATGCCTCGGTGTCCACGGACATCGCCGTGATGCACGCGCCTTTCAGAGCGATGGAGTTCGTCGCTTTCATCGGCGCAGGGTGGATGGCGCGGCACTACGGCTTCGCGCCCGTGTTCGCAGGGGCCGCGCTCGCGTTCGCACTGTTCTGCACCGTGGCGTGGAAAATAAGATAAGCTCACTCGGGAGCAGGGGGTATCCAGCCTTTCTTCCTCACCCACCAATACACAAGCAGCGTGGCGATGATGGTGGAGACGACGAGGAGGAGCAAGTACCACCAAGCGTCCTTTGTGGTAAGGCCGAAGACTGGGCTTGAGAGCGCCGTGGCGAGCGTGTTCGGCACGAGCACGGCAGTGCCGATGATGGTGAGATAGGTGACCACGAGCGACAACCGATTATTGAGCACTTGCAACTGGTTGTTGTAGATGCTCTGAAGCACCTCGAGGCCGCTCGCCAGAACCTCGCTGAGGTGCTCTGCAAGGCCGATGTTGTTGTTCACATCAGTGGCCAGCGCGCCGAGCCTCTGGAGAATTTTTGGGTCATCGGTCAGTAGCTGGGGGTCGCCGTAGCGCAGGGCATTGATAACATCGAGCGTGGCCCACATCGCGCTGAGATAGATGATGAGCGCGTGCTTCATGCTGTGAATTTCCGGCCCGAGAACAGTTCTCGGGGTTTTGATGTCGGTGAGGCGCTCGCTGAGCTCATCTCCCTTCTCCTCAATCTCGCGCAGGTGATCGAAATTCCTGCTGTTGTTCTCATCGATGATCCTTATGAGCACTTGCGTTAGCTTGTCCTTGCGTAGCGCCCTGCGCGGAAGCTTTCTCATGAAAGTGTCGGCATAGCGGCGCAGGCGAGTGAGGCGCGCGACCTCGGCGCTGTGAATGGTCAGGACGAGGTTGCTCTTTATGAGGATGAGCAGGGGGTTGGCCTTCACCTTAAAGCCTTCCACCGTGATGGCGGGCAACAGAAGGCCCATCTCGATGTTGAAGTCCTCGTATGCGCTGACCTGTTTTTTCAACAGCCTAGTCACAAGCTCCTTGGAAAAACCCATCGACTCGGCCGCAACCGGAGCCTCCCTGTCGAAATCGGCGGCCGCCACATCGATCCAGGCGACCGAGGCGTTTTTTATGAAAGAAGAAAATTCGCTGGCCCGCAGCCCGCTCTTCATCCCAACCGAGCCGTTCTTGAGCTGGGCCACGCAGAAGGCGCGCTTCTCGATGAACGCGTTATAGTCATTGGCGCTCGGCGACGGCATGGAAAACACTATGCAAAAAGGGTTAATACGCTTTTCGCATCGATTAAGACCGAGGTGACCTACACGGAGGGCGCGAGCGGGCTTGAGGTGTCCGCTCGCGCGCCAACTACTATGCCTTCATGCTCATAGACGAGAGGCCGCCGCTCGTACCGGATTTCGAGTGAGCTAGACGGGGACAAAATCGCTCCAATCTTTTATGACGTTCAGCACGACGTGCGAGTTCGTCCTCTGCACTTCCGGAATCTCGTGAATTTTCTTGATGGTTTTGTTGAAGGCACGCGTGTTCTCGCATGCAATGAGAAGAACCGAGTCCGTGTCGCCGGTTACATCGAATATGGCCACGACGCCCGGCAGCGAGCGCAGGCGGTGCTGTATCTCCAGCAATTTCTTGGGAATGGTCAGCTCGACGATGGCCATGAAATCATAACCGAGCTTCTCCAAGTCAAGGCGTGCGGTATAGCCCTTTATCACCCCCTCTTTCTCCAGCCTGCCCACCCTGCTTATGAGAGTGCTGGGATGCACGCCCACCCTGTCGGCGAGCTGCCTGAAGGAGCCTCTGGCATTCCGGCAGAGTTCCGAGATAATTTTCAGGTCTGTTTCATCCAACATTCATCCACCCGAACGCAGGCCCACGCCCGCGTTTTGTATTATATGTCTAAAAATTTTTAAATATTTGTATGAACGTCTAGAAAAAATGCGAAAAAATATTTATGCATAGCCAAGAAGAACAAAAAACGGGTGGTTTTGCATGGCCGTAGACACAGGCGATACCGCGTGGGTGCTCGCGGGAGCGGCGCTCGTCATGATAATGACGCCGGGCCTGGGCTTTTTCTACGCCGGCCTGGTGAATAAGAGAAATCTCCTCTCGCTTCTCATGCACGCTTTCGTCATACTCTGTCTTGCCAGCCTGCTGTGGGTGGTCGTGGGGTTCTCGCTGGCTTTCGCGCCGAACGGCGGGCTCGTGGGAACGCTGGACTGGGCTTTCCTGCAGGGAGTGGGGCTCGAGCCGATCGAGAAATACTCGGCGACCATACCGGCCCTGGCCTTCATGATTTTTCAGGCCAAGTTCGCGGTCATCACGCCTGCGCTCATCGTGGGCGCGTTCGTGGGCCGCTTCCGCTTTCCGGCTTTCCTGGTTTTCGTCATACTGTGGAGCCTGCTCATCTACTACCCCGTGGCGCACTGGGTGTGGGGAGTCGGGGGATGGCTGCGCGACATGGGCGTGCTCGACTTTGCGGGCGGAACGGTCGTGCACATCACCGCGGGGTTCTCTGCTCTCGCGAGCGCGATGGTCATCGGCAGGAGAAAATGGTACAAGAGCGGCGACGAGAAGCCGGCGGACATCCCCCTGGTCGTGCTGGGTACGGCGCTCCTGTGGTTCGGCTGGTTCGGGTTCAACGCGGGCAGCGCGCTGGGAGCGGGAGGCCTCGCGGCTAGCGCGTTTGTGGTGACGAACACTGCGGCGGCCGCAGCCGCGCTCACGTGGATGGTTGCGACGTGGGTCGTGAACAGGAGGCCGTCGCTCGTGGGAATGTGCATCGGCGCGGTGGTGGGCCTCGTGGCCATCACGCCCGCCTCGGGCTTCGTTGATAACAACGCCGCGATAGTCATCGGGATAGCGGCCGGCCTGGCATCCTATCTCGTGGTGTCGTGGAGGGTGAGGTCGCACATCGACGACACGCTTGACGTTTTCGCCTGCCACGGCATCGGCGGGGTGACTGGCGCGCTGCTCACGGGCGTGTTCGCGAGCGTGGCGATAAACGCCGCGGGAGCGAACGGCCTGCTATTCGGAAACCCTGAGCTGCTGGTCAAGCAGGCGATCGCAGTAGCGTCAGTGGCAATCTATTCTTTCGCGGCCACGGTGGTGATACTGAAAGCCATCGGGCTCGTGATGGAGATCAGGGAAAGCGAGGAAGCCGAAAAAATCGGCCTTGACCTGGCGCAGCTCGGGGAAGTCGCGCGGGCCTAGGCGCCCCTGGTGATGCAGAGTAAGGCGCCGAAGGGCTTGAGGAGAGCGGCGGCCTTCGCCTTGGCGAGAGCAAGAAACTCCCTGTCGCGGTTCAGGCCCGAGACGCGCGCCCTCCTCGCAAGTTCTACCGCGCGCTTTTTCACATCAGCCTTCGATTTCCTTCTTCAGCTCAGCGTATTCTTTTCTGGAGATTTCCCCCATCGCCAGCCTTGCCTTGAGAACGTCAAGCGGCTCCGCGCGCTTTCCGGCCGTGATGCTCTTAAAGAGGTGAATGGCAAGCAGAATCAAGACAACCGCCAGGAGAATCCACACGGCCCAGCCCAACAGGCTCGCACCGTCTCCGGCCTGCGCCTGCGGGTACGCCCATCCCATCATGCCGGGGCCCATCATGTAGCCTGGGCCGTAGCCGCCCATCATGCCGCCTGTCCCGTTGGGCGCGCCGTAGTACCCCATCATTCCAGGCCCCATCGCGTAGCCGTAACCGCCCATCATCATTCCCATCATGCCCGTTCCTTGACCGCAGTACATGTTTCTCGCCATGAGAACGTGGAACGCCTTCTCTTCCGGGCTACCTTCGGCGAGGCCCATCATCCGGTGCATGAGCTCGTGCGCCTCGCCCGGGTGCATGAGCTCCATGATGTACTCGCCGATGAGCTCAAGCTGGTCGTCGGAGAGGCTCGCGCAGCTGGCGTTTGAATCGACGAGCCGCTTGGCCTCCGCCATCTCTGCGGGAGTGATGTGGGAAAAGGAGACCCCGACGGCAAACAGAAACACCGCAGCGGCAAACAGCTTCTTCATGAAATCAATTCTCAGCCGCATTCATTTATAACTTTGCCCCCAGTGCCCATCAGCCTCCTGTGCTCTATCTTCATGCACCTGTCCATGACGACCTCGAGCCCGGCCTCCCGCGCCTTCGCCGCCGCGCCTTCATTGACTATGCCCAGCTGCATCCACACGGCTCTAAGCCTGCCGAACCTTTTCTTCAGCTCGATCGCCTGCTCAACGATGGAGGGCACATCATGCGAGGGCCTGAAGATGTCCACAACTTCTATCTCGCGCGCGAGCCCTTCCGGAATCTCGAGGAGGCTCGGGAAGCATTTTTCACCGAGAATTTCCCCCGCAGAAGGATTTACCGGAATGATGCGCTTGCCGTGTGCTTTGAGGTATTCGGCAACCTCCCTGCTGGGCTTTGCCGGGTCGCGCGAGATACCTACCACCGCGATGGTCTTGAGCTTGAGGATGTCTTGGATGCTCATGGCCTCGGCTCGAAAAAGTTTTTGAAAAGGATTTCTGACAAGCGCGCGTAGTCACCGCCGAACTCGTCAAACCCCGCCAAGAGCTTTTCAGGCGAAATGCCCTCTTTCTTCAGCTCCTCATCATACTCAAGATTCCACTCGCGCGCCATTTCCTTGTCCGCCTCCAGGTGAAACTGGAGGCCCAGCGAGCTCCCAAAGGAAAAGGCCTGGTTCGCGCAAAGCTGTGAAGAAGCGAGATGGCGCGCGCCGCTCGGGATGCCGAAGGTGTCGCCGTGCCACTGGAAGGCTGGAAAGACGCGGGGAAAGCCTTTGAAGAAACGGCTTCGCCTGCCCTCTGCAGTGAGCATTACTTGAAAGTGGCCGATTTCCTTCACCCTGTTCTTCTTCACCTCCGCGCCCAGCGCTCTGGCGAGAAGCTGGCCGCCCAGGCATATCCCGAGGATAGGGATTCGTTTCTCTAATGATCGTTGGATGAGGCGGATTTCATCCCTGAGGAAGGGATGCTTGTCTTCCTCGTAAACGCTCATGGGGCCTCCGAGGAGGACGAGGAAATCGAAACCTGCGGCGGGGAGCTTTTCCCTGAAAGCTGAAACTATGGAGCAGGCAAAGCCTTCCTTCTCCAGCCACTTCCCCAGCAGTCCGGGACCTTCGCATTCCGCATTCTTCACGATCAGCACGCGCATGCATATCTCGAAAAAAAAGAACTTTATAAAAGCTAGTCATCCTTGCTTCTGAGCCGGCGCCTCCAAGCAGTCTCCCTCTATCTTCTGCGATGGGAGGCACGAAAAGAAATGCATGCTGTGATGCAGGATGGCTTGGCTGGGATGTGCTCGCTTCCAAACTTTCATCTTTCATAACCTGCGGGAGCATCACTCGAGTTTTGTCAACACCCGCTTGCCGATTTCTTTAACGAATTCGCCGGCTACCCTGTCGCCGCTTGAAGTAACGTGAATGAGATATTTGTTCTTGCAAATCCAAAGATGGTAGTAATAAACGCCAGGTGGATTATAGCTCGCTCCGAAATCGTCTTCGCTGTTAACGCGAAACCTGCTCCTGTCCCCTAATTCGTTTTCGCTCAAAAGACCTTTAGCACCAAACAAATGCGAAGATTCGTATTGGTATGCGTTGTTCAGCTCTTCAAAGCTTGCAAAACTCTTTAATTCAAGCACAACACGAGTGTTGTTCAGGCTGTTAATGGTATAGTTGCAAATGGTGTGCTGCGTCATTGGCGAATAAGCACTGGCTTGGTATTCTTCTGTCTGGCAATCGCCCTCCCTCGCCATTCCTAGCTGCTGAAGGTCTTGCTCGCCAAGAACAAGTTCTTGAATTTTAATCTCGCGCTGCGACGAGCATCCGGAAAAGAGCAGAAAGAAAACCAAAACGGCCATTGCGGACTTCAACGACAACCAACTCCCCGAAATTTTAAATATATAAGCAATGAAGTTGATTCATGCACAGCGCTTTGCTTATACTGGCAATTTTTCTGATCGGATGCACAGTGTATAACCCCCCTAAGTATGTCTGCGCCTGTCTGGCTACTTGTTATGAGCGTGGAGTATATAATGGAGAGAGATGGGAAACGACGAGAGATGTTGTGCACAGCGCAGCCATTGGAGGGGGCACACCCGAAGAGACGAGGGATAATTGTTTGAACGCGGCGAGGAAAGCTTGCCCGGATGGTGAAATAATTAACTTCACTTGCTCTCCGATGAGCTGGGGAGAATGGAGCAAGATAAAAAGACAGCGGCCCTAGTTGCTTATTTAGAGTGAAGAATTTGGGAGGCTCGGGAGCTACTCCGTCGGATCATCGCCTCGCGGCTAATCCTCTGGGACGGTGTCGTCATCGCCACTAATATTATGCGTTGCGGCTTTTAAAAATTAGTCTCGGAAGAGAGCTGCGCCAAAACTGGTGAAAGCTTTCAAATCCGCGGGCCGAGAAAGTCGAGCAGAAGGTGAGCGATGTAGCCGCAGAAAGCAAAAAGGCCCACCAGAAAGGAAAGGGAGAAGGCGAGGCAAAAGGCTGCGAAAAGAAAGGCGGCGGTCAGGGTGTGCAACGGCCCCCTGTGTCCCGGGATGAGGAGGTCGATGAACTTTACGAGAATGAACGGGAGGATGAGCGTGGCTATGAGTGAAGCCCAGTAGCAGGCTGGGTCGGGCGAAGGGCAGAGGCGAGCGAGTGGATTGCGGAAGTAGAAGGCGAGCGAGAGGGCAAGGAGAAAAAGAAGTGTAGCGAGGAGAGTGCGGAAGCCTCGCCTGATGAAAGATAGTGGGGAGTCGATGTCCGGGAAAACAGAGGCGAGAAGGAACACAGAGGAGGCGACGAGAAGCTCGTTCGGCGAGGGATGAAGAGCGAAAAAGGCGAGCGCATAGAGAGGGATAACAGTGAGAAAGCCAAAAATGATGTGTTCCTTAAAGCCCGTTCTCATTGCCATCAGTTCGGCAGCGAACTATTTAAATGAAGACAGAGAGTCTCTCGCTGATGCTGTTCTATGAGATGGCGATGGCTTTTGAGAGAATCGAGGCCACCACGCTACGGCTTGAGATCACAGCGATTCTCGCAGAGCTTTTCAGAAAAGCCAGCGCGGATGAGATAGACAAGATCGTCTATTTGAGCCAGGGGATGGTGGCGCCGCCATTTGAGGGCATGGACATTGGGCTGGGTGAGAAGTTCGTGGAGCAGGCGATCGCGCTGGCAAGCGGATATGCGAGGAAGGAGGTTGAGGCGCTGTACCGAAAAGAGGGGGATCTGGGAAAAGTCGCCGAAAAGCTGCTGGCGGAGAAAAAACAGGCCACGCTGGCGAGAGAGGCGCTGACCGTCGAGAGAGTGCATGCGAGTTTAATGAGAATAGCGAAGGCGAGCGGCGAGGGGAGCCAGGAGTTCAAAATAAAAGTGCTGGCGGAGCTTTTCAACAATGCCACTCCGCTCGAGGCGAGATACATCGCGAGAATTCCTCTCGACCAGCTGAGGCTTGGGGTAGGAGACCCAACGATACTCGACGCGCTGTCCTATTGGGCAAAAGGAGACAAAAGCTTCAGAGAAAGCCTTGAGCGCGCGTACAACCTATGTAGCGATCTGGGGATGGTGGCCAGAAAGCTGTTTGAAGAAGGAGAGAAAGGAATAGCAGAATTCCGAATTAGTGTGTTCAAGCCTATCAGGCCCGCGCTTGCCGAGAGGCTGCCCACGGCGGAGGAGATTATTGAGAGGATGGGTGTGGCGAGCGTCGAGGCTAAGTACGATGGCTTCCGCATGCAGGTGCATAAGAGCGGAGAAAAGGTGGAGATTTTCTCCAGAAAGCTGGAAAAGACTACGCGCATGTTTCCAGAAATCGTGGAGGCTACAAAGAAACAGGTGAAGGCGAAGGAGGCGATTTTTGAGGGCGAGGCGCTCGCGTTCAACGAGACAACGGGGGAGTACTTGCCATTCCAGACAACAATACAGAGGAAAAGGAAGTATGGGGTGCAGGAGATGGCGGAGGCTTATCCGCTGAGGCTGTTCGCATTCGACCTCCTGTATGTTGATGGGAGAGACTTAACGCAGGAGAGTTATGAGACGCGGAGGAGGGAGCTGGAGAAGGTAATCGGCGAGGGCGAGAGGATAAAGTTAGCGGAGGCAATTTTAACAAGCGACCCGAAAAAACTGGAGGAGTATTTTGAGGAGTGTGTGGTGAGAGGGCTGGAGGGGGTAATCGCAAAAGATCTGAAGGCGCCGTATGTGGCCGGCGCGAGAAAGTTCGCATGGGTGAAGCTCAAGAGAAGCTATAGGGGAGAATTGAGCGATACGGTCGATGTCGTGATAGTGGGGTATTACTTGGGGAGGGGGAGAAGGGCGAAATTCAAATTTGGAGGGATTCTGGGGGCAGTGTACGAGCCGGAGAGTGGCCTGTTCAAGACTGTGACGAGAGTCGGGAGCGGATACTCGGAGGAGGAGCTGGAAAGGCTGCGGGGCATGCTGGAGAAAATCATCGTGAGGCAAAAACCTGCAAGAGTGGACAGCCTTTATGAGCCGGACTACTGGGTGGAACCAAAATATGTGATTGAGGTGCGCGCGGATGAGATCACGCGCTCGCCCGTGCACACGTGCGGCAAGGTGGGCGATGCGCCGGGTTATGCGCTGCGCTTCCCGAGAATGATTGGGCTGCGAACCGATAAGGCGCCCGAAGATGCGACTACGGTGGAGGAGATCGTGAGAATGTACGAGACGCAGAGGAGAAGGGCTGTTGAAGAGACTGTTTAAGAGCGTGAGGGCTGCGAAACAGCTTTTATTAATAGGCTGAGGAAAAAACTCATGGAAAGAAAGGGGCTTCTCAGCAAACCCGTGAGGGATTTCAGAGTAAAAAAGGGGATGAGCGTAGCCGAGCTCATAGGAAGTTTTGGGAAGGCTGGGGGGTTCACAGCCAGCCACCTCGCCAGAGCGGCAGAAATACTTCATGACATGCTCACCGATGATGACTGCACGCGCTTTCTCTCTTTTCCGGCCTGTATCGTGTCCACTGGAGTGCGAGGGGTGCTCGCTCAGGCAGTCAGGAAATTTGATGCCATAATAACGACCTGCGGAACGCTGGATCACGACCTGGCAAGGGCATGGGGGGGAAAGTATTATGCGGGCGCGTTCGAACTCGACGACTGGCAGCTGCATGCGATGAGGATAAACAGGTTGGGAAATGTGCTGGTTCCAAATGAGAGTTATGGCGAAACGCTCGAGAGAGGCATGAAGCCGGTGCTGGAAGAGCTGGCAAGTCAGAAAAAGGAGTGGGGGGCAAGGGAATTAATTGAGGAATTTGGCAAAAGGGTGAAGGATGAGGGGTCGATACTGCGCCAGGCCGCAAAATACGGTGTCCCTGTTTTCGTTCCGGGAATAACCGATGGAGCTTTTGGGACCAATCTATTCATATTCGCGCAGGAGGGAAGGCTGAAGGTGGATGTGCTCAGAGACGAGAAAGAACTCAGCGATTTGGTCTTTGATGCCAAGCGGTTGGGCGCGCTTATCCTCGGTGGTGGGATCAGCAAGCATCATGTCATCTGGTGGAGCCAGTTCAAAAAAGGCCTGGATTATGCGGTGTACATCACAACGGCCAGTGAGTTTGATGGAAGTCTCAGCGGGGCGAGACTGCGCGAGGCAGTCTCGTGGGGGAAGGTTAAGGAGAGGGCAAAGTTCGTGACGGTTGATGGCGATGCCACCGTGCTGTTTCCGCTGCTGTGGGCTGCTGTGGGCGTATAAAAAGATTAATAATCATTAGCAAAGCATTTAGCAAGCATGAATGCCGCGCATTGCTGGGAGGTGTGAGCGTGAAGATCAGCGAGTTAAAGGCAGGAACAGGAAATGTGGACATCACGGCTGAAGTCATCGCAATCGAGGAGCCGAGGGAGGTTGTGACGAAGTTTGGCAAGAAGATAAGGGTAGCGAACGCGACGATACGCGATGACTCCGGGGAAATAACGCTATCGCTGTGGGGGGATGAAATCGATAAGGTCGCCATAGGCGACAAAGTACATATAGAGAATGGATGGGTCAGCGAGTTCAAGGGAACGCCGCAGCTTTCGACGGGGAAGTACGGAAAGCTCACTGTATTGAAGTGATGCTCAAGCTTTAAAGCTCTCCTTCTAAAACCCATTTATGCTCCTATCGGACGTCGACATTCGGCAGCTGCTTTCGGTTGGAATTATAAAAGTCGAGCCGCTACAGGACAATCAGATAACTCAAGCGGGCATAGACCTAACGCTCAGCGACGAGTTCTGGAAATTCACGGAAAAAGCAAAAAGGAGCGTGCAGGACCTGTCGGTCGTGGGGGCCGACCATGTCACAGAGAAGATAGTTGCGCCTTTTGTGGACCTGAGGCCTGGCGAGCTGATTCTCGGAAAAACCGTAGAGAAGATAACACTGCCGCCAAACATCATGGGCAGGCTGGAGGGTCGGTCGCGGTATGCGAGGATGGGCCTGGCCGTGCACTCCACGAGCGCGATAGTTCAGCCGGGAAGTAGCAACCGCCAGGTTCTTGAGATAATGAACCTCGGCCCGCTAACCCTACGCCTGCGCGCTGGCCTCAGAATATCACAAATAGTGTTCGAAGAGCTGAAGAGCGGCACGAGTAAGCCTTATGCAAAATTCGGAGAAGTGGCGAGGCGGCAATGAGCGGCATCGATGAAGAGAAACTGGCGGCGCTCAGGAGCCTGAATGAATTTAACCAGCGAAAGCTCCTCGCGCTCATTGTGGGCCTGCGCCAGGGGTGCGAGGTATATCCCGAGAGGGGGCTCGCCGACGTGGTGCGACGGCTTGGCCTGCAAAGAAGCGGAAGGCTCGTGGCGAGGAGCGCGGACTGGCTCAGGAAATACAAAGAAGCAAAAGCGAAAATGAAGTCTGCAGAGCCGAGAAAGCTGCTGCAGCTTGTGGATGACGAAGAGGCGAGGCGCATAGCAGCGAAGAGCGCGCACGTGAGGAAGGCTGTGGCTGATTACCTGCTCAGCAGATTTTTGGGCCATCCGATCTGCTGTATTCGGAACTATCTGGCGGGGGGAGAACATGTCGATATGCCGTTCGTTCCGTGGAGGGCGCACGCGAGCGACTGCAAGGAGAGCAGAGCATTCAGCGAGGCGATGAGAAAAGCTTGCAAGCAGGCAGGCATCGCCGGGGGCGAGGCATGAAAATTATACCTATCGCATTCGATTCTTTGGGAACGAGGGGGATGGCAACTTTCGTAGAGACTGGCGACTGCAGCATCATGATAGACCCCGGCGTGTCGCTCGCGCCTGTGAGGTATGGGCTTCCGCCACACTCACTCGAGCTCAAAAGGATGGAGGAGCATTGGGCTGAGATAAAGAGGCTCGCGAGAAAGGCGGATGTGCTCATCGTCTCGCACTACCATTACGACCATCACAATCCGGAAGAGCCCGAGATATACAGAGGGAAACGCCTCCTGCTCAAGCACCCCACAGAGAACATCAACCAGAGCCAGAGGGGGAGGGCGGCGTATTTCCTGCAGCGGCTCGGAAAGCTGCCGAAAAAAATAGAATGGGCTGAAGGCAAGGAGCTCGTGATCGGCAAGACGCGTGTGCTGTGCTCTCCAGCAGTCTTCCACGGCACGAGCCCGAAGCTCGGATATGTGGTGGAGACGCTTGTCGAAGAAGGGAAAGAGAGATTCATCCACACGAGCGATGTGGAGGGGCCCAGCCAGGCCGAGCAGTCTGCGTTTGTGCTGAAACACAAGCCACAGGTCGTTTTTCTTGATGGGCCGCTGACTTATATGATCTACAGGTTCGGCATGCATGCCATAGGCGCAAGCGTGCAGAACATGATCGGTTTTGTGCAGGAGGGCGTGGAGACGCTCGTAGTCGATCACCACTTTCTCAGGGACCCACACTACAGGGAGAGGCTGGCGCCCGTGTATGCGGCTGCGGAGAAGGCGGGGGCGAAGGTGATAACCGCGGCGGAATTCGCGCGAAAGAAGGTTGACATGCTTGAGGCGAACAGGAAGGAACTCTACAGAAAGTTCCCTGAAGCGACAGAGGGGAAAAAGGTTCCCAGAGTGGAGGAGTGAGTTGCTTCAGCGCTGTGCTTTCCTCACCCTAGTCTGAGGTTTTTTGTAATAAAGAATGAGGAGATGGGCAAGAAGCCCGCCGAAGATGAAGGAGAAGGCGAGCGCGTACAGTATGACTGAGACTTGGGGGGAGATTGGGATGAATAGGCTACCTGAGAGGTGTAGGGCGACGCCAATGAATACGAAGAGCAGGCCCCTCCTGAAGGTCATGTATTCGCTGAAGAGGCATTCGGCGCTGGCACGGGCGCGCTGAATATTCCTGAACTTCCAAATGTAGAAAAACATCTCCAGCACGACGATTGCCGAGATGAGCTGCACAAGCGCTTCAAATGGCTCAAGGAGCGGATTGGCGGGCAAGCACATCACTGCCTCAGCGCATCCACGGCGCGGTTCAGCAGGCCGAAGTTCTTGTCAAAAACAAAATTGATGCCGCCCACACCCAGCGCTTTCACAGCGTCCATCAATTCAAGCGAGATGGCCGCGCCTTCTTCGATTTGCTTTCTGGCAGCGCCTATACGCTTCTCAATTTTCTTTGGGACGACGACTCCTGCCGACTTGAGAGTCGCGAGCTGGTCTGCTGTGGAGAGAAGGAAAATGGATGGGAGCATGATGTCGCGCAGTGGCTCGCCGAATTTTTTCTCATAGTTGTCGAGCAAACTCGCAAGCGGCGCGACCTCGAACAGGATGTCGGTGCAGAAAAATTCGGCGCCCACGAGACGCTCTTTGCGCGCGACGGCCAGCGCATTCCGGTCATGCACAGAGAGCATGGTGCCAGGGAATAGGTTAGTCCTGCCGACCAGCTTTTCGCCTGCCTGCGTCTGCCCCCTGTTCAGGCTCTTGATGAGCTTGAGCAGGCTAATCGCATCAACGCCCTCCCCAGGCATGCACAAAATGTTGTGAATCTCGAGCGCGCTCGCGGCAATGAGGTCGGCCTGCACGGCGCGCTCGCTCCTGTGCCGGTAGGTCACGCCGAGTATGGGCTCGCGCTTTTCGGATTTGGCGATGAGCGCGGTGCCGAATGCGCTGAGCTGCGGCCCTCCAGCGCGCTCGGCTACGCACACTGCATCAACGCGGATTTTCTGGAGCTCCTGTCTGAAAACACGGATGTCGGAGCCCTGGGGCGGATCGATCTCGCACGTGATGACAAACTTCTTCTGCCTCAAGAGCTCGGAGAGCATATTGCGTATGCAATTGCGGGCTGGTATTTATAGCTTTTCCGCTCATCAGTAGAGCCATGGCTGAGAAAAAAGCGCTCCTGCTGGATGCCGCGCGGGTATTGGAAAGGCAGATAGACGAGGCGGCCGGGCGCCTGGAGAGCGCGCTGGTCGGCAAACGCCCGCTGCTCGTGAGGCATCATGGTGATGCCGATGGGGTGTGTGGCGCCATTGCGGTGTATCGCGCGGTGAAAAATGCGTGGGGGGAGTCCGAGGGAAGAGCGTGGTTCCTCCAGAGCAACACCGCGGCCTATGCCGAGGAGGACGCGCGGCGGGATGCAGAGAAGATTGCCGAACTGGTAGGGGAAGGCGAGAAGCCGCTGGCTATATTTATTGATTTCGCTGGCAACGAGGAAAGCCTCGAGCAGCTCGGCCTTGTGAGGAGGGCAGGCGCGGAGATATTGCTCATCGATCATCATCCCACGAGGGCGCCGCTGGGCTCTCTTGTCGATACACTTGTCTCTCCATGGAGTGCGGGTGCAGGAAGCGAGCTATCGGCGGGTTATCTCACGTGCGAGGTTGTGAGGAGGGCGAGCAAAGCCGAAGTCGAGGAGCTTGCTTGGATTTCGTTGAGTGCGGACAAGAGCCCGCTGGCGAGGAAAAGTAAGATGGCTGAGAAGGCGGCGAGCGTGCTCGATTACATTGCCTCGCAGGCAAAGAGGACAAACCCGGTTGAGGCCGGCGAGGCCGTACTGGCCAGCAGGCGGAAGCTTGAAGATGTTTTTGCGGAGGCCAGCCAAAAGCTCGAGGAGGCAGTGGCCAGAGCCAGAAAAACGCTGAAGCTCAAGAGGCTGGCCAATGGATTCGTAGTTGCGCTCGTCAAACTCGACAGAGCGCTCGCCAAGGGGGAGTATCCCACGAGAGGGAGAATATGCGGCGAAATTCATGACAGCCTGGCCACGAGCGAGAGAGGTCCGCTCGTCACCATAGCATATGCAAGCGATGTGTTCAACTTCCGCGCAAACGAGGAAGCGAAGGGAAGAGGGTTCAAAGCCAATGAGCTCATCCAGAAACTGAAGGGCGAACTGACGAACGCCGTGGAGGCCGGCGGAGGCCACTATGCCGCGGCAGCGGTCAAGCTACGGCCGGGTTTCATGCGCATTGCACTCGAGTTTTTCCTAAACGAAATAGGGGCTCTTCAGCGGTAGTGAAGCTCCTGTTTCTGCGGAGGACCCCGCGGCTCCTTGGGCAGCTCTATTTCCCCAAATTGCTTCTCGTAGTTGGCCAATGCATCGCTCACATGCCTAACCATTATCTTGAACATCTGGGGCGTCATGATAATGCGCGACTGCACGAGCACGTTGAGAGCATCCCTTGAACTTCCCTCTGGGGTAACGAGACCGAACTCAAGCGTGAATTCAGTTGGGGAAAACAGCGAGGCCACGTGGTTGGCAAACCTCCCTCTTCTCACATCCTCATTTGGAAACTCTATGTGCGTCTCGGGCATGCGAACACCCCACATCATGCAGTAAAGAAAAGAATATTTAAGAGTTAGAGCGAACAAGCTAACAGGGGTCATGGTGCAACCTGGCAGCACATCAGGCTCCAGCCGAACCGCGTAACCTCAGGGAAGCTAGAGGGGAATCCGCGGTTATTGTGTTGCTGGGCATCAGGTTTGTTGACCATTGGGATGATAGAATCGCTGGAGCAGGGAGCATTTGGCTGTGACCGCTCCGGAGAAACCTGAAAATCGGGGTTCAAACCGAGCTGCGTGGGACCCGAACCATGGAGGCGCTTCCATTAGTTTGAGGCTCCTCCATCAGAACCGCCAGCGCGGTTTCTCCGAGGGGGGAAGGTCCAGGACGAAGGGGGGATACTTCCCCCCTTTGTCTAGGGAAGGTCTAGGACGAAGGGGGGAAACCTCCCCCCTTTGTCTCTGCGCGGCTCGTGAAAATCCCCGTGACCCCATTGCGCCTCAAAAGAGGAGAGTAAGTTATGCAGGCGGAGTTCCTACGTGCCGGGCTGTTCGCGCTGGCAGCTTCGCTAATGTCATTTTATGCAATAAGTAATTATAGCCTGCAGATGGCTGGCGCGTGCGTCTTTCTGATTGGAAAAGCGCTTGACTGCGGGTTGGCGCTCGAGCTCACAAAATACGTGGCGGGCGCCATCGGGCTGGTCGGCCTGCTGCAGCTCATCTACGGCTTCATTGCACGTGGGGAGAGGGCGATGGCTGAAATAAAGGTTGAGGCCGCACAGCCCAAAACCCCATGGCCGCCTCCCATGCTTATCCTTGTTGTGTGCCCAAACTGCGGGGCAAAAAACGCGCAGGGCGCGATGTTCTGCAGTGAGTGTGGCCACGGCCTGGGCAAGCCTGCCAAATCTTCAAAATAAACCTTTAAAGCCTGCAATAAATAATAGCCGGTGATGAACGCAAAGGCCCTCGCCACGCTGTTGGTTTTCCTGCAGCTCGCGAGCTCGTTATGGACTGAAAATCTCTCTGTCTATGTCTACGATGCCAAAGGAAGGCCACTTCCGGGCGCGCTCGTGGAAATCCGTTATCAGAGGGAAAAGTTCCCCATAATTAGCGGGGCTTTCGATGGGTATGTCAGGGGCTACACAGGCCTGGATGGCGGGTTTGTGTATACGCTCTACAATCAGGTGGTGCACGCACAGGATGTTCTCGGGGAATACGTGGTGTTCGTGAGCTATGGGGAGAAATTTGCGAGCACGACTGTGAAATGCACTGCACTCGCACGGCAGAGATGCTCGGAAGAGGCCAGAGTGGAAATCTTCGCGTTGCCGGTCTATCAAGTGAGAATTAGGGTGACCGACACAAAGGGGGAGGCTGTGGCCGGCGCGAGCGTGAGGTTCGCCGCAACAGTCCTCCACACAGACAAGAATGGGGAGGCGGTCATGCCACTTCCGGATGGGGCATCGTACGAGGCGCTCGTGATGTACGGGGAATTCTCTGAGAAAACGAGCGGCAGAATAGCTGGGGATGATGCGCTGGTCGAAGTCGCTCTGCCCCTTTATGATGTGTGGCTCAAGATAATCGACGATAGCGGGCTCCCACTCGCTGCGAGAGTAAGGCTCGCTAACGAGAGCAGGTATGCGGATGCGAACGGCAGCGTGGTGTTCAGAAGGGTGGCATTCAAAAACCCGGAGGCGCTCGTGGAGTATGGCGAGCATAGGAAAAGCATCGCATTGAACCTTTCGCAGGATGTATTCCAGACCGTGAGGATTGACCTTACTCCGCCAGCCATTGGGGAGCCTGTTTTCACAAAATCGGACGGGAATGTTCTGGTGCGCGTGGAGGCGCGGGATGTTGGGGTGGCGGCCTCTGGCCTGCGGAGCCACAAGCCGCTGCTCATAACCTATTCGCCGGACAACCGCACATGGGTGCAGGCGGAGATGCATGTTATGGCGGCCGGAGTGTTTGCGGCGACGCTGCCCACATCGCTCTATCCTAATGCCACGTTTTATTACAGAATACAGGCATTTGACAATGAAGGAAACCGCGCAGAAAAAAATGGGAGCGTGAGCGGGGTGTCCGCTCCCCAGGGCTTGCCCGCCGGCGGAGCGAATTACCTCTACATACTCGGCGGCATCGCCATAGCGATTGTGGTTGTGGTGCTCTATCGAAAGCTCAGAGAATATTTTTGAGGTGATGGCATGATACGCGTGGGGGTGTTGGGGGGCTCTGGCTATTCTGGAGGGGAAATACTCCGCTTGCTGCTCGGGCATCCCAAGGCCGAGATCGCATGGATTACCTCAAGAAAGGAGATGCCGCTCGAGCACATCCACAAAAACCTGTTTGGAAGCGGGCTCGCCTTCGTCAAGCCCGAGGAGGCCGATACGATAGAGGCCGATGTCGTTTTTCTCTGCACGCCGGCTACGGTGAGCATGAACTATGCCAGGCGCTATCTGGAGAAGGGGGCCAAGGTCATCGACATGAGCGCGGATTTCCGCCTCAAAAACCTCGCCACGTACGAGAAGGTGTATAAGAAGAAACATGCGGAGCCAGAGCTCGTCAAGGAGAGCGTTTATGGCACTACGGAGCTCAAGAAGGAGAAGATAGCCAAGTGCAGGTTGCTCGCAAACCCTGGCTGCTACGCGATCACCACCATACTTGGACTCGCGCCACTCGTGGCGGGCGGGTATATCGACCTTGAGCGGATTGTTGTGGATGCGAAGAGTGGGAGCAGTGGCCATGGCGCTGAGCCGGATGTCTTCGCACATCACAGCGAGGTTGGCAATTCGATTATCCCCTACAATGTGGTAAAACACCGGCACACTTACGAGATGGAGCAGGAGCTGAGCGAGCTGGCGCGCAAGCCCGTGACCATACATTTCTCATGCTACTACTCGCCTTTTGTTAGGGGCATACTCTCCTCCTGTCATGCCTTCATCAAAGGCAAGGCGAAGGACAGGGAGGGCTATCTGGAGATTTACAAGCGGTTTTACAGCGGAAAGCCATTCGTGCAGGTTCTTGATATTCCGAAGTACGGCTCGAGCACTGAGTACATCCCCTATCCCAGCGTTGCGAACGTTGCGGGCAGCAACTACTGCCAGATAGGGCTGGATGTGGATGACGAAAGGGGCAGGGTGGTGGTGTTCTCGGCAACCGATAATCTCGTCAAGGGTGCGGCGGGCTCGGCTATACAGAACATGAATGTGATGTTCGGGCTCGATGAGACAACAGGCCTTACCGCCAGAGGGCTGCATCCGGTCTAAGGTGGGTGCGATGGCCCTGCGCGAGACGCTTGTGATAAAGCTCTCTGGAAAAATGGCCGCCCGCATGCACGAGCTCGTGCCACAAATAAAGGAAGTGAGAAAAGAGAGATATGTGATACTCGTGCACGGCGGGCAGGAACAGCTCTCGGCGCTTCTCCAGCGAATGGGAAAACAGACGCGCTTCGTTGAGGGCAGGAGGGTGACCGATGCCGAAACGCTGGCGCTGGCAAAGATGGCTTTCGGGAAACTCAACCTTGATTGGGTGGAGGCGCTTGAGAATGAGGGCATACGCGCGGTGGGGCTGGCGGGCGTTTACGGCGCGAGCATTGTGGGGAAAGCTGCCGAGGAAAGGGGCCTTGAGGGCGATGTGGTGAAAGTTGACAACGAACTCTTCCGCGAGCTCATGGAAAAATACGTGATAGTCATCCCCCCACTCATCTATGATAAGAAGAATAAGACTATACTGAATGCCGATGCCGATGACATAGCCACGCAGGTGGCGAAGTCGCTTGGGGCAAAGCTCATGATAATCGGCGAGCTCAAGGGACTGCTGGGAAAAGATGGGCGGGTGATTCCGAGGATAACAACGCGCGAGCTGGGCAAGCTGATTGAGGAAAAAGTTGTCACGGGCGGCATGATTCCGAAAATGCGTGCATGCATCGAGGCGCGCCTGCCCAAGGTGTGGATTCTTGACGGAAGTGAGCGGGCCGTCATCCTGCGCGCGCTCGAGGGCGAAAAGATCGGCACTATGATTGTGGGGGGATAAGTTCAGAATTCTCTCCCTATCCACAAACCACGCGAAATTTCATCCAGTATGCCAATCTGTGTGCCCCGCATATCCTGCCAATCGGGCAGATAAAAGACGCTTCCCGCGGGAATTCCCAGCGCGGTATAGCAAGCGACATCAACATCCACCGGGTTGCTTCCCGCCACAGCGAAATTCAATTCCTTTGCATTGCCGCAATGCTCATGAACGAAAAGGCCAATCATGCCATCTAGAATGTGAAGCAAAAAGTTTCCGGCATTCTGAATATGCCGAATCAGCCGCTGCATCACATCGTGCTGCTTTTGATAGTCTGGGTGGGGTATTCTGACTGTGTGGGGCTTGTCCAGCAAAACCAGCCTGTCCTCGACTTTGCGGTAAAGAACCTTCATTTCCATTTTTAGTGGCAGAGTCGGATGAACTACCTCCTCCCGCCTTTCGCCCGGAATAAGCCCAATAAGATTCTTGCAAGCTCCGCTGAAGACAAATTCCCCATGAACTTTCGGAAGTGCTATCGAGACGACTTGGAAGGAGCTTGTGTCTCTCAGCGGAATGCCCTGGAATTGAATTGTTTTGAGAGAGGACAGCTCCAGGTATGAAACCGCAACGCCCGTCTCCGCCTTTATCTTCTCAAGCTCTTTGGTCAGCCCAAGCTTTTCTCCGGCATATCTGGAGAATTCCCTGATTCCATGGGCCCGTGCTTTTTTCTGCGCATGGATGCAACCATCATCCCCCACAAACACTGCGCTGGCGCCATGTTTGATAACCCACCGGGCCACAGCGCCTATGGTACTGGGTGCGGAGCAAGCGCGTGGGATGTCGGGGTCGACAAAATTTGGTTTTATCAGAACACGAGCGCCGCGTATTTTGCTTATGAGCTGCGGATGCTCTGCTTCCACCTGTCGCAATACTAAAGCGATGTTTTCCCTATCTTTTCCGGCAGCCCAAAAAATTTTGTTTGCCACAAGCAAATTGTTATGGCATTTTGGATATTTAAATTCAGCCGAAGCTTGCCCGTGCGCCCGCTCACGGCAGGAAGTCCTTGTTTTGTATCTTTTCCCTGATGTAGTCCCCCACGAAGGTCAGGCGGGGCCCCTGCAAGGCATCCTGCTCCAGCTTTATTTTTTTCTCGAGCACGCGCTTGAGCTCCTCCACCCACTCCTTGTGCACGCTTATCCATGGATAGGTCAGCATCTCCTCGGCACGTTTCAGATCGACTTCCTTGGCTTTTATGGTCAGCTTCTTCAGAAAATCGTACGTCTCGAGGTCTTTGAGCGTCACGCCGATGAATTTGGCCTCGGGCGTGGCTATCTCGTTTGCCAGGTATGCGAGGTTCATGCTGCCCGTCTTTATGGCCCAGTAGATGTACCATCCCCAGGCATCGCAGTCGGTGCAGATGTACACGGGCAGTTTGAGGTCGGCGAGCTTTCGGATGAGCCGCCTGCAGCCTCGCGAGGCCTGCCCTTTGGGTGTGATGAGGATGCAGTTGTCCTTCTGCCAGAACTTATCCTCATTCAACCTCTGCCACAGCGCATCCTTCTCGACAACGAGCACGTAGTCGGCCTCGCACTTCACAAAGTCCATGCCGTTATCGACATCGCTTGGGATCATCCAGCCGCTCCTGCCCTGCTTTGTGCAGTCGATGATGTTCTCTTCCCCACCGAAACGGTCGCGGATGACGAGCGGGCCCGCCACCACGCCCTTGCGGTCTGTGGAGAGGTTGAGGTCCTCCCTCTTGACATTGAGCGCGACCTCCAAATCCTCGACAAGAGGATTGCTCTCGGTCTGCTCGCTGAAGAGCTCCTCCTCAACGTCCTCGCCGAGTGAAAACTTGAGCTGATAGAACAGGCCCCTGATTGAGGTGTGCGAGTTCTCAAGGAGGAACTTCTTGCACTTGGCTGCCACAGCGACCGTCTGCATGAACTTGCGCGCCTGTGCGACGTTGAGGAACGTGCGCGTCTCCCTCTTATCGCCGAGGCGGATGCAGCCAAGCGTCTCATCATAGAATATGTTGGTCTTGGCGCGCACCTTCGTCTCGAATGTAGGGGATTTATCGCTCTCTATCTCGGCGAGCATCTGCCTGCCGAGCCCTTCGAGCCTTCGAATTGTTTCGGTCCTCTCCACCATGCTCTCATTCCTCCCTCTCGCCCTCCGCTTCCTCCATCTCCTCCATCGCCTCCCCACTCTTCTCTTCGGCCTTTTCCTCGCTCTCATCAACCTCGAGAGCCCTGGCGTATTTGCTCTGCACCAGCTCGATGAGCTTCTTCTCTATTTCCTCACTCTTGCCTCTGCCGGCGAGCTCGGGGAGATCGTACGAGAGCTGTCTGACATAACGCAGGATGGCCTTGCGCTTGGCCTCACGATCGCTCTCGCGGATTTTGCCCGCGAGATATCTTTGTAGATCTCTGGCAACTTCCATTATCCCGTAGCGGATCTCGGTGATGATTTCCTCCTCGCTCGCCACCGCCTGCTTTCCGGCCCCGGTGTATGGAACAAACACGCTCGCGATGTTCACGAAAACCGAGATGGGTGTGTTTTCGAGGTCCTTGACACCATATCTTCCCCAGTCGATGCTCTTCACAGCTTCTGTGATGGCGCATCCACCCCCATCGAAGAGGAGGGGAGCGCGGTTGGCGAAACGCAGGATGTCAAGGCCCACTGTGCCGGCCGCACTCGGCCTGCCCGCCTTTCCTCCATAGGCGATGGCCGTCTCTATAACAAACGGAACTCCCCCGCGGTAGACGCTTGGCTTTCTTTCCCTCACGCTGAGGAACTCTGGGTTCAGGACATTTTTGAGCGCCTTCTCTATCTGCGCTTGGCCTATGGGGCGCACGCTGTCAGTGGCCGGAGCAATCCACTTCATGCTCTGGAAAGCCTTCACGATCGCCTCAGCCTCAGCCCACCGCAGCTCGCGCGGATTCTTGTCAAAGTTGATGTGCGGAAGGAGCGCGCGCAGCTCATCGACTTTGGCCGAGCTCATGCGCGCAAAGGTCTGAACAAGGAAGGAGGAGAGCTTGCGTTGCTCGGCATGGCTCGCCCAGTCCATGAGGTCGTTGGTGGTTATGCCGAGCGGATGTGGCTGCACTTCTTTCGGCCTCTCTGGCACTTCCTGCACGGCGCGCGGAAAGACAAACTTATCTCCCTCAGGGTCGATGAAGGTGATCTGGGCGTGAGGATTGGCCATGGCCGTCCGCTTGAGGTACTCGAGCGCGCTGTGCTCGCTTCTGTCGTACTTCACCTCGGCGAATTCCCCGCTCACCACAAGACCCCTGAAGTTGCCAGGGGATTCTGTGAGGTTGAAAACGTTCGGTGTATTCGTCTTGACATCCACGCTGATGTCGCACTCATACACCATGCCATTGCCCGTGCCGCTCTTCGCATGGATGGGCTTGCCCGTGGTCATCTGGGCAAACATCGTACAACCACTCGCGCCAATTCCCTGCTGCCCTCTCTGCTGCATGTAGCGATGGAATTTTGTGCCCGATAACATCATGCCGAGCGCCTTGCCTATGTGCTCCTTCGGAATGCCAGGCCCATTGTCCTCGGCGGTCACGCGCACATGCTCGTCGGGCAGAACCTCTATCTTGACTGTGATGTCGGGCAGTATGCCAGCCTCCTCGCAGGCATCGAGCGAGTTGGTAACATATTCGTGCACTATGGTGGTGAGGCTGCGAACCTTGCCCGAGAAGCCCAACATCTGCCTGTTCTTACGGAAGAATTCGGCCACGCTGTGCTCTTTGAATTCCTTGAAAATCTCCTCTGCAACCATCTTATTGGCCATCCGGTTCACCTAACGCTCTTCTTCGCCTTTCTCCCACAGCCCGCTACGCTCTTCCTTGAGCCGCCTGCGTCCTTTTTCAAGAATGGACCACACGCGCGCGTGCGAGGCTCCCCTGATGAGCGCGCTCACAGCCTCCTCGGCGAGAGTCAGTTCGGAAAGGCGGCCTATGATCGCCACGGTGTTGCCATACACGCACAACTCCGCCTCGCTGAGCTCCTCTATGATCCTTCTCGCCTTGCCCTTCTCGCCGATGATGCGCCCCTTTGTTCTGATAACATCTTTGTCCGAGCCCAGTATATCTTTGAGGTCAATGACCTTGAAATAATAATCCTCGTCGAATAGCTTTACTGCCTTGTCGGGGGAGAAGCCCCTGCCGATGGCACGTACAACCTCCTTGGCGCGCCACTCGCTGTACGAGTCCTTGCCATGGATCTCAACCTCACCTTCCCTGCCGATCTTGAGCTTGACGCCGCCCATTTTCTCAATCCTTCGTTTCGTCTCGCCATTGCTTCCGACAAGCACTGCCACGCGCTCGGCCGGAATGTTGATGAGTTCCATTTTTTCTCCTACTGGACGCCCGCTTTACTATCGCAGGCTAATTTTTAAATTAAAGAGGTTTACGACGTAAATATAGGGAGGAGGAAGTATATTAAGGCTTGCTTTTCACACATCCAGAACGACCTGCGCGCGCCAGCCTGCCCTCGTCCTCTTCAACTCAAACTTGTGCATTGTTGCCGCCTTCACATCCATGAGCAGCACGTGCCTCTGCGGATCGAGCCTCTCGCCTTTGGCGGTCGCCTCGAGCGCCCACGTCCCTTTCTTCTCCTTTACCTTCACCCTGAATTTGGAAAAGAGAAGGCCTTTGCTGTCTTTGAGAAAGACGAGCTCGTTAAGAAAGGCATATAGGAGCTCCTCGAGTGATGGCCGGGAGAGGCGAATTGTGCGCGAGAGGCGGGGGTTTATCGTCTCAAGCTTGGCCATGACGCTCTCGGTCGCTTTTGCGGAGGAGACAAACAGCTCAGCGAGGCTCCTGCCAGTGGCCTGAAAAGCCACATCGGCAACTGTCAGGCCCTCCAGGAATTTGAAAGGCATGGTTAGCCCTTTATGTTGCCTATGGGAACGAGGCGGACGACCTTTGTGGAGATGCCCGCGAGGTGGGTCGCCTCGATGACCTCATCGATGCTTTTGTAGGCCGCACCCGCCTCCTCGGCCAGCCCCGCGAAGGAGACTGAGCGCACATAAATGCCGCGGCTGGCCATATCCTGCTGGAGCTTCTCGCCCCTGAAGAGATGCTTCGCCTTTGTCCTGCTCATCGACCGCCCGCTTCCGTGCGCGGTGGAGCCCCAGGTTTTCTCTTCGGCGACCTTTGTGCCGAGAAGAAGATAGGAGCCCGTTTCCATGCTGCCACCGATTATGACCGGCTGGCCTATGGAACGGTAGATGGGCGGAAGTTCCTCCCTGCCCGGGCCGAAAGAGCGCGTGGCGCCCTTCCTGTGCACGAGCACTTTTTTCCTCTGGCCATCCACAATGTGCTCCTCTATTTTTGCTATGTTGTGCGCCACATCGTATACCTGGTGAAGGCCGAGCGACTCGGGGTCGCGGCCGAACACGCTCGAGAAAACCTCGCGGATGCGGTGTAGGATGACTTGCCTGTTGGCAAAACTCATATTCACAGCACACTTCATGGCTGCAAAGTAATCCTGCCCCTCTGGGGAGTTGAATGGCGCGCATGCCAGCTCCCTGTCGAGAATCTTTATGCCGTATTTTTTCTCCATGACGCGCAGGAAAAGCTCGAGGTAGTCCGAAGCCACCTGGTGGCCGAAACCTCTGCTGCCGCAGTGGAACATAACCACGATCTGGTTCGGCAGGGTAATGCCGAACGCCTTGGCTGTTCTCTCATCATAAACAGCCTCGGGCTTTGCGACCTGAATTTCCAGGTAATGGTTGCCCGAACCGAGCGTGCCTATCTGGTTGAACCCGCGGTCGATGGCTTTTTGGCTTACCTTGTCCGCATCTGCGCCCTCGATGCACCCGTTTTCCTCAGTCCTCTCCAAATCCTCTTTCCAGCCATAGCCCTTCTCTACGCACCACTGCGCCCCGCGCTCCAGAACTTCCCTAAACTCGTTTTTGGAGAGCTTCACGAAGCCCGTGCAGCCCACGCCCGCGGGGACTCGTTTGAAAAGCTCGTCCACGAGCTGCTTGAGCTTTGGCTTGACATCCTCGAGGGTGAGGTTGGTGAGACAAAGGCGCATGCCGCAATTTATATCGAAACCGATGCCGCCCGGAGAGATGACTCCGCCCTCAAGCTCCATGGCGGCCACACCGCCGATGGGAAAGCCATAACCGCTGTGACCATCCGGCATGCAGTAAGCGTGCCTGAGTATTCCCGGCAAGGTGGCAACATTTGTTATCTGGTCATACACTTGCAGGTCCATCTCGTTGAGGAGCTTCTGCGTGGCGATGATGCGCGCGGGCACGCGCATGCCTGGCTTGAAGTCGCTGCCTATCTCCCACTCGACATCTGAGATTTTGATGAGCTCGGGCTTCCTGGGCTCGTGGGTCATGCATATAATTACGGCGGATAACTATTAAAAGCAAGCGTGCGAAGAAATGAGGGTGGCGATGCGTAGCGCGGGCGGATGGCTTGTTGTTTTCCTGCTGGCGCTATGTCCCGCGACGCTCGCCGCCATCCCGACTGCCTTCGCGCCCGAGCAGCTCTCGGGCAGGCCGCTTGATGCCACCATCACCGACACGAGGGAGGAAATTCTTTTTAACGAATCGCGTTCGATGGTGGAGATTGCCGCTAGCGTACGCAATCCCTCCAACGAGACGCTCGAAGTTTTCTTTGCTGTGCGAGAGCCGGCCAGATGGGTTGTTTACAAGAGCCTCGGCGAGGTTCCGCCGGCGAGCGCCAGGAACTTCACCTTTGAGGTGGAGTTCGATTACTGGAATGAGAATGTCAGGACCATGCGCTATGCGCTGGTTGGGGTGGGGGCCGGCGGCGATGTGGCGGGGTATGAGTTTTCGCTTGAGGAAAAATGGCAGGCCTATCTGGAGAAGAACGTGCGCGATGTGCTCATCCGGGCCTATGTGCTCGTTGTGCCCATTGTGGCCATCCTGCTCGCCTTCCTGCTGTTCATTGTGGTTGATGTGGCCTACAGGAGAAGGGATGAGGGCGAGCTCGTGCCCGGCGAGTACACGCTGCGCACGCTCATATTCCCCATTGTAAAGGGAAGGCCGCTCAGGGAAGTGCTCGCCGATATCCTGCTCAACCCACTCTTCTGGGTGCTCGAATTTGCGGGGGGGCTCGTTGTCGTCTCGCTCATCTTCTCGCAGTTGATGTCGCTGCTTGGCGCCGAACTGGGGCTGCGCGTTTTCGCCATTGCCGGAATGAGCGCGCTCGCCGTGCCGCTCCTCTACGTCGTTGCGGCGTGGATCGCTGACTATTATGAGAGGGAGCCTCTGCGGTTTGTTTTCAGCGCGTTCATGTGGGGCGTGCTGGCTGCATTCCTCTCCTTTATGATAAACACTGTCGGCACGGGCTTTGTCGAGGCGCTCTTTGGGGAAGCGAGAGTGGGGGGCGACATAGGCGCGGTGCTGCTGGGCACGGCGCTGCTCGCGCCGGTTGTCGAGGAAATGCTCAAGGGCGCCGGCGTGGTCATACTCGCCGGGCACCATGAGATGGACGACGCGCTTGATGGCCTGCTGTATGGTTTTGCCGCGGGCGTGGGCTTCTCGTTCATCGAGAACTGGTTTTACTTCGCGCTCGAGGCCAACCCCCTCCAGTGGGGAATCCGCGCCTGGATCGCGCTCATTCTCTACCGCTCCTTCTTCAACTCGCTGGCGCATGGGAGTTTCACGAGCGCGGCTGGCGCGATCATGGGCTATATGAAAAGTAGGCCGGAGCTGGCGCGCTACGCGCAGCTCGGCTTCATCCCGGGCGTGTTCATCGCCATACTTCTGCACATTTTCTTCAACATAGGCGCCATCCTCGATACGATAGTGATCTTCCGATGGCAGGTGCCCGTGTTCATCTTCAACCCGATGCTCGTGCTCGCGCTCGGGATAGTCTTCCTGATCGTATTCGCGCTGGCGACGCTGGATACAAAGAGAAGAATCGAGGCGCGCGGGGTGGTGGTATGAGGTTTTTTGATAAATACCTGAAGGCGAGGGAGGAAAAACGCAGCATACTCTGCGTGGGGCTCGATCCCGCACCCCCCGGCATGCGGCCCCTCCCGAAAAGGTACGCGGGCAAGGACGCGATAGAGGGCATGCTGGCCTACTGCATAGATATAGTGGAAAAAACCGGTGCCAGCTGTTGCGCTACGAAAGCGAACCTCCAGTTCGTCTTCCCATTTTCCCTGAGACAATTTCAGAAACTGAATGCGGCCATTCATGAGCAGGGCCTGCTCTCAATTCTCGACATCAAGCTGAGCGACATAGGCTCGAGCAACGCCGCCTCGGTGTACTGGATCAAGGAGGCTGGCTTTGATGCACTCACCTTCTCGCCGTTTGCGGGCAACGTGCGGGAAGGTGTGGAGCTCGCGCACCAGAAAGAGCTCGGCATATTTGTGCTGACCTTGATGAGCAATCCCGAAGCCAAGTACTTCATGAAGGGCGAGGTAGCTGGCATTCCAGCCTATCGGTGGATCGCGCGGGAAGTGAGGGAGGCTGGCGGCGATGGGGTTGTTGTGGGCGCCACGCAGGCGGGCAGGGAGCTTGAGGAGATTGCGGACATTGTCGGTGATGGTATGATATTCCTCGTGCCGGGAGTGGGCGCGCAGGGTGGCAATGAGGAGGCCGTGATAAAGGCTGTCGGCAAAAATCTGCTCATCAATGTGGGCAGAAGCATTCTGAATGCCGAAGACCCCGCCCAGGCCGCGCGCGAGTTCAACGAGAGGTTCAACCGGCTGATAGGGAAGTGACTATTTTGGTCGCCTTTTCTTGCCGTGCGCGGGCGGGCGCGGCGTGTAGGTCGCGCCGAGCGCGCGGAGAATGGTTGCTGCCTCTCGCCTTATCTCAGCACTCCTGTCCTTGAGCGCATCCTCGAGCGCGCGCACAACCGCAGGGCCGCCGATTTTGCCCAGGGCCTGCGCAGCGCAAATGCGCGAGGCGTGCTCGCTGCCCTTGAGCACGCGCACGAGCGGGCCTATCGCTCTGGGACTGCCGATCTCGCCGAGCGCGGTGGCGACGGCGCACCGGATGAATGGAAGCTTTTCCTCAAGCAGAATGCGGCAGAGGGGCTCGACCGATTCGGCCATCCTCAGCCTGCCACACCAGCGCACGGCCTCAGCGCGCACGCGCGTGTAACGGTCGCCGAGACACCGCAATATGGCCGCGCGCGCATCCCGCGTGTTCAGCTTGCCGAGCGCGTTGAGCGCGGCGAGTCGCACGCTCCAGGCATTGTCTTCAAGCAGCGGAATGAGGTGAGGGACTATGCTCGGCAGGCCGAGCTCGCCAAGCTCGGCTGCCGCGGCGGCACGCGCCTCGCTCTCGGAAGCACGCAGCTCGAGCAGGAGCTCTTTGGCCCTCCTCTCTTTTTTTCCCACGACGGGTTTTTGCTTTGGCTTCTTCACGGGCCACACTTGTTGAACAAACTATTTAAATTGTGGAGGAGAAGAAAGCGCGGTGTGGGCATGGCTGGCGAGGAGCTGATTTCTGAGCTGTACAAGATAGGCTGCGTGAAGTTCGGAGAGTTCCGCCTCAAATCTGGAATGCTCTCGCCCATCTACATTGACCTCAGAATCCTCGCCTCCTACCCGGCTGTTCTGAGGCTGGTGGCCCGCGAGCTCGCCGGCCTCGTGGCACGGCTTGAGTTCGACAAAATAGCGGCCGTTCCGTATGCCGCGCTGCCCATCGGCACAGCCCTCTCCCTCGAGACCAATAAGCCGATGATTTATGCGCGCAGGGAGGCCAAAAGCTATGGCACGGCGCAGCTCATCGAGGGGGTGTGGAGTAAAGGGGAGACCGTCATAGTCGTGGATGACCTGATAACGACTGGCGAGAGCAAGTTCGAGGTCATCAGGCCGCTCGAGCACGCCGGCCTCAAAGTGCGCGATGTCGTTGTGGTCATCGATAGGGAACAGGGGGGTGCGGAAGCGCTGGAGAGAGGGGGGTACAGGCTCCATGCCCTGCTCAAGCTCAGCGGCATGCTCGACATGCTTGAGAGGAATGGGAAGATAACCAGCGAGCAGAAGGAGAGAGTGCTCAGCTATATCAAAAGCGCGAGGGTGTGAGGATTGGTCGGGGTGGAGCTGTGTGGAGTGCGGCTGCCCAACCCGACGGTGCTGTGCTCCGGATATCTCGGAGTGAGCGCGGGCTCGTTGGCGATGTGCGCGCGGGCCGGCGCGGGCGCTGTGGCCAGCAAGTCCTGCTCGCTTGCTGCTAAGCGGGGCCACGAGCTGCCAGCAGTCATCTACTGGGACAACATCGTCATGAATGCCGTGGGCCTCAGCAACCCTGGTGTTGAGGAAACGGTCGCCGAGCTCAGGGAATACAAGCGGATGAGCCAGGTTCCGCTCATCGCAAGCGTTTTCGCCGATTCGCCCGAAAACTTTGCCGCAGTGGCGGTGAAGATCTCCGAAGCCGCGCCCGACATCATAGAGCTCAATCTCTCCTGCCCGCATGCCGCGAAAGGCGACATCGTGTTCGCCGATTCTCCCGAAGCGGCTGCCGAGGTGGTGAACAGGGTGAAGAGCGAGGTGAAGATGCCCGTGTTCGCCAAGCTCTCCCCGAATGTCAGGAACATAGCGGCCATCGCCAAGGCGTGCGTGGATGCCGGCGCGGATGGCATCACCGCGGTGAACACGCTCGGGCCCGGCATGAGGATAGACATCCAGGCGAGAAAACCAGTGCTGGGAAATAAGTTCGGCGGGGTGAGTGGGCCGGCCATAAAGCCCATCGCGCTCAGGTGCGTTTATGAGATCGCGCGAGCGGTGGATGTGCCCATCATCGGCATGGGGGGCATACGCACGGGCGAGGATGCGGTGGAGTTCATCATGGCGGGCGCCAGTGCGGTTGGGGTCGGCAGCGCGCTCATCTGGCACGGGCTGGGCGCGTTCAGAACCATCAGTGACGGCATAGACAGGTTCATGCGGGAGCACGGGTATTCAAAAATCGAGGAGATGAGGCTGGAGGAATGAGCGAAATCTACAGAGTTTTCAGGATAGAGAAGGTCATAGCCGAGACGGATAGGGTGAAGAGCTTTGTTTTCGATGGAAAGCTGGAGAGCAGGCCGGGCCAATTCGTCATGGCTTGGCTGCCGGGCGTGGGCGAGAGGCCGATGAGCATTGCCAATGACGAGCCGTTCACGCTCACCATCGCCAACAGAGGGTTTGTCACGAACAGAATGCATGCATTGAAGGAGGGCGACAGGCTGTGGGTGAGGGGGCCGTACGGCAACTGGTTTCGCCTGCAAGGGAAAAAAATCGTGTTGGTGGCAGGGGGCACGGGCCTCGCGCCCATGAGGTTCCTCATCAAGGAAGCTGCAAAACAGGGCATCGAGACGTGCGTGTTCATGGGGGCCAGGACAAAGGCCGCTCTGCTCGCCCGCCCCCCCTGCCCCACGATAGTGGCCACCGATGATGGAAGCGAGGGCTTCAAGGGATTTGTCACGGGCGCGCTCGAAGCCCATGTGGCAAGGGAAAAGCCGGACTGCGTGTATGCGTGCGGGCCTGAGAGGATGATGGCCGATGTGTTGCATATTTGCGAGCGAGCGGGCATTCCCTGCCAGCTTTCGCTCGAGAGGTATATGCGGTGCGGCTTTGGGGTCTGTGGCGCATGCGCGATTGATGGCTTCCTTGTATGCCGACACGGGCCAGTTTTTACCAGCGAGGCGGTCAAGCGCATGGCCGATTTTGGAAAATTTGCAAGGGATGCGAGCGGCAAGAGAATTCCGGTGTGATGGACATGCTAATCCGCGGCGCGATGGCGGTTGTGGGGGGGGAGCTCATTCGCGCCGACGTGCTCGTTGAGGGAGAGAGGATAGCCAAAGTGGCGAGCAGGATTGAGGGGGACGAGGAAACGGTTGATGCCACGGGGCTTATCCTCCTGCCGGGCTTGGTTGATTGCCACGTGCATTTCCGCGAGCCAGGCCTCACACATAAGGAGGATTTTTACACGGGCGGATGCGCGGCGCTTGCCGGCGGCGTGACGACTATCATCGACATGCCGAACACCAAGCCCCCGACGACAACGAAAGCGGCCTGGCAGGAAAAGCTTGAACGCGCCAAAAGCAAGGCTGTGTGCGATTACGCGCTGTATTTCGGCGGGGTCGATGGGAATCAGGATGAGGTTGAGAGGACCTCACCTCCCTTCCTCAAAATATACCTTGGGCACAGCACGGGCGCGTTGGGCGTGAAGGACGAGGAGGCGAGAGGGCATTTCGAGCGTTTTCCTCACAATAGGCTCCTCGCAGTTCACGCCGAAGATGAGGAATGCGTACGGGCTGCTTTGAGGGCAAGGGAGGGAACGCGCCTTACCGCCTCCATCCACCACCTTCTCAGACCCAAGCAATGCGCGCTCAGGGCAGTGGAAAAGGCAGCGCGCTGGAGCCAGGAAGTGGGGCGAAGGACTCATCTCTGCCATGCCACGACAAGGGAGGAGGTGGAAGCTGCCAAGGCATCCGGCCTATCGGTCGAAGTCACCCCACATCACCTATTCCTTTCCACAAAAGACATCAGAGAGCTCGGCAATTATGCAAAGGTGAATCCGCCACTGCGTGAGCCCCACGATGTCGCTGGCCTGTGGGGGGCTCTCGAGCGCATCGACTGCATTGCCACAGACCACGCTCCACACACGCGCGATGAGAAGGAACAAGCGTATGTCGATTCGCCGAGCGGCATGCCCGGCCTCGAGACCACCCTCCCGCTTTTCCTCGATGCGGCCAGGCGAGGGCGCATCAGGCTTGAGCGCTTTGTCGCCATGGCCTGCTCTTCCCCCGCAAAGATTTTCGGCCTGGAGAGCAAGGGGGAAATTGCCGTGGGAAAAGACGCTGACCTCGTGCTTGTGGATGCGCGCGAGAGGTGGATTGTGAGGGGGGATGAGCTTCACACAAAATGCCGATGGTCTGCGTTCGAAGGCAGGGAGCTCGTGGGCAAGGTGAAGAAAACAATCCTGAGGGGCGCGATTGTTTTCGAAGACGGACAGGTTCTGGCAAAAAGGGGCTTCGGGAAGCGCCTGGCCTAATCGCTGATGGGCGGGCATTTTTTTGGATCTAGGAGAAAGGCGAATTCCTCGGGGTGGGCCAGGCATCTCGCCAATATGTTTTGCTTTCCCCGCCTCCTCGCGTTGATGAATTTCAGCTCGGGGAGCTTCCCATACAGCGGATTCTGCCTGAAAGAACCATCGGCAAACTCGTAATAAGCCCCTCCCCTCATATTGAGGTAGTCCTGGTAAATGGACTCGAAGTTCCGCGCCACGAGGTTGGCCATCACGAGGTGTGTTTTGCCGGGATTTATGGTGACGTGGCCATAGTTTGGTGGTATGGGCACGACATCACCCTTCCTCGCGCGCACGAGCAGCACCTCTGTTATCTTACCCTTTTCCTTTTTCTGCAAAAGGTAATGCGCCCTTCCCCGCACCACCTCGTACAGCTCGCAGTAGGTGAGGCCTTCGGTGGCCTCGGGATGGTAATGCCCCATAGTCTTGTTTAACTCCTTCCCCAGACGCAGAGGGGGGAGTATTGTTATGTCATAACGAAGGCCCTTTTCAGCGAGAGGTGGGTAGAGGTCTCGGTACATGAAGTAGCATGGCGTGTCCAAATCGGCCTCAACGAGAAAACGAACATCCTGCACGACATCCTGCATCTCCCTGAGCGTGCGCACAGTGGGCTTAAGCTGCTTTTTCTCGAGAAAGAGCTCCCCCTTTGCGAAGGAAAGCTTCAGCGGCTCGGTATCGAGCAGGACCATGTCTTCCTTCGAACATAGGGAAATTTAAAGATTGCCGTCCAATGATGCAAATTCACTCTTCAGGTGGTCTCATGAGCGGAAAAAGCATCAGGCTACGCCGGATAATGGGCGGCGATGGCAGGGTGGTCATGATTCCCATGGACCACGGGCTCAGCATGGGCCCGGAAGGACTCGAGGACATTGCCGATATCGTGCATAAAGTTGCTGTCGGAGGCGCAGACAGCGTTGTTGTTCACAAGGGCAATGCACGTTTCATCAAAGACGACATAGGCATGCTCATCATGCTGAACGGCTCAACCGCGCTTTCCATCGATCCGAGGGATAGGGTTCGCATTGGGAGTGTGAAGGAGGCGCTTGCCCTGGGTGCAGATGGCGTGAGCATACAGCTCAACATGGGCGCGGTGGGGGAGAAAGAGATGCTCAGGGATTTCGGCGAGATCTCGCGCGAGTGTGCCGAGCTGGGCGTGCCCTTGCTCGCCATGATGTATGCGAGAGGGCCCAACATAAAGAAAGAGGATATCGAGAAGCATGTGCCCATATGCGTAAGGGCGGGCGTGGAGCTCGGCGCGGACATCATCAAGGTACCTTACCCTGGCAGAAAGGCCTTTGAATATGCGGTAAAATCCGCCAACGGCGTGCCGGTGGTCATTGCGGGCGGGGCGAAGAGCGAGAATCCGAAAGACGTGCTGCAGATGGTTTATGAGAGCATCCAGGCGGGTGGGAGTGGGGTGAGCCTGGGCCGGAATGTTTTCCAGGCAGAGGATCCCACCAAGATGACCCGGGCAATCGTTGCCATTGTGCATAAGGGCAAAGATGTGGAAAGCGCGCTCGGTGAGCTACGATGAAGGAGATTTGGGTGGGGGACAGGAGGCTCGCCGAAACGTATGCGGTGAAACTGAGGGAAAAGAATTCCGGAGAAACTGTCGCCGTAGCGAGTTTTCAAGACCTGAAGAAAGTTGAGGAGCTTGAGAAGAAAGGAGCGGAACGCGTTTTCATCTCCTGCCCTAACTGGAAGGTTATTCCTCTTGAGAATCTCGTCGCACTGGCCAAAAAGATAAAAATCATCGCCGAAGTGGAGGATGCCGAAGAGGCCAAAGTGGCTCTGCAGACGCTTGAGAAAGGAGCTGACGGGGTGTTTCTGAAGAAACCGAAGGAGAACGAGCTGAAGGAGATACTCAGATTTCTCGCCAGCGGCGAGCGCCTCGCGCTCGTTCCCGCCGTGATTAAGGAGATCAGGAAAGTCGGCATGGGAGGACGGGCATGCATCGATACGGCAGAGCTGATGACAAAGGATGAGGGCATGCTGGTGGGCTCAGCCTCAAGCGGACTGCTTCTCATGCAGGCGGAGGTCAGCGAGAACCCGCACGTGGCCTCGAGACCATTTCGTGTGAATTGTGGCGCCATATCGCTCTACACGCTTATGGCCGACGGCAAAACAAAATACCTCAGCGAGGTAAAGGCGGGCGATGAGGTGCTCATTGTGGCCAGGGACGGAAGCACGCGCAGGGCGGCTGTTGTGAGGAACAAGATCGAGTGGAGGCCCATGCTGCTCATCGAAGCAGAGGCAGCTGGCAGGCCGGTGAAAGCAGTTGTGCAGGATGCCGAGACCATCCGCGTGCTCACGCCCGAGGGCAGTGAAAGCGTGGCAGCCCTCAAGAAGGGCGATGCTGTGCTCGCGTATGTTGAGGAAGAAGGAGCGAGGCATTTCGGCATGAAAGTAAAGGAGAGGATAATAGAACAATAATTGAACGATAATTATTTTTCTCCCTCTTTCCTTTTTGCTCCAAGCCCAGCTATTCCTCTCCCGATTTCACGAAGTTTTTTCACATGCCTCAGCACGGGCTCGCGCAACCTTCGCAGGGCCTTTGTAATGTGCAGTTTGAATCCCTTAAGCCTGGTCACACAACCACCTCAAACAGTGAGCTTATTCTGTTTTATGTAAGCACGCAGCCTCTCGGGCAGTTCTCTCCACCTCGCCCTCTCCTGTTTTCCATCGTTCCGAAAGCGGATAGTCACACTCTCGTCCTCCAGCGTGCCATAGTCGATGGTGATGCAGTAGGGAACGCCAATTTCATCAGCCCGCGCATACCTCTTGCCGATGCTTCCACTCTCATCATACAGCGCGTTGAAGCCTTCGGCGCGCAGCATTTCGACAATCTCCTTTGCCTTTTCGGCAAGCCCATCTTTTTTCATGAGGGGCAACACGGCGCACTCGAAGGGCGCGATGTGCGCGGGGAAATCGAACCACTCCCAATCCCGCCCATCCGCCCCGCCTCCTTTTCTGTAGGCCGCCTCCAGCACGCACCAGAATAGCCTATCCACACCGAAAGAGGGCTCTACAACATGCGGCACAATTTTCTTCTTTTCCCCCTCCAAGAAGACGCTTATCTCTTTGCCGCTCGCCTTCGAATGTGATGCCAGATCATAGTCTGTTCTGTAGGCTGTTCCAATCGTCTCAATCCATCCATAGGAGGTGTGCACCTCCAGGTCGAAGTTCCCTTTCGAATAGTGTGGCGTTTCCTCTGGCAGCATGTGCCTAAAGCGGTGATTCTTTACCCCCATCCAGTCGTAAAACTGCGCTTCCCTGACGAGGAAATAGGCCATTATCTCGTTTGGAATCAGGCCGCTCCTCACAGCCTCCCCCGCGCTCACCTCTATGACTTTCTGCGAGTTCTTTGCCTGCTCCTCCCGGGTGTATATCCTGAGAATTTCATTCTCCACTTCTTTGAAGCGCGGGTGGCTCGGCTCGCCCGGATCGAAGAAGTACTCAAGCTCCATCTGCGTGAATTCCCTCAGCCGGAGTAGGCCCTGGCGGGGGGATATTTCGTTTCTGAAACTCCTGCCAATCTGGGCTATGCCCATGGGCAGTTTTGCTCCGTGAGCCCGGAAAATTCTGTGGAAATCGAGGAATATTCCCTGCGCGGTTTCGGGCCTGGCATACGCTGTGTTTCCCTCTATGGGCCCGATGTTTGTTTTAAACATCAGATTGAACGGCTTTGCCTCGGTGAGCGCGCCTCCACACTCCGGGCAGGCTATCCCCATTGTATTGATTATTCTTGTCAGCTCTTCGAGCGGTACGCCATCGGTCCGAACGCTCGCCCATTCGGGCTTTTTCTCCAAGTACTCTTCCCTATGCTTACCGATGTGGTCGCGGATGAGCTCGTCAGCCCGAAAGCGCTTCCCGCAATTGGTGCATTCCACGAGCGGGTCAGCGAACTGCGCAACGTGCCCGCTTGCTCTCAGCACGGGCTCGGGCAAAAAAACAGTGGTCTCAACCTCGAGAAAGCCTTCCCTCCTTATGAAAAAATCCCTCCAGGCATTTTCTATTTTTTTCTTCAAAGCCGTGCCCACAGGCCCGAAATCGTAAAAGCCTGCGGGGGGATTGTAGATCTCGGCTGACTGAATGAGGAAGCATCGCTTGAGCGCAATCTCCCAGATCCTTTTCTGCATCAACTTCATATCAGGGGTAAGCTTTTAAATTACCTATTTCTCAGCATGAGCATGCACAAAAGCAAGTTGGAGCCGAAAGCCGAGCCGCCCGGCATTCCCAGGCGGACATTCTTGAAATACCTTCTGGAAAGCACGGCCCTCCTCATGATGCCAAAGATGTGGAGCTGCGAAGGAAAAATTTACAACAGAGAGATATACACCGGGCTGTTTGAAATTCCATCAGCCGCGCCCATTAAGGTCATATCAAATAGCGAGACAAAAGAGGTGAGTGGGGTAGTTGTGAGGATGAAAACTGCCGATAGCATCGTTGCCCGCACCGAGACGGGCGTGATAGAAACTTCAGAGATTTTGCTTTCAGGTCGGGAGGCATATTACAGGATTTCGGGCGACTACTACTCTGTCTGCTCGCCAGTAGCATACAGGGATCCATTCGGCCACGATGTCCCTTTATGGATAGCAGCACCGCAGCACACGCAGTCAAATCCATTTGTCTACTGGGAGAGAGTGAATGACAAGAAGGGTGCAGAAGCTACGGGGAGATTTTTGCGCATCAGCGGATCTCTGCTGGTTTATCAGGTTGGGAGTTCCTATGACTCCATTCATGTAAACTCATTCGCCTACAATTTTGACACCGGCGAGGGCTATGTGGAGACTTACATACCCGCCCTAGAGAGCCCTGGCTGGGTAAAAGTTGCTCTGGGCGAAAGGCGCATCTCTGCCCTAGGGTATTACTATGAAAGGGGAATTGAATACGAATGCCCGCCTTTTGAGGAGGACTGCAAGCCGAGCGAGATGATACCTATGGAAAAAGTAGAACTTCGAAGCATCAAAGTCGACATCTATCTGGGGGCCGACAAGCAAAGTTAATGATTATAATCCCTTCCAGACAAATCCACCTCATGCAGAGGGAGGAGCTTTTCGAGAAAGCGCGACTTGGAGTGAGGGAAGCTTTCATTCAGCGCGACCGCATACTCATTCACACCATCTCGGCTATCGATGAGCTGGCAAAGACAAACAATCTGCTCTATGAGCGGCTCGCCGAATGGTTCAAAATATATTTTCCCGAAATGCGCGCTGACGAGCCCGAGAAATACTGCGCGCTCGTCGAAATCGTGGACAAGGAGAGGTTTGATGTTGGCCGCGTTGCCCAGATAGTAGGCGAAGCAAAGGCGCGCGAGCTCGAAGCCAAAGCCAGGATGAGCCTCGGCATAGACCTGCAGAACAAGGACCTCGAGGAAATCCGCCTGTTTGCGAGCAGGCTCCGAGCCCACTATGAGCTACGCAGACAGCTCGAAGGCTATCTTGAAAGCCTCGCCAGGGAGGTCTGCCCCAATCTCACCCACCTGCTCGGTGCGCCTCTCGCCGCGAAGCTCATCGCGCAGGCGGGCGGCCTGAGCCGGCTCGCCACCCTGCCAGCCTCCACGGTGCAAATTCTCGGTGCTGAGAAAGCCCTCTTCAAGCACCTGCGCGCCAAAACCAAACCCCCAAAGCACGGCCTGCTCTTCCAGCACCCCCTCATCTCCACCGCGCCGAAAAAGCAAAGGGGCAAGATAGCTCGCGCGTTGGCCGCAAAAGTTGCCATCGCCGCGAAGGCCGATGCCTTCACCAAGCACTTCATCGCCGAAAAGCTTAAGGTAGAGTTCGAATCACGTGTAAAAGCCATTCGAGGAGGTGGGTGAGATGAAGCTGCTTGCTCTGGCAGACATCCATGCCGATGAGTCGGCCGCAGACCGGCTCCGCATGCGCATCAGCAAGAACTCATACGATGCAGTTCTCATCGCGGGTGACCTCACTAACCGGGGGCCGGTTTCGTTTGTTCAGGAGCTGCTGTCCTTCCTTGACAGGGCTTATGCAGTTCACGGGAACATGGATCCGCCCGAAGTCGCCAGCCTCCTTGATGAGAGGGGGGTCAGCATCCATGCAAAGAGGGTCTCGCTGGGGGGCTATGCCATTGTTGGCCTCGGGGGCAGCAACCCCACACCTTTCAGCACCCCCACCGAATACTCGGAGGAGGAGATCGCCTCTTTGCTCGCCAAACTACCCATCAACTCCAAAACAATTCTCATGACGCACGCGCCGCCCTACGGCCTGCTCGACACCGTGGGTGAGGACATGCACGTGGGCTCGCAGAGCATACGGGCAATCATCGAACAGAAGCAACCGCTCCTCAACATCTGCGGCCACATTCACGAATGCGAAGGTGAGGGCGAGCTCGGAAAGACCAAAGTGGTCAAGCTCGGCGCGGCCGAGATGGGAAGGGCGGCGGAGATCACAATAGATAAAGGGGTGTATGTGAAGTTCATCCTACTGTAGGTGGGGCGATGGAGCCGGTCATCATCCTGAATCTGAAAGCATACAGCGAGAGCGCAGGCCCCAAAGCGCTTGAGTTAGCCCAGATTGCGGAATCGGTCTCGACCGAGACGGGCGTGCCCATCATTGTGGCGCCGCCCGCGCCCGATCTCGCCCTCGTCGCCAGGTCGGTGAAAATACCTGTCTTCGCTCAGCACGTAGATGATGTAGGGCCTGGGGCTGCCACGGGCGCGGTCACGCTTGAAGGGATAAAGGCGAGTGGGTGCGCGGGCTCCCTTGTCAATCACGCTGAGAGAAAGATGCGACTCGCAGAAATTCGCTCAATCATTGAGCGCGCGCGCTCCCTCGACCTCAAAACGTGCGTTTGCACGGTAAATGCCACCGAGAGCAAGGCCGTGGCGTGCCTCAAGCCATCCTTCATCGCCGTCGAGCCCCCCGAGCTCATCGGCACCGGCGTGAGCGTTTCCACAGCAAAGCCCGAAGTCATCACCGAAACAATCCGCGAGGTGAAGAGCATCAGCAACGTGCCCGTGCTGTGCGGCGCGGGCGTGAGCAACGGCCACGATGTCAAGCGCGCGCTCGAGCTGGGAGCCGAAGGCGTGCTGCTGGCGAGCGCATTTGTGAAGGCGAAGGACCCGCGCGGTGTGCTGACGGACATGGCGAAAGGGATGAGGTAATGCGTTTCTGGATTTTAACTGGTAACTTAGTCAATTGGGAGCGTGGTATAGCTGACTCTATCTGGGGCGTTAAGCCGAGCTTGAAGAAAGAATGGGATGGGCTTTCGCCCGGGGATTTGCTGATTTTTTATGTTACGTACCCAGTGATGGGGGTAATCGGCGTTGGCAGAGTAGAGAACAAAAGAGAAGAAAAAACGCCTCTTTGGGCCGACGAAATCAAAGAGAAAAAAGTGATATATCCTTATCGCTTTAATTTCAAAGTCGAATATGTTTTGCCCAAGCCCTCATGGATGGAAGGTAAAATTTCCCTTAAAGACTTAAACATTGGTTATCCATGGATTGTTCGCAGCGGTTTGAACCCAGTCGCTGACCCAAAATCAGTAGAGCTCATTTTGGAAAAACTTGATTTATCCTGGAACACGAATTTTAGGAAATACATTACTGCCTCCGTGCCAGTTGAGGGGAAAAAGAAACTCAGTTCACACGATGAGATTCAGGAGAAGCTTTTGGAGATTGGGAGAATTGAACGATTCATAAGCGAAAAGGAATTTCCCGTTGATGGGGAACGGCTCGATGTAGTTTGGAGATCGCCAAATGTTACCGGTGCTGTACCTAAATATGTTTTTGAAATTCAAGTTGGGGGGGACATCCTCCATGCTTTGGGCAAACTGAAGCATGCCAACGATAAATGGAATTCCTACATATTCCTTGTTGCCTCGGAAAAAGATCTCCCAAAAATTGATTCACTGCTCAGCGGGACTTTTCATGAAATTAGGATACCCTCCGAATAATTCTTGCAGAAAAGATTGATCAGCTTTACAATATTCAAATAAAAAACTTTAAACTCAAAAAGGAAATTGGGTTGGTTTGAAATGCATATAAGGTAGAAGATGGCTTTCTGACCCGCAGACCAGCGGCTTCTCAGGGAACTAACCAAAAGGCTTGAGCAACCAGAACATGAAATAGATGAGCACCAGCAGCACCGCGAGCAGCACGGCCAGGAACACAGCCCGAGCGCTGCTGCCGAACACGATGGGAATGGGACCGAGCAGCACCACGCCGCCGTACTCGGCCTCTTTTGAAAATAGCGCAGCAGCTGCCACGAGGGCAAAGCCGAGCAGCACGAGCGCGATGCCAGCAAACAGGAGCTCCCTGTGCACAGATTGAGATGGGGGCAGAGTTTTATTTATTTTGACACCACCCCGCGCTACACTTTTGGACCTGAGAAAGCACATCTGTAAGGCTTAAAAGCAAGCCCTGCGATAATCCTGCAGGAAACGAGGTAATTGAAATGGGCGAAGGAGGACTGGCTCTCAAAAAACCGCAAGCCGACCAGACGCTTCTCGACGCTATTCGAGACAGGCTCGCCGCGGTTGCACCCGAAAACCCCTTGATGGAAGACGCGCTTCTCGCCGCAAGCTACCTAAAGTACGGCGGCAAAGACCCGGAGACTCTGAGAAAGTGTGAGCAGATTCGGGATGCTTACGACAGAGAACACGGCCCGGATGCTTTTGAGAGGCTCCAAGAGAGTATCACCGATGTGAAGCTCGAGGGCCCGCGCATTAAAATAATCTCGGACTACGGAGTGACCTTCATCCCCCCGAGCGTGCTGCCCGAAGAAAAGGCGGGGGAAGTCAAGGTCACGGCCGAAGAAGTCCAGCAAGGCCAGCGCGCGCTCAAGGACCAGCTCGATTCCCTCAAGAAAACGAACCCCGAAGCCGCCAAAGTGCTCAAGGAATTCATCATGAAAGCAAACGGGGAGGCTGTCTCCTCGCTCGAAAACCTCGAATCTTCCCTGAAACAGGGTAAGATAAATGAGGAGGAATTCGGCAGGCAAGCCAACGAAGCACTCGTCACTCTCAACAAAACCTACCAGCAGCTTGAAGAAGCGCTCGCCGACTACGCCCGAGGAGAAGACGCGCGATTCAACGAAATGCTGAGCCAATACGGGCTCAAGCTCACAGACGCACAACGCACCCGCCTAAAGCAAGACCCGAAAATCGTTTCTGAATTAGCCAAAACAATTGCAGTGGCACGCGCCTCGCTGCCGCCAGACGGAGGAAGCGTGCCAAGAGAAGAAATAGAGGAAATAAGGAAAGCGCTGGGGCATGAAGAGACGAAGACGGCGGGGGAAGCAGTTGGAGGACGGGGAGCTGCAAAAGGACTGCGGGGAGTCGTGATTGCTCCGGTAACTGCAAACCAAGCGAAAGCTGTCGCGGACGAAATCGCACAAAAGATGACAGTTGAACAAGCAGTCAAGGTAGTTAACAAAGCCCTGCAGCATGGAGTTATCACCAAACAGGAAGCTGTTAACGCCATCGACGCCGCAAGAAAGGGTCCAGGAGCACTCGCTGCAGTTTTGGCTCCAATCATTCAGAGAGACCACGTGGGCTTTGGAAATGTCTTGAAAGCAGTCGATCCGTTGCTTTACATAAGCTATGTTCGAGCAGAAGAGAAGGCGGGCATAATTTCTAAAAATGATGCAGACTCTTTGGTTCAGCAAATGGAGCTGGTTCGTGCGGCTGCCGAAGAACAACTCAAGAACACGCTAAAGGAATTGGAGGACAAGCGAGCGGAATTAACTGATAAAGCAAAGGAAGGAGACAAGAAAGCTGAGGAAGAGTTAAAGGAAATCGATGCAAAAATTGAGAAAGCGGAAAGCGAGGAATTTGTAGCTCAAGCAATTAGCGAAACACTGAAGATAATGGAAGAAACAGGCGAAAGAAGCGAGGAGGCGATAAAAAATGCTGTTAGAGATGCGATAAAAAGATTACTCGGCTAAAGCGGTTTTGAGAGCGCTGGCAGGGACAAAACCCAGCGCCTCGCCTGTCTCAGCGTCGAAAAGCAGAAACTCCTTCCAAGTTTCACCATTGCTGTTTTTTGCAGTTAAGACAACCACTCTTTCTTTTAGGACATAAATGAACTTTGGTTCTTTAAAGCCGCCATCTCCATTTCTTTCAATAAGTTCCCGTAAAGGGAAGACTAAAACCTGCGGTTTGATAAGATCTTTGGCTTTCACAATCACAACGCCAAGAACATATCTGCCATCATAGCTAACTTCAAAATTTTCTGCGGTGATGAACATAAGGTCGCCACTTGGCACCCAGGCTATAGCGTAATTTCTTGGAAACACATCAGATTTGAGTATGGGGTCAAGTCGGAGTGCGCCATCTAGAATAGTATTTTTGTCAAAAGAATATATGACTGCTAGGCCGTCGGCCATCAGACTAAACCCATTTGTATGTTTGTAAGTGGTTATATTTTTTACCCCTCTTTCTTCGAGTACCCGCATTACATCAGCAAGATACGTCTTCCCGAGTTTGAAATTTAAGTCCTCCGCCGTCAGCGCCCTCACAGCCGCCTCCGCTTCCTTTCCCTGCGCTATTTTCGTTGGCTGCTTTCCGTTTTCTCCCGCCCTCGCGAAATTGCCTGCCGCGAGAGTAAAGACTGTCGAAACTCCAAGGATTATTCCAGTTGTCAAAAGACGCCTGCCGAATGAAAAGGGATTGCGGGCTTGGCTTCTCGCAGTAATATCATCTGGTCTAGGAGAAAGGGTTTGGTTTGCAGGTGCTTGAGGCCTGAGGAACTTCATGATGTATATGTGGAATAAGGGGTATAAAAATCTATATTCCCCCGCACGTTACAGGAAGAAAATGAATTCAAAGAACTCACGCTCACACCTGAGGAAGTGGAGGGAGGCCAGCGCGCGCTCAAGGACCAGATCGATTCCCTCAAGAAAACGAACCCCGAAGCCGCTGAGGCGGTCGAACAGCTCGTCACGAGAGCAAACAGGGAGGCCGTCTCCTCGCTCGAAAACCTCGAATCCTCCCTGAAACAAGGCAAGATAAACGAGGAAGCATTCGGCAGGCAAGCCAACGAAGTGCTCGTGGCTCTCAACAAAACCTACCAGGAGCTTGAAGAAGCGCTCGCCGACTACGCCCGAGGAGAAGACGCGCGATTCAATGAAATGCTGAGCAAATACGGGCTCAAGCTCACAGATGCACAGCGCATCCGCCTAAAGCAAAAACCGGAAATCGTTTCTGATTTAGTCAAAGCAATTGCGGAGGCACGCGCCTCGCTGCCGCCAGATGGAGGAAAGGTGCCGCCAAAGGAGATAGAGAGGATAAAGAAGGCGTTGTGGGGTGGAGTTAAGAGTGCTTTCAACCAGGGTTCGGCAAAAACTTCAGAAGAGCAAGCGAAAATACCTTTGAGAAGAACAGCAGAAAATTTTCTTCCAAAGAAAGATGATATTGCTAACAAATTGTACCAGTTAGGATTCATTAGTCGGCAAGAGCGCGATGCTATTAAAGCGGCGAAGAATGAGGATGAACTTGTTAAGGTATTGGTACACGTTTACCTTCGCGATCAGAATAAGTTTAGGCTTGGTGTGGCTATAGTTGCTCCAGGTTTGCTGCCGAATTTTATTGCAGCTGAAGTGGAGGCAGGCATTATTTCTAAAGAGGAGGCAGGTGAATTATCCGAACAAATAATGCAGCAAGCACAAATTCTGAAGCAGTTGGAGCAAGCGGCTGTGGAGAAGATCGCTGAGATGAGAGTGGAATTGGCTCGGAAAGCTGAGGAGGGGGATGCTGAGGCGAAGGAAAAGCTCGAAAAGCTTGAGGAGAAGACAGAGAATGAGGAGAAGACAGCGGAATTCATTGCAGAGGTTATTGTGGAAACGCAGGAGATAATGAAAGAGGCAAGGGAAGTGAATGAGGAAGTGATAGAGAAAGCAGTTAAAGAAGCGAT
>JAWAFC010000003.1:0-128618 GCA_038890815.1 Candidatus Micrarchaeia archaeon | reverse complement strand
AAATGGTTGCTGGAGGTATCGGAACCGCGCTGGCGGTTCTGATCGGAACCAACGATTCGGCGAGGAGGCGAAGCCGACGAGTCGTCGGTTGGTTCTGATTGGATCGCTCAGCCAGCGCCTCGGCTGATAACTTTGGCAAAGATGAGGTACACGAGGCCGAAGGTTATGAGGCCGATGAGCAGCGCGGCCCACCACGGCACCTCAACAATAGTAATTTGTGTATAGACATACCAGCCCATGAGCGCGCCAACCCCTAGCGACACGAGCAGGCGCGCGAACTCGATCACCTCGCTTGCCATGGCAATCACCAGCGGGCCCGACGGGATTCGAACCCGTAACCATCTGGTTTCTTCACAAACAATCGGGCCAACGAACCGGAATACCGAAGCCAGGCGCGCTATCCATTGCGCCACGGGCCCACACAAACTTTTAAAGTGCTGTGTTAAAGCACTTTCGGTTTGTAGTTTGATGAAAGGCCCGTTGTCGCAATGCTTCTGCTTGTTGGCCTCACCATGACATCTGGCAAGGGTCACCACGAACAAGCAGCACTGCTCGCCGTGCTTGGCTTTGTTTTCGTAGGGCTAGCGTGTGAGTATGACACAGCCGCCCTTCTCCACCAGCACGGTGTGCTCCGCCTGGCTCACGAGCGAGCCGGGCGCATCGGCCAGCACGGGATGGGGGCGCAGCGCGCCGGCATGCGCCAGTTCTTTGAGCGCGCTCTGAACAAAGAGGCGGGAGGGAAACTCTCTATAGAGCCATCGCTCAGCAAACGGCAAACCGCCATACTCCCTCTCCACAAATGCCGCGACCTGTCTGGCCTGGGGCAGCCGCACGCCGGCTCGGCCAACAAAACTGAATATCTCCACGAGCGTGCCCTCGGCCACCCTGCCCCTGCCCGTTGAGGCAAAAGGCTCGACCGCGATGATGTCGCCCTCGGCAAGGATCTGGTGGTCGCGCGTGCTGATATTCGGAATGACCTTTCCGGCGTGCAGCGTGCCGCGCTTTATCTGATGGCCGGTCAGGTTGACCACAGGCTTGAGGCCGCGCGCACTTATCTCGCGTTCGATGGCCGCGCCCACATCGCTCGTCTTCGCACCAGCGCGGATTTGGGCGATGGCCGCAGCGAGCGCGGCCTCGGCCGCCTCGATGAGATGGCCATGCTCGCCCGAGAAATCGAGCGTCAGCGCAGTGTCGCCACAGCACCCGCCTATGTGGGCACCGAGGTCTATCTTCACAATATCCTTCTCACCAAAAACGCTATCATCGCCTTTTGGCGGTGTGTAGTGTGCAGCCACATTGTTGATCGAGATGTTTATCGGGAAAGCGGGCCGACAGCCCAGCTCGGCGATGTAGGCCTCGAGCTTTTCGGCGAACTCCTCAAGCGGCATGCCCGGCTTGGCGAGTGCGGCGGCCTTTTGCCGTGCCCGCGCAGCCACGCGGCCTGCCTGCCTGAACAGTCGGATTTCATCCGAGCCGTTTGAGTATGTCAAGTAACTCGCCCACCCTTGTTATCTCGAAGTCGGGCTTTGTCCTGCCCGCCTGCAGCGCATACTTGCCCTGCAATATGCGCGCTGTGCGCATGCCCGCTCGCTTTGCCGGCCCGATGTCCTTATCCAGGCGGTCGCCGACCATGAGTAGCTCGCCCGGCTTGAGAGCCAGCTTCCTGGCCACCGTACGATAGAACCTCACGCTCTTGCCACAACCAACCTCCTCGCTGATGAAAGCGCCGTGAAACAAGAAGTCGAGGCCGAGCCGGATGAGCTTATCCCACTGCTTGACCGCCTTCCCCTCGCTCACGGCGTACAGACGATAGCCAAGGTCGCGCAGCCGTATGAGCGTTCTGGGAACATCGGGAAAAGGCGCGATGGTGCTCTTTGTGTTGTGGTAGGCCGCAACGCCCGCGGCTATGAGGCGCGCTCTGTTCTCCTTCACCCCAAGCCTGTCGAGCAGCACATCGAAGTGGCGAGGATAGTTCGAGCCGTATTCTCTGATTATGCTCTGGAGCACGGCATAGGCTTCGTCAGCCGAGCGCTCCAGCCCCTCCTCTATCATTGCAGCGATGGCATTTCTTCTCGCCTTTTCGGCGAACTCCCCGCTCGGGAAAAGCGTGTCATCGATGTCAAATAGTATGGCCTTTATGCGCATTCATCCACCGAAAAGGCGCTTGAGCTCTCTCACGATGTATGCGCCGAGCGCGCGGCCATGGCTGGCGCGCTCGATGCTGTCGCCCGTAGCCTCCTCCCAGCCAAAGCACCGCTTTATCTCGCTTTCCCTGAGCATGGTTCCGCCCGTGCGGAATAGTATTTTCTTCACCTGCTGGCGCACGCGTTCCACCGCCTCCTCCCTGCTCGCCGCGCGCGCCGTTGTGAGGATGTACCTGCTGATGCAGCCTGGCCGAGCAGCGAGGCTGGCCGAGACCTCTATGCGGAGCAGCCCGCGCTCTGCGCGCTCGAGCTCGGCCTGAGCATTGCGCGTTGCACGCTCATCGCCCAATTTTTTGGCAATGGCCACGGCCTTTTTTGCCCTCTCTCGTCTTTTTATGAAATTGGCCCTGAGCTTGGCAAAGCGCGCAGCCGAGGGGGCCTCGATGTAGTCGTACACGAAGTCGAGGTCGCTGAGCAGTGGCAGGGTTTCGTGCATCCCCCTGCTCGGGCTCACGAAAGCGCTGGCATAAAACTCCCCACCGACCGCGGATACGATGACATCGCCCCATTCTATCTCTCTGCCGAACGACTCCTCGCCGAACGACCTCGCCTCCTCTTCGCTCACCACTCTCTGCATTCCCACCGCCCTTATCAGTGCTATGAGCTTTTTGCGCGCCTTTTCGACACCAGCCGCTCTTGCCGGAGGCATGTCACCAGCCCGCAAGCGTCTGCTGTTTTCCCTCGCCCTTAAGCTCATCCTCGCTAACCCCAAGCTCGGCGAGGATTTTGAGCACTGCCGGAAGCACTTGGTTGTTTATGTAGTAGGTTGGGTCGTAGTCCCGCGCCAGCTCGGCGAGCACTGCTCTGTCGCTCACCTTTCCTCCCCCGCGCGTGATCACATAGCCCACAAGCGCGCCATCGGCAAGCGGAATGCCCGCCCTGCGCGCTTTCTGCGCTGCCGCCACCTCGGGCGACACCACCTCATATCCTCCCAGCCTTTTTCTCAGTTGCGTATAAATAACCAGCTCCTCGAGCGGCACCTCGCCCTCCCTGAGGCGCTCGATGACCTCGCGCACCACCGCGATGGCCTTGGCCTTGCTGCCCTCCTTAAGAATGGCCTCCAGCACCCTCTGCTGCGTGCTCTTTGCGATGGGCGCCCAATCCCGCCTGACGAGCTCAAAGCCCCGTATCTTGATGCGCCCATCCTCGCCCAACAGAGCGTATTTTTTCTTCGCACCCTTTTCTTCCTTAACTCCTTTCCGGGTGACGAAAACGCCCCGCACATAGAAGCCCTCGAGCTCAAGCTCCATGTTGCCGGGCAGCGCGGCATTGACCTCCCGCATGAAGGCAAGCGCATCCTCGCGCGTTTTGTTTTCGAGGAGCAGAAACAAGCTGTCGGTGTCCATGTAGAGGACCCTGAAGCCTGCCGCCTCGGCCTTGGCGGCCGTCTCTTTAATGTAGTGCCGCCCCCATGCCGTAACGCTCTCGCCGCAAGCACGCGAGTACCAGCGCGCGCGGGCGTAGCGGAACATGCCATAAAATGAGTTGGCGAATATCTTGAGCGCCTGCTGCCTGGCATCCAGCGCACGCCAGGCCTCGGAGTCGGCAGGGTGCTGGCGCATCTCGCGCTTTATGGCAGCTCTCTTCTCGAGTATTTCGGCCAGCACGGCTGGGATGAGGCCTGTGCGCTTTGCGCAGAAGCGATGGCCTGCTGGCGAGAGGTGACCTCCTCCCACACAGCAGTCGCAGTTCAGCGTGCCAGGGTCGATGTTGTGCGAGCAGATGATGCTGGGATAGAGGCCTCTGAAATCGAATACGGCTATGTTCTCGTATATTCCGGGTGTGGGCATCTTGACGAACGCGCCAGCGATTGGCTCCCTTTCCCTGGCTGCCACCTCCTCGGCACTCGGCTTGTTGGGCGCGATGATGCCCTCGGCATGCGCGCGGCGCAGCAACAGCGCCTCAACGAGCTGGCCGGCCGTGGCTCCGACCACATCGGACAGCGGCAGGCCTGCAATCCTGCACAGCTCAAACTGCAATGGAAGCGTCATACGCGCGAGCTCGAGCGTGGCGCGCGCATCCGACAGCGCATACTCGGCCAGCTCGCCACGCAACCGGCCATCATCCCACATCGCATGGATGGCTACCTTGTCGACGGCCATCTTCTGTTTCCCTGTCAGCTCGGCGTATGCCTCGCCAAGCGTATAGAGGTAGCCCTTCAGCGCGCCGATGAGTCCCAGAAAGCGCACGATGTGGTATACATCGACATGCACCCTTCCCCTTATTTTGGCCCTCGCAAATGGCCCCCGCCGTTTCAGTATGGGAGCGCTACCATCCCTGCCAAGCGGCAGCTCTGTGCCGAGCACCCTCGCCCGCGCGCGGAGATAGGGAAGGTCAAACGATGTTGAGTTGTAGCCGAGCAGGAGCTCGGTATCCTTTTGCCTGACTAGGCGGCCGAATGCAGCCAGCAGCTCGGCCTCGTTGGCGAGCACGCGCGCAAAGGGCCGGTCGCACTCCCTGAAAGTCAGCACGCCCTCATCGCCCTCTCCGGCATACGATATCATAATCACAGGGTCCTTTTCCTCCCGTGGCGTGCCCTGCGGGTTGTAAGTCTCGATGTCAAATGCCAGCATGCGAAAGGCCGGCGCTGCCTCCCGCTGGCCTAGTATGTGTGTGATGGTGCGGCCCTTCCGCTCAAACGTTATCTCATTCAATGGAGTGAGCCCCCTGTCTATCAGATATCTCCGGGCAAATGGTATGTCGTGCTCAAACACCTCCCCGATTTCAGCGAGCGCGCTGCGCAGAAAAGGGATGTGCGAGGGGTGGTGGGCGAGCACCTTCAATACCTCTCTCTCCCTGCCCGATACCACTTTTTTCACGCGTTGCACGCCAGCGGCACGGACCTCCTCGCCCGCCCTCCCGCGCACCACCAGGCCGGCGATCTCCCTCTCAGCCTCGGCGAGCGAACCGCGTGGGCTCAGATAGAGATAGGGGCTGAAATCCTCATCATACATCCTGAAAAAGCGCCGCCTCTTGAGCAGCAACCGGATAACTGCCCTGCCCCCTCTCGTGACATAGTCAACATCGATGAGCACAGCGCGCATGCGGGCTATTCTCCCTTCTTTTTTATAACTGCAATCTCGCCGAGGGTCACCCCCTCATTGCTCTGCTCCGGAGTCCATGCGATGGCCGGAGCGCGCTCGCCCGCCTTTTTGGCTGCCCACGCCGCCTCGAGCTCTTTCTTTGTTCTGTGAATCTCTTCCTCAACCTTGCGCTTCTCAAGCTCGGCGAGGCGGATCTCGCCCTCCACATAGGCAAGCCTTTCCCTCTTCTTTTCCCGCTCCAGCGCGGCCGCCAGCTCTTTCTTTGTTTCGCCGATCGCCTTCATGAAGGCGCGCTCGCTCTTCAGGCTCAACGCCTCGGTGGCAATGCGCCACTCAAGCTCGGCAAGCCGCTTTCGCAGCATTCCCGCTGGCCGCGCCCGCACGCTTCGTATGGCCTCGCGCAGCGCGCGTGCCTCAGCACTCATGCCGGCCAGCCGCTCATCGAGCGCTCTGGCCTTTGCGATGAGCTCGGCTTTCTGCCTCTCGAGCGCCTGTATGTGCTCCTCTGCCTCTGCCAACCAATCAGCCCGCAAATTTTCCGAGAGAGAGGTTTATATTGCCTGCAGAAAAGTTTAAATTACTTTTGATTCTAAATGATTTGCTTCTGCTCGATTTCTCACATCTGCCTTCGGGCAGCAAACTGGTCGCCTTGCCACCGCGCAATGCGGTGGCCTCTTTCTATTCCCCTCCCGCCCGCACTCACTTATATTTTTGTAAGCTGAACTGCATGCATGCTCGAGATAGATGGCGCTGAGGGTGGGGGACAGATCCTGCGCACTGCCCTGTCGCTGTCGGCCGTGCTCGGGCAGCCAGTGCGCCTGACCAACATCCGCAAGCCTCGCCCCAATCCGGGCCTCCAGCCCCAGCACCTCACCTGCGTGAACGCGCTGACAAAAATATGCCGGGCAAAGATAAGCGGGGCTGAGCTCGGCTCGCCCACCCTCTCCTTCGAGCCTGGGCAAGTTGATGGGGGCGAATATTTCTTCGACATCGGTACAGCGGGCAGCACCTCGCTCGTGGTGCAGGCGGTTCTCCCCGCCCTACTTTTTGCGAAGAAGCCCTCCCGCGTTGTTGTCAGAGGAGGAACGCACGTTGCCTGGTCGCCAGACTTCCACTTTCTACAGAAAGTATTTGCCCCCGCAGCGGCCCTCTTCGGGGCCCGTTTTTCACTCACCCTGCGGGCCTATGGCTTTTATCCTAAGGGAGGGGGGGAGGTGGAGTTATTGGTTGAGCCGTGTGGCGGGCTCCGGGGGGTGCACCTGAGCGAGCGGGGAAGATGCAGCGAGGTGGAGGGGATTTCGGTCTGCGCCAATCTGCCTGCCCACATCGCGACAAGGCAGGCGCAGGCCGTGCTCGGCATTTTCCCAAATGCAAAGCTTAAGACCGAAACTGCAAAGGCGCTCTCTCCGGGCTCCTTTGTTTCCCTGTGGTGCGTGTGCGAGGGGGGATTTCTCGGCGCGAGCGCCCTTGGAAGGCCAGGGAAAAGCGCCGAGGAGGTTGGGCGCGAGGCCGCAGAGAGCATGCGCGCTCTCCTGGCCTCGCCGGCGTGCGTGGACAACCATCTGGGCGACCAGCTCATGATTTATGCTGCACTGGCCAAGGGCAGCAGCGTGCTGCGTGTGGCGGAGTTCACAGCGCACGAGCGCTCCAATGCCGTGGCCATCGAGGCCTTCACAAAAAAGCCTTTTGTGTTCGATGGGGCCAACGGAACTATAAGTGTTGAGGGAATAGGATTTGTGAGATGATGGCATGGTGCGGGCACTGCTGCTTGACCTGCCAGGGACAATAAGCGCGGCTATCATCGGTGGGCTCATCATTGTGTTTGGCGGGCCCAACGCGCTACCATTCTTCCTGCTCATCCTCACGGTGCTGCTCTCCGGAGTGCTCGTCACGAAATTCGATTATGACAGGAAGAGACAGCTAGCGGTCTACGAGCACGAGCGCTCGTGGGCCAATGTGTTGGCAAACGGCGGCGTGCCCGCCCTCGTGGTCATCGCGAGCGCGCTGTTTTCATTTCCGGCGCGTGCGGCCTATGTTGGCTCGCTGGCAGCAGTGAGCGCCGACAAATTTGCCAGCGAGCTCGGCGTGCTCGGAGGAAGGCCACTCGCGCTGTGGAGCATGAAGAGGGTGAGGCCCGGCACGAGCGGTGCGGTATCGTTATTGGGCCTGCTGGCTTCGATAGATGGGGGGGCGCTCATCGGGCTGACAGCATGGCTGCTCTATCCCGGAACATACAGCTTTGTTGATGTGGCGCTCATCGCGGGCGTTGGATTCATCGGCTCGCTTTTTGACACGCTGCTCGGCGTGCTGGAGGAAAGGGGGATAGGCAACAAGCAGACCACCAATCTGCTGTGCGCGCTCGCTGGCGCGCTGGCCGGAGCGCTCTTGCTTCACTGACCCAACGCCAGCGCGGTGAGCAGTGAGAGGAAGTCTCCGTACCTCAACGAAATCAGCAACGCGATCAGCACCCAGGGCAGAAAGGTCGGTAGCCTTTTGAGCACAGGGAATTCCTTCAGGCGGGTTTTCTTCAGCTTGGCGAGCTCCTCACGCGTGAGGAGCCTTCTCAACCTCCACCTCCGCACAATGTCAGGATCCATTCTATCGATGGCAAGGATGTCCTCCTCCTCTATGCTGCTAAGCGGCACTCGCTCGATGAGGCTGTCAGTGATTGTTTCCTTAAAGGCGAGCACAAAGGCCGCGCATGCCATCACCACAATCAAGAAAACAATGTAGTGCTGGGTGAGGCCAAAACCGGCCATGACAAAAAACCACACCAGAAGCAGTAGGGCGAGCGCATATGCCAGGCCGGCATGGCTCACCTTTGCCTCGCCCCTCCCCACGGCGCGCACGACGGCTGGAATGCTCCTGAGCGTAAAGGCCACGAGGAAGACAATGCCTGAGAGCACAAAAATTGAAACCACAAATGGCATGCCCGAGGGCAGTGTTGGCTTCTCAAGGAAGAGCGTGGGCGCCTGAGGCAGAAGGAGCGCCAGGCCGGCCAGGATGAGCACATCGGCACCGCCGATCTGCCCATCCTGCCACAGAAGCCAGCCGAAAAGAAAGATGATGGCGGATGGCAGCAGCGCGCTCGCCAAAAGAGCTGGCTCGAAAACCAGGTTGATGGCAAGCCCAAGGCCTACGAATGCATAGGTAAGCCAGTTGGGCACATTTCGGTTGTTGAAAACATCGAAAGCCGCGGCCGCCGCCGTTCCCAGCACGGCGATGGCGACCCTCAGCAGCTCCAACTCCATACCACCACCGCTACCACCAGTCATCGATCACTCGCTCCACATCGATGACATCGAGCTCAAGCACCTTCGCCTCCCTTCCGAGCAGTTCGGCAATGCTCGGCCTGGTGCGACCACCATCCCCATTCACGAACTCCTTGACATAGGTGCCGGCTTCTGCCACCACCTCGAGCTCAAGCAGCCGCTCGCCGAGCTCTCTCGCGCTGAGCGAATAAATTTTTCTCCTTCTTTCCTTATCGGCCCTGCGGTGCAACACGCGCGTGGGAGTGCGCTGGACAAGCCTGAGAGGAAAACGCAGGCTGGAAAGCTGGGCCGCCGCGCGTGGAGCATCCTCCACCTCAACGAGCGCCCTGTAGCGCTTGTCAAGCCTGGCATTGTGGAGCGCCTCGACGAAGCTCTTTCCCACAAACCGCAGCTCCCTAACCTTCACATCATCGGTTGAGGCGTTTATGAGCAGCTCCAGCGCGCTCTCGGATATTCGCCTCCTTCTCGGCGCTATCAACTCGAGCGCGAAAGGACGGCCCGTGCCGAGCATGCGCGCATCGACATCCTCCCGGCCACTCGCATGGAATTTTGTGCCCTCGGCCTCAAAGAGCCGCCGCAATATGCCACCCACGAGCTCCTCGACACTGACATACATTTTTCCCTTTCCCCCACAGCGCGGACAACCGCGCCCCCTGCAGGAGCAGTCCCATCTGCTCTGCGCGATGCCGCGGGAAAGTTTGTTATATCTGCCGGCGATGAAGAGTGGCTGGGGCTCGACTAAAACGCGGCCGCGAAACAGGTCAACCAACACCCTGACATCCGGCTCCCTGCCCTCGGCCCGCGCGCCCGGAAATGCCGCGGCGATCTTCGCTGCCACGAGCTGGTTCAGCAAGCTCTTCAGTGGGATTTTCTGCAGTCCTTTGACCTCTGAGAGCGCCTCTTCGCGCGCCAGTATTTCATCGGGCAGGCTTGAAGCAGCCTGAAAAGAGGACCATTCGAGCTTGCCAAGCTCTCCGAGCGCGCCCTTGGTCAGTCTCATGGCCGGTGACCAGACCTTTCCGGCACACAGCCGGCAATTTTTCTCCGCCGCGCGCCCGCGCTCCCCCCACAGCGAGGCGCACAGCCTGCACAAAGCCATATAATTATATGGAGAGCTTCTAAATTCTTCCATGGATGTTGAAAAAATACGCGCTGATTTCCCCATTCTCGCCACAGACATAATCTATCTGGACAGCGCGGCTACCAGCCTCACGCCCGAGCCAGTGCTCATGGCCGAGTTAAGCTACTACAGGCAATTCAAAGCCAACATTCACAGAGGGCTACATCGGCTGAGCGCCACCGCCAGCGAGATGTATGACCGGGCCAGAGCGCGCGTTGCAAAATTCATAGGCGCTGAGCCGGAGGAGATAATCTTCACCAAAAACACCACCGAGGCCATAAACATCGTCGCCTCGGCAATCCCGTGGCGGAGGGGCGATGTGGTCTCCACAACAATTTTCGAGCACCACTCCAACCTGCTCCCCTGGCTTCAGCTGAAGAAAAGGGGGGTGAGGGTGCGCATTGAGAAGGACTACGATTTTGCTCGGAGCAGGCTCATCGCGCTGGGCCATGTCTCAAACGTGTTGGGCAAAATCGCGCCCGTCGAGAGGGTGGCCAGGGAGAAGGGCGATGCGCTGTTGCTTGTTGACGCCGCGCAGAGCGTGCCACATTTCAAAATAGATGTGAAGGAGCTCGGATGTGACTTCCTTGCCTTTTCGGGCCACAAAATGCTTGCGCCCACTGGCATTGGCGTGCTGTGGATGAGGGCTGAGCTGGCCGAAAAGCTGCAGCCAACTTTTTGGGGAGGGGGCACCATCGCGCACGTGGAGGAGGAGACATTCATGCCTGCCAAAAGCCCAGACAAGTGGGAAGCCGGCACGCCAAACATCGCTGGCGCGCTGGCATTGGCAGCGGCATGCGACTATCTTGAGCGCATCGGCATGGAGAACATTTTCGCCCACGATAGGGAGGTCTGCCAAAAGGCCTTCGAGCTGATTTCCGAAAACCCAGCCATCGAGACATACGTGGACCGGAAGGAGCTGACGAGCATTTTGGCTTTCAATGTGCGCGGCCTGTCGCCGCACGATGTGGCGGCCGCGCTCGATGAGGCGGGCCGGATATGTGTGCGCTCGGGCCATCACTGCGCTCTGCCCCTCCACCGCTGGCTTGGGGTGAATGGCACGGTGCGCGCCTCATTCTACCTCTATAACACACTGGCGGAGGCGGCCAAGCTCGCCGAAACGCTCGAGGGGATCTCCGAGCTGATGTGATGAACATCAAGCAGATCGCGCGCGAGAGGGTGAGCATCCTCCTGTCCCTCGCCCGCCATGCCTGGATAGATGGCAATGCCGAGCGAGCAAGGAGGTATGTGCGGCTCGCCAGGCGCCTCGGCACGCGCTTCCTCCTGCGTTTTCCGAGAGAGATCAAACTGGCCTTTTGCAAGAAGTGCAGCGCGCCCTGGCTGCACGGGCGTACGTTGCGTGTGCGCCTGCTCTCCAGACAGCGCGTGGCCGAGTATGCCTGCCTGGCCTGCGGCTATGCAAAACGCTTTCCCTATCCCAAGGCGCGGAGAGGTTAAATAACTTATTCCCCAAAAATATTGCGGGTGTTTTTCTGGTCACCGTGTTCGATGTGCCAGCACACAAGCTCATCGCGCGCACCGCGGCAAAGCTCAAGGAAATTCCCGAAGTCAAGCCGCCCGCTTGGCTCAAGTTTGTCAAGAGCGGTGTGCACGCCGAGAGGGCACCACAGCAAAAGGACTTCTGGTTTATTAGATGCGCCAGCCTGCTCAGGAAGCTCTATCTCAATGAGCCCGTTGGGGTGCGGCGCCTGCGTGTGGCTTACGGCGGGCGCAAAAAGAGGGGGGTGAAGAGGGAGAGGTTTGCGCGCGCGGGCGGGAACATCATACGCAAAGCGCTTCAGCAGATGGAGGCAGTGGGTTTTGTTGAGAAGAGAAAGGGGGGCAGGGCGTTGTCAAAAAAGGGCCGTGCCTTCCTCGACAATATCGCAAAGGAGGTTGCTGGGGCCTGAGGTGGTTGCTTGGAGGACGAGGAGTTGGCCGCCCTACGAGAAAAGCGCTTGAGGGAAAAGCTCGCTGAGCTTCAGGCAGCCCAAATACAGGAAGCTCAGAGAAAGCTGGCACTCAAGCACATCTGCACCCCAGAGGCCTACGCCCGCCTTGCGAACGTGCGCCTGGCCAATCCCGAGCTATATGAGAACGTCGTGCAACTGCTGCTCTATCTCGCCCAAACAAGACAGCTCACCGAAAAGGTGAGTGAGGCGCAACTGCGCGCGCTGCTCGCGCGCCTGACCGCCAGAAGGGAAGGTGAGATAAGGATAGTGAGGAAGGGGGGCGAATGAGATGGGCAGGGTGAAGACGAGCAAACTGAAGAGGAGATTGGGAAAATTTCTCAAACAGAACAGGCCTGTGCCGGTATTTGTGGTTCTCAAGACAGCCAGGCGTGTGAGGCAGAACCTTTTCAGGAGACACTGGCGGACGAACAAGCTCAAACTCGGCACGCCACATGCCAAGCGGGAGCTGGCGGAGTGAGCGCATGGCTGAGGAGATCGAGCGCATTTACACGATTCCGCTGCGCAAGGCCTTTGAAAAGCCGAGAGTAAAGCGCGGGCGCAGGGCGGTCGAGCTCGTGCGCGCCTTTGTCTCCAGGCACCTCAAAGCGGCCAGGGTGATCATCGAGGGCAAGCTGAACGCCCTCCTGCTCGCACGAGGGATAAAAAAACCGCCTCGCAGAATACGTGTGCTCGCCAGACGCGACAAGGATGGTGTGGTGCGTGTGCTGCCCGCGCAGACAATAGGCGCGGAAGAAGCCAAAAAGGCCCAGGGAGGCAAGGCCTGAGCATGCACGCAGCCAAAGTACTCATAGAGGGAAACGCCTTTCCGGGCCTTTTCGCGCGTGCCAGCGAGAGCATCGCGGTGGTGGGGCGGGCACCGCCGGACTTCAGGCGCGCGCTGGGGCGTGTGCTGCGCACAGATGTGCTCGAGATCGGCATAGCCGACTCCAACCTCGTGGGCCTGTACTGCGTGCTGAACTCCCACGGCATTGTATTGCCCGCAATCGCTTTCAGCGAGGAGATCGCTGCGCTCAAGCGCGCCGGCCTAAATGTGGCGGTGGTGAGAACACAATACACCGCGCTCGGAAACAACATAGTGGCTAACGATAAGGGCGCGCTGGCCAACCCAAGGATGAGGAGGGAGGAGATGGCGAGGATAAGCGATGCGCTGGGAGTCGAGGTCGTGCCAACCTCAATCGCTGGCTACAACACAGTGGGGAGCGTGTGCGTGGCCACAAACAGGGGCTTCCTGGCGCACAACGATGCCAATGCCGAAGAGCTGCAAACAATTGAGAGCGTACTTAAGGTGAAAGGGGGCATTGGGACTTGCAACATGGGCGTGCCCTTTGTGGGGCTTTGCCTGGTGGCCAACAGCAGGGGATACCTGACGGGCGAGCCAACCTCTGGGTTTGAGCTGGCGCGCATAGACCAGGCGTTGGGGATGGTGGATGATAGCGATTGAGGATTTCAGAAAACTTGAGCTGCGCGTTGGAGTGGTGCGCGCTGCCGAGCGTGTGGCCGGAACCGACAAGCTGCTCCGGCTTACTGTCGACATCGGCAGCGAGCGCACGCTCGTGGCCGGCATAGCCACACACTATGTGCCAGAGGAGCTCATTGGGAGGAGGGTCATCGTGCTGGCCAACCTCGAGCCGCGCACCATCCGCGGCATCACAAGCCAGGGAATGCTGCTGGTAGCCGATGCTGGTGGACAGATTGCGCTGCTGACGACCGACAAAGATGTTCCGGCAGGAACCCCTGTGAGGTGATTCCATGAAATTCGTGGTGCAGGGGCTTATGTATTTGGGGGGAAAGGCCAGAAAGTTCTCCAAGGCCGTTGAGGCCCCCAGCGAGAGGGCAGCGCGCGAGCAGACCTATGCGCTGCTGGGGGCCGCTCATGGGCTCAAACGCCCATATATAAAAATAGAAAGGATTGAGATGGTAAGTGATGCACATGCCGGAGCTCAGTGAAGAGAAGAGAAATGAGCTGTCGCGCATCGCGCTCGAGGCTCAGTCAGCCCAGCAGCAGGGCGCAAACATCCAAAATCAGATCGCCAGCCTCCAGTCCAGCATCGTGGAGATCAGAGCTACCATCGAGACGCTGAAAAACCTGAAAGAGATGAAAGGGGGCGATGTGCTGCTGCCCATCGGCGCTGGAGTCTTTGTGAATGCCACAATAACAGGGGGAGACAGGGCGCTCGTTGAGATAGGCAGCAACATAATAACCGAGAAGAGCATCGCCGAGACCATCGAGACGCTTGAGAAGAGGCTCAAAGTGGTTGAGGATACGAGGGAGCGTCTTGAGTCCGCGCTCGCCGAGCTGGCCAAGAGGTTGCGCGAGCTCGATGCCGAGGCCAAGCGCATCATGAGCAGAAGCGAGTGACATGTTCGGCCTGCTCAAACAGAAGATAATGAGTTTTATCGATTCTCTCACCGGACGGGCAGAGAAAAAACTCGAGGAGAAAGGGCGGGCTGAGGAAGAGGGACGGGCTGAGGAAAAGAAAAAGCGCGCGGCTGGGCAAAAGCGCGCGAAAAAAAGCGCGCGGGCCGAGCCTGCCGCGGCAGCTAAGAAAGAAGTTGAAAAGAGAGCGGAGCGCAGCATCACGCGCGCGCACACAGAAGCCGGAAAAGGAGGGGAGAAGCCCGGGCTTCTCGGAGCCGTAACCTCGCTCATCACGAGGCCACTCAAGAAGCCGGAGGAGAAGGGACTCCCTGTCAAGCTCAGCCTTGAGAGCACGCTGCGCGGGCTGATTTTCAATGAGATAGAGCTCAAGCATAAGGACATCGATGACCTGCTCGACAGCCTTGAGCTGTCATTGCTTGAAGCCGATGTAGCGCTGGAGGCTGCACAGGCGATAAACGCTGAGCTGCAGCGCAGGCTTGTGGGCAGAAGGGTGAGGAAAGATGAGGTTGGGGGTTTTGTGAGGAATGCCGTGAAGGATACGCTGATCGAAGTGATGACAAAGCCGCATGCCGACCTGTTTGAGCTCGTGGCACAGGCGCGAGCCCAGCATAGGCCTTTCAAAATCCTTTTTCTCGGGCCGAATGGAGCAGGCAAGACAACAACGATGGCCAAGCTGGCGCACCTGCTCATGCAGAGAGGATTCACCTGTATCTTCAGCGCATCCGACACCTGGCGCGCGGCCGCCATAGAGCAGACCGCCTGGCATGCGGCCAAGCTCGGCATAAAGGCGATACAGCACAGGTATGGCGCCGATCCGGCGGCAGTGGCTTTCGATGCCATAAACTATGCCGCCGCGCACGGCATCGATGTCGTGCTCATCGACAGCGCGGGCAGACAGGAAACAAACATAAACCTGCTTGATGAGCTGAAGAAGATAGCGCGCGTGACAAAGCCAGATCTCAAGCTCTTTGTGGGCGAGAGCATCGCCGGCCATGCCATCGTTGAGCAGGTGAGGACCTTCGATGCTGCGGTCGGCCTCGATGGCGTGATACTCACCAAGCTCGATTGCGACGCCAAAGGGGGCAGCGCGCTCAGCATCGCGCGCGCCACGGGCGTGCCCGTGTGGTTCATCGGCACTGGACAGGGATATGCCGATCTCACCCCATTCGACCCACGGGCGATCGCGGAGCAGATAATGAGCTGATGCCATGAGCACGCAGAGGTGCGCACCGAGGGCGCTCGGCAAACCAATCATCAGGCTCTCGGGCGTGACGAAGGATTACTACCTCGATGAGACTGTGGTACATGCGCTTCGCGGCATTGACCTCGTTGTCCGCGAGCACGAATTCGTATCGATCATGGGAAAGAGCGGCAGCGGCAAGAGCACGCTGTTGCACCTCATAGGCCTCCTCGATACCCCAACCTCGGGAAAGATTTTCATCGACAACATCGATGCCACGAGGATGAGCGAGGATGAGCGTGCCGACTTCCGCGGGAGGAAAATCGGTTTCGTTTTCCAATTCTTTCATCTTCTCCCAACCTTGACAGCGTGGGAGAACGCCGCGCTTCCCCTTGTGTTTCAGGGCGTTGATAACGCCACGAGAAAGCAGCGCGCTGAGGCCGCGCTGGCACGCGTCGGACTGGCCGAACAGCTACACCGTCTGCCAAGCCAGCTGTCAGGTGGGGAGAGACAGAGAGTGGCCATCGCCCGCGCGCTCGTGACCAACCCCTCTATTCTCCTGTGCGATGAGCCCACCGGAAACCTCGACACCAAGACGGGCCACGACATCATGGAAATCCTGTGCGAGCTGAATGCGAGGGATGGAAAAACAATTATATGCGTAACGCACGATATGGACATCGCTGAGCACTCCAAGCGCATCGTCTATCTGAAGGACGGCGTTGTGGAGAAAAGCGAGGTGTTGAAACGATGAGGTGGATGCCACCGCTCCTTCTGCTCGTTTCCCTTACTCTTGCCGATATTCAGATTGAATCCTACGCTGTTTCGCCTCCCACGCTGAGGCCTGGCCTCTCAGCAACGGTCGCGGTGACTTTCGCTAACACTGGGGACTCAACCGTGGCTGGCATCGTGCTCGTCCCCAGCGGCCATGGCTTTGTCTTCTCAGCCATGACTTTGCCAGTCGGCGACATCGCGCCAAGGGGAAGCACGGTGGTTACCGTCCCATTCCGTGTGGCAGAGGATGCGCGGCCGGGCTCATCTTCGATAAACCTCAATATGTACTGGAGCGGGGGCACGACGAGCGGTCCAACCCACAAGCTCTTCTCGATTCCCGTCACGATAGAGAGCCCAGCCATACTTCAGCTCGAGGATATCAGGGTGAGCAAGCGGCCGCTTGTTCCCGGCGAGGCCTTCAATGTGTCAGCCACGCTCAGGAATACTGGAGGGAGGATCACCGATGTGGTGATCACTCCCCTCCCGGCTAACTTCATCCCACAGGGAAGCACCGATGTCATCGTGGGCATGCTCGAGAAGATGGGCGAGGCACGCATCTCCTACGCGCTCACCACCACAGTGCTAACTCCCCCGGGCACTTATGCACTGCCCCTTCTCGTAAGATACACCGATGCGCTGGGGAATCAGAAAAATGCCACGCTCTCCATCGGACCGATAGAGGTGGCAAAGAGCACAATCGACTTCTCCATTGAGGCGGCGGGCGACACGCGCGTGGAGCCGGGCGGAAGGATGGCGCTGGTGCTGAAGATAACGAACACCGGCAACGATGTGGCGAGAAGCGCCAGCATCTCCATAGGCAACCCGGCACTCGCTCAGAATGGCATGCCACTTTTCACTGCCCTCGGGCCGAGCGAGGTTTTCATAGGCGATCTGGCTGTGGGGGCATCGGCAACGATCTCTGTTGAGCTCGGCGCCAACACGGCTACCCCGCCAGGCTATTATCCGCTGAGCGTGCAGCTCAGGTATTCCGACGCGAGCGGCGCGCCACAGCCGCCCGTCACAAAGGGGCTCGGCATCGAGGTGGCTGGCATCAACGCAGTGGATGTCATAGCCACAACCTCCCCATCGCCAGCAGTGGCTGGCGGGACCTACACACTCTCCGTGCAAGTATCAAACATAGGGAGCGGCCCCATCCGCGCGTTGAAGGCGAGCGTGGCATCGCCCGACCTTCTCCAACTCTCCTCGCCCGAGTATTTCATAGGCTCACTCGAGCCAGATGACTACGGCACAGCGCAGTACAGCGTGCTCATCAAGCCTGGCACGCCCGCCGGCAGGCTACCGCTCAATGTGTCAGTGGAATTCAGGGACTCCGCGAATGCGCTTCACAGGGTGGAGCGCACCGCGCACATCGAGGTTGTTTCGCCGGAGGTTGCGGCGCAGGCAAAGGGAGGAGGGCAGAACGGCTGGCTTCTGGCCGGTGCGGCTATTATCATCCTCGTCGCTCTCTACCTCACCTGGCGCAGGTTCTTTGGCAGAAGGGCGAAGTGAATGCTGGCCGACCTGCTCCTTCTCTCCTATCGTTCGCTCTCTCGAAGGAGGCTGCGCTCCTGGCTCACCGTGCTCGGCATAGTCATTGGCATAGCCGCCATCATCATTCTCATCAGCATAGCGCAGGGGCTTGATGCAGCCATACGCAACGCGCTCAACATTTATGGCACGAACTACATCATCGTCTATCCCTCCACACAGTTTGGCAGTGGAGGGCTCACCGTAGGCCCTCCGGTCTTCAGAGGCGCGCTGCACGAGCGCGATGTTGAGGCGATCAAGCCAATAGGCGGTATTGAGGCTGTCGCCGGAGCGCTATTGGTTCCCGCCGCCTCAATCGAATTTAAAGGGGAGATGGTTACAAGAAGCATTGGCGGCATCGACCCAGATGTCTATAGCAAGTTTATTCTGAACGGCTTCGAGGCCGGCCGCATGTTTCCGCCCGGCGATACCTCAAGCGTGGTCATAGGGCATGATGTGGCGCACAACTTCTTCTCAAAAGATGTCGCGGTGGGCAACACCTTGAAGATAAATGGCAGGGATTTCAAGGTGCGCGGCATAATGAATAAAATAGGGATCGGAGACACCGACACCGATCTCATCATCGACACTAAGGCGGCGAGGGAGCTGCTGGGCGCCAAGTACGAGAAAGGGCGCGTGTCCGCCATCTTTGTCATCACGAGAAAGGACGCAGACGTGCGCGAGGTGGCCGCCGAGATAAACCGGCGGCTGCTCGACCTTCACAAGACCACCGAGCAGGACAAGGACTTCTCGATCCTCACCGCGGACACAATCCTGAATGCAGTTGGGAACATCACCTCGCTGCTTGGGCTGTTTCTGGGGGGAGTGGCTGCCATCAGCCTCGTGGTGGGCGGCATCGGCATTGCCAACACCATGTTCATGTCTGTCATGGAGCGCACGCGCGAGATCGGCACGCTCAAGGCAATTGGCGCAAGGAACAGCGATATCCTCCTTCTCTTCCTGGCCGAGAGCGCGCTCATTGGCCTTGTGGGCGGTGCGCTGGGCATTGCGCTCGGCGTGGCGGCTTCCTTCATCCTCTCCCAGTTCGGCGTTCCCACCTTGGTCACACTCGAGCTGTGCGGCCTCTCGCTCGCGTTCTCAGTCGCAGTTGGCGCGGTGAGCGGGTTCATTCCAGCCCGCCAGGCCGCCCTCCTCCAGCCCGTTGAGGCGCTCAGGTATGAGTGAGCGGGCAAGGGCCAAAAAACTACGCGCTTTGCATTAGAAGCGGACAATTTTTCTATGGAAACGAAAAATTTCTGCTCCATTCTCAGTACGCGCGCCCGCGCGCGTCCTGCAATATTTAAATAATCCCCACAGCCTAACTCCTTCGTCGATTGGGTGGCGGAAAAATGACCGAACATGGTAGCCAAGCAGTTAGCCTAGTGCAGGTTAGGCTTCTAGCAATTTTCCTGCTCGCGGCCGCCTCCCTCTCCTTTTCAGCAAACTGCGGCGGCGCCGTCCCCTGCGCCTGCGGCGACACGCTGATTGCAAGCTGGACCATGGCGAGCGACCTGGGGCCGTGCTCTGGGAACGGGCTCACCATCGGCGCGAGCGGCATCACGCTCGACTGCGCCGGGCACAGCATAACCGGAACCGGCGCAGGAAACGGCATCATATCCAATGAGGCGAATTTAGTGATTAAGAACTGTACTATTCAGAACTTCTATACGGGACTGAATTTTGTAGACACGCATGACAACACCATTGTAGACATACACTTCCATAAGAACAACTATTCGCTGCGTCTGCACAACGCGTACAATAACAACATTACGAATATAGACATCGCAGGTGGGGAGGAGGGAGTCCGCATCAGCTATGGGCATGGCAATATACTTAGAGGGCTGAATATCAACAATATTACCGAAAGTTCTGGGATTGGGCTGTACCTGTATCTCACGTACAACAACAGCATCGCAAACATCAACATCACAAATGCGCTGTGGGTAGTCTACATCTACAACGCGCAGGACAATGTGCTTGAAGGGCTGGATATCAGCAATATCACCACAGAGCTCTTTGTCTTTAACAGAGCCACAAACAATACCATTGCAAACTCGTCCGCGCGAGGGGGAAGCAATACAATTTACTCGACTCAGGGCAGCAGCAATACCCTCATCAACACCAGCACGATGGAGAGGGGAGGGCTGAACCTGTCCGCGATAGCAAATGACCTGACGAGCAACCTGACCGTAAAGTGGCATGCGCGCGTGCGCGTGCTGGATGTCAGAGGCATGGGCGTCTCTGACGCGGCTGTGAATGTCTCGGATGCCCTGGGAAGGCTTGAGTTTCAGGGAACAACCGATGCAAACGGTTTCACTCCCTGGTTTGTTTCAAACGACTCTGTCCTCGGCTATGGCGCGGTCGATTTTAACAACCACACGATAAACGCCAGCAAAAATCCCTTCACCACGACAACAGCAAAAATCACCTCAACCCAAACAATTGAGATAACGCTCAACTACATGCCATTCTCGAGTGAGCCGCGCAATGAGCGTGAGTGGCCAATGTTCCGCCGCTTCCTCAATCACACCGGCTGGACAAACAGCAGCGCGCCGAACACGAATGCTACTCTGTGGGTTTACAATACCGGTGGGCAGGTCGAGTCGTCGCCGGCGGTGGCTGATGGGATAGTGTATGTGGGGTCATATGACAATAAGACTTATGCGTTGAATGCTACGACGGGAGAGTTGATTTGGAGTTATATGACTGGTGGTCCAGTCTATTCGTCGCCGGCGGTGGCTGATGGGAAGGTGTATGTGGGATCCTGGGACAAGAATGTTTATGCGTTGAATGCTAGCACGGGGGGGTTGATTTGGAAGTACACTACTGGTGATATAGTCGATTCGTCGCCGGCGGTGGCTGATGGGAAGGTGTATGTGGGATCTGTCGATAAGAATGTTTATGCGTTGAATGCTAGCACGGGGGAATTGATTTGGAGTTTTGCGACTGGTTGGTATGTCTATTCGTCGCCGGCAGTAGCTGATGGAATAGTGTATGTGGGGTCTGACGATGACAGAGTTTATGCGTTGAATGCTAGCACGGGGGAATTGATTTGGAATTACACAACTGGTTATAATATTCGTTCTTCGCCGGCAGTAGCTGATGGAAAGGTGTATGTGGGGTCTGGGGATAAGAAGGTTTATGCATTGAATGCTACGACGGGGGAATTGATTTGGAGTTATACCACTGGTGGTGTGGTCATTTCTTCGCCGGCAGTAGCTGATGGAAAGGTGTATGTTGGCTCCCGTGATGGCAAGATTTATGCTTTCGGTCCGTCCCATTGCGACTCGTGCGCTTCCTGCACGGCACTGCTCGGCATTCCAAACAGCAACGTTTCGCTGACTGCAGATATTTCGGCGGAAGGCACGTGCATCGCTGTGGGCGCAAACAACACAACTTTCGACTGCGCTGGGCATACCATAACAGGCAACGGCAGCGGGATTGGCGTTAATGCCACGGGGAGGGCTAACATAGAAATCAGGAACTGCAGGGTGACGAACTTCACCAAAGGAATTGATGCCACATACAGCCAGAACACCAGCATAATCAACAATACAGTGTTCAACAACACCGTATACGGCATAGTGGCCGGCGGCTTCAATGTAAGCGTAATCAACAACACGGCATTCAGTCAGACAGGCACGGGCGGCTGGCCTTATGGAGAGGGTATTGATGTGAGTTTCGCCTCCTTTGCCCGTGTCATCGGCAATGTGATTTACAACAACACGGGCAATGGCCTGATGATAAACATCGTGAATCACTCGCTCATCGCAAACAACACAATCCACCACAACGGACGGGGGCCTTACGGCCGCCTTGGGCTTGTCGTTGACTATGGTGAAAACCACACGATAGCCGGCAACATCCTGTACGACAACAACAACAGCCAGATGCACCTCGTCGTCGTATACGATCCGGCTATCGATAAATTTCTCAAAGACACGATGATTGCCAACAACACCATTTTCGAAACGCCTGACAGGCTAGGCCCGAGCTGGGGCATTCGCATAGCGGGCTATGAGGGGATACCAAATGTTACGGTGTTCAACAACACGCTGGAGAACATCTCCGCTGTTGGCATTTCGTTTGACAACGTCACGGACTCGGTGATTGCCGACAACACGCTGTACAATGCAACGACTGCGGTAAGCCTTTCGAGGGCGCGCGGCATAACGGTGAGCGCAAACCGTATTAATGTGACAAACCTTGCGCTGGGGCTGAACACCGCGGACAACAACAGCATCGCAAACATCAACATCACAAATGCGCTGCGGGGAGTCTCCATCTACAACGCGCAGGGCAATGTGCTTGAAGGGCTGGATATCAGCAATATCACCACAGAGCTCTTTGTCTTTTACAACGCCACAAACAATACCATCGCAAACTCGTCCGCGCGAGGGGGAAGCAATGACATTTCCTCGAGTGCGGGCAGCAGCAATACCCTCATCAACACCAGCACGATGGAGGGGGGAGGGCTCAACACTTCGGCTATAGTGAATGATTTTGACAGCAATCTCACAGTCAAATGGTTTGTGAGGGTGAATGTCACAAAAGGAGGTAGCGCGGTTTCAGGCGCGAACGCAAACGCAACCGACGTCTTCGGCAGCGCAACAGACATGGGCACAACAGACGCAAACGGCTTGACCAACTGGTTCCTGCTCAATGACACGATTTACAGGAACGAGACACTCAGCAACATAACATACAATCCATACACTTTCAGCGCAAACAAGAGCGGGAGCTCTGCTTTCGTGATTGATGAAGTCAATGCCACCAAAACAGTGGATGTTAAACTTGGAGAATCCTGTGGGAGTGTGGGCGAGAGCCTGACCCTGACGCGCGACATCAATGCAAGCGGGACATGTTTTGTGATAAGCGCGCCGAATGTCGTGTTTGATTGCGCAGGCCACAAAATCATTGGAAACGGCTCAGGGTACGGGATAGTATCGAGCGGGAGTGCGCCTGGTGGCACCCCGATCTCAACAAATTTGACAGTGAAGAACTGCTGGATTGAGAACTTCACCTTGGGCATGGCCATAGCAGGCTTGGGGGAGAGCGACACAACCCTGGCCTACAATGTGACAATTTTCAATAACAGTGTGTTCAACTCTACGGGTGACCAAGCAGTCGCGCTAACCTACATTGCAAACAGCCTCATAGCCAACAATACCGTGCGCAATGTCACAAACATAACATTTACGGGGGATACCTGTTCAGGGAAGATACATCTACATCGTTCCTACAACGTGGTTATGGAAAACAACACGCTGCTATCAGGACGCTGGAATGGCATTGCTCTATCTGGAGTTTATTACAGCACGATAAGAAACAATTATGCGCTGGATAACTATCACAGCGGCATACACACATGCCACGTGTGGGCGGGTCATAACAACATCACAGGCAACACTATTGTGGGAAGTGGGGCGTATGGTATCAGCGCAGTGCTTGCCCACCACTATACGATCACAAACAATAACATAAGCGACATCAATGGCTTTGGAATCCACATCGGTGGCTATACCTATGCCAACAGAATTGAAGGAAACAATGTCACCCGTGTGAGTGGTTGGAGTGTCTGCGCGAACATCGGGTGGGAGACTGCCTCGTATGATAATACTTTTGTGGGCAACAGGCTGTCGAATTGTGGCGGTGGGGTATGGCTAAAGCACAGCGGGACCACGAACAACACGGTCGAAAACAACGTGCTGTCCAACACCTATGGTTGGGGAGCAATCTATGTTACGGAGAACGCGAGCAACAATACAATAAGGAACAATGCAATAGAAAATGCACGCATCGGTATACGACTGGAGAACGCGCACAGTAACTCGTTCTCGAACATCAACATCACGAACGTGACTGGGAACACCAAGACGTATGTCACCTACATCAAAGACTCAACTGGGAATGTATTTGAAAATATATTGGCGCGTGATGTCGATGGTCCTTATGGCAGCTTTGGGGTGTATTTTGATAGCTCGCACAACAATACTTTTGAGCTGCTGAATATCACGAACCTCAACAGCACGGACGCGGGCTCTTTCCTGTTTTTCACGAACTCGCAGAATAATACGGTGGCGAACTCAACGGTGCGGTTTTTCGGAAGCTGGCAAAATGAAATCATATCGCAGATCAACAGCGCCAACACGCTCGTCAACACCAGCACGCTCGAGGGAGGAGGACTGAACCGGTCCGCGATAGCAAACGACCTGACGAGCAACCTGACTGTAAAGTGGTTTGCCAGGGTGAATGTCACGCGGGCAGGTGTGCCGGTTGCCGGAGCCGATGTGAACTTGACGGATGCGTTTGGGCTTCTCGTCATCAATGCCTCCACAGACTCGAATGGCCTGACGCATGGCGGCGCATATAATCTGACAACCCAGGCCATCCTCCACTCCGACCCGTCAGAGGACATCAACTTTAATCCGCACACGGTCGCGGCCAATTATTCGGACTACCCGCTCGTAGAGCGGCTCGAGACAATAAACTCCACGAGAACAATCAATGTTGACTTCGCGGCCTCTTGCGGCCGGATAAGCGACAACTGGAGCCTCGTGCAGGACATCAGCGCGAGCGGGAACTGCTTCCCTATCAACTGCGATGACTGTGTCTTTGACTGCGCTGGCCATAAGATCATCGGCAACGGCAGCGGGGCGGCGTTCAATCTGACGGGCAGGCACAATGTGACAATAAAGAACTGCATCATAGCCAACTTCACTTGGGGGATTTACTCCTATCTGTCAAACGCATCCAAGTTTCTCAACAACACCATCCTCAACATCAGCGGCGTTGGGGAGGACACGGCGGGCATGCTCATCTATGCCCCGCCCGGCCGGTTCTCAACCGACAACATCATCGCCGACAACAGCTTCTACAACACGAGCTATGCGGCCGTACATGCCTGGAGGCAGGTGAATTTCGTCATGCAGAACAACAGCGCGGGCAGGTCATACTACGGATTCAGGCTCGTCGCGCTCAACCAGAGCGCGGTGGCCGGCAACACCGTCCGCGATGCCGGCATTGGAATCTGGTCTTATGAAGCAACGAGCACGAACTTCACCGACAATGCGCTCTATGACATAACCGCACACCCGTTTGCTATGTTCTTCTCAACAGACAATAGGATTGACAATCTGGCCATAGGCAACAGCTCGCTGGAAGGCCTCATTGTGAGTGACTCGAGTAGGAATGTTTTCTCAAACATCGAGCTGACAAGCATACTCTCGCGCGCAGTGTGGATGTTAGCATCGGAGAACAACTCGTTCTACAACCTCACCACAAGCAATGCCTCCTACGGCGTGTACGCGGAGAACGCTGTGGGCAACAACTTCACCAACACAAACATAACCAACGCCGCGACAGCGCTCTACTTCTTCAACGCAACGAACAACACGCTGTTCGACTCCGCGCTTGAGGGCATCGCTGGCGTGGACTCGACCATGGGCAGCGCCAACTCATTAGCCAACACGTCTTTCAACCGCTCGGCCATAGCAAACGACCCCACAAGCAACCTCTCCATCTGGTGGTATGTGCGCGTCAGGACACTGCACATGGGCGCGCCCGTGGCGGACAGTGAGGTGAGGCTCAACAACAGCGCCGGACAGCTTGTGTTTGATGAGCTGACGGATGGCGATGGCTACACGCCATATGGACTGGTGCTGGAGGGAATTGTCCGCAACGAGACGGCAGGAAACATCACCTTTAACCCATTCGCCCTGACAGCGAACAAGACGGGTCTCGCGAGCATCACGCGCAGCGAGACAATCAACGCCACCGAAACGATTGTCGTTGAGTACGGCTCCTCGTGCGGAGCTGTGTACACGAACTGGACACTTGCTGAGGACGTTGTGGCCAACGGCACATGCTTCACCATAGGCGCGCCAAACATCGTGTTCGACTGCGCAGGCCACAAGATAATCGGCAATGGCTCGGGCGTTGGCATTGATGCCTACAACAACAGCCTGAAAGCAACAAACCTGACCATAAAGAACTGCTGGATAGAGAATTTTGCCGAAGGCATACGTGTGGCAGGCAGAATCGGAGATTTCAGCAACAGGGCCCGCAATGTCACCATACTCAACAACAGCATATTTAACATGACTGGGTATTTCGGCATAGACCTTGACTATGTGATTTACAGCACAGTTGCAAACAATACACTCTATAATACCAGCCCCATCGGCCAATCAAATGCCGGACAGCTAGGCGTAGCCCACTCTGATCACGTGGAAGTGTCGGGCAACAACGCCACCCTCAGCAACAGAAATGGCATAGTGCTGGCCTGGGTAAATAACATCACTGTGAGAGAGAACTATGCGGCCAGTAATGGTTTTGGGGGTGTGCATTGCGCATTTGTGCCATGCACAAATAGCCTCATCGCCAACAACACGCTGGTTAGCAACAGCTGGGGTGTAGGGCTAACAATTGGATGGTCGTCTGGGAATATCATCGCTAATAACACAATTCTCGATTCTAGAGGTGCGGGTATTATGTTTGCCGAGGGTGTGCATGATAACATTATTGTTGGCAACAACATAACGCGTGTCTGGGGCAGATCCACGTGCATTACACTGTATGGAAGATGGGTGTGGCCCGATAAAGGTGCGCACAACAACGTCATCGCTAACAACACATTGGCGGGCTGCGCTCAAGGAATAGAGCTATGGGAGAACGCCACAAACAATACGATTGAGGGAAATAACATATTCGCTGTCAGCGCAGTAAGGCTGCTCAGCGGTGCGCACAACAACACAATACGCAACAACACAATAGGGTGGGTACGCAATGCGGTTTTACTTTCTTCCGACACGCATGATAACTTGGTGGATAACCTCAACATAGTGAATGCTACGCTTGATTGGCATAGCAATCTCTTCTATTTGTATAACACTACAGCGAACATACTGCAGCATATCATTGTGCAGCGCTTTGATGCCAGAAGCTTTAATGGCGTTGTGGGCTATTTTGATGGCGCAGAGAATAACACGATTGATGGACTTATTGTGGAAGAGTTCAACGCCACGAGCAGCGGCTCGCGCTTTCTCTTCTTCAGCAATTCGCGCAATAACACTATAGCTAATTCATCGGTGTATCTTGTGGGGGCGTATGGGGATGGCGTTGTCTCACAGATGGACAGCGCCAACACGCTGCTCAACACCAGCACGCTCGTGGGAGGAGGGCTGAATCGCTCGGCCATAGTCAATGACCCGACCAGCAATCTGACTGCCAAGTGGTTTGTCAGGGTGAATGTCACGGATGCCGATACGGGCGCAACACTACAGAATGTTGTGGTGAATCTGACCGACCTCTATGGCAATATAACGATCTATGAGAACACATCGGCCAGTGGCCTGACCAACTACGCTCTCGCCAACGACAGCATCTTCTATGCTACCTATGAGTACACATATAACAATCACACGCTGATGGTGGAGAAAAGTCCATACTATCCATATAGCGGCAGTCACAACATAACCTCAACACGGACCATCGATGTGGCGTTGCTGCGCGCAGATGCATGTAGGGTGATAAGGGGCGATTACCACCTCATCACCAATGTCACGGCGTTGGAGGACTGCTTCGCTTTCGACTGCGACAACTGCGTGTTTGACTGCAGAGGGCATGCCATCATCGGGCCAGGCAGCGGCAGTGGCTTCAGCCTGTTCAATAGGCGCAATGTGACCATAAAGAATTGCATCATAGCCAACTTCACAAATGCTATTCATCTCAACAACACAGAAGACTCCCTGTTGCTCAACAACACTGCATACAACAACACGCTCGGCTTCCATCTGAACAACTCACGCGCCAACAGGCTGGAGGAGAACACGCTGAGGAACAACTATCATGGCGTGCGCATTGAGAACTCGCAGGAAAACAGCCTGCGCGCGAACGCCTTCCTAGACAATATTTTTGAGGGCCTGCGGCTGCAGTCCGCTTCCGGCAACAACGTATCCGAAAATGTTTTTGGCAACAACACAGACAACATCGTCCTGGCCAGCTCGGTTTCGAACGCGCTGTCGCAGAACACGCTCGCCAATGCAAGCAGGGGCCTCGTGCTGCTCGCCTCATCCGGCAACAGCCTCACCCTGCTCAACATCACAAACAACACAGTGGGGATTTACGCCGAGTCATCGACAGCAAATGTGTTTGACTATGTGAACATCACCGACAGCAACACAGCCGTGTTCCTCAACGCCTCGCAGAACAACCTCGTGGCAAACTCCTCCATCTCTGCCTCCCTCGCCTTCTCCTCAGTGTTGGCCTCCAACAACACCGCGCTCAACACGAGTTTCGACCGCGATGCTGTGTATGACGATGCCGACAGCAACCTCACCGTGCAGTGGTTCGTGCGCGTGAATGTCACGAATGGCGATACCATAAGCCCAATATATCAGGCGAGGGTGAACCTCAGCGATGTCAACAACAGGACAGTCATCGATGCCTTGACAAACCCGCAGGGGCTCACCGATTGGGCCCGCGCCACCGAAATAATTATAGGCAACGCAACAAACGTATCGTTCAACAACCACTCGCTGAATGTTACAAAGCGCCAGTACATCCCGTTCTTCGGCAGCTTCAACATCATAGGCTCCCAGACAATCAATGTCTCCATCATTAACGGCACGGCATGCCGCGTCATAAATACAGACTACACGCTGACCGGCGATGTGTATGCCAGCGCGGGAGACTGCTTCACAATCAACGCCAGCGACATCACCATTGACTGCGCTGGCTACCGCGTGATCGGGGCGGGCTGGGGCTTTGGCTTCAACGTTACAGACAAGACGAACATAACGATAAAGAACTGCATCATACTTGACTTCAATGTCGGCATACGTTTCCGCAATGCCAGCGCCAGCCTGCTGCTCAATGACAGCCTGCACAACAACACGCGGGGGATCTATGCCAGCGAGGGCAGCGATCACAACAGGATGTTTGATATCGTGGCCAACTCCTCGCCCGATGCGGGCGTGCTCATCGAGGGCTCGCGGAACGCCACACTCGCCAACATCAGCGCTTTCCTGAATGGCTATGGCGTGCAGCTGGTAGCCACAGAGGACGACTCAATCAGCAATGCATCCATATACAACAACTCTTTCGAGGGGCTCGTGCTAGTGAATGTCAATCACACCGTCGCGAGCGGTCTGCTGCTGGAGAACAACACGCTGTATGGCATTGATCTGATAAACGTGCGCAATGCCTCCTTGGCAAACATCACGCTGTCAGCCAGCGAGCTCGGGGTGAGACTGCAGGGGGCAAGCGGGAACAATTTCACAAACGCCAGCATCACAGCCAACCAGTCAGTGTGGGCCATGGCTTCTCAGAACAATCTATTCGTCAACTCCAGCTTGGCAGGAGCAACCTATGACTTCAGCTCCCTGCTGGGCAGCAACAATACAATACTCAATGTGTCGTTTGGCCGCAAGCTGTTCTTTGACAGCGTCAGCAACCTCACCATACAGTGGTATGTGAGGGCCAATGTGACCAACTCCAGCATAGCCGTGGAGGGTGCCGAGGCTAACCTCACCGACACCTTGGGGAAAACCACAGAACTTGGCACAACTGATGCGAGCGGCTTGACCGGCTGGCACATCGCGACCGAAGCCATCGCGCGGCAGGCCGATAGCATCATGCTCACGCCGCACACCCTGAGAGCGGCCAAGGGCGCCGACAGCGTGACAAATCGGCATTACATAAACATCTCAAAAACATTGCCTATCGATTTTGCGGCATCATGCGGCAGCTTCGCAAGCAACCGCACGCTCGTGGCCGACATCAACGCCAGCGGAGATTGCTTTGCCGCAGCCGCAGACGACATCACGCTCGACTGCGCAGGCCATGCACTTGTGGGAAACGGCTCGGGCATTGCGGTGAATGTGAGCGGCAGGGACAACGTCACAGTGCGCAACTGCATCATAACGAACTTCACACACGGCATACTCTTCTCGGGCTCGGTGAATGGCACGGCACTCAACAACACAATTTACAATAACAGCCACAACGCGCTGGTATACGAAAGCTCTGAAGATGGGAGCGCGCTGTACAATTACATTCAGGACAACGGAGGTTATGGCATCCTTGTCTATGCATCTCCTCGCGCCTCTATCGCGCACAACATCCTGTACAACAATTGGGGGACGATTGGTGGCGAGGCCGCGAACATCCACCTGCGCTTCTCACCCGATGGGGTGGTTTACAACAATACAGCCGAGAGGGATTATCAGAACATTTACGTGTATTACTCGCCGCGCGCGGTTGTGGCGAACAACTCAGTGGCGAACGCCACCGGCTGGGCCAGCATTCATGTGCGCGGGTTCATCGAGCACAATACCACGGTCGAGAACAACACCATATATGGTGACGTGGGAATCGTTTTCAGCCATGGCCGGAGAGGAAGCATAAGAAACAACACCCTCAGCAACGCCGGCATACGCATTGAGGGCTTGGATCTCAGCAGCTATGTCATAGAGGGAAATGCCATCGTTGGTGGCGGCGTGATATCGTACGCCTCGGACAGTACCATCGCCAACAATTCGGTGGCGAACGCCGCCGATGCATTCACCCTTCTCTCGGCAACAAACGTCACGCTCGCCAACAACACGGCAGTGAATGCAAGCGGCGCGGCATATCGGCTCATTTCAACCAACAACGCGATGCTTAGCAACCTGCTCGCAAGCAATGCGAGCACGGGCCTTTACATAAGCGCATCAAACCAGGTGCGCGCAGAAAACGTCAGCCTCATGGGCGTTGTGGGTGGGGTCAATGTCTCGGGCTCACGCAACAACGTTCTAATAGGCCTGTCCATCGCAGATGCGGGCATCGCATTTGCGCTGGATGACGGCTCGGCAGGCAATCTCATCGCAAACTCCACCATCACGAACGCCACGCTCGACTTCTCCTCAACGGCGGCGTCCGGCAACAACACGGCGCTGAATGTCAGCCTCAACAAGAGCAACCTGTACAACGATTTTGACAGCAACCTGACGCTCGCCTGGTATGTGAGGGTGGAGGTGAGGAACGGCACGAGCTATGTGGCCGGAGCCACGGCAAACCTCACCGATGCGTTCGGAAGCCTTGCGCTGTACCAGGACACAGGGATTGACGGCCGCACGGGCTGGGCTGTGGCATGGGAGAGCATCGTGGGCAACACCACAAACATTTCGTTCAATCCCCACAACCTGCGAGTCAACAAAACCGAATATCCTGTTGTGGAAAGGCCTGAGAACATCACCGCCAGCCGCACCATCATAGTCAACTTTGCCACATCGTGCGGAACGCTGTACAGCAACTGGAGCCTGGACAGCGACCTGAACGCGAGCGGCGACTGCTTCACCATAGGCGCGTCCGAGCTGACCCTCGACTGCGCCGGCCATACCATAACGGGCAACGGCAGCGGGGTGGGCATTGGTGTGGAGAACAGGGCAAATGTCGAAATCAGAAACTGCAGGGTAACCAACTTCACCTACGGAATATTGGCGCTCAGCAATGTAAACCTCTCGGTGATCAACAACACGGCGTTCAACAACGACCTCATCGGCATTGCCGCTGCAGGCTTGAACATCAGCATAATCAACAACACGGCGTTCGGACAGACCGGCGCGGGCGGCTCGCCCTATGGAGAGGGCATCCATGTAGGGGTGGGGACTTCGGTTGCCAGTGTGATCAACAACACAATCTATGGCAACCCTGGCAACGGCCTGATGGTAAACATGGCGAATCACACGCTTATTCTGAATAACACAATACACAATAACAGTTTTGGGCCGCACGCCCGGCATGGGCTTGACATAAACCACGGCATCAATCACACGGTTGCTGGCAACATCCTGTATGACAACAAAAACGGACAAATATACATCAATGCGCTTCCATCGCGCCTTGTCAGCGATGTCATCATCGCAAACAACACGATCTTCGAAAGCGCCGGCCATCCAAATCCGGGCAGCGGCATCATCATAACGGCAAGCGGCGGCGTGATCGAGAATGCAGTCGTATACAACAACGCATTGCGCAACATCTCGGCAGAAGGCATCCTTTTCTCCGCGGCCACCGGCAGCGTGCTCAACAACACCATCGCCGATGCGCAGATCGGCATAGCGTTCGCAAACACGCACAACTCCGCCGCCATAGACAACGCGATATCCAATGCCTCCATAGCGCTGAGGCTGTCGGGCGCCCGCAACAACAGCTTCGCGAACATCAGCATCGCGAACGCAACGGGCTGGGCCGCACGGCTGGAGAGCTCCAGCAACAACATCTTCACCGGCATAAACGCCGACCTCTCCCCAGGCGTAGACTTTTCCGGCTCGCACGGCAATGTCTTCGAGCGGCTGAACATCACGAACACCACAGGATATTTCCTGCGCTTTGCTGACTCCGCAGGCAACACGGTAGTGAACTCCTCGGGAGAGGGCGAGATCGATTCGCGCCTGGGCAGCGCCAACCTGCTGCTCAACACGAGCACGCTCGAGGGAGGGGGGGTAAACAGGAGTGCTGTTTACAACGATTTTGACAGCAACCTCACCATCGCTTGGTACGTGCGAGCCAATGCCACGCTCGGCGGCGCGCCCGTGGCGGGGGCCACGATAAACCTGACCGATGTGTTCGACAGCGTTGTGCTGTTGAATGACACGGGCGCGGACGGGCTGACTGCATGGGCGGTTGCCACGGAGAGGGTTGCGCGCAACGCCAGCTGGGGCGATGTTGTCTTCAACCCGCACACGGCGAGGGCAAACAAGAGCGGCCTGCCGAAACTGCGGCAGACCGAGCTCATCAACTCAACGCGCACCATCAACATGGAATTCTCGGCCGGATGCGGCGAGCTGCGGGATGGCGTGCTGGTGATAAGCGATGACATCGAGGTGTGGGGCGACTGCTTTGTGCTGGGCGACAATGCGCTCGTGGACTGCGCCGGCCATGCCATCGTTGGCGTCGGAAGTGGCACGGCATTCAATGTCACCAACGCGCACAACGTCACAGTGCGCAACTGCATCATAAAGAACTTCACACATGCCATATTGTCGGATCACAGCAGCGCCTCGCGCTATCTCAACAACACGATGGCGTTCAACCAGTATGGGGTGCGCGCGGGCGGCTCGCGCGATAACCTTGCCGCAAACAATACCATTTTCAACTCGAGCGCGTTTGCAGTCATGCTGGAGTCGGACTCCGACAACAACGTGTTTTACAACAATACTATTTACTTCAATCCGTACGGCTTCGCCGTCTTGGGCGGAAGCGATGCCAACAGGCTCGAGCGCAACAACCTGTACAACAACGCGTTCGCAGTGTATGCGGCTGGCGCGGACGGCCAGACCATCGTGGCGAACGCGATCGAAAACTCTTCCTCGGGCGCGATCGTGCTCACCGGCTCGCCCGGCTCAACCATCAGCCAGAACATCATATCAGGAGGGCTGTTGATGGACCTGTATGCAGACTCGAGCGACGGTTTGGTGCTCGAGAGGAATACGCTGATGGGCTGCTCGGCGTATGGCGGCATGCGGATATCGGCGAGCAATGGGATAACTGTCAGCGGAAACAGTCTGTTTGGATGCCACATGCAGCTTGGTGCGATGAGCGGTGCGCGCGTGAGCGACAATGCCATGTGGGATGGTGGCATGGCCATAGCGGACCACATCGGCAGCACTTTCGACAACAATACCATGTCGAACTACCTCGTGGGGCTCGACGTGTACAGGTCGGCAAACATATCCTTTGCAAACATGAGCGTGCGCAATTCCAGCACGGCTGTGTATGTGCGCAGCACGACGGGCAGCAACTTCACCGGCCTGGCCGTGAACAACGCCAGTGTGCGCGCGATATTATTCGAAAATGCGCAGAACAACCTCGTGGCGAACTCGAGCATCACCGATGCCGCGCTCGCATTCGAGTCATGGGGAGGCTCGCACAACACCGCGCTGAATGTCTCGTTTGACAAGAGCCTGATTGCCAACGATTTCAGCAGCAACCTGACCGTTGCCTGGTATGTGCGCGGAAACGTGACGAGCCACTTTGGCAATCCCGTTGAGGGGGCAAGCTTTGTGCTCACCGATGCCAACGGCGACCTCGTTTTCAGCGCGCTCACCGACGCCAGCGGCCTGACGGGCTGGGGGATCGCCCGGGAGGGAATATGGAGGGAGGCCGACATCGTGACGTTCAACAACCACACCGCGAGCGCCAGCTGGTGGCCTTACGGGCCCAACGCGAGCAGCGTCAACATCACTGCCTCGGGCACGCTCAACGTCACGCTCGTACTCGACCTCGGTCCGCCGACGATATGGAGTGTCGGCATAACGCCAAACCCCACTCACAACAGCACGCCACTGGCCATCACCGCAAACATCACCGATGATACGGCCGTGCAGGCCGTCAATGCCACGCTGCGCAATTTATTTGGTGGCGTTGTGTTCGCGGGCGCCATGTCCCTGAACGCCACCACAGGGCTGTACGAGGTGTGGACAAACGCGCCGGCCAGCGAGGGCTTCTACCGCCTCAATGTGACGGCCAACGACACGGCCAACAACCTGGCGTGGGATGACAGCACATATCTCATCGTCGATGATACCCCGCCATCCATCCGCTGGGTGTCGGTGGCCCCCAATCCGGCCCGCTCGAGCGACACCCTGAACATCTCGGCGAACATCACCGACCCGCTGTCTGGCGTGGCAGCCGCGAACGCCACGCTGAACGGCTCGGCCTTCGCGCTCGCGCGCATTGGCTTCACGCCGGTGTGGCAGAACGCCAGCGTGCCGGCGCCGCCCGCTGAAGGAAACTATACTGTTAATGTCTCGGCTGCCGACAGGGTAGGCAACCTAGCCTGGAACGACTCCGGAGTGCTCGTCATCGACAACACGCCGCCGTACGTGTGGGATGTTGTCGTGCTGCCGAACGCGATGCGGACCAACGCGCCGTTTGTCGTGAGCGCGAAGGCTGCCGACAACATTGCCGTGGCGGCCGTGTGGCTCGAGCTGAATGGAGTGAACTACACCATGGCATTCAACAACAACACGGACAGGTGGGAGAACGATAGCCTCACCGCGCCGCCACTGGAGGGTGCGTACAACATAACCGTGTGGGCCAATGACACGGCGGGCAACCTCGGCTTCAACGACACGGGCAGGCTCATTGCCGATGACACTCCGCCCGCCATCCTGGCGATGTATGTGATACCAAATCCTGTGTACTCGCGCGAGAGGATAGACATCACTGTGCTGGCGAGCGACAACCTGGCGGGCGTGGTCGATGTGGTGCTGCGCGGCGAGCATAATTACCTCATGGAGATAGAGGGGATGGACTATGAGACAAAGACGACCTTCCACCTGGCCCGCAATGTTTACGGCGAGTGGGTGGCCAGCCACATCGTCAGAAGCCAGACTGGAACATATCCGACAAACATAACCGCGACCGATGCCGCTGGCAACAGCGTGCAGGTGGAGGGTGAGAACATTACCATCATCTCCAGGCCATTGCCGCCCGGCAAGCCGAGGGAGCCGCGCTTCCTGCTGATAAACATCACCAACAACTGCATGGGCAGGAACACAACGATAAGCGTGGCCAGCCAGCCCGGCGCGGGCAGCCCGGCCCAGCCTATAGCCGGTGCGGGTGTGCGTGTCATCATGCAGACACCAAGGGGGTGGGAGGTTGTGGCTGAGGGCACGACAGATGAGGCTGGGCAATTTGTCTTCGTGCCAGCTCGCTTTGGCAGATATGAGGTTGGTGTGGTGGCGCCCTTCTATGTGCCAGCCACAGAGCAGTTCAGGATCGTTGAATGCGCAAAGCTGTGCAGATATGACATAGAGTGCCCCACCGGGCTGTGTCGCTTCGGCGAGTGCGCATCCTGTCTTGATGACAGCGAGTGCGCCACTGGCCTGTGTGTGGCGGGCTTCTGCACGCCCTGTACCATGGCCAGCCAGTGCGCCAGCGGGCTGTGTGTGGGAGGCAGGTGCAGGCCCTGCACCAGCGATTCCCAGTGCACCACAAATCTGTGCATCAACGGCACATGCACGCGCTGCAAGGCGGACTGGGAATGCGCAACCGGTGAATGCATCAACGGCATCTGCAGCAGGTGCAAGCGAGCCAATGCATTCTGTCAGAGCAATGACGAGTGTTGCATCGGCTACTGCGCCAACGAGAGGTGTGCGGCCTGCCTGCCGGATCAGTTTACCTGCACCTCCGGCACAGAGTGCTGCTCGGGCACATGCTTCCAGGGGGTGTGCACAAGATGCATTTCGGACTTCCAGTGTCCTGTCGGCTACTGCGACAGGCAGAGCGGGCGGTGCAAGTGCAGGCCCGAAGACCTCAACTGCCTTGCTCAGCTCGGGCCTGCAGCGCTCGGCGAGCCGCTCAACATAACGCCTCCTCAGCCGCCCATAAACATCACCTTGCCCATGCCCGAGCCGTGCGCTAAGGGAACATGGTGCGCGAGCGATGCCGACTGCTGCGGTGGGAAGTGTGTGAACAATGTGTGCGTGTGCAGGATGAGCGGCTGCAGGAGCACAGAGGAATGCTGCGAGGGGTACTGTGCGGGTGGCGTATGTCTGACAGCCCCGCCGCCCGCCATGGTTCCCGTGTTGCAGGGGGTGTTGCAGTTGCCACACGGATGCTATGGCCTGATCGATAAATGCACATTTATGGGCTGCATCGAGCTGTGCTGGGGAATATGGCTGCTGCTCATACTGACCGCGCTGGCGGCTGGCTACATGGCGCTCGGGGAAGAGAACAGGCTCGTGCCGGTTGCCATGGCTATTTTCCCGCTGCTCGTGGGCGCGCTCACCTATCCGATAGTCGGCGTGCTGGTAGCTGTCATTGAGATAATCTTCTTCTACTTGGCAACCAGAAAAGAATATGCTGTGATATAGTCTATGTCGCACAGCCGGGCACAGCGCACCGCCAGCCAATTCCCTCGCAGTCGCATACCGCGCAAAGGCAGGAGCGGTCAGATGTGTCTATGAAAGCATCATTGTTCAAGTCATAGACATGGCAGAGGGAGGTGGGTGGGCATGGCATGCCCTGCCCTCCATCCCCAACATTCTTGGCGTACCATGCATCCCAGGCATCGGCATCATTCTTGTCAACAGTGCAGTCGCCATTGAGATCGTACCTGCTCATACGTTGGCTGCAGGCTCCTGGGCATTCGCCATCTGTTGTACAGCACTGCGCGCCGTTGGGACAGCCAACGCCAATGCTTGCGCAGGAAACGAGCCCCCACTGAGCGCATGCATCACCGCCTGTTTCGGGAGGGACTCCGCCGCCACTTCCGGCGCAGACCCACTCTCCATTTTGCTGCTTGCAGCATCCGCTTGCGCAATCGACTCCAGGAGGACATGGTACATAGCCCTCGCCATATATGGATGTACAATTGATGATGCAGTTTCCGCTGGCATCGCAGCATCCGCTCCGGCACTCCACACCTGGCGGGCAGGTACAGCAACCGCCCTCGCACACGGGCTGACAGCGCTCTGATGTAGCATTCCAGCAGCATTTTCGCGAGTTATCCCAGTAATAGCCAGCTGCGCAGCACTTGCCATAGCGTGGATCTGTTGGGCAGTTCGTCTCCCCCTCAGGGCACTCTCTACCAGCCGGGCACTGGCAGGTACCAGCAATGGTGGCACAGCAGCCCAACGCCTCATTCCATGCATAGCCTCCCCTGCAGCAGCCGCCAACTTCCTGACAGCCTGGCAGAGCCAGGTCGCACGGGGTCTGGCCCGGCGCGCACTTGCCGCCCTGCTGGAGAGTAGTGCAGCAGGTCAGCGAATCGGGCGGGCGACAGCATTGTCTTGCGGCATCCCACACACTGCAGGGCTCAGCGCAACGGCATTTGCTTACGCTCGGATCAATGCTCTCGCAACATCCGCAAGGACTGAGTTCGGTGGAGCAGGGCACCGAGCCGGGGACATCGGCACAGGGTGTGGGGGCAGTGCGCGTGCATATCGTGAGCAGTATGAGCAGGAGGATGATGGCGCCGAAAAGTAGGCCGAGCTTCTCCAGCCCCTCATCCCTGCCATTGCTCATGCACCTAACTCTCGAGCTTGTTTTAAAATGTTTGCGAAAGAGAAAAGCACATGCCCGTGGTTGTGTACTCATCGCAAGATCCGGCCGCGCTCAACATCGCACATTGCCTGCGCCAGAGCGGCGTGCAGCTCATCGAAGTGAAGAAGAGGAGCGTTTTGCTTGAGGCCGCGCCTGCTGAGGCCGATTACATTATTTTCGCCAGCAGGCACGCTGGCAAGGGGGGGCCTTGCCTGACCGCGCACGCGGCAGGAAATTGGGGGGCGAAGGCCGAGCTCGGTGGAAGGCCGCGCGCGCTCTCGCCCGTGCCAGCGCTCAAACTGAAGCAGGCGCTTATCGAGCTGATGGGCGCGGCAAAGCGCATCGGATGGCCCGTCGTCATGGAGGCAACGCATCACGGCCCTCTCCTCAGCACGCCACTGCTGTTCATAGAGATAGGGAGTGGTGAGAAGGAGTGGAAAAATGAGGGGGCGGCTGCTGCGGTGGCCGAGGCCATCACAAATATTGTGGCTCGTCCCCCGCCAAATGCGAGGTCAGCTTTTGGCATAGGAGGGGGACATTACTGCCCTGCATTCACGCGTGCTCAGCTCGAGAGCGAGTGGGCAATAGGCCATGTGCTGCAGAAGTATGCTGTGGATGAGGTTGATGAAGAAACTTTCATGCAAGGAATAGAGAGGACGCTCCCGCGCGCCGAAAAAGCTTTGATAGATTGGAAGGGCTTGAGCGCAAGCCAGAGGCAAAAGGTGCTCGCTCTGTGTGAAAAAAACGGCATTGCCTACGAGAAGGTCTGACGCAACATTATTATCAGTTTGGTGCGCCATCCTATCCATGACGCTGGACGAGTTCATCTACAGATACTACATCCAGCCCATCCAGCAGCACACAGGTTATAACCCGGTCAACACGCTGACCTATGTGGTGATAGCGCTCGCCGCAGCCTATGGAATTTTCCTGCTCCTCAGGCACGAGCGCATACGCATCGACCGAAAGTTCGTGCTGTCCATCATCCCATTCATCCTGTTTGGCTCAACCTTTCGTGTGCTCGTCGATGCTGTCGATACGGGGGTAGCGGCCACACACAGGGGGGCGCTTGGCGGCCTGTTTGGAAAAATTGTAGTCGATTCTGGCATATACAACTATGGTTACCTGACGGTTACCCCTGGGATATACGTCGTGGTGGGGCTGCTTACCCTCGCCAGCGTGCTTGTGTTCAACAAGCTGGGGAAAGGACACGCGCTCGCACACTTCGGCTGGGCGCTGTGGCTCACACAGCTCGCGCTGTTCCTGCCCTTGGCAAAAAATCACCTCTACTTTGCCCTCGTGCTCGCGCTCGCGGTTGGCGGTACGCTCTTGGCCAGACCTTTTCTCAGACATTATGGGGTAAAACTGCCTCTGGCAGAGCTCGCAGTTTTCTCGCATGCGCTTGATGGAGGCGCGACGTTCGTGATCATCGACATCTACAATAGGTTGGCTGGCGCAGCCTATTTCGAGCAGCACGTGGTGGGAAGGTGGATAGGCGATGTGTTTGGCACGATGTTCGCCTTCTATGCCATAAAGGTGGCGTTCGCAACCGCGGCGTGCGTTGTGCTCGATAGGGAAAAAGATGAGAGTGAGAAAATGTACATACTGTTACTGCTTGTAATTTTTGGCCTGGCCCCCGGCGTAAGGGATGTCCTGCGCCTTCTCGCCGGCGCGTGAGACAAAAGTGGCTCAGTTATTTATATTATGGCTCTGATGCACTTGCATGCCACTCACATTCATCGGCATGGGTGTGTGGGCTGCCAAGGACATCAGCGTGAGAGGGCTCGAGGAGCTGCGCGCTGCCGAGCTTGTCTTCGCAGAAAACTATACAGCAAAGCTAGATCCGCAGGGCATCGCTGAGCTCACGCTGCTGAGCGGAAAAGAGATAGTAATGCTCAGCAGGGAAGAGGTGGAGGATGGCAGGCTCATCCTAGAACAGGCGGCCGAAAAGAATGTTGCTTTTCTTGTGCCCGGCGATCCGATGATAAGCACAACGCACATCGCGCTACAGCTTGAAGCGCAGAGAAGAGGCATCGCCACACGCATAATACATGCCTCATCCATACTCACGGCGGTCATCGGGGAGACCGGGCTGCATACCTATAAGTTTGGCCCTCCCGTCACGCTGCCATTCTGGAGTGCAAACTACAGGCCGCTCTCGCCATACGAGAAAATCGCTGACAACAAGCGAAGGGGGCTGCATACGCTCGTCTTCCTCGATGTTGGGGAAAGGCCCATGGGCGCCAGAGAAGCGCTCGAGCTGCTCATGCAGATGGAGAAGGAGAAGGGAAACGGCATAGCAAGGCCACAGGATAAGCTTGTGGTTGCCGGCAGGATAGGGAGTCCCACCCAGCTCATCGGTTATGGCAAGATCAAAAGGCTGCTCGAGGTTCCGTGGGGGGAGCCTCCATTCGTGATAATCGTGCCGGGCGAGCTGCACTTCACCGAGGAGGAAGCGCTCATGCGATACTGGATAAGGCCGTTCGGTGGCATTGAGAAAAGAGGGTAAAGCTAAATATTTTTTGTGACATAATACGCGCGTGAAAAAATTGCTGGTTTTGGTGGCCGTATTCCTGCTCGGCTGTGCTGCACAGCCTCCAGCAGTTCCACAACCACAGGAGATAGTGCTCGGGCCGGCAAAGCCAAACATAACGCCGAGCGAGCCCGCGCGCGAAGTCGCCACGCCGCAACCACCCAACATCACCATTCCGGCGCCCCTTCTTCCGCCTGAGCCGAACATCCCAGCCCCCGCCGCCTCGATGCCGGTAAACACAACCTCGCCCGTCATAATAGCGACCGCGCCGCAGCCGAGCGAGGGGCCCGGCATCATCGTGCAGCCCATCATCCCGGCGGAGCCGGGCGTGCTGAGCGGCGAGGTCAACATAACGATAAGGAATGCCGCCTTCAGGCCAGCAAAGATAACGATCAGGAAAGGCACAAGGGTGACGTGGATAAACCTCGATGCCTACACACACAGGATAGCCGGGGAGGGTTTTGAGAGCGAAAATCTCACCTTCAATCAAAGCTTCTCGGTCGTGTTCGATAGCACGGGCGTTTTCACCTATTTCAGTGTGTTCCACCCCCAGATGAAGAGCGGCGAGATACAAGTAATTGAATAAAAGGCTTGCCCAAAAAACTTTGGGGGATGGGCTAGCCTGGTTATGCTTTCGGGTTTGGGACCCGAAGACCCGAGTTCAAATCTCGGTCCCCCCACATCTCCTTCTCCTCTTGTGAGTGCTTGGTGGAAAAGCAAATTTTTGGCCATGTCAGGCACGCTCTATTTTCGCAACCAGTTCCCCGCTCATGGCGTCGAAGTAATAAAAAGTTCCTCTCGTGTTCGACAGGAACACGGCCTTGCCGTTTTTCTCCGGCGGCGAGGGCAACGCTGCGATTGCCCATGCGCCGTTCGGGTGCGCGGGCGAGCCGAAGCGTGCGGCGTCGCTGAGTATTGTGTCGTTGTAGCTCGGCAGGTATGGGTCGCCCGCTATGCCACCCGCGAATGCATTGGGCGCGATGTAGAATGCGGCATAGTAAGGTGCTGGCGATTGCGCACGGACCGATGACAGCAGCTCTTCCTTGGAGTGGTAGGTGTTGCCGAGCACATAGGCTATCGGGATAATCAACAGGAGTATGAGCACGGACAACATGAGTGCGGCCGCAATGCCTTTCATCCTGTCCTCCTTGCTCTCACCCGCCCTCGCGAGCGTCGCATAAGTGATAAAGAATCCGGCGATGCTACCCGTAAAGATGCGCAGCGCAAGGTCGCTCTCCCTCCAGCCAGCGAGCTGCGTCAGACCATCGACAGCCATCGGAACCAGCGATGCGGCGGCAATCCACTTGTCTGAAAGCATTGCTGGCAATTTCTTATGGAAAAAAATCGCAAGATACCCCAGTATTGCCCCGAGAAAGATGCTCGTGCTCCTCGCATCGAGCGCCATCTGCTGACCGAATAGAAAGAGCATGCGCTGGGGAAGCTCGTGGCACATCTGTGTGTTAAACAGGAAAACGAACGCGCCAAGGCCGAGCAGCATCCCTTCCTGTTGGATGAGGAAGGGCGCAAGCGCCACCAGCGCCACATAGACAATCATCATGGCGAGCGCGCTCCACCGTAATGCCTCAAGCAAAAAACCGCTCATACAAAAACCACGCCACGGCTGCGGTTACCATGGTGCCGCCGAATAGCCACAGGAGAGGCCGCAGGGCATCGACAAACCCGAACGGCACGCCGGCAATCAGTATGCCAGCGTTTGCTGTCAGGAGCTTTGGTGAAGGTGCGTGGAAGCCGCCACGCGCCAGCCAGATGCTGAACGCCATGAACGCCACCCCCATGCCCCAGAAAGCCAGCGCCCAATCCTGCAGGAAAAGCAGGGGCATGCCCGAAACCGACACGCCCGCCACCGACAGGAGGGCGATGGCGACGGTGCAGGAGGCGTGGCACACCTCGTGCGCGCTCCCCACGAAGCCGAGGCTGCCGAACAGGGAATTGGCTACTCCGATGAGCTTCCTCACAGCAACACCTCACTGCAGGCACTGCGCATACTGGTCCGGGTGGTGCGACATGTGTTGCCGCCACTCCGCGTCGGTGTAGCCGGGCGGCGTAGCGCACGGGTCTCCCTGAAGCTGACTCGCAAACTTCTGGTAGTCCGCCGCGCTCTGGACAACCGCGGGCCTGCTCACCAGCCCGAAAACGGAGTAGGCAAGCACCGCCAGCAGGATGAGTGCCGCAGTGGCTGTGATGTACAGTTCTGCGTTCTTCATGCCCCATCCAACTCCGACGATCTGTCGCCCGAAAGGTTCCTGTAAGTCGCGTTCGGAATGATCTGCAAGTTCCTGAAAACGAACCAGCCGTCAGCCTCAATGCTTCCCTGCGCAAGGTAGGGCTCGAGCCCGCTTGTCGCATAAAACACGATATCCGGTGAAGCAAGTATGGTGGGAACCAGCGTGATGTTGTACCTGTGGGCCAGCTCGGCGCCCTGAGTGGAGTTTATCTCCACGAACGATTGGTTCGCTATTCTCACGCCGTTCGCCGCGAGGTAGTCAGTGTGCACGCTCGTGTCGTAGCAGCCCACGCACGCGGGGTCGATGAGGTGCGTGATGTTGATGAGCCCGACAGTCCTGTTGCTCTCAAGCTCGATGAAAGGTGGTGGAGGCGCTCTCAGCACGTAAGAGCCGTCAGCCTCAATCGAGCCGACCCTCCTGAGCGCGGACTGGATGCCTGCATATGCCCGCACATCTCCCTCAAGTATCACTGTCGGGGCTTTTGTGATGTTGTATTTTTGTATGAGCGCGCTGGCGGCAGGCGTGCCCAACTCAATGCTAGACTGGCTGGCCAGAAATATTCCTAGGTTCTTGAAAGCCGCCGACACAGAGGCTATCGGAAAACACTCCTGGCAGGCCGGCGCGACCAGTTCGATCAGCCTGACAACACCGACAATTCTCCCGCTCGCGGTTTCCCTGTAGGGCGGCTGTAGGTTCCTGAGCACGAATGTGCCATCAGGCTCTATGCTCCCGACCGCCCGCCAAGCATTCTGCAGCTGCTGGGAGGAGCCCGCCTCGTGCGAGAGCAGGATAGTGGGAATGCGCGCAATGTTATACTTCTGAATGAGCGCGCGTCCTTCGGGCGAGTCGAACGCCACCCTGTTCTCTCTCTGCAGGATTATGCCGAGGCTGTCCGCCTGCCGGGCAAGCTGTGTGGCAACCCGTACAGCGCTGTCGCACCCTTGGCAGGCAGGGTCGGTGATGAATGTGATTGTTACGCTCCGCGAGAGCGCCTGCCCGCTGGCGTTCTCTATGTGGGCGACGTTCTCCCCGATCTGCGCTACAGAAAAAAGGTTGTAGGCAGCCAGCGCCAGCGCCACCAGCAATGCAACTAGCGTCGGCTGCCAATGCTCTGCGCGCACCTCAGCAACCTCCTACTTGTGTCGGAAGGTTCTGCAACGACGGTGGTAGCGCCACCGGCTGCGTGCTCTGGACGGGCGCGCTCGCGGCCTGCGCGCGGACGCCCGCCACGCTGAGCGCGGCGACCCTGGACTTCAGCTCGTTCAGCTGGAGCGCCTGCACGGCCATCACTACGATGAGCAGCGCCAGCACCCCCAGCACGAGATATTCTTTCTCCACCATTTTCTCACCCACTAACATCCTCCGACCTGCTGCGGAATCTGCGACAGCGTATGGATATCGATGTTGCCGCTCGCAGCCTGCGCCTGCAGCGCCCTCTCGACCATCTGCCTCGGGAAGAACAGCGTCTTCCACTTTGTCATCTCTTCGAGAATTTGCGCGTCCGTGTAGTCATTTGGGAAGTTCCTTATGAGGAATTTCGCCACACCGCGCATGGCCGCGCTGTGCGCGCACCCGCACGCTGGGTTGCCCTTGCTGTCGATTACAGCCGGAGCACCACAGCAGAACTCGCACGAGATGCGACTGGCTATGCGGATGTACCTGTCCAGCTCCGCCCCGCTGAGCTTTATGCTGTCGTCATAGCCGGCGAGCACGCTGATGGCGCCGTTGATGTCATCATAGCTCACTCCTGCCGCATCGCCGTAGGGCGGCTTTCCTGTCGGGATTATGCGCGCTATGACTGCCTGTATGTCCGCGGCTCCACCAGCGGTCGTCCCCGCTGACGCGGAGCTGCCTGTCGGATAGGCTGCTCCGGCAGATTCAATGTTCGAAATCTCCTGCACGATCTGTGAGATGAGAAGCGCCTGCCATGCCGCCATGCCCACTAGCACCGCTATTCCCATTGAAAGCAAAACAGAGTAGCGGACCCCGCCTAGCTCAAGCTCTTTTTCCTCAGTTTTTGTCTCGTGTTTCTTCATCAATCCACCTCCACTCAAGCAAGAACCGGTGGCGTTGGCGTCGGCCGGCCGAACTGCGAGTACTTCCTGTCAATGTAGTCCCGGATTTCCTTGAGGCTCTTTCCCTGCCGCTTCAGCTCGTAGCCTTCTATGGCGATGTTCTGGCACGTCACGCAATAGGCAGCGTGGCTGTCGAAGCTGCCGTCGTCATGCACAAAGCAGTCCAGGTTATGGCGGTGGCCTGCATGTCCGCCGCAGCCACAGTAGCACGGCAGGTTCCGCAGCAGCTCTGGCTCGGCGAGCGCGATGCGGTAGGCCTTCTCGGCCGCAGCGCTGACGAATGCATAGTTTGGCAGGCTCGCGCCCTCCGTTCCTGCTATCGGCGGCTCCTTGACAAAAAAACCTTTGAGCGCGAGCGCTGCGAGCGCGAGAAGCGGAATGGCGATGGCCGCAAGTACGATTTTCTCCCTCCTGGCCTTTTTCTGCAGCCAGGCCTGCCTCTTGGCCTCTTTGGTCAATTCGGACTGCGGCTCGCCCTCCATCGCCTCACCTTCTTCTCTTTGACAGCAGCTTTCTCATCATCTCTTTGGAGAAGAACGAGGCCACGCTGTCCCCGAAAGCGGCCAGCATGCTCCGTGCGAAGCGCATTGAAATCTCCTCGCCGAAAGCCTTCTCGTCGAGCCGTGGTCGGTATACATAGTGGAGGCCCCCCCTGCCGGTCTTGACCTCTCGCTCAACAAGCCCGCGCTTGTGCAGGCGGTCGAGCGTCACGGCAATCGTCACCGGCGAAATGCCCTTGGGCCGTACTGCTTCAAAAATTTCCCTGGACGTCCCGCTGCCGGCCTTCCACAGGTAGCGCATTATCTTGGACTCGAGCGCGTTGAAGAAACAGCTGAGGTCGGCCCTCTCCAGGTCGATCTTCCCCACACGGAACTTCCTTGCCATGCAGAGCTTATGCAGGCCAGTATTTAAAAGCATTTCTGTATATAAAAAGCTTTACAAAAATTGTAAAAGTGATTTTTTGGACGCATTGCGCATCGCGCTTCTGTTGGCTATCCCGTTGTCCCTCGCCATGCTTGTGGGCGGCTTCACAGCGCCCTACCTCTTCGGCCTCTCACTGCTATTCCTCGCTGTGGCAATCTCTGCAAAGAAAGCAGACGTTGTTCTCCTGCTGGCGCTCTGCCTCGTCCCATCGGCCTCCGCCAGCCACACAGATGTCCTCAGCATGCATGAAGTGACGATGGATATCCGCAGCGGCATTCCTTTTCCCAGCGAGGTTTCTTTCGCGCAGGGGAAGTCCGCGCGGCTGCGTGTGTTCAACCACGATGAGGTACCGCACACGTTCGCCGTGCCAGAGCTCGGGATTGTCCAGCGCATCGAGCCGGGGGAGGAGGTGCTCATCGCCATCCCCACCGAGCGAAGTGGTGTCTTCTCTTTCTCCTGCGCTTCCTACTGTGGGCCGCGCCACTACAAGCTTGAGGGCAGAATAGTGATAGATGGCGCGGTTGCATCCAGCGATGCCCTTCCCAGACCTTTCGAGCGCATTCCAGAGAGCGCCTTTTACTCCCTTTCGCTTGCGACATTCCTGTCTGGGCTCGCGGTGTTTGTGGCTCGGCGCATGCTCGGGTGAGCGCTTGCTCGAAAAACTCATCCGTTGCACCGCAGGTGTGCCATTCTTCCCAGAGTCTCTCTACTTCCTTTCAACACTTGGCCTGCTCGCCATGATTGCGCTCGCGCTGGACGCCGGGCTTGCTACGGGCGCGCGCGAGGCCGCCTCCCGAATTCCCCTGCTCTCCCCACTGTCACAACTCATCTCCCCCCTGACCATACTGAAGCTCTGGTGGGCTGTCTGGCTTCCGCTCGCCCTGCTCTCCGTCTTTCTCTTCTCGCGCGCATGGTGTGGCCTGCTCTGCCCACTGGGCGCCGCGAACGAGGCCGGCAGCGCGCTGTCCGGAGCAAGGAAAATTCCCCGCGCGCTCATGAACCCATGGCTTCCGGCTGCCGCGTTTGCAGGCATTTTTTTCCTCGAGCGCTCTTTCGGCATGATGGGCATTCCATCACTTTCCGGCGCGTTCTTCCTCCTTATCCTCATTGGCGCGTTCGCAACGGGCCTAGTATCCCCGCGCCGTTCTTTCTGCAAGTTCATCTGCCCCATAGGCTTTCTCTTCGGGATTTCGGCTCGGCTCGCGCCATTCCGCCTCGCGCCAATTCAGGGAAAGGAAAGTGAGGTAGAGCGAGCTTGTGGCAAATCCTGCCCTGTCTTCTTGAACCTCGGAAGGGCGGCGAGCGCAAAGGACTGTCTGCTGTGCCTGCGGTGCGCAAAGAGCAGCCCTGTCGAGGCGCGCGTGCGCTTGCCGGGCAGCGAGCTCCTCGAGAAAGACTTCCAGCCGGTGCCCAGCGAATCCATCTTCATCCCCCTGCTCGCCGGCCTGCTCATCGGCATGTTCGCCCTGTCGCCGAGCAACTACAGCGCGCTCGACGCAGTCTTTCCGCTCAGCCTCCCGATCACCACCATCGCGCTGGGTAGCGTCAACGCACTTTCCTTCTTCGGCTTCATCCTATTTTCTGCTGCGACCACCCTCGGGCTGGCGAGGCTGGCTGGTGGGCCAGACTTCCTGCGCTTCAATCACCTCCACTCCCCGCTCGTGCTGTCAGGACTCCTCGCCTTTGCCGGAGAGGGAATTCTCGCGTGGCTCGGCATTCCTTACTGGGGCAAGCTCGCCCTTCTCTCCCTCGGCTTGGTCTGGAGCGCCCTGCTGATTCTCGCGCACAATGCGAGGCCGGGATTCGCCGCCACACTGCGCGCCGGCGCGCCAGCCCTCCTCTACGCCAACCTGGTGTTCAGCCTGCTCGTGTGGGCGAGCCTGCAGTGGTAATCAGGACCAACCGGCGGCTTCCTCGCTCGCAATAGGAACCTACGGTTCCTATTACCTCCCTTTTTATTTGCGCGAGGCTCGCTCCTCGTCATATCGTTGGTTCCGATCAGAACCGCCAGCGCGGTTTCGACGAGGGGGGAAGGTCTAGGACGAAGGGGGGATACTTCCCCCCTTTGTCTTCCGAACCGCGGAGGGGCTCCGCCCCTCCCCAGTTCCAGGTTCCTCCTGACCCACCCCTTTTCCATCAATGCTTTATCCGAGGGGGGAAGGTCTAGGACGAAGGGGGGATACTTCCCCCCTTTGTCTTTCCGTCAACGCTTTTGCGAGCGAAGCGAGCAAAAGGGTTGTAGTTGTTTCCGACATCTCCGTCAGTAGCCAGATAGTAAGCTTAAAAACAGGCGCCGTGGAATATATTTTGTTTTGATATGCCCAAGTTTAATGCCAGCGAAGTGCTTCTCGCAGTGAGTGGTATAGCTTTCGCTGCGTATCTCCTGACAGACCACTGGATGTGCATAGCGCGGGCTGACACGCTAGCCATAACTGCTGGCTTTTTTGCCGCCTCATACGCGACATACAGGGCAAGAGCGATTTTCTCTTCGTACAGAGCGCGGGCGACAGCCATCATGGCAAGCCTCATGCTCGCAACGCTTCCGCTGACGACTTGGCTCGTGGCCATGAACTGCGACATGCTGTCGATGAAAGTGCTTTTCGGCGCGCTCCCGCTGGCCGTGGTGCTCTCCGCCGCCATGTTCTATCTGCTCGGCTCGCGGCTTTTCGTGGCGGCCATCGGCGGCCAGGCGCTTCCGCCTTCACACTGGCTTCATGCGCTGAACGAGCGTTTGAGCGCAGAGATCGGCATGGCTGCGCCCGAACTGCGCTTCATCAACAAGCAAGAGCCCATCGCCTTCTCGGTCGTGGGCGAGCAGAGCTTCATAGTCATGTCTGTGGGCGCTCTCGAACTTCTGCCAAAGAAAAAGCTCGAGCTCATTCTCCTGCATGAGCTGCGCCACATCAAAAGAAAAGATCCTTTCGTTAAGCTCACCGCATTCCTGCTCGCGTTCTTTTCCCCAACAGGGCTGCTCGGAAAGCACGCGCTCGCCGAGATAGCGAGAGAACAGGAAAAATCAGCCAGTTAGGTTCAGAGGGGCGAGCGGGCTGGAGCAATTTTTTGAGCGTAGGCACGCTGCTACAATCCCGGCGAGTTTTTCCTTTATCGTGTAGTTCGTCGAGATGCTCGTGCCGTTTATGAAAACGACCGGCACAACCCGCGAGTCGTTAGACAGGTTGTATGCATCCGCAAACCTCGTGTAGAGCTCGAACGCAGGCCAGTTCATGAGAATATCAATGCGCACAATGCTGAGCGCCGACCAGTTCCTCTCCAACTCATCGATGAATGGATTGGTATCCAGCGAGTAAGGGCATGCCCTGCTCCAGAAGTAATAGGCTGACAGCGAGGCGTTCGGGTTTGGCTTTGGGAAAAATTCCTCTGCAGAGGCATTTGTTGCATTCTGAGTGGTGTTTGCTTCCTTCACGCTCGGGTTGAAAGCGGCGAGCGCGGGCGTGGAGCCGTTTGAAGAACCCGTTGCCACCGCGGTGCCCGGAGTCGCGTTCGCGTTATCTGTCGTGGTCTTGTTGAAGCGCGCGAGATCCGCCGTTGCGTTTGTTGTCGCGTTTGACGCCGTCGCGCTTGCGCCAGTGCTGTGCATCGTGTTTGTCGCGTTGGCGTTTGCTGCCCCCGTGGTGTCTGCGTTTGCGGGGTTGTTCGTCGTCGTCATGCATCCAACCATCAAAACGAAAATGGTGAAAATGAAGGCCTGTCTCTGCATGGCAAGCTGTACCACTAGCATTAATTAAACTTTTTTGAAAAATAGAGCGCGTGGCAGGAAAACAAAAGAAGCCAGCCCCTTCGCCGCCTTTCCCCGACTACCGCTGGGCGCTCGCGCTCCTCGCAGTAGTCATTGCCATCGCCATCATCTATTACCTGATATTGGTGCAGGCTCAAGCTCCGCTTGCCCCGCCGAAAGAAAATGCGAGCGTGCAGGTTGGCGCAGTCGTGCTCGACCTCTCGCAGGAGCCGGTGCGCGGTAACCCGAATGCGAGCGTGTGGCTCGTTGAGTTTGGTGACTTCCAGTGCCCGTACTGCGCGCGCGCCGCGCCATTTGTGAAGAGGCTGCTTGCCGACTTTCCTGACAGGCTTGGCTTTGTCTGGAAGCATTTCCCCCTCGATGCAGCCTGCAATCCGCTGATGAAGAGCTCCCTCCATCCCGAGGCATGCAAGGCTGCCGAGGCGGCCGAGTGCGCTGGCGAGCAAGGCCGTTTTTGGGAATATCATGACCGCCTGCTGGCCAGCCAGGACGCGCTCGATGTGCCAAGCCTCAAGCGCTATGCCGCCGAGCTGGGGCTCGATGTCGCCGAGTTCGGCGAGTGCCTCGACTCGGGCAGAACAGCCCCGCTCGTGCGCGCGGACATAGAGGAGGCCATCGCGCTCGATGTGCCGGGCACCCCGACCTTTTTCATAAACGGGCATGAGTACAGAGGGCAATGGAGCGATTATGAGGCTCTCAAGGCAGCGGTCGCGCAGGCCGAGGCACGGGCCGGTTGAGCCAAAAGCCAGGCAACCGCATCCCTCCTCACCAGCCAGCCGGTTTCCCGTAAAACCAGTGCTCGCTTTGCTCATCCTCTCGATGCTTTTGCTGCTGGGACTGCTCGCATGGGAGGCATTCCACAAAAAAGAGGAGGCCGCGCCGGTCCCGTGGAGAGTGCAGCCTCCCGCGCAACCCGCGCCTCCTCTCGCGCCGAAGGCGAACGTTCGCGGAAACCCGCGCGCCGGTGTCATAGTCGTCGAGTGGGGCGACTTCTATTGCCCCTGGACCAGGAACGTTGAGAGCGCAGTGCGCGAGCTGCTGCGCGAATACGGCGACAGGGTGTCCCTTACCTGGAGGCACTTCCCTCTCGACACCGCGTGCAATCCCCTGCTCACCCAGCAGGTTCACGCCGGCGCGTGCCTCGCGGCCGAGGCCGCCGAGTGCGCGCGAGAGCAGGGGGCGTTCTGGAATTATCACGATGCACTTCTGGCCGAGCGCCCTCTCAACGCCAGCGGCCTGGTCGCGCTGGCCAGCCACATCGGCCTCGATGCGGACAATTTCTCGGCCTGCCTGGCATCGGGGAGAATGCGCTCTGTCATAGAGAAGGACGTGATGGACGGCATCGTGCTCGGTATAAACTCGACCCCCACAATTTTCATAAACGAGAGGTTCTTCGACGCGGCCTACCCTTACTTCATTTTCAAGGCAGCCGTGGAGGCCGAGCTGGCCGGCGGCTGAATCATCTTTTTCTCAACAGGAGGGCGAGCACGGGTGGGGTTATGGCCGTTGTCAGGAAAGCCATGGCGGTGATGATGCTGTATTCGGCAGGCGACAGCACCTTAAGCGTCAGGCCGTACAGGCCTATGATGAAGGCCACCTCGCCCCTCGGGGCCATGCCAATGCCCACCAGGCTTGCCTCGAGCCTGCTCAGGCCTGCGGCAAGAGCTGCAACCCCGCACCCGAGCAGTTTGGTGAGGATTGCGACAGCGGTGAGCAGCGCAATGGGAAGCGCATAGCTCCCGAGCGCCTTCACATCCACCAGTATGCCGAGCGAGATGAAGAAGATGGGCGTGAAGAGCCCCTCAAGCGGAGCCAGCCCCTCAAGCAGCTTTTCCTTTATCCTGCTGTAGTTCAGCGCGAGGCCAGCGAGAAATGCGCCCACAATGCCCGACAGGCCGATCATCTCGGCAACGTATGCATAGAACAGCATGAACGCGAGCGCGCTGAGAAACACGGCCGGCGACAGCGTGGGTGCATAGATTCTGTCGAAATAGCTCTTCACCACAAAATTTCCGAATATTATGCCACCAGCCACAAAGATGCCCGCCAGCACGCCAACATCCAGCAGCGGCGCGAGCGTGAATGTCGTCGAGGTGGAGAGGTTTATGACAAGCGAGAGCGCCAGCAGGCCGAGCACATCGTCAATGACGGCCGCGCCCAGCAACGTGCGCGCGAATTCGGTGTCAAGCGCGCGGTATTCCTCAAGCATGGCCACGCTGATTCCAACGCTCGTGGCAGTGAGTGCTGCACCGAGAAACAGCGCCACGGCAGGCGCATAGCCCCAACTCATTCCCAGCCAATAGCCCGCAGTAAATGGTAGCACGACTCCGAGCAGCGCCACAACAAAATTCCTTATCGAGAAGATTCTCCTCACCTCGCTGTGCATGCCAATTTTGAAAAGCAGCAGCAGGGCGCCGAGCTGGGCAAAAGCGCTCACCACCTCGCCTGTGCTCACCACATGTGGGGGGGCGAGCGGGATGCGCTGAGCGAGCTGCGGTGGAAATAGGCCAGCCAGCTTGAGGAAAGCAGGCCAGGCCAGCGAGATGAAGGAGGGTGAGATGAGCATGCCGACCACGAGCAGCGTCATCACAAAAGGTTGCCTAAGGTGGGCTACCAGCATGTTGGCGAGCACAGCGCTCAGCAACAGAAAGCTTACTTCAAACCAAACGCGCTTGTGCTCATCGACTTCCGTGAACAGCGATGCCCTGAGTATGGACAGGAATAGCACCAGCACGAGCGCCAGCAGCAGTAGCGAGGCCAAAGGCTTGATGCTCTTTGCCACATAACCGTGCACCATGCGTGCATGGCGTTCAAACAAAACCATGTGCCTCCACCCTGCTCGACCACCATTTGGTCGCCTCAAGATAGGCAAAACCGATGGCCCCAGCCACCAGCACGATAGCCCATTCCCACGCGCTCAACGGCATGACGTTGAACACATCGTTCAACAGCGGGTTGTAGAGTATGGCGGCATGGATGGCAAGCGAGAGGATGGTTGCCCCAATCAGCCATTTGTTGGCGACAAGTCCGGCAAGGCCAATGGGCCGCGCAAGCGAGCGGGAGCTGAAGGCGAGGTACTTCTCAAAAATGACTATGAGCGTGAATACCATTGTTTGTGCTTTCACCAGCTCGGCCTTGCCGGCTGCCGGGTTATAACTTGCGAACAGCACTATGGCGAAAACTGTCAGGATGGCGGCCGCATCCACAATGAAAGGCCTCATGCCATGCCAGATGCTTCTTTCCTTCTTGCGCGGGGGAAGTGACATGAGCTCCTTCGAGATCGGATCCACCGAAAGGGCCAGCGCCGGAAGGCCATCGGTGACGAGGTTTATCCACAGTATCTGCACAGCAGCGAGCGGAAGCGGGAGGCCGAGCATTACTGCCCCGAAAACGATGGCCACCTCTGCCACATTGCCAGACAGCAGATAGGCGATGCACTTGCGGATGTTGTCATATACTCCCCTCCCCTCCTCAACGGCGCTCACAATGCTCGCAAAGTTGTCATCGCTCAGCACCATGTCGCTGACCTCTTTGGCAACATCGGTGCCGGTCACACCCATCGCCACGCCGATGTCCGCGCGCTTGAGCGCGGGCGCGTCATTCACGCCATCGCCCGTGACTGCCACCACGCGCCCTCTCGCCCGCCATGCCTCCACGATGCGCAGCTTGTGCTCTGGCGATATGCGGGCGTAAACGCGAATGCGCTCCACCTTTCTTCTCAACTCAGCATCCGACATGGCATCAAGTTGGCTTCCGCTCACAACAAGGTCCCCTGGCCTCAGCATGCCAATCTCGGCCGCGACCGCGCGCGCGGTGTCCTCGCTGTCGCCCGTTATCATCACCACATCGATGCCGGCCTGCGCGCACAGCGCCAGCGCCGGGCGCACCTCCTCGCGGGGCGCATCGCTGAGGCCCACCAGCCCGATGAAGGTCAGCTCCCTCTCAACCTCAGCCATCTCGTGCTTGCGCCTGTCACGAATTCTTCGTTGAGCAAAGGCCAGCACGCGCAATGCTTTTGAGGCCATCGCCCTGTGCGCAGCGAGTATGGCACGACGGTCGGCGGAGGTCATCGCCCTGAGCTTTCCCCTAACGAGCACATGGCTGCATTTCGCCAGCACGAGCTCTGGCGCGCCTTTGGTGAGCGCCAGCCTCTTCCCGCCTATCTCGTACACAACCGTCATGCGCTTTCTATCCGGGTCGAACGGGAACTCCTGTATGAATCTGGCGCCCTGCCTGAGCACCTCCTTGCTCATGCGCGCCTTCTCGGCGAGCACGAGCAGTGCGGCTTCGGTCGGATCGCCGACAGCCCTGCGCATGCCGCTCTTTGCATCCAGCACGAGCGAGGCGTTGTTGCACAGCGCAGCCACGCGCAACAGCTCGGGCAGCCCAGGCTCCATCTCCGGAAGCGTTGTGCGCCCGCCTACCCAGAATTCTCCCTTCGGCTCGTAGCCCGCGCCGCTCACCTCGATCCAACGGCCCGGCAACCATATCCTGCGGGCGGTCATCTCATTTTTAGTGATCGTGCCCGTCTTGTCCACGCACACCACGCTCGCGCTGCCGAGCGTCTCTATGGCTAGCAGCTTGCGCACGATTGCATTGCGGCGCGCCATCCTCTGCACGCCAACCGCCAGCGCGATAGTGATGGTTGCCGGAAGCCCCTCTGGGATGGCCGCGACGGCCAGCGAGACGCTTGTCAGAAACATCTCAAGCGCGGGCGTGCCGCGCGCGCTGCCGAGCACGAAGATGATCACTACTGCCGCCAGCACTGCAAGCGTGAGCTGCCGCCCGAGCTGCTCGAGCGTGCGCCGCAGCGGCGTCTCCTCCTCGGTGACTGTCTGCACGGCCGCGGCGATCTTGCCAAATTCGGTTTTCATACCGGTCGCCACGGCAACCCCAATACCGCGCCCATTGGTCACCGTGGTGCCGGCAAAAACCATATTGCGCCTGCCCGTGAGCATTGTGTCGGGGGCCAGCAGGGCATCGGCATCCTTGTGCACAGGCAGCGACTCGCCCGTCAGCGCCGCCTCATTGACCTTCATCATGGCGCTCTCGATCAGCCTGCAGTCGGCAGGCACGAGCGCGCCCGCCTCCATCACCACGATGTCCCCCGGCACAACTTCGCGCGCTGGGATGACAACCTCAACCCCATCCCTCACCACGAGTGCGGTGGGCGCGGCCATGCGCCTGAGGGCCTCGAGCGCCTTCTCGGCCCGATACTCCTGTACCGTGCCCAACAGCGCGTTCAGGATGAGAATGGCCGCGATGGCCATCGCATCGAGCCATTCCCCCAGCGCTGCCGCTATCAGCGTGGCCCCGATGAGCAGCAGGATCATGAAGGAGGCGAACTGCGACAGAAAGATTGTCAGCACGCTCCTGCGTTTTTCCTCCCTCAGCTCATTGAAGCCGAACTCCTCGAGCCTTCGGGCGGCCTCTTGCGACGACAGCCCCGCCTCGCTCGAGCCCAGCGCGCGCAGCACATCAGGAATTCTGGCCGACCATGGCATGGCCAGCGCTTCGGTCATCATACCGCCCTTACGATCTTTTCCCTGCCAGTCTTCTGGCGCGTTATGCTTCTCTCCCTCTCGAGCTCGCCCAGCAGCATGCTGACCTTGGCACGCGACCAGCCGGTCATGGCCACAAGCTCGCTCTGCCTCACCGCACCCCTCTCCTGTATGAGGGCGAGCAGGCGCAACTTGTCATTGAATTCGAGCTCCTTTGCGGATGGCCTCCCCCTTGCGCGGAAGAGATAGATGAGCGCCAGGATGAGCGCGAGCACGACGAGCGCGCCCGCAACGCAGGGGATTATGTCCGGCTGGAGCTGCGCGGGCATGCTCGGAGGAGCGAAGCCCTCCTCCAGCAGCGTCGGCTCCTTGGCCACGCCCACAATTTCCTCGATGGCAGGAAGAAGCAGGAAGTCGAGGCGTAGCTCTGTGCCAGGCTGGAGGGTGATGTTTTCCTCCGCGCTCAGCTCCTCGCCCGCCCTGCGCCAGCTCATCTCGATGCGGTAGCTGCCAGCAGGCAGTGTGAGCGCGTAGGGTGAGGAGACAACCTCCTGCCGCAGAAGCGAGCCATTGGCATAAACGCGCACCACCACCCCGCTGACTTTCGATAGGTTTTCCCACTCATAGATGTCACCGTATATTCGCTCGGCCGAAACCGTTCCGGCCAGCAGTACGGCGAAGAGAAAAAAGGCGCGCATCGCGCTGTTTCTGGCGATGAGGAAATAAATAGATTGCTTTTGGGCTGCCAGAAAATTGCATGGGCAGCCTGCCTCAGCCTGCCTCTGACGAACTTTTTTGAACAGCTCTGAACGCTGGCAAACGTTTTATAACACAAAAATCGTTTCAGGCGAAACAGGCCTTTCGGCCGGCCAAAAACAATGGTGCCTTCCGACGTGCAAAAATTTAAGATAAACAGCAATATAAAAACTCAAAACTACTCAAAAAATCCTATAGTAGCTTATTTTGTTTTTTGCATAATTTAATTTTCCTTTTATCCTATCTAGCGCAATTTTTAGTTTTATTTAACCTTATTGAAGCGTTTTGAACGTTTTTTTACAGCGAAAGGTTTAAATACCAAGCCAAGCCGCATCCAAGCGGTGATTCAAATGAAAAAATTTGTATTGCTCGCGCTTGCGGTGCTCGCGCCGCTGGTAGCCGCACAGGAGGAAAACGCGAGCGCCGAGCTGACAGCCAAGCTCGGCAGCCTGAATGCGAGCGCGGAGAACGTGCTCGTGCAGATGGATGCGGTCATAGACTTCGCGCAGGCCAACAACATAAGCGCTGGGGGCCTGCAGGCCGCGCGCGACAATTTCGTGGCAGCACTCGCCAGGGCAGGCAAGGCCGCCGCGCAGGGCGATGAGGAGGCATTCGAAGCCTCCATCGAGGAGGCCAGGGGGGCGGCCAGAGCTTTCCGCAGCGCAACTGCAAACCTCTCGCGCGGACGCGAGAGAGCGCTTAGGGAAAGGATTGAGGAGAGAGTGCGCAATGCCTCGCAGAGGCTTGCCGCGCTGAACAACACAGCCTGGGCGCACGCAAAGACCGGCGCGCTGATCGCATTTGACCGCCATGTGCGCAATGCCGAAGCTTTCCTGAACAGGACGGCAGCGAGGCTCGCCGCGCACAACATCAGCGACCTGACAGAGGCGCGCGCCACGCTCGATGAGATAAGGGCGCTCAGGCCGCGGCTCGAGGCAGCTTTTGATGCGGGCGACCGCCAGGCCGTGAGGGAGCTGCAGGAGGAAATCCGCGAGAAGTTCAAGGAATTCCGCCAGGAAACCATCCAAGCCGTGAGCGAGCTGGCGCGCAGAGTGTTCAGCAGGGCGAGGGAAAAGATTGCAGAGCTGAAAAACCGCGGGGTGAATGTCAGTGGCGTGAGCGAGAAGCTCGCCGCGGTCGAACAAATAGTGCAGATAGCGAAGAGCGAGTGTGGGCCAAGCGGCAACAGGAGCACTTGCAGGCAGCGCATCAGCGCAGCCATCGAGACGCTCAAGCAGGCCAGAAAAGAGACGAGGGAGCGTGCTGGCGGAGGCACGGATGGCGAGGTGGGCAATGCCACACCGAACGAGACTGAAGATGAGAGCGCAGAGGTTGGGGACGAAACAGACAACGAGAGCAAAGATGCGAACGAGATAGGCAGGGGTGAGCGCGCGAACGTCAGGAAACGCGTGCGCGCCAGCGAAAGCGAGGAGGAGGATTGAGTTGGCTCTTACACGCGCGCTCGCCGCGCTTGCGGTAGCGGCGTTGTTGCTGGGCGGGTGCCTTGGTTTCGGCGCGCCGCCCGCGCCCCCAACTCCGCAGGAGCAGATAGCCGGCGAGCTCGGTAACGTCAGCGCGGCGCTCAATGAGGCAGCCGCCATCGCAGAGCCATCGCTTGTGGAGGAGGAATTTCCAACGCCCATCTGAGAGGCATGGGCGAGCGGCGTCAGAAAGGTGTGAAAAATGAATAGGGCTAGCTTGCAAAATAAAAATAATTTCGCCGTTCAAAGTGGCTTGACGCCCACGGAGAGACTCAAACCGCCACCCGACAGACTCCTGACTATAGAAGAGAGAATCGAGGCGCTCGGCCGCTTCGAGATCGATCTTGACAACGAGGTCGCCACAGCCCAAATCAGGGAGATCACGCTATTCGGAGTGAAGGCCCTGTTTCCTATTCTGCACTATCTGGCAAGAGGCAATGCGAGCACGAAATACTACTGCATTAGGTGCTTTATCGAACTGAAGAACTCAAAGCAACTAGACGAGCTGGAGGTTTTTGCAGCGCCATTCCTGTCCCTCGCGCTCCTGGAGGACAATGGCTCGGTGCGCGACATGGCCATGTCGGCACTTGCCATGCTCGGCGAGCAAGCATTGCCGGCAGTACTGCGCGCGCTTTTCTATCCCAGCGAGAACGCGCGGGCATGCGCTGCGATGCTGCTCAGGGAGGTGTATGCCAAAGATCCGAAACGCAATGAGACGATTGTGAGAACGCTCGCTCGGATGTTGGAGCTGGAGAGGGATAACACCTCAAAATTCGAGATGATAACGGCCATGGCCAAGCTGGAGGGAAAGCCTGCTGCACAGCTCGAGGCCGAGCTTCCCGACAGGCTGCGCGCGCTGAAGCAGCTCGATGAAAGAGTCAGGCATCTCCTCAAGGAAATCGATGTGGGGGAGGCAGGTGATGCCAAAAATGCAGTGCGTGCGCTGGCTGGAATGGGGCTCGATGCACTGGTGCCCATTGTCTGGTATGGGCTCGTCTCGCCGAGCGAGAGGGTTAGGATGGGGGCAATAACCGCACTCGCAGTAATGGGTGACGAGCTCGTGCTTCCATTCATAGCTTCAAAACTCTCCGATAAGAACGAGGCGGTGAGACGCTTGGCATGCAGGGCGCTCGAGAGCTTTGGCAAACAGGCTCTGCCTTGGTTTCTGCTCAAGGCCGAGGACAGCGGAGCGCAGACCGATGTGCGCGCGCAAGCGCTGTGCTCGCTCGGCAAGTTGGGTGGCAGTGACGTGCTGGAGGCCCTGGAGGGCTTTCTCGAGCGCGAGGAGCCGGAGGAGGTGAAGAAGGCGGCTTCTGATGCAGTTCGGGCCATTACAGACGTGCGGTTTGCCGAGCTGGCCAAGGAGTTCTTCGATGACGGTGAGGGATAGCCTGCCGTTTTAATATTTCTTCGCTATCAATGCATTTCATGAAATTCTTCCCGCTGCACGCCGGCAGGGCTCTTTCGCTTTCTATCGGCAGGATGAGGAGGGGGGAGGCAGCGAGCGTGCTGGCACTCATCCGCACGCTCTTTGGAAAGGCATGCATCAGCGAGCAAGCTCTCGTGGAAAGAGATAGGCTGGTGTTTGTGGCCAGGGCAGGAAGGCGCGTTGTTGGCTTTGTCGATGTACGCATTGGTAGGCGGAGCGCGTTCATCAAAGGCATCGGCGTGACGCCTGCCTTTGAGGGCCTCGGGCTGGGTGGTGTTCTGCTGGAGCGTGCGGCCGCCGAAGCCCTCTTGCAGGGGCTCACAAAACTCAGGCTCGTTGCCAAGGCAACCAACATACGCGCGCTCTCATTTTACCAGGCGCACGGCTTTGTGATGGTCGGGGAAAGAAAAGGCACCGTGCTGCTCGAGCGCTGCCTGGCAACCTAGAGGTTCTGCACGACTTCCCTGTGCGAGAAGAAGTCCTTGAGTTCGGCGATGTCGTGCACCTCAATGAGATTGCTCTCGTGCATCCTGAGCGTGTGAAAGGCGGCAATGAACACGACGCGGTCTGATGGCAACAGCACCTCCTTGTCGAGCAGGAACTTCGCTGCAGTGATTATTCTGTCGCCGCTGATGAGCTCGGGGCAGTGGAAGGGTGTCACGCCGTATGAAAGCTCAAGCTGTCTCTTGACAAGCGGCTCTGTGGTGACTGCCAAGATTTCCTGCTTTGGCTTAAACGCGCTGACCGCACGCGCGCTGTATCCTGTGCGCGTTATGCACACGACCTTTGTTATGGCAATGTCCGATAGAATGTGAGAGGCCGCTGTGCTCACCGCACGCGCCAGGCCGCCTCCAACACCTGGTTTGGCTGTGGGCAGCACGAAAGGCTCGACCTCTCTGGCAATGGCGGCTATGGCCTCTACGGCCTTGACCGGATATCTGCCCACGGCAGTCTCGCCAGACAGCATGAGCGCATCGCTCCCATCGAAAATCGCGTTAGCCACATCGCTCGTCTCGGCTCTCGTAGGAGTTGGATTGGTTATCATGCTCTCGAGCATCTGTGTGGCCGTTATGGCTAGTTTGGCATGCTCATTGCACCGCTGGAGTATCCGCTTCTGGATCATCGGGATCTTGGCATGCGGCAGTTCAACCCCCAGATCCCCTCTCGCCACGATGACGCCGTCTGCCGCTCTGATGATGTCATCCATGTTGCTGACCCCTTCCTGGTTTTCTATCTTCGCCAGTATGGCGGCATTGTACTTGAGCAGGCTGCGCAGTCGCCTCACATCATCAGCACTCCTCGTGAATGACAGCGCTATGAACTCGACCTCATTCTTCCTTGCCCACTCGATGGCCTTCCTATCCTTTGGCGACAGCTCCGGGGGTTTCAACCTTGCGCCCGGGATGTTCACCCCTTTTCTGTCCTCAATGATCCCATCTACGTTTGCCAGCAGAACGACGCTATCGTGCTTCTTCTCAAGAATTTGTGTTTCGAATAGACCGTTGTTGAACAGCACGCGGTCCCCCACCTTGACGTCCCGTAAGAAGTTGTAAGTGAAATAGGGGTCGTGGTGTGGAGCGAAGCCAGCCTCAAAGAACTCGCCGGCCTTGAATGCAAGCGGCTTGGAACACCGCACCCTTACCTCGGGCCCCTTGATGTCAACGATTATGGGGATTTCGCCGACCGCGCGCACGGCCTCGAGATAGGCATCGTATTCCTCAAAAGTGCCATGCGCCACATTGATGCGCACGGCGTTCATGCCAGCCCTATGCATCTTGGCGAGCACGGCCTGTGAGCTGCAGGCAGGTCCGACCGTTGCAATTATTTTTGTCTTCTTCACAACATAACATGAATCTCCAAAACATTAAATTTACTCGCGCTCGACAGCTGCCGAAGCGTTCTGCAAGCGCCGGCGCCGCCAAAACTTTTATTACCATGGGGGATTGCAAAATGTGCTGTGAAAATACTTGCGGCAGGAAACCCGCTTGTTGCGCGCGACGCGCTGCCCATCAGCATCCTGCCCGAGCTCCGCAAAAAGCTTCCCGAAATCGAATTCGAGGAGCTGGATGTCGAGGACCTGGAGAGCTATGGCAGACAGTTGTACATCATCGACACAATTGAGGGAATAAAGAGGCCGTGCGTGGTGAGGGGAATCGCCCCTCTCCTCACAAAAAAAATCTATTCCCTGCACGATTTTGACCTCGGCATGCGCCTCAAGCTGTTGAAAAAGATGGGGATGCTGGAGCGCGTGCTCATTTTCGGAGTGCCCGCCGGCTATCCAAGATGGCGCGCGGCAGAGGAGCTCGCCTCGCTCATCAGAGCCACCTTACTTTCAGGAAGTGCGAGGCGCACGACATGCAGGGGTCATAGGCGCGGATGAGGATTTCGGCCATGCGCTCTATCTCGGCTTTGCTGCGGCCTGCGGCCAGATTGTCCTCCACGAGCTTTTTTATATCGAGCGCCATGCAAACCTGATTCTGCTGCGTTGGGATGACGAGTGTGCCATCCTTTATTTTGCCATCAGCGCCTATTTTCAGGGAATAGAATAGCGTGCCGCGCGGGGCCTCGATGGCATCGGTGCCCACGCCCTCGCGCGCTTCTATGCTCGGTAGCGGCTCTGGCTTGAACTCCATCGTCTCCAGCAGCTCTATGCTGTGGTCGATGGCATGCACTATCTCGATGGCCTGAGCGAGGTTGTTGTAGCAGACGTTTTTGGAAGGAAATGCCTTCAACCACTCGGCGCAGTCGCGCTTCGTGTCACGGTGCAGCGCGTGCCTGTTCAGGTTCATCCTGGCAAGTGCGCCCACCATGTAGTCGCGCCCCTCGAACTCGAAGCCCGTGGCCTGCGAATAGGGAATGACCACGCGGTAGAGATGGTCGAAGTAGTTCTCTTCCGGAATGCACGTGCCCAGCGAGGTGACGATCTCCACCCCGGCATAGCTGAAGTCTTCCGCCCTCGTGCACACAAAGTTTGTCGTCCTCTCAAAGAATATGGGCGGGCAGCTTGCAAAGAGCTCGAGAAAGCTCAGCGCGTCATCGCGGATGTCCCGCAGCTCGCTGACGAGCGCCTTCGCCTCTTCCTTTGTCGGGACTCTTGAGAATCCACCGAGCTGCAGCGTCATGGCATGCACGGCCCTGCCCGCGATGAGCTTGCTCATGCGGTTGCCCACGCCTTTTATCCTGAATGCCTTGCGCAGGTAGGCCTCCTCCTTCTCCCCGCTGAAGTCCAGCACGCTAGGCTTTCCGACAATGTCGGGCAGCACAAAGAAAAATAGGTGCATGGCGTGGTCACGGATGTTCGCGCCGTACATAGCGAGCTTGCGCAGCGCCATCGTCTGCTCGCTGCGCTCAATGCCGAGCGCGTTCTCCACTGCGTGCGTGCAGCAGGTGAGATGGGCTATCGAGCAAGTGCCGCATATCCTCGAGACGAGCTGGGGGATGTTGTGGAACGGCTTGCCACGGATGGCCTGGGTGTAGAATCTCTTGTTCTCGCTTATCCTCAGGCGAACGTCCTCAACGCGCCCATGCCTCACCTTGATGTCGAGGCCCGCGTGCCCCTCTATCTTCGATATGCTCTCAAAAGATATGTCAAAGTCATCCTCGTGCATCAGCCCACCCCAAATTCCTTGAAATAGGATTCCATGAGCTGGGCGAACTTATCCTCATCCACAGGGCAGCCTGGAACCTGGGCATCGACCCGCACGAAGTCGCCGATGGCATGCACCTTGTCGAGGTGGCCGAACCGCTCGAGGATGTTCTTTATCTCGGCAAGCCTCTCTGGGTCGAAGAAGTTGCGGTGGTTTGAGGGCGCGCCCGTTATGGCGCACGAGCCCACAGCGACGATGCGCTTGGCCTTCTGTCTGATGGCCTTTATGCGCGCAAGCTCCCTCTCATTGGCTATGGCGCCCTCGACGAACGCCACGTCCATGTCGGGCAGCTCGCCTTCTGGCTTGAGGATGCGCCAGGCTACGATGTCCATCTTGTCCCGCCACTCGGCGAACTTGTCGCTTATCTTCTCCAGGATGACGATCATGCAGCCCTCATCGCCGGTGAACGAGAACAGACCGACGCGCAGCTTCGGCATGGCCTGCTTACTGATTTTATATTTAAATAGGCTGAGCTCGCAGAAAAAATGAATTATTGAGGTGCGCCGTGGCAAAGGCCGAAACAGCCAAACTGACTCTCTTCATCCAGGGGATGGACTGTGCCGAATGCAGCGTGCAGATAGAGGAGTTCCTGAAGGAGATGGAGGGCGTGGCGTCGGCGAGCGTGAATTACGTGACGAACAAGGCGGTCGTGGAGTTCGATCCGAAGAAGACTAACCCGCAGGCGATAATGGCGAGAATACGCGAGCTCGGCTACGCCGTGCGCTGGTGAGTGGTTGGCCGCAACGCAACGCATTTCCCTCCGTGTCATCGGCATGAACTCCCTGCACTGCGCCGGAATCATCGAGCGCGCGCTCAGGAAGCTGCCGGGCGTGCGCGGGATAAAAATCAATTTTTCGATAGAGCGGGCTGACGTTGATTACGATCCCGCCCTGGTTTCCTTTGAAGACTTCAAGCGTGCCATAGTGAATGCCGGCTATGACGCCGAGAGGTGGGTCGAGGAGGCTGGCGTGGACAGACTGAGGGAAGCGCAGGAGAGGGAGATAGCCGATTACAGGAACAGGTTTCTCTTCACGCTGTTCTTCAGCGTTCCCCTGCTCGCGCTGTTTCTGGCGGCCTACGGCCTTATTCCGCTTCCGGAAAATGTTCTGGAAAACGCTCACCTCATCGGCTTCTTCCTCGCGACGCCGGTCATCCTCGCCACGCGCGACATATTCGCCCGCGGCTTCCGCGCTGTCATATACAACCGCACGCCGAACATGGACAGCCTCGTGGCGATTGGCGTGGGCGCGGCGTACGCTTACAGCGTCGGGATAACCTTCGGCCTTCTTCCCGGCGAGGTGTATTACGAGGTGGCCGGCATCATCCTGTGCTTCATTCTTCTCGGAAAGTGGCTTGAGGCGGTTGCCAAAGGGAGGACGAGCGAGGCCATAAAGAAGCTCATAGGCCTGCAGCCAAAGACCGCGAGGGTGATAAGAGGGGGGAGGGAGGTCGAGGTGCCCATCGCTGAAGTGGTTGTGGGCGACATCGTGCTCATCAGGCCTGGTGAGAAGATTCCTGTTGACGGCGTTGTCATCGAGGGCGAGTCTGCCGTGGATGAGAAGATGATTACCGGAGAGCCCATCCCGGTCATGAAGAGGGTCGGGAGCACTGTCATAGGGGCGACGATAAACAAGCACGGCACTTTCAAGTTCCGTGCCACGAGAGTTGGTCGGGACACCATGCTCGCCCAGATAATACGCCTGGTGGAGGAGGCGCAGGGCTCGAAGGCGCCCATCCAGGAGCTCGTGGACAGGGTTAGCGCTTACTTTGTGCCCCTCGTTGTGGGTATTGCGGTCATCGCCTTTCTCTGGTGGTATCTCATTGCCGGCGCCACTTTCATCTTTGCCCTGACGATTTTCATCACTGTGCTCATCATCGCCTGCCCGTGCGCGCTCGGGCTCGCCACGCCAACGGCCATCATGGTGAGCACGGGCCTCGGCGCCGAAAATGGGATATTGTTCAAGAGCGCAAAGGCGATCCAGACCATGCAAAAGATAGATACTGTTGTTTTCGACAAGACCGGGACGCTGACCAAGGGGGAGCCGAGCGTGACGGACGTGGTGCCGCTCGGCATGCCGGCGGAGCGTCTTCTGGCGCTCGCAGCAGCGGCGGAAAAGGGCTCGGAGCACCCGCTCGGGGAGGCCATCGTGAGGGAGGCCGCGGAGAGGCGGCTGCGCGTGCCGCGGGCCAGTGGGTTCAAGGCAATGCCGGGACATGGCGTGATGGCCAGCGTTGGGGGCAAAACGATTCTGGTTGGAAACAGGAGGCTAATGGAGAAAGGCGGGATACGCACCGAAGAAATCGAGATGACGCTGCGGGCGCTTGAGAGCGAGGGAAAGACTGCTGTGGTTGTCGCGGTTGGGAGGCGGGTTGCAGGTGTGATTGCGGTGGCTGACACGCTCAAGGAATTCAGCCACGAGGCAGTGGCGGAGCTGCATCGCATGGGCCTTGGGGTGGCCATGATAACGGGCGACAACGCGCGCACGGCGAATGCCATAGGCAGGCTCGTTGGCATTGATAGGGTGCTCGCTGAGGTGTTGCCGGAGGAAAAGGCGAAGGAAATCAGGAAGCTGCAAGCTGAGGGAAAAGTCGTGGCGATGGTTGGCGATGGAATAAACGATGCGCCCGCGCTGGCCCAGAGCGACGTCGGCATAGCCATAGGAAGCGGCACTGACGTGGCCATAGAGACGGGCGATGTCGTGCTGATCAAGGACGACCTGCGCGATGTCGTGACGGCCATCCACCTCAGCAGGTACGCCATGCGCAAGATAAAGGAAAACCTCTTCTGGGCTTTCATCTACAATGCGGTCGGCGTGCCGCTCGCGGCGGGGGTATTATATCCATCATTTGGGATACTTGTCAATCCGGTCATTGCGGGCGCGGCCATGGCGCTCAGCTCTGTGTCCGTGGCCGCGAATGCCAACCTCATGAAGTTCTACAAGCCCCCGCTCAAGAGCCTCATGAGGGCGGAGCGGGTGCTTGAGGAGAAAAAGAAGGGAGGTGTCGGCATGGCGAAGGACCCTGTGTGCGGAATGGAAGTGAGCCAGACTACGGCGAAGTTCAAGCTCGAGCGAGGCGGAACGACATACTACTTCTGCTCGCGCGAGTGCTTCGAGAAATTCAAGAAGAGAAAGTGATAAAGTGAATGGGCGTGAAATCCTCTTCTGGCTCGTGTTCGCGGCCAACCTAGCTGGCGCGGGCTGGGGCTTTGTCTATTTCTATGGTGACCAGCTGGCCACCACGCCGCTCTGGCTCTGGCCCTTCGTGCCAGACTGCCCGCTTTACGCGCTGCTTTTTGCCATCGTGATGATAGTGGCAAGGACCATGAGGGGGGTGCTTGCAGACTTTTTGCTTTTTTTCACCTTAGCCGGCTCGCTCAAGTATGGCTTCTGGACCGTTTTCGTCCTCACCACTTTCGCGGCGTGGTACTTCACCCCCCAGACTGCAGTGATGTATGCGGTGCTGTTCGTGTCGCACATCGGCCTTTTCGGTGAGGCGCTGCTGCTCCTGCCTGGGCTATTCCGCGTGAGGCCCTGGTTCCTGCCCGCCGTGCTAGGCTGGTTCCTGTTGCATGATTACAGCGACTACTTCCTGGGCACGCACCCCCCTCTTCCGCACGAGGCGCTAGGCTTCGTGCTGCCCGTGACGGTCGGGATGAGCATCGCATTTGCCCTCGCGGCGCACGCCATTGCGAAGGAAGCAAAACGGCCGGCCCTCGCGCTCCTTCACACAAAGAAATAAAAATGGGGAGGAAGAGAGGGGGGCGTGGCGGCTGCGGAAGAGGAGATAAGAAAGTTCAAACTGCTGGGAACGGCGAGCGCGCTGGTCGCGATCCTCGCGCTCATCGCCGCGCTGTGGCTGCAGATGCAGAACTCCTCGCTGTCAGCGCGCGTGGCGCAACTTGAGAGCGAGAAGGCCGCGCTGGCAGGCCAAAACGCAGCACTGCAGGCGCAGCTCAGTGAGGCCAAGGCTGCGGCGGACGCCTGCGCGAACGCCTCGCGGCTTTCCTCCCTCCTACCGCTGCTCATGCAGAGCGGCGTGCTGGGAAACATGACGGGGGTGCCAGGCCTGCCGTTGCCGGGAATCGCCAGGCTTCCGCTCGGAAACCTGACAGGGCTTTCCGGGCTCACGCCAGAGATGATGCAGGCCATCCTTGAGGCAATGCGCAATGCCACGAACCGGTCCGCCACGCAGTATCCTTGATTCAGCCGTTCAGTGCGATGATCTTGTCGACGAATGGATACAGCTCCTTTGCGTGCTCGTCCTCACGGCTGAGCAGGAAAACCATTTTCGAGCCGGCTCCCCTCGCCTTCGCCACCAGGTCGAAGAGAAAGCGCATCACCGAATTGTATTCGGCGTGGATGAACAGCAGCGAGACCGACTCGAGCAGCGCTGCGCTGCACTTCTGCCTGAGCGCGGTCGAGAAGGCGATGCCGAGATCGGACAGGTTGCCCGGCGAATCGACCCCCACACCGAGCCCATTCGGAACTTCCCCTATCGCTATGAAGAAGTAGTCGCCCCCGCGCCCCAGCTTCTTCGCTATGGCAGAGTAGGGACGGGAGAGAAGGAGAATGCACGTCCTGCCGCCCCTGCCGAGCTGGCCAAGCACGCTGACCAGCGAGGCGGCGTAGTTCTCGGGCGCGACCTTGACGAGCAGGACGTCGTTTTCCCTGAGCTCTTCGGAAACCGACGCCACTAACCCACCCTGCAGCACTCATAAGTCCTCCAAAGCCCGTAGAGGATGCTCGAGACGCCCGCGATGTGGAAAAAGTGCTCTACTAAAACAATTGTGTCGGGATTTTCCTGAAGGCCGAACAGCAGGAGGTAGTGGAAGAAGTGCGTCAGCATGAGGAAGAAGAGCCCGACCGCGGTCCAGGTGTAAGTGGGCCTAATCATCTTGCCGACCGCGTTGCGCATCAAAAGCGCGAGAAAGAATCCGGCGAGCGAGACGATGATGGCCAGCGCATGGACCGCGCCGGTCTCGACGAGAAGCCGCAGCGGCAACCACTCCTCCTGTGGCGCTGGCTGCGTCGGCTCGTGGTACGCCGCAGATGCCAGAAACGCGAGCAGAATGATGGCGGGAAGAGCCTTCGCGTGCACGGGAGAGTTTGAGAATACGGGTTTAAAACATTTTTTGAAAACGGAGTGCATCCTCGTACATGGCAAAGTTGTTGAACAGGATGTACGCAGGGCGGCTGAGCGAAGTGGCTGCTTGCTTGACCTTGGCCAGCTCTGCATCCGAAAAGCGATAGTTGTACATGCTCGGCTTGCCGAATCCGTGCAGGCGGAAGTAAAGGAGCGACTGCTCGGCCAGCCAATCAGGAAGATTGCGCAGGGGATCGACGCAGGCGATGAGGCCGAGCTCGGCGCAGATTTTCCTCACCGCGCCCTCCTCCCACCACGCTCCCCTCGGCTCCCACGCAAACAGGAGCTCCCCCCTCTCCGCCTGCCCGAAAAATTTTTCCATCCTCCGCTCGTTTGCCGCGGTTGGCCTGAAAGAGGCAGGGGACTGAAACAGCACGACTTTCACCCTCAGCGCTTCGGCAACCGCGCGCATTCTCTGCCAGTGTGACAGCGAGGCAGGCCCAAACCCGCCGTCCTCGTGCGTTATGCCCTGAAAGGCCTTTATGGTGAATTCGAATGTTGGGTTGGCTTTTCTGGCCTGTTCCAGCCATCGCGCGGCGGTTTGGACTTTTGGGATCCTGTAGAAAGTTGAGTTGACTTCGACGAGAGAGAAAAGGCTGGCATAGGCAGCGAGCGTGGAGGGGAACTTTTTCTTCCAGTCCTTTCCGAAATGGTCCGCTGGCCTGAAAAAGCCCCATCCACAGCATCCTATCTTCGCTTCCACGTCCTCAACCAGCTTTCCAGTACCTCTTTGTCCTGATAAACCTTTTCTGCGCCTCGAGCAGCTCGGCAAAGAACACATCGTCATCGCGTATCAGCTTTGCAAGAGCGCGCGCGGCCGTCTCTGGCCCCACGCCGTACGTGGCCAGCGCCCAGGCAGCTCTCCTGCCATAGGCAGAGATGAGTGAGGCCATGCGCGCTATCTCGCCCGCGCGCTTCTCCTCCTCCTTTTCTCTTTTCCATCGTTCCTTCCCCCATATTTTCTCGTCACCACGCTCAATGGGCGCGAGCAGCGGGCTCCAGCAGTGCGGGCAGGTTGGCTGAGGGGGGAGATCGGCCAGCTTCCACCAAGTGATTCTGCCGCAGTATGTGCACAGAAACCTCTGGTTCTGGGCGAGCAGGCCGGCCTTGAAGGCGCGCAAAATCTCGCTGCTCGGCTCGATGGGCGCCACCAGCTCGCCACCGCGCACCCTATCGAGCGCGAGCCTGCCGAGCGGGCTGAGCTCGCTGGCATCGAGCGCGAGTATGCGGATGTTGCCCTCCCTTGCCTGCCTGAGGAACTGTTGCGCCGTTTCCACATCCAAGTAGTTTGTGTACATTTCCCTGAGCGCCTCCTTGAACACCGGCGTGCCCGAGAGCTTGTCGACAAAACGTGCTCCGATACGCGCGTTCTCGGCGATGAGGCCAAAAGCTCTGGCCACGTGGGTCAGCTTGTATCTGAATAGAGTCGTTTTTGGCAGGTGTGCATCCAGTATGGCCCGCAGCTCACCGAGGCCGAGCAACACTTCCCTGATGCGCGAGCTCTTTGTGGGCTTGGGAAGCTGCAACAGTATGCGATAGGCATCGCTGTCGCACCTCACACTGCTCCCAAACCAGGCGGTGAGGCGGGCGGCCAGCGCCTTGGCGAGCGCGGCATTGGCGAGCGAGCCCATCGCAATGTGGATGACGCAGATGTTTTCGACACATTCGATGAGGATGGTTTTGTCATCCGGCAGGGGATGCTGGCCGAGCAGCATGCCACGCACGCGCTCGAGCGCGGCCGGCTCGGTTGAGTATTCCCTGGCAAGGGCGCCGATATCCTCCTCAACCAGCCGCCTTCTCAGCCGACTGGCCTCGGCCGCGACCTCTCGCGACACTGGTATGTCCTCGCCCTCCCAGTCAGGGATGGCAGCCTCGAATGTCTCGGCGGGCTCAACGACGATCTCCTCCTCAGCGATATCCAGAACCCTCCACGGCACGCCCTTTGTGATGAACAACGAGCCGGCCTCAAGGCTCGCCACAAAGCCCTCGTCCAACGAGCCCACAACGCCGTTGGTTGCGGCATTCCTCACGCGGAATTTTCTCTCGCTCGGAATTGTGGACAAATTCAGGTAATAGTAGGCGCGCGTGCTGGCGTTTTTCTCAATCATCCCGCCATCAAAGCGGATCAATCTCTCGCTGGCGAGCTGGCGCGCGACCTCCTCGACCACATCCCTCCCAATCGTGGCATATGGGCCGGCCCTGCTGACAATGGCCATGACGGCATCGATGCCAATGCTCCCATAGTCAAGCGCCAGGCCAGCAAGCTGATGGGCCAACACATCGAGCGCGCCCGATGCCATGCGCGCCTTTTCGAGATGGCCAACGGAGGCGAACTTGGCAATGGCGGCCGCCTCAAGGATGTCATCGGCATCGCTGGCTATGATCTCTCCCCTTGGCGTTTTGGTGACGGCATGGCCGCTGCGGCCAACGCGCTGAACGAGCCGCACGGCCTGTCTTGGTGACATGTACTGCACCACACCCTCGACATCTCCGATGTCTATGCCCAGCTCGAGCGATGAGGTGGCCACGAGCCCTCTCAGCTCGCTGTGTTTGAACTTCTGCTCTGTCGCAACGCGAACCTCGCGCGCCAGCGAGCCGTGATGGATGCCTATGCTGGCAGCAAGGCGCAGCAGCCGCGAGGCAAGCGTTTCGGCAATGCTGCGGGTATTTACAAAAATGAGCGTCTTGCGGGCGCGCACGAGCGCATCAAGCAGGCGTAGGCGCGCCACCGCGCCGGGCTCGAGGAATAGACGTTCGGCCAGCTCTAGGTCTTCGGCTGTCGGTTCTGGTGATATCACGCGCAGGACAAGCGCCCTGCTGGCCGGAAGGGCGGCGATCTGGCATTCCCTTGCCCCACACAGGAAGCGGCTGACCTCAGCGGCATCGCCCACGGTGGCGCTGAGCCCAACGCGCTGGAAAGCTGGCAGGCCCGCCGCCATCTTCTTTGCTTCAAGGCGCTCAAGGCCAAGCGCAAGCTGTGCCCCCCTCTTGTCACAGAAAAGCTCGTGCACCTCATCCACAATGACTGCGCTGACGCGCAGGAGGTGGGCGCACATCTTAGGCGCGCACAGCATGGCCTGCAGCGACTCGGGTGTTGTGATGAGCAGCTGAGGGGGGAGCTTTGCCTGCGCCGCGCGCTCCTTGGCGCTCGTGTCGCCATGCCGCACGCCGAGCGTTATGCCCAGCTCCCTCGCCCACCAACTTATCCTTTCCAACAGGTCTCGATTTAGCGCGCGCAGGGGGGTGATGTACAGGATGCCCACACCGCGCTCAGCACCAATCCTCTCCAGAAGAGGGAGAAGGGCGGCCTCCGTTTTGCCAAAACCCGTCGGAGCGATGATGAGCGTATGCTTGCCGCTGGCTACGACCGGAATGGCGAGCTCCTGTATTTTTGTGAGGGAGGCAAAGCCACGCTTGGCCAGCAGCCTCCTCATCTTCTCGGACAGCATAGAAACAGAAACTCAGCCGTGCTTCCCAGGCTCATCGGCAGCTTTGCGGTGCTTGCCTGGCTTGAGCTTCCTCTTCGGCCCAGCTGCCATGACAAGTCTCATTTTCTCGCGGGCAACGCTCTGCTCCATGTCAGCGCGCGCGCTCTTCTCAAGCCTCATGCTCTCCCTGCCAACGCGCTCAAATCTCTTCTCATCGGCCTGTAGCGCTCTGCGCAGTATGCCTATCTCTTCGATGATCAATTTGTCTGCAAAAACATCTGCAGTCTGTCTTTGCACCTCTAGCTCGATGGAGCCTTCGGCTTTCTTCTTCAGCCCTGGCTGGGCGAGCATGCATTCATTATGTCCTCCCAGCTATAAAAACATATTTAAACAGCGCAGCGCAATCGTTGAAGTGATTTTATGGCGGAGCAGAGGGTGAGGACTGGCATACGTGGGCTCGATGAGATGCTCAGGGGTGGAATCCCCGCGCGGCGCCATGTGCTCGTATGCGGCGGGCCCGGTACGGGAAAGACGCTCTTCGCTGTGCAATACATCTACAGCGGTGCAAAAGAGGGCGAGAAGGGCGTTTACATCACACTCGAAGAGGAACCTCGAGAGATAATCGAGAACGCCAAGGCCGCCTTCCCAGGCTGGACTGAGCTCGATAAGCTCATCGAGGAGGAGAAGATGTTTGTGATAAAGCCAGACCGCCACAATTTCGTCAACTTCAGTGACATGCTGCAATCGTTCATCACCCAGCACGGTGTGAAGCGCGCGGTGGTGGACAGCGCGACCATACTCAAGATGTCATTCGATGACCCGGTTGAGTTCAGGCGCAGGTTGTTTGACTTCCTGTCTTTCCTCAGAAATCTCGACTGTACCGTCGTGCTGACCGCCGAGCTGTCCAATGCGAGCCGCGAGAGGATGCGTTTCGGGCTCGAGCAGTTCGTGGCCGATGGCGTCATCATCATGTATAACCTCGAGAGGGGCGAGAAGAGGCTGCGCGCGCTTGAGGTGTTGAAAATGCGGGGCACAGATCACGTGCGCGACCTCGTGCCGATGAAGTTCACGCCAAACGGCATTGAGGTGTATGTGGGCGAGAAGGTGTACTGATGGCCGAGCCGACCTCGTTCATATATGATTTGGGTAGAAAGATTGACATCGAGAGGGTGAAGAAGGGCAACGCCGTGCTGAAATCGCCGCCCGGAGAGAGAAATTTTTTGTATGCCAGACTCGACGGCCTGAACGTCATCCTGTTCAGCAATGGAAAGCTGCGTGTGACGCATTTAAGTGGCACGCGGGAATCGCTCGAAAAGGCGCTACCAGCAGCTGTGCCGAAGATACAGAAGCTCGTGGAGGACATCGCAAAGGCTGCCGGCATCAAAGTCGATGCAAGCGAGGTAATAGCCAACGGAAAGGCTGAGGAGGAAGGATTTGCAGTGCCTGAAAGGACAAATTTGGGGGGCCGCGCCGGCCTGCTCGCACTCCAGGCAATAGCCATACACGCGCCCGACAAAGTGCTCGGGGAATACCAGAGGGAAAGGGTGGCCGTACAGGCTGGCGACACCATCGGCAGGACGCTGGCCCGCGACGCCAAGAACAAAGATGCGCTCGCCAAGGCGATCGTTGATTTCTTGAAAAATGAGGGCATCGGCATCGCTGAGGTGGGTGGTGGTGGGGATGTCGTCTTCATAGTGCGCGAGAGTGCCTTCGCCTATGGCCTGCCACCAGTGGGAAAGCCGTTGTGCGGCTTCATAAGAGGACTGATAAGGGGGGCTTATGCGGCATTCTTCCACAGCGAATCGGTGAACGTTGCTGAGACGCGGTGCTGGGGAACGGGCGATGTGGAGTGTGAGTTCTGCGTCAAACAGCTAGCTGTATAGACTCTTGAGCGCGCGCAGAGCCTCTCTGAGCTTGGCCAGCGCGACCTCACTCCTGCTCTTCAGGACATACTCGAATGAAGCTGCCACATCACCCTTCTCCGAGAAAGGTGGGATGGTGAAGAAATACTTCCCCCTCACACGTGAAATAAATCCCTTTCTCTTAAGCTGGAAAAGATGGTAGCGCACAGTTTTTTCCCGGTGCTTTTGGTTCAACCTCCACATACCCTGCATGATGTCATGGATATCGGGGTCTTTGCCCTCACCAAGCTGGAAGGCAAACAGCACCTCGAGCAAATCGAGAAGTGTTTTCCTTGACTCGTTTGGTGATATGAGGCCGGCTGCCAGCGCGATCCAGCGCACGAGGCTCTTCCTTGTCATTTTCACATCCTGCGTCAGCGAAAGGTCGCGCAGGATAACCTCACCTTGGATGAGCTGTGCTTCGGGGATTGAGAGTGCCATGCCAAAAAACTTTTGGAGAGAGTTTTTTAAATACGAGCACCTTTTTTCCTTCATGCCTCTTTTCAGACTCATCCCACGCTTTTACCCCCTACGCCTCGTGGCGTTTATGAGAAGTGAGGTTGAGCTGACAATTGATGTGGAGAACAATTCAGGTGTGTTGTGTTGGTTTGAGTGTGATGTGATCGTGCCCGACGCTGTGTCGCTGGCGCCCGACAGGCCGCTCACAAGAGGCCGTCTGAGGATAGGCATAATCGAGCCAGGAGGGAGGGGGAGTGGGAGGTGTAAAATATATGCAAGCCCCAGGAGTTACCCTGATCTTTATCCTATTCAACTCATTGTTTTTGGTTATGGCAGGGATGGCGCCATAGTGGGCCGAGAGGAGACGAAAACCGAGCTCAGGTGCGAGCAGATAGGGCGCTGACCACCAAAACTTATTTAAATAAGGTTAGAGAAAGCACAGCGCCGGTTTGGCTGTAGGTGATGTTGTGAGCATGAGGATATCGAAGCTGTATAATATGGATATCTTTACTGACACGGGGAAGTTTCTTGGGAGAGTGCAGGATTTGGTGCTTGATTTTGAGAAGGGGGAGATTGTCCGAATCACGATGGAGCCGTTGAATGCGGTATCAAAAGAGGAGGCAAGGCAAATTTTAAGAGAAAAAAGTGTGCTTTATAAAAATGTGAAGTCTGTTGAAGATGTTGTTATCGTGACAAAGGGGACTACACAACCGCTCAGTGAAAGTGAGTTGGAGGAAGGGAGGGGGGGCTTCCGTTTTTCTAAATAAGCGACACCCCCCACACTTCCACTATTTTTAGAGTATTCGCTCAATGTTGGAAATCTTTGCTTTGTATACTTCTATAAAACCTTCAAATTGAGAAAAAAATTCATCTACATCTTTTTCCGAAGAATCTGGAGTTATTAAGACTGATTTTGTTGTTCTGGAGAGTATTTTGAATTTTTGTTTTGATAGCGCATAGTAGAAACGTCTTTTTAGAGTATTGTAGGCTTTAACCCCTTTAATTTTTAAATCAAAACAATATAGCAACATATTGTAACTATAGTTACATTGAATTCTTAAACATATTGTTTGCCAAATATTGGAAGTATGGGGTGCGTTGGTGGTCAATTCCATCACTATAAGTTGGGCGAGAAAGGTTCTGAAAACAAGAAAACAAAACTCACATAAAGGCGAAAACGGACGAGTTTTGGTTGTTGGTGGGGCCAGACGTTATTTTGGTGCGCCAGCACTTGTTGGTCTGGCCGCGCTGCGCTCTGGTGCCGATCTTGCATACCTTCTTGTGCCGGATTACATCTCCAGAGCGCTCGCCGCGCTATCACCCGACCTGATAATTTGGGATTTTGAGGGCGAGGTGCTCAATGATAGCAGCATCCCAGCTTTCAGGGAGATATCTGATAAATGTGATGCCCTTGTCATTGGGAACGGCTTGACAAAGCAGGAAAGCGCTCTCAGCACAGCAAAAGCCATCCTATCCAACTGGCATGGGCCGTGTGTTATCGATGGCGATGTCATCGGCTTTGCCGCGCATGAGAATGGCGTGCTGACACCCCATGCGGGCGAGTTCAAACGTCTTGGCTTTGGCGCACCGGAAGGGGGGCTCGAGGCTCGCGCGAGGCAGGTCCGCCAGGCCGCGCGTGAGCTGGGCATGGTTATTTTACTTAAGGGAGTCGTTGACGTTGTGAGTGATGGCGAGCGCATCGCATTCAACAAGACGGGCAATGCTGCCATGACTGTCGGCGGCACCGGCGACATTCTCGCTGGCGTTCTGGGCGCCCTGTTGGCCCAGGGCCACGATCCCTTTGAGGCGGCCTGTCTGGCAGCCTTTATCAATGGTTCGGCTGGCGATCTTGCTTTTGCAGAGCTCGGATACTCTATTTTGGCAAGCGATCTGCTCGATTATTTGCCCAGCGTTTTCAAGAGGCTACGCCACTAGCCCAGCGCCTGCCACCTATCTTTGAGTTTTGCGATGACTTTTGGCAGTGTGGTATACTCCATCTCCGGCAGCGGAAGACGATGGGGCTCAAAAGGCCCATGCGCCCTCAAATAGTCGGCCATCTCAAGCGCGCGGTGTCTGGCCAGGTCAAATGCGACATCCTTAAACAGATCGAATGGCCCCACAAGCTGGCCGTGGTTGAGCTGGAAGCCAAGAGCCACCACCCTTGGTGGGCCATCGAATCGTGTGGGCGTGGCGTTCTCAATTGAGCACGGCAACAGCGGACCATTATGGCTCCCTCTCATCCAGCCCGCCACGATGTGTGGAAAGGCGTAGGGCTCGAGCACTTCCCCCTGGGCTGGCAGGCCGGCCTGGCACCTCACCACCGCCACCGGATCGTCCTTGCCCACATACCCGCCGGCTATCTCACTGAGTTTTTCGGTGCTCACCACAGCAACCGGCTCATCTGGCGGAAGCTTCCCCCCTTCCCTCGGATAAACCCTCTTGATGACATATCTCGACTGCGCGCCCACTAAAGTAAGCGCATCATACATCTCGTCAGGCATATTCAGAAATATTCTCTTATGCTCTTTGATGTCCCACACCTCAAACCTGAAGCCCCTCTGCATGGCCGGATCGATGACAAGTCCGATGGTGTTGAAGGGATCGGCAAAAGTCCTGTAGATGGGCAAGTTGAACGCGCCCGGCTCGGTCTTGTCCATCATGAACACGATGACCGGCTCGCTCTTTCGCTCGGTGAACTCCATCTCTGCTATGCCCGGCCCTATGCCCCTCACCGTGCCTGTGAAAGCATCGACAAGCAGGTCCTGGCCAGCGCCATAAAGCTTTAGCTGCTTGGCAACTTCAGTACACGCTTTGAATGTGTTCCAGGCCAGCTCGTGCACGGGTGCTGCATCCACCCCTTTAGTGTGCGTCATGATGAGCTCTAGATCATCACCACAGCGGGTCACATGGTAGTCTATGAGTAGCTTTGCCTTCTTCGCTTTCTCAAGGTGCCTGGTCGCCTCCTCGATAAGCGCCGGGTGCACGCTCGAATGCCCGGTGAAGCCACCCACATCAGCCTTTATGGCAGAAAGTGTTACCTTAAACCCCTCTTTCGTCTCGGCCATTCTCTCACCACAGTGTGGTAAGGCTTGGGTGCCTTAACTTAAAATAACTTTCACACCCCCTAAACCTATAAAAATCCCGTGAGCGACTAAGCTACCATGTGCCTCATGCGCATTGAGGGGCGCGTGGCGGTCATGGACTGCGCGGCCGATTACATCGAATTCTGCTCGCCCGAGTGCGTGAACTCACACTTTAAGGAGCTTTCAATCCGTGCCGAGACAAAAAACATCAAAACCGCGCGGTACGAGGAGGAGTTGGTCTTCAGGCTGGACGAGGAAAAGACCGCGCTCATCCTGGAGTACATCGATTTGGCGCGCGATGTGGAATCGCTCATGGTAAATCCCGAAACCTTCGGCCATCCGCAGGACGATGCCTACCCGCTGAGGAAGAAGGCCTTGCAGAAGATTTACGAGGCACTGTTCCAGAACCCACTGCTCGCCGCGCAGGCCATACAGGAGTGGTCAGAGCCACTGCCCACACGCGCGGTTTTCATGGATGGCTACAAGCGATTCAAGAACACGCTCGCCGGCATTCTGCAGAGGCTGCAGCGCACGCGCATGTATGCGCTGGTCAAGGAGAAGGGCGACATGCGCGAGGCTTTTGTCTCGCTCATAGGGCTCAAGAAGGCAGCTTTCGTGAACATGCTGGCACTCGAAATCCCTCCCGATGCCAAACCAATCGCCGATCCAGAGGCAAGCTACGAGCTGGACTATGGCATCAAAGTCAGGATATACGAGTTGGAGAAGAGCGAGGCCAACCTGTATGTCCAGGAGAACCCCATACTTGAAAATCTGCCAGAGGAGCTCAAAAAGATGCTACGCGACACCATCGCGGCAAATCTGGGCACAAAGACCATCGAGGAGGCCGTTGATTACACAGCCATGTACGATACAAAACTGCACGAGTTTCGCCAGTATTTCCTCAATCAGTGCGCGCTGAAGAAAATTCCCATCACACCAGAGCAATCGCTCGCCATGGCGCGCGAGGCGGTCGCATGGGTCGTTGGGCTGGGCGCGCCCATCGAGAACATGGCGCTCGACCGCGCCAACATCACCGACATCTACATAGACAGCGAGAACACACCGATGTACATAGAGCATGCCAAGTTCGGGCTGTGCCATACGCTGTGGCGGTATTCCCGCGATCTCATGGACTACATGATACGCAACATCATGGCTCAGGCCAAAGGCCGCAAGTTTGACCGCAATAACCCCATCGTCGATGTCTTCCTGCCCCGTCTGAATATGCGCGTGCACCTGCAGGGCCCGCCAGCCACGTTTGGCGAAAGGCAGGCCGCACTGCGCATGACAAAGGAAACGCCATTCACCTATGCCCAATACCTGGCCAACTACAGCATGTCCGCTTTTGCGGCAGGCTATGACGATGTCATGGTATCGCTGGGCTGCAGCGAGGCCGTGCTGGGCCTCAAGGGAGTGGGCAAGACGGCCTTCACGGCCGCCAAGATGTTAGCCATCGGCACGCGCCGCCGCATCCTGCCCATCCAGGACATAGAGGAGATTCCCACCATCGCCTACCGCAAGCGCGGTTTCCACATCGGCACAATGAGGGTGATGGCCAGCGAGAAAGAGGAGGAGGAGCGCGGCAGCGAGCTATCCCTCGTCACCATGGCTGGCGCGAGTCTGCGCATGGGTGATGCCGCGCTCATCATCAATGAGGTGCGCTCCCGCCTTGCCATACAGGGCATCATCAACCTGTTGAACACCCAACCCGGTGTTTTCTGCCTATACAACCTCCATGCCCAGTCACTCGAGGACATCCGCTCGCGCCTTGAGCTCGTTTTCGGCGTGCCCGGTGCGGCCATGTTCGCGACCGACCGTTATTCCTTCCTCAAGAAAATTCGTTTCGGCAGAAAGGGCCGCATCTTCCGCGTGCTCGGGGCATCTTTCGAGTCGGATCCCCAGCACAAGGAATTTACCGAGGTATTTCGTTTTGAAAGAGGCCAGGACATCAAGAGCTCGCGCGTGGCCTGTCTTTTCCTCAGAAACCCAGAAGCGCACGCCTGGGACCTCAGCGGCGTGAGCGTGGCCGACCTGGCCAAAAGGCTTGAGCTGGTCTTCATTCCTCCGGCGCTCGAGCGCCGTGCTGCTGAGGTTGGCATCGATCCACGCCAGTTCATACTACAGGCCTTCTTTAAGGGCAAGATGTACTCACAGATTGTGGCCACGGCGCGCGAGACCGGCAACAAGGCATTCATGGAGATGGATTTTGTGCTGAAGTGCTCCTCCCATGCCAACAAACTGCTCAAGGACATGGAGAAGGCCAACGGCGAGATCGACTATGCCGAGCTCGAGCCCGTGTGGGACAAAATGTACAAACAGCTCATAGAGGAGTTTTTGAGAGAGCAGGCCGCGCTGCGCGCCGAGGCCGGCTTCGCGGCTCCGCCTGCGCCACCCACGCCCGTGCAGACCCCTCCCCCTTCTCAGATAAAGCTGTAACTTGTCGCTGCACAAAGCACTTAGCTTGGCCGCTCATCCGAGCCCGAGCGCCCTGCGTATGGCCGGCACATCAAATCCGATGATTATCTGGCCATCTATCTCAATGACCGGCACGCCCATCTGCCCGCTCTTGGCTATCATCTCGCGCGCTGCAGCCTCGTCGCGCGATACATCCACATCGATGTATCTCACCCCGTTCTCCTCGAAAAACCTCTTCGCCATGGCGCAGTATGGGCAGGTTGGGGTGGAATAGATCTTCACGACTGGCACGCCATCACCACACAGTATTTGCGCACCTTTTTAAAATAGCCTGCGCCGAAAGCCTTGTGGCCGCAGGCAGACTCCTCCGCATCATCTCGACGCTCGAGCGCGTTTATGGCGTTCGGCGCCGCCCGCGTGCCGAACCCCTGTCCTCCCTCGTGCGCGCCATCCTGAGCCAGAACACCTCTGATGCCAATGCCGAGCGCGCCTTTGCGGCTCTGAGGCAGCGCTTTCCCACCTGGCGCGCGCTTGCCAGCGCGCCCACCCAATCCATCGCAGCGGCCATCAGGCCGAGTGGTCTGGCCCGCATCAAGGCAGCGCGCATCAAGGGCGCGCTGGCCGAGATAATGCGGAGGAGGGGAAGGCTCTCGCTCGCCTTCCTCGCCAGATGGCCTCTTGCCAGCGCGCGCGCTTTCCTCACCTCCATAAAGGGCGTTGGCCCGAAGAGCGCGGCTGTCGTGCTCAACTTCGCATTCGGCAAGCCAGCTTTCCCCGTCGACACCCACATCTTCAGAGTTGCCAAGAGGCTCGCGCTCGTGCCTCAACATTTCGACCGCATCAGGGTGCAAGAGCAGCTTGAGCGCGCTGTGCCCGACTCAAAGAAATTCTCTTTTCACATAAACCTGATCGAGCATGGTCGCACGCTGTGCACTGCCAGAAAGCCGAACTGCGGCCGTTGCCCGCTCTACCGCCTTTGCCCCTTCGGCCAGCGCCTTTACCATGGCCCGCTCAACCCAGCCCGCCGTGTCGTCTCGCGGTGGCCCGGCCCGGGGGAGATAGTGGCATAGCTATGCCCTGGCCATCATCTGAACGTTGAATATCACGAACAGGTAGAGTGCATAGAAGGCGAGCATGACAAGACCTTCCCTGCGTGCAAGCCTGTTCTGTGTGCTCATGAAATAAAACAGGATGGTGTTGGCTGCCACTGCGAACAGCATGATGGGCAGGAACACTACCATGTTAAGCATGATGGGGTTCATGAAGGCTGCGAGGCCCAACACGAGCGTCAGGTTAGCCATCATGCTGCCAATCGCATCGCCGAGCGCCAGCCCGTACCTCTTCTTTCTCACCGCCTGTATGTCAATGGCCAGCTCGGGCAGGCTCGTGCCCACCGCCACGATGGTCGCGCCCACAAAGCTCTTGGCGAGCTCCAGCTTGTTGGCGATGGCCACTGCGCTCTCAACGACAAAGTGCGCGCTCACCAGCACCAGCACGATGCCCGCGCAGAACCAGGCGAAGGCTCTCAGCGCGACCTCCTTTGTTATCGTGTCCGGCCCGGAGACCGAAACGCGCTTGCGCGTGAGGTAAAACACGTACACCACGAACGCCAGGATGAGCAGCGCGCCCTCGAGCCTTCCCAGCCCGGTCGTGTATATCATTCCGCTCGTGATGAGCGAGGTGGCGAGCAGCACGAGCGCTATTTCTTTCACATCCGGCCTCGCCACGCGGATGACATAGAAGCTCGCGATTATGCCGAGTATGAGCATGGAGTCCGCGATGTTGCTTCCGAAAACGTTTCCGGCAACAATCGAGCCTTCCCTTGCGCTCGAGGCGATGACCGACACGGCCAGCTCGGGCAGGCTCGTCGAGACCGACACGAGCACAAACCCTATCGCAGCCTCCGCCACCCCGAAAAACTGCGCCAGCTTCACAGCGCTGTCAATCACTTTCGAGCTCGCTCTTTCCAGCACGGCGAGCGCCACGAGCAACACGAGCACATCGACCAGCACCATGAAGGGAATTTGCTGCTCAACTTTAAAAACAAACGACTCGCTTTCACCGGAACTCCACCCCCAGACCATTTTTAAATCCCCTCTCAGAAATCTCAGCGAGGCGACAGTATGGTTGTCGAGGACGAGCTCATCCACTGGTGGAGGGACGAGAAGGGCGAGCCTCACCGCAATGTGCTGCGCATAGAGAGCGAGCCGCCACAACTGAGCAATGGCTTCCCCCGCGATGGCACCATCACACTTCGCCTTCAGAACAGCACGGCCTCGCAGGCCATAAAGCTCTCGCCGGACGAGGCGCTGCGCCTTTCGACCCAGCTGCTCGCTGTGGCCAAGGAGCTGTTGCAGCAGAAGCGCGCGCTGTGGAATAACCACGGCGACTAATTTAATTATTAAGGTCATCATCTAAATGTGGCGTCCTTCTCCGTTCTGTCGCTGAGCACAGTGCTGCTCGCCATCATAGCCATCACGCTCCTTTTCAACCGTTTGCGTCTTCCATTCGTGCTCGGCGTGCTTCTTGCCGGCATGCTGCTAGGCCCGCACTCCCCGCTCGCGGGCATTCGCATCGATGCCTTCGACCTCCGCCAGCTGACCCTCAGCGAGACGAGCACTGTCGACTTCCTCGCCTCCATCGGGGCCATCCTTGTGCTGTTTGAGATAGGCTTGGAATTCAGCCTTGGCAGGCTTCAGCGTCTTGGCTGGGGCGCAATGCTGGCCGCATTCATAAAACTTGGCTTCGTCTTCCTGCTTGGCTACACGGCCTCGGCCGCCTTTGGCTTCGGCGTTCATGCCAGCCTTTTCATCGGCGTCATACTCAGCATGTCCTCCACCCCACTCGTTGTCAGGATACTGCGCGAGAGAGCCCTCATCGAGCGCGCCGAAGTGCCACTCATAGTTGCCATGCTCATCCTCGAGGATGTCTTTGCCGTTTTCAGCCTCGCCTTCCTCACCGGCCTGGCGCGCGAGCCCTCGGCAGCGCTGGCACTGCCGCTCGCGTTGGCAAAAACTGTCGCAGCATTCGCCTTTACCTATGTGATCCTCGCGGGCTTTCTCAAGCGCTTTGTGCGCGCGGTCGCCTACAGCGAGGAGGCTCTGCTGCTCACCGCACTGGCAGTAACGCTCGGCATGGCTTGGGCCAGCGAGGCACTTGGCCTATCGCCCAGCATAGGTGCCTTTCTCGCCGGAAGCGTGCTCGCCGGCCTTCCCGAGGCAAAGCAGATATGGGAGGGCCTACGCCACTTCGCTGTGCTATTCTCAGCCCTGTTTTTCTTCTCCATAGGCATGCTGGTCGATCTCAGCGCGCTCATCCAAAACCTGCCGCTCGCGCTCGCCTTCACGGCCATAGCCATCTTTGGCAAATTCACGGGCGCCAGCATCAGCGCCTACTTCACGGGCTTCCGCGGGCGCTCGGCCTCTTTTATCGGCGTGGCCATGCTCACGCTCAGCGAGGTGTCGCTGCTCGTGGCGAGGGAGGGCGCGGCGCTGGCCATAATCGACATCGATGTGCTCAGCATAGCCAGCGTGGTGATATTCATCAGCATGCTGGCCACCTCGCTGCTCATAACCAGGGAGAACGAGATTTATGCCTTGGCCGTGCGGTTGTTGCCGGGCGAGCTCCTATGGATGGGGAGGCGTACGGCAGCAGGGCTGCGAGAGGTGAGGGGGGCCCTGCTCGCACCCCGCCGCCTTCCCGGCATGGCGCCATTGCGCGTTTATGACGAGCTCCTACCAGTCTCGTTGCAGGCAGTCGGTTTCCTTTTCGCAGCCATGACATCGCTCGTGCTTGCGGTGTTGCTCGCGCCCGATGCCAGCACGCTCGCGCTGGCGGCCATATCTGTGCTCATGCTGGCAGCCTTCCTATCAGTCATCCTCGCCGCGCTGCGCATAAAGAGGGTCATCGATCTGGCGCTGGCCACAGTGCTCAGGGAGGAGGGACGGGCTGGCGCACTTTTCATGCGCGATCTCGCCGTCGCCTTCACACTCATAGCCATCGCCTTCCTGTCGCCACTCGCCACCTCCCTGATTCCCCCACTTCTTGTCACAGGCCTGGCCGTCCTGCTCCTTCTCGTCGCGCTGCTCTACATCTGGAGCGCAAGCCTCAAGGCCAAAGCGCTCATCGGCAACAATGTGCACAGGAAATAGTTAAATCCCAAAACCGAGGCCGGGCAGCTTCCCTCCCTTCAGCAGCCCCTCAATTCTCCTGCGCAGCCCTCTGTTCCGCCTCACGGCATCCATCATCTTCTGCACTCGCTCAAACTGGCTCAGCAGCTCCTTGACCTCCTCGACGCTCACGCCCGCCCCCCTCGCCACCCTCTCTATCCTGCCTCTCTCACGCCTCAGCAGGCTGGCATCCTCTCTCTCAGCAGGCGTCATCGAATTGATGATGACCTCGTATCGCTTGAGCTTAGCCTCGCTCTGATGCAACATCTCCTTCGGCACATCTGGCGCGCCCAGCATGCTGAACACGCTCTGCAGCGGGCCCAGCTTCCTCGCAGCCTTCAGCTGCTCATAGAAAGTTTTTATGGTAAGCTTTTCCTCAAATGCCTCCTCCCGCAGCCCCTCCTCCTCAGCAACCTTCCTCACACGCTCCAGCAAGCCTTCCAGGTCTGGAAAGCCGAGCAGACGTCCAACGAATTTTTTTGCATCGAACACCTCAAGGTCCTCTATCTTCTCGCCTATGCCCAGAAAGGTTATCGGCGCTCCACTGGCCGCCACCGCGCTGATGGCCCCACCCCCCTTCCCACTCCCATCCATCTTCGTGATGACGACGCCCGTCACACCAACCGCCTTGTTGAACTCGGCCGCCTGCCTGCCAGCGACCTGGCCCACATCGGCGCTCACCACGAGGATGCGCTCCTCGGGAGCGGCCACGGCGTTTATCTCCTTCAACTCCCTTGCCAGCTCGGCATCGAAGGCGCTTCTCCCCGATGAGTCAATGAGTATGACATCCCTCTCTCGCATTCTCTCCAGCCCGCGCCTGACAACCCCAGCAGCATCCCCAGCCCCCTTCTCGCCATAGAAATCAACCTTTATCTTTTGCGCCAGCTGCTGCAGTTGCTCAAATGCGGCCGGCCGCGCCACATCCGCGCAAATGACCCCAACGCTGAGTCCGCGCGTTTTGAAAAAGTGCGCTATTTTGGCTGCAGTCGTGGTTTTCCCGCTGCCAAACAGGCCAAGCAGCAGGATTTTCTGTTTTCTGAGTTTTGGCTCATGCTTTTCGCCAACAAGCTTAACCAGCTCATCATACACCACCTTCACTACCCATTCCTTCGTGCTCATTCCGGCAGGCGGCTTTTCTTTGAGCGCTCTCTCCTCAATCCTCTTTGTGAGCTCAAAAACAAGCTTGACATTGACATCCGCCGTTATCAACACCCTCTGCATTTCCCTGACGAGTTCTCTGATCGCCTTCTCATCCACGATGGCCGCGCCTGTCAGCTTTGCCAGCGCTTTCCTGAGCCCTGCCCCCAAATCCATGAAATAATTTTAATATGGTAATAATATACATCTTGCGGGCCCGTAGCTCAGCCAGGTCAGAGCAGCGGTCTTATACGACGCTCTCTTGCACACAAATCTGGCGAGAGCGCCTGCGACAGCCGCGGGTCAGGAGTTCAAAACAGGGGGGATTTCTCTCCCTTTGGCGGAAATCTCCTCGGGCCCATACCCCACACGATTTCCCTTACTTTCCTCTCAACATCACGAGCCCGTAGCAGGCTCGTGCCCACCAGCACGGCATCGGCACCGGCCCTGAGCATCCTCAGCGCATCGGCCCTGCTCCGCACGCCGCTCTCGCTGACAACCGGTCTATCCTTCGCCTCGGCACGCAGTATCCTTTCCGTCACACCAAGATCAACCCTCAGGCTCGCCAGGCTCCTGTTATTTATTCCGATGAGGTCGGCATCCGTGTTTTTTGCCTTTCTGAACTCCTCCAGCGTATGGACCTCGAGCAGCACCTCGAGCCCCCTGGCATGCGCCTTCTCGATGAGCCCGTCGGCATCGACCCCAACTGCATCGAGCAGCGACTGAATGAGCAGGATGGCATCGGCCCCGCCGAGGAACTGCCGCTCGCTGATTATGAAATCTTTCTGTAGCAGCGGCACGCCAAGGTCCTCGGCCAGCAGCCATGTGCTGCCACCAAAAAATCTCGGCTCTGTGAGCACGGACAGCGCGATCGCCCCGCCCGCGACCATGGCACGGGCGGCCTCGCGCACATCCCCTTGGAACAGCTTTCCGGCGCTCGGCGAGGCTGGTTTTATCTCCGCGATGAGCGGCACCGAGCCCCGCACCGCTCCCCTCACCGCGCCCAACAGCGAGCGCCTTGCCTTGCGCGGGAACCTCACATCATAATAGCCGCTGTCGATCAGCCTTCCTATCCCCGGGATGACTCTTTTCAGAAAGGAGCTCATGCGCTCAGGCTCCTGCCGCCCGCAGCTTCTCCTCGCTTCCTCCGCTCTCGGTCACGAGTGCCCTGAGTTTGGCGAGCGCCCTGCCCGAGTCAATTGCCCTCTCCGCCTTTGCCACTGCTTCACGGAGCTCGAAGGCCTTGCCGCCGGCAATCAGTCCAAGCGCGGCATTTGCCACCACAACATCCCTGCGCGGGCCCTTTTCCCCTTTGAGTATGCTGATTATGATGCGCGCGTTGGTGGCCGCATCGCCGCCCAAGATATCCTCAACGCTCGCCCTGCGCAGGCCAAAATCCTCGGGCACAACCTCCCTCTTTCTCACCTCGCCGGCGCCTATCTCGGCGACCAGCGTACGGCCTACGATCGATACCTCATCGATGCCATCCATGCCGTGCACCACAAATCCCCTCTCACAGCCGAGCTCCTTGAGCACATGAGCCATCTTCTCCACCAGCTCTGGCGCATACACACCCATGATCTGCCTCTTGGCCCCAAAGGGATTGGTGATGGGCCCCAGCACATTGAACACCGTTCTGATGCGGATGTCACGGCGCGGCTTGACCGCATGGCGCATGGCTGGGTGGAAGACGGGCGCGAACAGGAATGCGATGCCCACCTTCTCAAGCACCCCAGCCCAGGCTGCGGCTGGCAGGTTCAGATTGACCCCCAGCTCCTCGAGCACATCGGCACTGCCCGCCCTGCTGGTCACAGCCCTATTGCCGTGCTTTGCCACATACAGGCCTGCGCCTGCCAGCACAAAGGCCGCGCACGTGCTGACATTGAATGTCTTTATGGCATCGCCCCCCGTGCCACACGTATCGATGGTGGGCACGCTCGTGGCCACCTTGACGCAGTTCGCCCTCATCACGCGCGCGAAAGCCGCAATCTCACCAACCGTCTCCCCCTTCATCCTCAGCGCGGTCAGGAAGGCCGCTATCTGCGCCTCGCTGGCCTCCCCCCGCATTATCTCGGCCATGGCAGCCTCTGCCTCTGCGGGCGTCAGGTCGCGCCTCTCCACGAGTTTGGCTATGGCCTCGACGATAGCCATGCTCCCCCGAAAAAAGTTTTAATCTCATATTCTTAAACGTTTGTGGAGGTGCGCGCATGATCGAGACCGAGTTCATCTGGTTCAACGGAAAGCTCGTACCATGGAAGGAGGCAAAGGTGCACGTGCTTACGCATGCCCTGCACTACGGCACGGGCGTTTTTGAGGGCATACGCTGCTATGAGACTCAAAAGGGCCCGGCAGTCTTCCGCCTCAAGGACCATCTGCGCAGGCTTTTCAACTCCGCAAAAATCTACCTCATGAAAATCCCGTATTCCGAGAGGGAGCTGTACGAGGCCACGCTTCGGCTCATCCGCGCCAACAAGCTCAAGTCCTGCTACATCCGCCCCATCGCCTTCTATGGCTATGGCGAGATGGGCCTGAATCCACTCAAGAACCCCGTTGATGTGGCCATCGCGGTGTGGCCATGGGGCACCTATCTCGGCGAGGAAGGGCTGCGACGCGGCGTGCGCTGCAAGATCTCATCATGGTGCCGCATCGATACGCGCATCCTGCCCCCACAGGCCAAAGCCACAGCCAACTACTTCAACTCAGTGCTGGCCAAACTCGAGGCGCTGCAGTGCGGCTATGATGAGGCCCTTGTGCCAAACATCAACGGCCTCATCAGCGAGGGGCCCGGCGAGAACATTTTCATCGTCAGCCGCGGCACGCTCATCACACCCCCACCCTCCTCCGGCATCCTGTACGGCATAACGCGCGACAGCGTGATACGCATAGCGCGCGACATGGGCATCCCTGTCGTTGAGCGCGAGCTACCGCGCGAGGAGATATTCACGGCCGATGAGGCCTTCTTCACCGGCACTGCCGCCGAGGTCACACCCATCCGTGAGGTGGATGGCCGCGTGATAGGCAATGGCGGCCGCGGGCCGATAACAGAGAAAATTCAGAGCAAGTTCTTCGACATAGTCAAGGGCAAAGATAAGAAATATCTTGCCTGGCTTGACTTCGTATGAGGCCAGCGATGGTGGATAAAAAAACCCTCGCATTTTTTCTCAAAGTCATCGTGGCCACGCTGCTCATAGACGCCGGGTTGCTCTTTCTGTTTCCATTGCAGCTCGTCATCTACATCGCTGTGGCCATACTGACACTCTCCGCTCTGGCCTTTCTCTATCTGATTAACAGAAAGCTCTTCCTTCTCGCGCTCGTGCTGCTGTTCTTTGCCCTCCTGTATTTCGTGTGGCAGATCGATGTCAGCTCGTTGCTGGCGCGCGCTACCGAGCGCGTGCGTGCGATGACAAAATAAAAAAAAAGGTTGCCAATGTATGGGCATGCGGGCCGTGCTGCTGTGCGCAATTTTCCTGCTCGGCTGTGCGGGCGGAGGGCCCGATGTGCCCGCCGATGCCTTCAACCTGACAGGCGCACACGTCAGAGGAAACCCCAATGCTCCCATCACCGTTGTGGAATACAGTGACTTCGAATGCCCATTCTGCGGCCTCGCCGCTGACAGCGCCGCGCGCATGCTCGCCGTCCATGGCCAGCGCGTGCGGTTCATCTACAAGCACTTCCCGCTCAACAGCGCCTGCAATCCAGCCCTGCATGGCACTGGCCATGCGCGTGCCTGTGCGGCCGCCGAGGCCGCCGAGTGTGCCGGCGAGCAGGGGCATTTCTGGGAATACCACGACCTCCTGTTCGCCGAAAACATCGCCGCGCAGCGGGCATTCCGCGCGCCAGACTTTTCCGACGCCAGGCTGCGCGCTCTGGCCGCCTCGCTGAATCTTGACCTGTCGCGCTTTGATGCCTGCATGGCAAATCACACAGCGCTGCCAAAGGTGCTGTCGGATGCCGCCGAGGGCTCGCGCTTTAAAGTGAGCGCCACCCCGACATTTTTTGTTAATGGAAAGCGCGCTGTCGGCGCGCTGTCGCAGAGCGAGTGGGAGGCGCTGCTCGGGGGAGCACAATGAAGATATCCGACGATGCCAAGCTCATCGCGCTCGCCATAGTGATCGCAGGCATCCTCATAGCGGCATCCATCTATGCGAGCGCGTGGCAAACGCCTTGCCAGCAAAATCAGACAGCGCCTTCCAAACCCTCCGCGCAGCCGAGAATCAATTTTTCCAATGCCTGGGCGATGGGCGAGCCCTCAGCGCCTGTCGTCATCGTCGAGTACAGCGACTTTCAGTGTCCATTCTGCGCCGAGTTCTGGCGGGCAGTCCTGCCGGCCATACAGCGCGATTTCCTCTCAACGGGAAAAGCGCGCTTCGTCTACAAGCACTTTCCACTCGAAAACATACACCCGCTGGCCGTGATGGCCGCCGAGGCCGCCGAGTGTGCCGGCGAGCAGGGGCATTTCTGGGAATACCACGACCTCCTGTTCGCCAATCAGGCCTCACTCAGCGAGGGCTCATTCATCGCCCTCGCCGCAAACCTCTCGCTCGATATGCCGCGCTTCACCGCCTGCCTTGAGAGCAGGCAGAAGGCGAGCATTGTGGCAGCCCACCAGAGCGAGGGGCTCGCCAACGGCGTGCGCGGCACGCCAACTTTTTTCATCAACGGCCGTGTTGTCGTGGGCGCGCAGCCCTATGCCACCTTCAAGCGCATTATAGAAGAGCAGCTTGCCACCTGAGCAGCTGCTTTAATAAATAGTACCACCACCCTGTTTCATGCTCGCGCTGGGGAAAGCCGAGCTCTCCCTTGAGGCCGGACTGAGGAGGGAGTGGCTTCTGTCAAACGGCCTGGGAGGGTGGGCCTCCTCAACGGCCATTCTGTGCAATGCGCGCAAATGGCACGGCCTGCTGGTGGCCAGCGAGCCCTCGCTCAGGCGCACACTGCTGCTGGCCAACACAGAGGATTGGCTCGAGCTGGATGGCGAGCGCTTTTCCCTATCTACGAACATCTATCCCGGCGCCGTGCATCCCCAGGGCTTCGGCGGCATCACGCGCTTTGTGCTCGACCCCCTTCCGCGCGCGCGCTTTGACTTCGGCGATGCGCGCATTGAGAAAACGATTGCGCTCGTGCACGGCGAGAACACTGTCGTGCTCTGCTATGCCTTCTCCCTCCAGCGCCCGGCGAAGTTTTCGGTAACGCCACTCATAACCAATCGAAGGCCGCATGAGCTGAAGAGAGGGATGCCACAGCACGAGGCCAGGCAGGCATGGAGGGAGCTCACGCTCTCCTTCCCCACCCTCTCACTCCGCATCTCGAGCGACCTGGCCGAATTCAGGCCAAGCCCAACCATCTTTTACAACATCCGCTATCCTCTCGATGAAGAGAGAGGGGAGGCGTTTGAGGAGGACCTGTTTGCTCCGGGAAGCTTCGAGCTGGCACTGCCCAGGGGCGAGACGAGCTTCCACATCGTGTGCACCACAGAGCCCACCTCCCATCCCAGGCCTGCTGAGCTGATCGAGCTTGAGCGCGCAAGGCTCCAGCGCACGGCAGTCACGTTTTATGCCAACACTGGAATTCGGCAGAGCGAGCTCGCCACCGCCCTCGCGCTGGCGGCCGATTCCTTCCTTGCCAGAACAAAGCATGGAGCAACCATACTGGCTGGCTATCCCTGGTTCGGCGAATGGGGCCGCGATGCCATGATCGCTCTGCCCGGCCTCCTGCTTACAAGCAAGCGGTTTGAGGAGGCGCGCGCTGTGTTGCGACACTTCGCGCTGCTCGCCAACCCGCTCGTGCCCAATCTGATAACCCCAGAAGGGGTGGCCGTGAATTCGGCCGATGCCTCGCTGTGGTTCATCAATGCCGCCTATGCATACGCCAGCGCCTCGGGCGACCTTTCCTTCATCGAGAAGGAGCTCTATCCCAAAATAAAAGAAATCATCCGCTCCTATGCGCACGGCCTTCCCGGCATCACGCTCGATAAGGATGGCCTGCTATCGCTGGCGGCAGGCCTCACCTGGATGGACGCCCGCATCGACGGCCAGCCCGTTACCCCGAGGGCCGGCAAGCCCGTGGAGGTGAACGCGCTGTGGTACAACGCTCTGCGCATTGGCGAACATTTTGCCAACGCCTTTGGCGATGCGGCCTTTGCCAGCGAATGCACCCGAGCAGCGCGCATGGCAAAGGCCTCATTTCAGAAGTTCTGGAATGAGGCCGAGCTCTGCCTTTACGATGTCATCGAGCCGAACGATGCCTCTGTCAGGCCAAACCAGCTCATCGCGCTATCGCTGCCATTCAGGCCGCTTGAGGAGGAAAAGGAGCTCCTCGTTCTCAGAAAAGTCTGGCAGGAGCTCTACACTCCCCTCGGCCTGCGCACGCTCTCCCCGAAAGACCCAAACTACCGGCCATTTTATAGGGGCACGCTGAGAGAGCGCGATGCCGCCTATCATCAAGGGGCAGTGTGGCCCTGGCTGCTGGGAGCATTCCTGCTCGCCATGCGTCGTCTCATGCCGCACATCGAGCTGGCACCTTTTCTGCAGCCCTTTGAAGACCACCTGCGCGTGCACGGCCTTGGCACTGTCAGCGAGCTTTTTGAGGCCGACTCGCTGAGGCCCGATGGCTGCTTCTCGCAGGCCTGGAGCGTCGCCGAAATACTCAGGGCAAAAGTAGAGCTCGGCATCTAGGCGGCCATCTCCCTGTATATCCTCATCAGCGCGCTGAGCCTTTTCCAGGTTAACGGATGCGTCATGAAAAGCTCAAGTGCTCCACGCTCCTTCTCTCTTTCAATGGCCTCGTGCAATGCACGCTCATCCCCGTGCGCGATGGCAGTGGCCAACTCGTGCGAGAGGCCGCGCGCGCCCGGCTCGGCAACATAAAGCGCCATGACAGGACTGCGCGCCTCCCTCGCCGGGAAATATGTTATTTTTACCAGCGCGCTGGCAAGCGCAAGCGGTTTGCCCGTGGCATACGCCGAGAAAGCATCGGCATAGTATTCGCGCATTCTCGAAAGGAACATCACGAGCAGCGTGCCGAGAAACTGGGCGAGCATGGCCCCAAGCCATACCGTGATGTAACCCATCCTATCCTCCCTATCCCTCCCCCCGAGCAGGGAGCCCCCAAACAATATGAAGGCATAGTAAAGCATGACCGGCAGGGTGCTGGCGACCGTCATGACAGCCACATCCCTGTGCCGGATGTGTGCTATCTCATGCGCCAGCACAGCTTCAACCTCCTCCTTATTCAGCCTCTCAAGCAGGCCCGTGTGCACGGCAACATAACTCGAGGCCTGCGTTCTGCCAAAGGCAAAGGCATTTGGTGTTGGGCTGTTGACAATGAGGAGCTTTGGCTTCGGCACACCAGCCAGCTTGGCAAGTCTGCTCACGAGCGCATGGAGCTGTGGAGCCTCGCGCTCGCTCACCTCTCTCGCGCCCGTGCTCCAGCGGATGAGCGTGGGCCCGAACCACCACTGAATGAACAGGAAGATGAGCGAGATGCCCAGCCATGCCCCGATGCCGGCCGCCCCCTTTACCCCACTGCTCCACAGCAGCACTCCCAGCACGCCAGCAACCACGCCGAACACGAGCGCGCTGGTGAGCAGCACTCTCAGAGTGAGGCCTGTGGTGGCAATCCTTCTCACGGCACCACCTCACAGCAGTTTTAGCTTGCCAGTATATTTATCTATTACTTTTTCCTCCCCAGGCCCAATGCCTATCGCAGTGGGCGTGCCGGGCGGGATCTGCGTCAGGCCTGCATCGCGTATGAGCGCGCATGGCAACTCCTTCCTCACCATTTCATACAGCTCCAGCAACTCCCTCTCCCCTCCAATCTTCACCACAACCTTCCTCTGCCCTTCCCTCTCCCACTCCATAACCACTTCTGGCGTTTTTGCCTTTGCTGCCCTGAGCGCCTCGAGCGAGGCATGCGCCACCTGCGCGGCGATCTTCCCCACACCGAGCTTGAGGTCGCTCCTCACCACGATGACCTGTTTCATCATCGGAACACCGCCCTGGCAGGCTTTTAATAACCACCGCGCAATTTAAATGCGTGCGCGAGAAGCTCGCCCGCATTCTCAAGGAGGCGGCAGAAAGAGAGAGACGGAGGAAGGAGCTGGCAGCCTCGCTCAGGCAAAAGCCCGACCTCCTGCTGCCCGAAGCTCTCGAGCGCGAGCTCATCCGAAAAGTGGAGTACAACCCTCCCAACGGCCGCATCGTTGCCGTCGATGGCGGCCTCGTGGCCCAGGAGTTCCATGGCGTTGACCTCGTGCTGTCCCGCGCCGTCGCTGTGCTGTTTGAATATGACAATGGCGCGCTGGTAAACTATGCCTATCACCCAGGCGCCTTCCCAGAGCCCGATGCCGACTCGCTGAGCGCGCTCGATACGCACGATTTCAACCTGCACAAGTCGCTCTTCAGGCTAAAAAAAGAGCTGGCCTGCGCCAGCGAGGCCCTGAACAAATGGTCCCCCCACGCCCTGCTGCTCGATGGCTCGCTCGTGCCTCAGCTCGCAGACAGGCCCGGGGAGGAGAGCGAGCTCAAGCAGCTCTACAGAGAGGTGGTTGAAGCCTTCATCTCCCTCTACAACCTCTCCATCTCAGCCGGCTGCATGCTCATCGGCATAGTCAAGGACAGCCGGGGGAAAAGGTTCGTCGAGCTGCTCGCAAGAGCGCTCGGCGAGCCAATCGATGCAAACGACACCTCCTTCCTGCACTTCCTGCTCGCCAAGGGCGAACGCACGTCAGCCCTGCCGCTCTCCTCCCCCACAGCCCAGCACAGCATACTTAAGGATTTTGGCGTCTGGGGTGGCCGTATCGCAGTGCTGTATGTAAAGCCCGGAGCGCAGGACCGGCCTCTGCGGGCGGAGTTCATCTGGGGCGCTGTCCAACCCGATGCCGTGGCATCGCTCACCTACGCTCTCGCCTGCATCAACGAGAAGTATGCCTATCCAGCCGTGCTCATAGAGGCCGATCTGCGCGCCGCGCTGGAGCGCGACGAGCTCGAGCGCATCTATCGCGAGCTCGTCCTCACGGCAGGCCTGTCGGCGAGCGCGCTGCGCCTGCGCAGGGACAGCAGGCCTTTCAGGTGAGCACATCGCATTCAACTATACTGCTGCAGTTCAACAGAGCGCGCAGGGGCTTGGCATACCCCTCGAGGCCGCCTATGCCCTGAGCCTATCCACCCTCACCCTCTTCATCGCCGCATACATGCTCATCGTCTGGCGGATCATACTGCTGCTCCAGAACCGTGACATCGTGCGCGTCGACACGCGCGTGCAGCCAGGCGCGCCATTCAGGCGCGTGCGCATCTTCCTCCGCGCCGCAGTATTCTTCCTCAAGTATCTCATCCTGTTTCCCCTGTATGCAGCCGTGGCATTCATCATCCTCGCGCTGACGCTGCTGCTCATCTCCCCGAGCCAGAACTACGAGCTGGTCATCGCGCTGTCCTCGTCAGTCATCGCAGCCACGCGCCTGCTCGCCTATTACGATGAGCGCATCGCGCACGAGGTCATCAAACTCATCCCGCTCACCCTGCTTGCCGCCATCCTGCTCTCCCCCCACACCATACTGACCTTTTCGCTTTCGCCCGCCGCCATTCCCCTTCCCCCATTGCTCGCCAGCGCGGCCTTCCTCATCGCGCTCGAGTGGACGCTGCGCCTGCTCTACACACTGCTCCTGCTCGTGACAGCACGCTAGGCAAAGCTCTTTATAAACAAAAAGGCATAATCTTCGCATGCACAAAACGCAGCACGCCCGCACCTTCTCAAGAATGGCAAGAAGAGCCGCGGCAGCGGTGTTGGCCGCCGAGCTCGCGCTTTCGCCGCTCGCGTGCGCGCCCGGGCTGAGCAGGCTCAGCTACAGGAACTTCGGGGACGTGATCTACGTTGAGGAGCTCGGAAAAGCGCTGGACGTCAGTGCCGTGAGGAGGATGGAGGGGGACAGGCAGTTCGATGTCATCAGAACAAGGGCAGGCACATTCATCCTCGGCAGGGGATTCAGCCACCTGTATCGCATCGAAAATAACCAGCTGAGCTATGTCTCTCTCGGGAGCCCGCTGGCACACCCACAACCATTCGCTGTGGGCAAAACGCTCGTGGTTTATGACAGCGGAAGGCTGATAGCCTGGAGAGGTGAAGACATCGGGCTATACCAACTTGGGATAGCGCAGGCCACGCTGTTGGCCTCAGAGAAGGCACTCTTCATAATTGGCGGCAAAGCAGCCTTCCTCTTCACCGAGGAATACGGCCTGCGGGAGATAGGCATCAGCGGGATACTCGCTGAGGAGGGAGTGCCCGAAATACTGGAGCCGGCTGTGAAGGATTTGGGAGAAGATTTTTCGCTTACTGGAAGCAATCTAAAGAAGAGCTACCTATACAAAAAAAGAGCTCCGGAGATTTCATACAAAGAGGTCGAAAAGCATGATGAGCGATGAGGAGGAAGAGTTTTTCGAAAACCTGCTGAAGGCATATGCCAAAGCGCTTCGGGAAAACAGCCCCGAGCCGCTCAGAAAATTCAGAGAGGCTCGGAGGAAAATAGAAAACTCCTACGAGGCTCTGAAAAAGCTCCTGGAAAGCCTGAGAAAAAGCGGCAAAATCGAGGAAAGGGATTATTTTGAGCTTTACAGCGAGCTCGTGAGCATTGCCGCAGGCGCTTATGCCACAGGCGATTACTCCAAAATGAAGGAATTTGAGAATAAAATATCCAAAAGCGAATTCACCGTTCTGGAGGAGGGGGTGTCGTAAATGCCCATAGAGCAGTCTGTAAGCCAGGAGGAAATTAAAAAGTCAAGGGAGGAAATTAAAAAGTTAATTGAAGAGTGCACTTTTGGGTTTTTGTTTTTCAAAAAACTTTATTATGATATGTTTAGTTCAGAACTATACCGCAAAATACGAGGATATTTTCCCCAAAATCTCCAAAATATTGATCTTCACCAAACATTTGAACGGCTGGCTAAAAAAGTTGAGGATCTGATTAATTGGGCAAAGAACAACGGCATCAAAATAACCGCGGACTCCCAGATTGGCCGAGTGCTCAGCTATTATGTGCTCGCAGCCAGTAATTACAGCGAAGGAAAAAACGATATCGCCCAAGACATTGAGAAAAAGGCGGACAACATCGCAGCGCCGTTGACGAGAACGGGCACGAAAAAAATCGAGCTCGCGATGCAGAGAACTGGATACTTAGGCGGAAAATATTATGTTTATAACCCCGAGACACGCAATATTAAGGTGAAGGGTCTAGGAGAGATAGAAAAACTCGCCGAAAAAGGAGAGTACGGACTTGAAGTCCCGCGCAATAAGTATGGTGAAGTTGTAGTTTACCAGCATCTCACTGAAGAGCAGGCTAAGGAATACCGCCAGCAGGTTCCCTCATAGGCCTTCACCGGAACTCCCCCACCAAAGCTTATTTAAAAACAGAAAGCCCAATTTGCCAGAATGCACGAGCTCGGCACGGTCATATCCACATTTGATGGTCCCTCAACAGCCAGCTTCTCCTTCGTCATCACGAGTAAGGGCGTGCGCAAGGGCCAGTTTGTTCAGACCCAGACCGAGGATGGCCTTCTGCTGGCGTGCGTGACCGACATCACGCGCGCCAACCGCTACTTCGAGAGGGCCGAGTCGGTGGCCGAGTATGAGAGGGGCGCGCCCCTGCGCCTCAACTTCCCTGTCACTGAGTGGGAGTATGCCGTGGCAAATGCGCGCGCGCTGGGCGTTGTGAATGGCAGCACGATCGGCAGGCCGCTCTTTCCGGCAGCACCCGGGGCTAAAGTGCTGTCTGCCGATGAGGGCCTGCTCAGGGATTTCCTGGGTTTCGAGGAGGGCGGGCTCAACATCGGACAGCTCGAGCACCACACGATCAGCGCCTGCCTGCGCCTCGATGCCTTCCTCCAAAAACATCTCGCCATCCTCGGGATCTCGGGCTCTGGGAAATCCTACGCCACATCCGTTGTCATCGAGGAGCTGCTCGAGCGCAAGCCGGAGGCAGGCCGCCCCGCAGTGATCGTTGTCGATGTGCACGGCGAGTACACAGGCTTCAAGTCGGGCGACTATGCCGCCCGCACCACAGTCATCGATGGCAAGGACATTCGCATCGCGCTGCACCGCCTGGCGCCCGCCTCGCTCGCCGAATTCCTGCCCGAGCTCTCGCGCTCACAGCGGCGCTCGCTCATCGCCATTGTGAGCGAGCTGAAGAGGCGAAAGAAAGCCAACGGCGAGGCATACGGGCTTGATGATGTCATGGCCGCCATATCGGCCAGCGATGAGGACAGGAAGACGAAGGCCTCGCTCATTGCCTGGCTGGCCGAGCTGCAGAGCCTCAAACTTTTCGGTAAGGCCGACAAGCCCTCGCTCGATGAGCTCGCTCAGCCGGGCCGGCTATGCGTGCTCGATCTCTCGCCAATCGACAACCAGAAGAAGAAGCAGCTCATCGTGGCGCACTTCGCCCGCCGCCTTTTCAAGGCCAGGAAGAAGGAGAAAATCCCTCCATTCGTGCTGTTCATCGAGGAGGCGCACAACTTCGCGCCCGAGAAGACCGCTCAGAGCGAGGCCCTCTCGAGAGGGCCCATCATAACAATTGCGCGAGAGGGGCGCAAGTTCGGCGCCTCGCTGGTGCTCATCTCGCAGAGGCCAAAACACCTCTCCACAACAGCCCTGTCGCAGTGCAATTCCCACCTCATCCTCAGAGTCACCAATCCCTATGACATCCAGCACATCGGCGAGTCCTGTGAAGGCATCGACAAGGCCATGCTGGATGCCATCACCACGCTGCGCACGGGCGAGGCCCTGCTGGTGGGCGAGGCCGTGAGCCAGCCAGTGTTCATTCGCATCCGCCAGCGCAGGAGCAAGGCCAGCAGCCGGGGGGAAAGCTTCTCATTGCTCGCCAAAAACTTTGAGGCCGCGCAGGCAAAGCGAAAGCAGGATGTAGAAGCCTTTTTATAAACGGAATGCATGCGCTCAGCATGGAGAAGAACGAGCTGCGCTGGGACCCAATCCTCAGGCGTGGCGTCATCATCGCCAAGAACAGAGCCAAGAGGCCAACCGACTTCATCCAGCAGAGGGCTGTCGCTGAGGAGGGCACATGCTTCTTCTGCCCCGGCAATGAGCATCTCACCCCGCCCGAGATCGCACGCGTGGAGGCAAACCCCCCCTACCGATTTCTCCCTGCCCCGGCCGATGTGGCGGCCGGCAGCGTGCCCACCCAGCAGGGTGGCTGGCTCATCCGCGTTTTCCCGAACAAATTCAATGCCACCTCGCCCGACTTTCCGGCCGCCTATGGCACGCACGAAGTCATCGTTGAGACACCAGAGCATGAACGCACGCTCAGCGAGCTGCCCGCCGAGCACATCGCCCGCATCATCGATGTTTACTGCGAGCGCACGAATGCCCTGCGCGACAACCGAAGGCTTCGCTATGTCGCCATATTCAAGAACGAGGGGCGCGAGGCGGGCGCTTCACTGCGCCACACCCACACCCAGCTCATCTCGCAGGACATCGTACCTCCGCTCATTGAGGATGAGATCGCCGGCAACCGGGCCTTTGCGGCCAGGCAGGGAGCCTGCTACTTCTGCGCGGCGCGGCGGCTCGAGGCCGACCGCCTTGTGTTCGAGGATGAGCACACCTTCGCCTTCTGTCCCTTCGCCTCGCGCTTTCACTTTGAGACATGGTTTGTGCCAAAGAGGCACACCGACCAGCTCACAGAGCTGACCGAAGAAGAGCGCCTCTCGCTGGCCCGCGCGCTCAAGGCCGTGCTTGCCCGCCTCGATGCCATGCTCAACCACCCACCATACAACTTCCACCTGCACACTGGTCCGCTGGCGGGCGAGCCATCCTACCACTGCCACCTCGAGCTCACCCCTCGCCTGTCGCTGTGGGCGGGCTACGAGTTCTGCACCGGCCTCTACATCAATTCCCTGCCGCCGGAAGAGGCCGCACGGGCGCTGAGAGAATGATTCACTCAATCCTCAATTTTTCAACAAAGTTCGTCGTAGGATCGAACACGTACACGTGTTTCCAGCCTTCTGCGCTCAGGTAAAGCTTACCTCTTACTACCTTCATCATGGGATTTTTCCCTTTCTTCTCGTCAAAAAAAAGGGATGCTGCGGATTATCACAGGAACGCCCTTGCCCGAGCCGAGCGCCGAGACATCTACGGCATAAAGGTTTTTGAAAACGCCATGCTTGCCGTTTCCCGTGATGAACACAAAACCATTGAGATAGGCGATGCTTGGGTTCTCTATGCTTCCCTCCTGCGACCGGATGGTTTTGAGAGGAACATAATCTATCCTCCGTTTTACTGACGAGAAGGCATACAAGCCTCCACCCCCATCAGGGACAACGAAAAAGCTTTCCTCGCCAGCACTCAGCGCCATGCGCCCAAGTCTCCCCTCCTTTCTCTCAACATCCTCCAGAATCTCCCCCTCCACCTTTCCTCTTTTGAAATCTATTGTGTAGAGCTTCCCGCCCACCGCGATATAGGCACCATAACTGTTCGCGGCGAAGTCGGCATTTCTCAGCGCCTCAGCACTACCCACAGCCCTCACATCAAACCTCTGTACGCCATCCCTTACCCTCACCTCAGCCTTTTCAGGATCGAGCATAACCTTTCTGCCATCGGGCAACGCCACCTCCAAGCTATTTTTCCTTAGCGCCTCAAGCTCTTTTTTAGAAATCACACCTTCCCTTACTGTGGGCAGTTCTTTCTTCGGCTTAATGTGTGCTATCGGCTCGAGGAATTTTTGCGTTTCCTCACACCTCTCGCGTCTCGCCTGTTTTAATGAGAAAATAAATTCTTCCGTCGATCCTAAGCACCCGATCTGGCATATCATTAAGGTCGGTGTGTTATAGAGATTTTTCTTTTCTATTCCATCTTTTGCTTTTCCATCTTTTGCTTTTCAACGTTTTTTACTATCTCCATAAATTTGAAGAGTATGAGCCCCTCTGGGGTGAATGGGTCGACGTTAGTTTGGACATACTGTTTCTCTTCTGGGGTAAGCAGTTGCCACAGTTCGTACATCTTTTCATCCGGAAGGTTGACCTTTCCTATCACGTTGATTTTCTCTTCTATGGTTAATCGTTTCCACATTCCATAAATCTGTTCTTTCTCCTGCGGCCCTGCCTCTCTCAATGCCTCTATTCTACTCACCATAGCCCTCTCTACTCTTTGGATAAATTTGTAAGCTACAAGCCCCTCATGGGTAAATAGGTTGTTGGCCCATTCTCGTAAGCGCTTTTTCTCTTCTGGGGTAAGCAGTTGCCACAGTTCGTACATCTTTTCATCCGGAAGGTTGACCTTTCCTATCACGTTGATTTTCTCTTCTATGGTTAATCGTTTCCACTTTTCATAAATCTGTTCCGTTTCAGGTCCTTTCATCGCTACGGGCATGTTTCCTTTTTGAATTTTCCACTTTTTAAAACCTTCCGAAAGAAGTTTTATCCCTTGCTCCTCTAAAGTGGTTTTATGGCCAGAAAACAAAAAGTCACGACCACGCCTGACAAGCTCAAGTGCTCGGCCTGCGGCCGTACCATCGACATCCCGCTGTGCTGCGGCGAGGAGATGGTGCTCGAGAAGGGCATGCTGGCGTGCGAGTACTGCGGGAAGGCGCGCGATATTCCGCTATGCTGTGGCAGGAAAATGGCGTTCACCGCCACCTGATGGATTTAAATAGGCGGCCGGTCAAAAGGGCTGTATGCCCAAAAAAACCACGAGCCCTGTTGTGAAGCCCGGTCAATACGCCTGGTTTGCACCGAGGCCGAGCCCCAAGGATTTCCTGAGCAGCGTGCGCGCCTCCCTGCCGAAAGAAAATCTCGACAACGTGAGAAGGATATTCCCTCAGATCCTGTAGCTCACTCCTCCTTCCCCAGCTCATCTATCATGTGCTGGATATTGAGCTTCTCATCCACAGTGATGTTCTCATCGCGCAACACGAATGTCTCAAAAAATGTCTGTAGCAAGGACTTCGTTTTGAGCGGATCGAAGCGCATGGCCGTGCGCACCCATTCGCGCGCCCTCTCATCATCCCCCATGAAAATGAAGCATGCCGCGACAAGGAACATCGTCTCGACATCGCGCGGATTTCTCTCAAGCGCCTCCTTGAAGCTGACGATGGCCTCCTCAAACTTGAACAGCCTCACGAGCGCCATGCCTTTGGCCTGCCAGGGCAGGTACTGGTCCTTATCAAGGCTTCCGGCCTTCTCAAAGCAGGCGATGGCCTCATCGAACCTGTTCAGCTTGTACAGGCACATCCCCTTGAGATACCACCCTATGCCCAGCTCGGGCATGAAACGCACTATCTCATCATAACACCGCAGCGCCTCCTCATTGAGCCCCGAATCATAAAGCTCAGAACACTTGCCTATCTCGCCCTCAACGGCCTCTCCGACCATACAATCCTTTTGTTATGTTTGCTATTTATTATTTCCCCTAGATGAGCGCGAGCTCGCGCGCGGCCTCCGCCACACTCGCACCCCCCGTGGCCTTATCGCGCGACAGCACATAAAGTTGCCCGCTGGCAGCCGCCCTCAGTCTCTCATCGTGTGTGATGACGATGATCTGCTCCACCTTCGCTTTCGGTATCTCCTCACGCAGTGCCCTTGCCAGCGCGGCCACACCCTCAGCGTCCAAGTTGTGCGTGGGCTCATCAAGGAAAAGCCAGGACAGATTGGGCACGAGCACGGTGGCGAACGCTATGCGCAGCGCGAGCGCGGCGCAGGCCCTCTCCCCTCCGCTCACCCTCCCCTCCACGGGAATCCACTCGCTGCCAGCTTTTAACTCGAGCGAGTAGTCCTCCTCACCCACTCTCATCCTCGCCTCAGTGAAGTCAGCATGGGGATAGATTTGGCGCCATATGAGCCCCAGCGCGCCATTTATCTCTGCGATGTAGACCTCCCTCAGTGCTGCCTGTGTTGCGCGCAGCGCATTCTCCCATGCGGCCACTCGCTCTGCGGCTCTCGCAGCCATTTCGGCCTCCCTCCTGAGCTCTTGCGCCTCGGCGATCCTCCCCTGGAGTAGCTCAAGCCTTTTCTCTTTCTCCTCCTCAACGCTCCTCTTGCCGGAAATCTTCTCTTTTAACTCTACCATCGCAAGCATTACCCGCTGGGCATCTTCCCTCGCCTCTTTGAGCTCCCTCTCATCGAACGCCTTCTCAGCCAGTTCCGCCTCAAGCTCGCTCACTTCTTTCCTCAGCCTCTCGGCGCGCGCCCTCTCATTCAGCGCCTTCTTGGCCTCCATCACTGCCTGGCTGAGCCGTATCTGGCTATGCCGCAGCTCGTTTTCCTCCGCCTCAGCCTGCTCGGCCATCGCGGCAGCCTCGCGCTCCGCCCTTTGGGCCTCATCTTTCGCCTTCTCAACTTTCTCAACTTCCTCCTGTGTCACGGCAAGACGTGAGAGTTCAGCCTCAATCTCTTGAAGGATGCGCGCGTTTTTCTCGAGGTTTTCCAATTCTCTCTCCTGCAACTTAATTTCCTCCTCCTTCTGCGCCACCGTCTCCTCGATATGCTCTTTCAGCTTTTTCTTCTCCTCGAGCAGGTGCTGCCTCTTCTCCTCAGTGAGCGGGCCGCCACACACCGGGCACGTCGTGCCCTGCCTGGCCAGCTCGGCCATGATGCCTCGCAGGTCTGACAGCACACTGCTCTGCATGGCAAGCCATGCGCGGCTCTTTTCTATCCTGTCCCGCGCACCCTTAATCTCCGAGAGCGCCACAGCATATGTCACGCCCAGCGCGCCCTTTTTCTTCTCCAGCTCCCTTTTCCTGTTCAGCTGTGCGGTCAGCTCCTCGTACCGCCGCTCAACTTCCCAGAGCGCGCGCGATGCTGCGTTCTTGTCGGCCTCAGCCCTCCTCCTCCGCTCTGCGGCATTCCTCAGCTTTGCGGTGACCTCTTTGAGCTCCCTCTCCAGGCGCGCGAGCTCGTCCTCGCTCACCGGCCTTTCCACTTTCATGCCCAGCAGCTCGCCACGCTTTCTTTCGAGCTCCTCGCGCAGCTCGCGCACTTCCTTCTCCTTCCTCTCCAGCTCGCGCACCCTCGCTTGCTTGGCTTCGGCGACATCCCCAAGCCTGCGCAGCTCTTCGTCGAGCCTTTTTTCCTCCTCCTTTGCCTCGGCCAGCTCGCGCTTGAGCGCGTCCACCTCAACCTCGAGCTCCTCGGCTTTCAACTCGGCCAGCCGCGCTGCGAGCTCCTCGCTTCTCTCTTTGATTTTGCGAGCCACCTGGCCTGCCCCATCACCAGCCCTTTCAAAAAACAGAATGCCCAGTATCTCATCCACCCTCTTTTTCCTTTCCTTTGGGCTGAGCCTCAGCAGCTCGTCAATGCCGTTCTGCTCGGCATATATGGCGCGCGCGAAAACCTCGTAGTCAGCTCTGAGCGCCCTCTCCAGCTCCTCCGTGACCCTTTTCGGCTGTTCGATCACGAGCCTGCCATCGATCTCCAGCCTGGCTTTGCTCTCCCGCCCGAACTCCCGCCGCACGCTATAGCTCCGGCCATCCAGCTCGAACTCGAGCTCAACGGCCGCGCTTTTCTCCCCCCTCGTTATCACGGCATCCAGCTCAACCTCCTTTCTCCGCAGCGCCGGAAAAGTTCCATACAGCGCGAAGCACACCGCCTCCACAACGCTCGTCTTGCCCGCGCCCATGGGCCCAACGAGCAGGTTGGTGCCTTTCGAGAAGGTGAGCTCAGTGGCGCGATGGCTTCTCCAATTTTCCAACCGAATGCGACGAATCAATGCGACCCCGTGCTTTAAAATAGCAGATAACATTTTAATCTCATGATATTTGTCGCCGATGTCATGCTGAAAAAGCTCGCCCGCTGGCTGCGCATCCTCGGCATCGAGACGCTGTACCCCACCGATGCCAGCGACGACGCCCTGCTGGCGCTGGCGAAGGAAAAGGGGGCAGTGCTGCTCACCCAGGATGTTGAGCTCGCCGCCAGGGCGAGACGGCATCGCGTGCGCGCCTACCTCGTGCCGCGCGGGCTGAGCACAGAGCAGGCGCTCGCCAAGCTCGCGCACGATTTTGAAATACCGATTGAGGACTTTCCCTCGCGCACGCTGTGCCCAAAGTGCAATGGCAGGCTGCGCACCGTGGGGCGCGAGGCAGTGCAGGGGAGGGTGCACGCTGACCTCACAGCCCGGCATGCCACCTTCTGGCTTTGCGATGGATGTGGCCAGATCTACTGGGAGGGAAGCCATTGGAAAAAAATCACGCGCGGGGTTGAGAGGATAATGGCGATGCTCAGGGAGATGACTAAAGCCTCCCCACGCTCTCCACACTCACCTCGCTGACGCCAGGTATCCTCCTCACCCTTTCCTCTACATCGCCGCCCGTCTCATCGCTGAGGATGAGCGTGATCCGCAGCGCCTTCACGCCAAAGCCTATGTCTTCGATCTCGATCCTGCTCGGGCGCAGCTCGCTCTCCACTCTCTGCCTCAGCTCCTCGACCCTCTCCGCATCCTGCGGGAAAATCCTCACGACCGCAGCGACCTGAGCCATGTCGTCATTATACAACGCCACATTTATATTGCTGATAAGCTGCCCACAGCCTCGAGGGGTCGCATGTGCTCGCGTTTGTTTCCTCAGCTGCTCCCAGCACTGGCAGTAGGCCCTCGCCAGCATAGAAGTAGCTACCGCATTTCTTCCACCACATCTGGGCCGCCGGGTCCTTCTCCCCACTGGAATCATAGAGCCCAAGCGGGAGCGCCTTGCCCCCGCTCTGCGCCCATGGCAGGCAGCTGCCATCGGTCAGGCAGTGCATCGACATGCCCACCATCCCACTGCCAATCATCTCGGGCAGCAGCACCTCAAACACCTCTTTGAAGGCGAGCGCTGCCTCCTTCCTCGCCTCGCTCTGCCCCATGCCGCTAAAGCACCCGCTGCCCCCCCACGCGCTCACGGACGCATCCGGAATGCCATAGCCGAGCAGTATGCTGAGCCTCGACCGAGCGCCCTGCGTGCCCGGGGGCGACCACACAGCATACTGCGAGATGTTGATTTTGTCCCGCATCAGCTGGGTGGCGTTGCACACCCCTCTCTCGCCGAGGAAGGCGAACTGCCCCACGAGATCAACGTACTTCCACCTGTCCGCATCGTTCCTGTAGAAGTTGATGAATGCCTTCTGCTCATCGAGCGGGATGTCGTTTGGCACGGGCAACACGCTCGTACAGTTGGGGCATTTCTCTTTGATATTCCTGAGCGCGTTGGCTATGCAGTCCTTTGCCCACCCCTCGTTTGGCAGCCCGACAGGCGCGGTGACGATCGATGGCACGGCAGGCCCGTGCGGGTTGTAGTCGCTGTACCTGTCAAACTCGGGCAGCCTCCAAACGCTCTCCGGCGGATCGTAGCTGACAAGCCTCTTGGCAATCGGCTCCAGCTCACTGCCATCGCATGCGCTCTTGACCTCAACGGGCAGTATGGCGCCTGTCAGCTCATCGACAAATGCATAGTTCTGGTTTGCGCTCGCCACAGGACACCACAGCTCACCATTCCGCATCTCTTTGCTTCCCATATTGCTGCTACATTCCCAACTGTTATAACAGCCAAAACACATCTGTCCAATGCATATTATGCACTTCTCAACCCATCCACACCCACCCTTCAGCGTCACAGTCCTGGGCTTTTCATCGGTGTTCCTCACGCAAATCTCACTGCCGCTCATCACGGTGGAGAATGTCGGGTCCCAGCTTTCATAGATAAGCGGCAGCACGATGTCTGTCCTCTTTGAGTTTATGACTATGGATTTGTCGCTGACGCTCTCAGTTATTTTGTAGCTGCCCGGCTCCAGCCCGGCAAGCGTGAGGGCACCACCTCCATCAACCCTGAAGAAGTACCGGCACCCTGCACGCGGGTTTTCGCCCTTGCAATCATCTTCTGAATACCTCTCGCTCGGTTTATCCGGTTTTATGGGCGGGACGATCTTGCCATCAACTCCATCAGGGCATTTATAACCCGGACACACATGCTGGTACAGGCCGTTGCTCACCTCATAGGTTATGTGGTTCGTTATGCCAACCGCATCGCTTTCGGCTTTGTTCTTGAGCGTCACCGAGCCTCCGGGCGATGTCGCCACAGCACCCAGCCTTGTCCCCCAGTCAAAGTCGGCAAGCTCGACAAACCTCGTTGCCTCTGGATAGAGGTTGTTTGGCACTGCACTGCTTCCGAAGAACTGGTAAGCCCACACGTGGTTGAACAGCCTATCATTATCATTGCTCCAGCTCTGGCCGACTTCTTTATAGAAATTCTTATTTTTCAACCGCGTGTAGTCCTCCAGCTCGTCAGCATCATAAATCACATAGCCATCGAGCTGATCATAGCCCTTGTTTGTTGGCCAGCTTGGGAAAGGCGCCTCAAAGCACCCCATCTCGCCCGGCGGGATGTTCCTGATCTTATCATCATCATAGGTCTGGTTTATCATAGCATCCCCTTTCCAGCTGAACACGGGCGAGTCGACAGGAAGCATAACGTTCAGCCTGGCATTTTTGACATCGACAGGCAGGCCATATTCAAGCCTGATGATTTTGTTGCTGCCCTTTGTGAGCTGATATCTGTAAGTGAAAACGTACTGGAAGGTGATTTTGTTGTTTTTTGGCACTGGGATGATGCTCTCATCGCTCGAGCCAACGAGCATGCTATCGTTGCTGACTACATAAAAGTAGGAGTTGACTCCATTAACAAAGCTGTCCGACAAGCCGAAGTTAAACAGCTCTTCGAGCCGGCCATTTTCCAACTTGTACCACCACACCACTCTGTTTGGCGGCGTGTAGATGATGTGCTCATAGGGCACGTCCGTAGTCGCCAGGCCGCTGCAGGTGACGTTCTTATAGGTGAGCGTCACGTCCTTCCTCCAATTGGCCTCGCACTCGGCGCTTTTCTCAGCATAGCATGCACCGTAGTTTGAGCTGTAGTAGTCGCCAGAAGGCGAGATGCAGGCAATGTAGTTCTGCCACTTGACATTGCATTCGTCGATGCAGCTATAGTCAGGCTCGCAACCAGCTCCCTGTTCACAGCTTCTCGGGCAGGAGCAGTCGGAGTCAGCGCAGCAGTCTCCACCCACATTTGGGTCTGGGTTGGCCTGGCATGGTCCATTGTTTTTGCACGGCGTGGTAGCCGGGTCCTGCCTGCACATCTCATCAGCGTATTTCTTAGCCTGCGCATCGCATTCCGCGCGAGCGTCAGAAAGGCACTTCTGGTACATGTTGGTAGAGTCATAGACGACATCCCCCTTCACGGTTTTTTCATACCGGCTCACATCACAACCCGAGAAACCAGAGAAGGAATCGTCGCTCGCATCATAGGAGGCATCCACAACAATACCGGGGCCGGCACAACCAAATGGCATCGGTATCAAAGTGCATCCAGGGAGAATTGTGCCGTTGTCCAGAATGTCTATCTGGCCATGCCAATCCTGGCCAAAGCCGCTGAAATCTGTTGGGAAATAGAGCGTCTGGCCATTGCTTGCAATCGCCTTCCATCCCCTGCCATCATCCACGCCGTTCACAAGCAGGAAGGGCTTCCACTCCCCGTCAGCCTTTTCCCTGTAGAACAGCTCCCTCTTGTCGCTCGTCTTGATGCTGAATTTTATCTGTGTCGGCGAAACAAAGCGTAGCGAATCGGCGTAATTGCGCGTGGCGAACTCCCTCTCATCGCCGATGATCACCTCAGGCTCGGGGATGTCCGTTGCGAGAATTATATCAAATGCCTTTGAATATGTGCCGCCACTTTCCTTAAACACAGTGTAGCTCTCGTTTATCGGATGCTGGTTAGTTCCATGATAAGGCAGGCTCACGGAGCCTCCATCATCTTTTGCAACAAGCCAGTCGAGCACGCGCAGGTGCCTCGTCTTCCAGCCATCATTCCTGAAGCAGACGCGGGCCGAGTTGTCGGACTCGCTGTTTTTGAGTCTCAGATCAACGGCACTGCTGCTGATGCTGTTTTTGCACCGATTATAACAATCTCTTTTGCTGCCACTCCATATTATGTTTCCGCCCTGATCCTTTATCTCGGCCGGAGCATCGCAGAAATCCTTGAAGAGCTTGTAATACTCCGAGTTTGTGTCGAGGCATCTCTCATCAAACTGGCAATAGCCAGCACATCCCCATCCAGTTTCTTTTGTTCTGTCCAGCGAAACCTCAAGCTCTTTCTCCCCGCTCGCAACAAAAATCCCGTAAACTTTTGCTGGAATCGGCTCTCCATAAAGCACTCTCCAGAATAGCGCAATCCCTTTGCTGACTCTGCAGCCCGCATCCTCGCCGCAAGCCACATATTCATTGTATTCCTCAATGTTCTGGCCATACCCGATGTCGATCACGACAAATATGCCAGCCGGCATTGGGCGCACTGCAGGAGGATCGTTTTCCACCTTCCCTGCTGTTTCATCATCGCTCGCCCACCAAGTGCCGCTCTCATTGAAATAAATGGCGCATCTCTTTGCACAATCGCTGGTCGGGTCTGTAACATCGCAGTTGCCGCATGGCGGCAGCTCCTTGTCCCCAAACCAATCCAGCAATGCCGGATAATCATATAACAGCGCACCGAATGCGACCTTGTGCGCCACCCTGTCGCCGTTGTAGATGATGAGATTGCTGCCGGCCGTAGACTCCAAAGTCTCCACGCTCTCTGTTTTGACTATCTCCTCAACAACCCTCTGCCCCGGCCCGCCGAACGATGTCGTGATGACCGGTATGATGTTCTGGTGGATGTATCCCCTGAGCGCCATCAGCGTTGTCTTAGGCATGGGCCCGCTCCTGAACAGGTTTATGAGGTTCAGGTTCCCGCCCATCGTCTGTGGCGATGCAATGGATGGCGTGGGAATGCCCATGGCCTCCAGCTCGACCTCAAAGCCCTTGCTGATGACCTCAACGCTCGCCTTATTCCCAGCGTCCGTGAATGTGTAGGTCTTTGGGGGTATCTCGATGGCCGGAGGGTCTGTGGGCTTGAACTTCATCCTGCTCTGCCAGATGACTCCCCCACACCCGCCCCCATCGCATGTTTTCAGGCTCACGGTGGGGCACAGCCTGTGCGTTACCCCCGAGGCATCAGGCTGGTCGCATGGCGTCTGAGTGTTCACAGTCACAGTGTGCGGCTTGTTGTCGGCGTTCCACAGCTCGATGTCGCCAAAGCTCCCCACCCTCTGTACGCGCGGGAATGGCCCAGCCCGCGTGAAGTATATGCGCGCCACGCCCTCAGCCGCCTTGCGCGCCACTGGATCGGCCAGATCGGCTTTCGGCGGGGCATCGTTTCTCACAGCAACCCCAACTAGCTCGCCGGCCCTGCCGGATGTGGTGAACACAAAAGAGCCATTGGCATCGGGCAGCTCGATGCAGCCGATGTCGCCTGCTGCCACCCTAACGCTCTCCGTGCCCGCCAATCGTCTGACAGCACCACCGACATGGAGATATTTCTCGGCAAGCTTCACCTCATGCTCGACATTGTCCTTGTTGGCAAAGCAGACGCTGCCGGGCCCATCGAACAGCACGCCCTGCGGGAAAATGCCGTAAGCGGTGATGTTCATGAACTTGTTCTCCTTCCTCGTCGCGCTGACCTTGAACACGGCCTTGGTGACGCTGTCCTCGTATGTGTTCGTGCCTTCAGATTCAACAACGAGGCACGGCACGCGCACGCACGAGCAATCAAACGATTTTGCCGGTATGGCCAGCGACGCGCCGCCACCGCTCACAGTCCTTTCCTTTGTTGATGGATTGACAAAGCACACCCGCATGCCGACCTTTGTTAGCAGCTCAGGCGGCGAGTACTCTGGATTGTTTATCCTGACAAACACAGCCCCTGCCTCCTCTCCCACAAATATCGTCGTGTTTCCCCCAACCCCGCTGGCATTGACGAAATACTTGCCAGGCTCCGGAGTCCAACAGCACTTTCCTCCGGGCACGACGCTCTTGTTCATGATGTACGAAAAGCCGCCCACATAGCGCTCGTATATTTCGAGCTCTACGGGTTCCCCGCGCGTGTTGTTGAAGCAAACCTCACTGCCGCTGAGTATGGCGATGCGCTCCGGCCCCATGTCATCGCCAATCCTCACATCTCTTGTCTCGCTCAGCACGAACAGCGTGGCGAGCGTGCCGGTCGCCGTATCGTTCAGCATCCACACCCCTGGCCTGAATTGCATGGTTGTCTGGCCCCTAGCCGGCACACTGAATGGCGGCATGCTGTCAAAGAAGCCGATGGGCCGAATCTCCCTATCGATGTCAGCATAGCTTTCAAAGCGCACGCCAACATTCTCAAAGCCCACGAGATAGGGCGGGCTTATGGCATCGCGCAGGGCGAAGACTGCCTCGGCCTTTTTTATCGTGAGCACGAACTCCTCTTTTGAAAAGCCATCCATGAAGGTGTGGCTGCCCTCCCCAAGCCTCTCCAGGCCATCGCTCTCAATGCAGGCGCTGGCCTCGGGCTTGATGTCAAAGGCGAGGCCATTGGGCATGCACGCTCCTGCCTGGCTCTGGCAAACGCTGTGTGGCTTGATGTCTTTGTTCTCGAAACAGAAGCGCACATAGCTCGGCACGCTCGCCTCTGTCGGCTCAAAAGTGAGCTTGCCCATGGTGACCCTGTGCACATCGGGCGGGACGAGCCGGCACTGCTGCTTAGCAAACTCGAAGTCCTGGAGGCTCTGGCCCTGCCCTATTTTGAAAAGCACGAGCTTTTTTGTTGGCGAATTCACGATGCGCGCCATCTCCTGCGCATCGCACGGAATGACAGTGAGCAGCCTTCCGCCCTGCAGCGTGGAGAGCCATGCTGTCTTGCAGTTCCTGTGGATGCTGAACTCGTTGGCCGTTTTCTTATAGCAATAGTAGTTTGCTGTGTCGCCGTAAGTGCAGTTCACCCTACATCCAGCCGGCCCGGGCGCAAAGGCCGTTTCCATGGCAGGCCCGCTCCCCAGCCCAGGAATGCTCGGCCTCACCTCCCCACATTTCCTGCGCGTTATCAGTGGGGCGTTTGTTGCGGCATCCCTCTGTATGCCGGTCGGCCTGGCCGTGTCATCGCTGCCGTCAGCAAGCTTGGCATAGGTGAGGTTGAGCGTGGCGCACTCCGGATCGCAGCATTTCAGCTTTGTGCTCGGGCAGCCCGGACAGATGAAGCAGCCGCATTTGAAATCCTCCGGCTTCTTTGTACCTAGGAAATCTACCTCGATGTCATCCTGGAACCAGCAGTTGCATTTGACATGCACATAGTAGCCTCCCGGGTCATAGCAGCCATTCCACTGAAAGCACAGATAATTACCCTGCCCGCCGCTTCCCCCTCCGACATACTCACACCAGTCCCCCTCGCTTGAGTTGAAGAAACAGGCCGCTGCGCCGGCAAATTCGCCGCACACAGAGGCCGCACTGCCCGTGCAGCTCCATGTCTTGTAGCGATAGCGCTGCTCCTCCACCATGCAGTAGCAAGGCGGCTCTTTGCAGGTTGATGGCGCCTCGGCCACTCCTAGCGAGGGCGAGAAGGTCGGCAGCGATACCCTGGGGGTTATCTTGAGCACGCAGCTCGACAGCACCACAGCCGCCAAAAGCAGCGGCAGGAGCACTCTACTCTTCATATCTTATCAGCTCCCCCTGCATGTTGCCAATGGCGAATTTGAGAGGCACATCGATGTTGTTCGCCACAATGTATGTAGCATTGGATGATGTAGCATGATAAACCTTTGCCGGTATCGTGCCGAAAGGCGTGCTGGCGTTTGTAAGTCCCTTCAGCACCATCTCCTCCCTGCAGGGTGCCCCAAAAAACGGAATGGGCGGCACGCACGGAAGCTCTCGGTCCACCCTCTGCATGCCGCTCATCTCCGCGCTCGCGCGCACCCGGCGGCAGCTCAGGTCAGGCGCAAGCTCCCAAACTATTGCAGACTTTCCGAATGGCGTTGTCAGCACATCCCTCATGGTGTATGAGTCATTGCTCGATATGAGCTCATGGCTTACCTGCCCTGTTATGTCAGTGCCCCCAGCAGAGAACCGCACCGCATAGACATACGAGGCAGTCGTCGGGGCAAAGAAAGGGCTACAGTTCTGCGGCAGGAATGGCTCCCACACCGATGGCTGGACTTCTTCAGCCTGCGCTGGGAGGGGAGGCTGGGATGGTGGAGGTGTGGCAACAAAGGCAAGCGCGGCCAGCAGTATGGCGAGAGTGAACGCCGCAGCCGCCAGCGCTGCCCGAAAGTTTCTTTTGATGAACGCGCGCATCAAATCAGCCTGAAGAGCCCCCTCCCGACCTCAGTGATCTCTGCGCCGAGGAATGAGGAGGCCGTCCTGACAAAGATGACCACAATGAGTATCATCACGAGGGGATAGAAAAAGGCGTACATGGTGAGCTGGGCCATCATGCTTGCCTCCTGCCCGCTGTAGAGCGTGCCTCTGCTCTGTGCGGCTGCCTTTAGGAACTGCACGAAAGACGATGGGTCGCTGACGCATATCTCGGGCGGCTGCTCGAGAGTTATCTCGGTCCTTGCGCAGCCGCTCGGTGGAGTCACTGCTGTGGCGATGAGTATGAACAGCAGCGGGTAGACGATGTAGAGCCCCAGCGAGATGGCGATGAGCACGGCTCCGGCTCCCCTCGTGATGGGCAGTATTCTCAAAATGATGCCGAGCGGGAAGAACACAGTCAGCATCGAGGTCTCAACCCACTGCAGGAAGGACTGCTGGAAGTAGAGGGCCATGAGCGTCCACACAAGGCTGTTGGCGAGGACATGGTTCTCAACGATGTTCGTGTAGAGGGGCCAGAGGAGAAGCTGGAACGGAATCACCAAATCGATCTTATATATCGACAGGGTGATCACAATCTGCGTCAGCCACTCCCGCCATTGTGTTTCGCCAAGGGCATTGAGGTATTTTTCTCTGGCGCAGTTTATCATGTTGGTCACGTGTGCATAAACAACATTGAATGGCCTCACCCTTCCCCTCTGGCCGGGCGCCACGATGTCGCCAGCAAACAGCTCGGTGTTTTTCTGGAGCAGCTGGATGCCGGCCGAGTACTTCAGGCTTTCCCCAGTCAGGAGATCTGTTCCCTCAACAAACGTGAACACGAGGGCCACCAGCATGGCGCTCGCGGCAGCCTGATAAAATTCCGCTTTCGCCCACCTCCTCAGGTTCGGCAGGTTGAACCCTATGGCGAGCATGTAGGCGAGCGCGACAGACAGGAATGCGGTGAGCAGGGCGAGCATGGCCACTTCCAGCCAGCCATAGCCCCCGAAAGTCTTGTATACATCAGCAGCGCTCGTCTCCCACGTCATCAAACCATCCTCGTCAGCGTCGTTATGTCAACCTCCTCGCCGAGCACGCGCGACAGATCTCTCACCACAGCCACAAGTATGATGCCGTTCAGCGCGGGCAGGAAAAGCCCGCCCACAAGTATTTCGCCTATCGGCATAAGCGCGCTCTGCATCATCGAATCAAGGAACATGATGGAGATTTCCATGAGCATTTTCAGTATGCTCACAATCGGGATGGGCGGGATTATGAGCGGAACTCCAACGACGGCAAAGAAGGTAACGATACCAACAGTCTCGACTACAAAGGAGACATACCACCCCACAAGCGTATCCACCACCGCCCACCTGTCAAAATCTCCTCCCCCTCCTCCAATTGTACTCTTGGTTGGCTGCCCCACCAGCGCCCAGTCCACTGCGAACAGGAATGGATAGAACAGCGAGAAGCCTACGCTGAGCGCAATCAGCGCGCCCCCGAAGTCGCGGGTGAATGGGAAGCACCTGCACACCAGACCAACAGGCAGGAGGTAGCCCAGAAAGCCCTCAAGCGCGAACTTGAACACCACATACTGCGCGGCCGTTGTGAGCGACAGGATGAGCGCTGTCGACATGAATATGTTGAGTATGTTGACAAGCCCAAAAAGGCCCGAGAAAGGGTTGAAAGAGAAGCCTATGCCGCTTATCGTGATCCCCATGCCGATGCTGCCCAGAAATCCCCACGTCCCTGCCAGGTGCATCATTCTCTCCAGCACGTACATGGAGCGGCTGGCGAGCCACGAGAGGTAGGCCTCGGCGGCGGAATAGATCGTTCCGCTCACTCCGAAACCGCTGAGATCGGCCGTGCAGGCGAATCCCACAAACCCAACGGCAAGGGCAAGCATGCACAGCGTTGCCACCACTTGGTAGATCTCGTTCTTTGCGCGCGCGGTGAGCCCGGGATTGCCGAGCGTCACCCCAATCATGTAGACCAACCCAATGACGGCGCCCGATGCCACGATGCCGATGGCCGCAACCGTGTACCAGGCGGATGGCCAGTTCGCCAGGTCAGCACACACGCTCACGTTTCCACCTAAACAATTTTTATCAGCGTGCTGAAGTCCACATCACTTCCCATGAGGTTCGCGAAGGACTTCATAAATATGAATGTCGTGATGAGCCCGAGCGCGGGCAGCACGGCCCCCGATATGCCGGCTACGAATATCACGGGCCCGAAAGGTCCATTGAGCGACATCAGCTCGGACAGCGAGTAGCCCTGCCCAAATGAGCCTGCCACAGTGAGCCCTCTGCCAATGCCGCCGCTTTGTGCGCTTGCCATGAGCCCCACAATGATGTCATACAGATTGCCCGCATACCCAAATCTGGCGAGCAGCGAGCGCTGGCAGTCATGGCGCGCGCAGTAATCAGCAGTTATCTCCTCTTGGAAGAGATAGGTGATGGGCAGCACGATGTAGAATCCGACAGCGATGGCGATGAGCGCCCCACCCGCCCCGCGCGTGAAAGTGAATGCCCTGAGGGCAACGCCGAGAGGCAGCAGGAAAGAGAATGCATAATCGCGGGCGAAAGTCAGCACAAGCTCCTGCACCCTGAGCTGCAGGAAGAGCATGGCCACGAGCGTGTTTATGTAGCCGAGCATGTCCGTCACCGGCTTCATCACAACGCCCGGCATTATGTTGAGCATGCCAAACTTGATTTCCACAAACTCGAAACTGAACATCAGCGAGGAGATGAAGCCGAAGAACACACCGCCGAGATTTAGCTCGAGTAGGTATTTTGTGACCGCCGTTCTAAGGCACCCCACATATCCCACAACATGATTTTGTATGTTTCCAAATCCCCTTCCTCCCCTTGGCGGGCTGTACCGCAGCGAGTTGAGCGTCACCGAGAGCCCAAACCCAGGCACCGACAGCGTGGAGCTGGGGCAGACGCTCGCGCTGGCCCTCTGGCTTTCAGGATTGAGTATTGACGTGCTCCAGAACGCCGGATACAGCGTGTTGTCGAGCAGCGCGCTCACCCCCACGAGCATGCCCAGCAAAACAGCCGTGGCGCTGTTCTGGTAAAACTCGTGCCTGCACCAGGCCTCCATCCTGGCGTCCTGGAAGCCTATGGCATACATGAAGGCCAGTCCTATCATGAAATAGGAAACCAACAGCGCCAGGAAAGCCACGCTCATCCAGCCAGGAGCCCATGCTGCCTGCGCCCAGGCAGCCCCTCCCATAGCCAAAAGCAACAGCACGCTGAGCACAGCTCTCGTTGCCATCACAATATCCTCGTCAGTCCGGCGATCTCAATGTCCCCTCCCAGGAAGCCGGACAGTTCTCTCACGAAACCAAGCAGCACGAACAGCGCGATGGTGGGCGTTGCCATGGCTATGAGCGCATACCTGCCGGCCAGATCGAGCATGCCATAGTACTCAACGCTGCCATCAGACCTGTAGTGTGTGAATAGCACACTGTACTCATGGTGGAAAAATAGCCCTATCCCCACATCACGCCCCCGCTCCTCCATCACGGCCTGCGCTGCGCTCTGCCTATTCTGAAGCGCGGTGGTCAGCGCGCTCACATCATACCTCGCCTGTGCGGCATCCATCGTATACCAGCTGAGTATGTACATGAACGGCAATATTGTGTATAGCCCGATGGCGAGCGCGAGCAGCAGCCCACCGAGCTTCCGCATGAACCAGATGGAGCGGAAGACGAGGCCGGCAATCATGAGGCCTGGGAAAATTCCCCTCTCGATGTACATGAGCGATACCTCCTGGAATTTCAGCAGCAGCATCGTCTTCGCCATGACCGAGAAGATGGTTTCGAGCGTTTCGTACAGGAGGCTGTTGCCACCGAAAAGGGGTACGCCAAACCCCAATCCAAACACGGGTCCGAAGATAAGCAGCCCCAGGCTTACGGATGTGGTGTCAAACAGTATGCTGAGCCCATACAGCTTTACGACCTCCCTCGCCTGCCCAGACAGCTTTTCGAACGTGCTGCCCAAAAATGCCCTGGCCAAATAAAAGTGGCATTTCTTATCGGGAAATGGGTCGTTAGCTCCGCATCTCTCTATGGTGAGCGCGCCCGTCGTCCTCCAGCGCATGCTCCTGTCGCCCGTGTACTCCCAGCGCATTGTGATTGGTGTGCCGAATGTCGTGCCCTGAGTGCCGGCCGTCAGTATGTCACCGGCCAGCTGCTGCGAGGTGCTCTCAAGGAGCGCCGCAAAACTGATGAACACACCGAGGATGAGTGCGCTGGCAATGCACTGGTACAGCTCCTCCTTGGCGAACATCTCAATGTCCCGCATGCCGAGGCCCTTGCCCACCATGAAGGCCAGCGACACAACGAAGAGAGAGATGAGTATGACCATGGCAGTGATGGGCGCCCAGTTGGCGAACAGCGTGCACATGCGCGTGCCCTCACACTGCTGTTCGGCAGCCACGCTGTTGGCAAGCAGAAGCCAAAGCAGCACAAAGTGTATCATCTTCCGCATGCCATTACCCCAACATGTAATCCCGCGTGAATATCCTCGCCATCGTCCTTGTAAAGGCGAGCGTTATGACTATGTTGAGGGCGGGCAGGAAAACTGCCTGCGGAAGAATCTTCCCGACAACTGCAATGACCGTGGAGCACAACCCACCAACGCCCTCCAGCGTGCTGTCGAGCGCCTGCCCGCCTGGCTTGTCACCCGGCCCGGCCTTCAGCGCGCAGTAGCTCCCCGCAGTGATGCTCGGCCCGATGTCCGCCATGACTCTCGCATTGAAAATATAGGTGAGCGGGAGGACCACATACAGCCCGATGGCGAGCGCGATGAGAAATGCGCCGGCTTCCCTTGTGAAGGGCACGGCCTTGAGCAGCAGGCCGAGCGGAAGCAGATAAACAAATGCGAACTGCTGTATGAATTGGAGGGCGAGCATCTGCACCATGAGCGAAGTGACGATGGGAGCGAGCAGGCCGGCCACAGTTCCGAGGTTGTAGCTAACCATGCTGTAGCCTGCATAGGGCTGGAAACACACGCCGCTCATGCAGGAGGAAATGCCAATGATCCAGGCCGTCAGCTTCTCCGCCTGCCATGCCTTGTCGTACAGCCTCATGATGGCCGGAATCATTTCCCCGTAAGTCAGTCCTGCGAGGTATGCGTTTGCCTTGGCAAATGTATCCCCCCCGGCAAGCTCATAGCTTATCGAGCAGGAGAATGCGCTCAGCCACACAGCGATGAAAATCATGCTCGCACCCAGCAGTGTCTGGGTGAGCTCCACTCTCACCATGGCTTCCCAGTCAGGCCTCCTGAAAAGCTGGGCTGCCATGTAGCCGATGGCGATGGCAAACAGCACGCCCACCAGCGCCACGAATACCAACCCATACAGCTCCGGCTCCTCACGCACGCTCAGGGCGATGCATCCAGGCAGCTCGGCGAGTGGCTCGGCTGTGCAGCCGGCAAGGAGGAGTGCAAGCACGATGAGCCAAGCCCTCATATGAACTCCACCAGCCCCGTTATCCTCGTTTCCCCGCCAATGGCGGGCGATATCGAGCGTATGGCCGTAACCACTATAATTAGATCTATGAGTGGGAAGAGGAATGCCCCCGCCATCGTTCTAATCATGGATGGTATGAGACCGACAAAATAGTCGTATGCAAGCACGCCGATGCCGCCTATGGGCGTGGTCGCAAGCCCAACATAATACAGCATGGCCAGCGCTATGGTAAGCTGGATGAATGCGATGACCATGTTGATGATCCACCATATGATGGCATACCACCAGCACCATACCCAGTCATACCAGTGCACGCAGAACCTCCTGAATGGGGGCCCGCCGAATATCTCAAGGAATGGCGTGGGATCGACGATGTTGTTTATGATGCTCATGAACGAAACGCCGCCCGTGCTGGGCCTCTCCACATTGCCGTATATCATGCCGTTCCATGCCAGCGACAGTGGGTAAAACACGTACAGGCCCACTGCGATGGCCATGAGCGTTGCCCCCAGCCGCCTCGTCAGCGTGAAGCACCTCAACACAATGCCAGCGGGCAGTATGACGGTCAGCGCATACCTGTTTATGAACTCCAGCAGTACGGCCATGCCGAGCGCGCTCATCAGGCTCATTGTGGCGACATTCCCATAGGTGGCGAGCGCCGTGGTGATGATGCGAGCCCCCACGAGAGGATAGGCCGTCATGCCCGGCACGAGGAATCCGATCACAATAAATATAGGCACACCAAACTGCACTCCAAGCATTGAGCCGAATCCGAGAATGAACTGCGCCCTCGTCAGCTCGGCCATGATGGCCGCTGTCTCGCCCGCCAGGAGGTTGAGGAAGCTCGCCGCCACGGTGAAGTAATCTTTCCCAATGAGCTCAACAGCTGCCGCATCAATCAGCCCGATGAAAAAAATCGCATTGGCCGCAAAAAACGCGCTTGCGCTCACCTCAGCCAGCTCGTTCTTTGCCCATGCCTCGAGCTCGGGCATCCTGAAAAAGCTCGCGGCCATGTAGCCCAGCGCGGCGAGGAAATAGCCTATAAGAAGGGCGAGCACGATGACGGGCCCCCACGATGGAAATGCCCTGATGAAGGGCTGAAGGTCCCTCTCCAGATAGCTCTTTGTGACCATTATGCCACCGATGCACTCCTTTCCCTCAGGCAGGCCCGTGCCGGTCGCCTGCAGGTCTGCACAGCACCAATCCTTCTCATCGCCTTCCAGCTCGCCGTTGCCGCAGCACGCCCGTTGCGAATCAAAATTCACTCCAATAATCCTCGGCCCGGTGCAGACGCCGCTCTCGCACACATTTATCTTGCAAGGTGAATCGTAGGTAGCACTTGCCGAGCACATGGGGGTTATTCCCTTAACGGTGATTGTTTTGCAAACTCCCCCAATGCAACGCTTTTCGGTGCAGGCCGCATTGCTCGCGCTCATATCCGGCCCCGCGCACTCCCCATAGAAGCCATCCTGCACTGCTCTGCACATGCATTTCCCCTTGTCCTCATCGAAAAAATCCTCAGTGCATGGATTGAGGTCATCGCACGACAGGGCGAAATCCCCGAGGGGAGTCTGCTTGAGCCACTGCGAATTGTTGTGTTTGTTCCCCCACTTATCCGTGACATTAGGGCACTCAAATGGCTCCTCCGTGCCCGAGCCAGGCGAGAAACACACTCCATACCTTGTGTCAGTTGCCGGATCGCTGCATGTCGGCTGGGCGATGGCCAGCCCCATCACCGCAAGCAAAATCAGCCAAGCGCGTGTGTGCAATTCGCCTTCACCTCCTCATTGGTCAGCCCCTCGCATATCGCGGCCACTGTCGCGGCATTCTGCTGCGACAGCAGGGACAGCGCGCACTCCACCCTCATGGGCTCTTTTGTGATTTTTTCGCATATTGTTGCGTCTCCTTTGGCCGCAGCGATGCGGGCGTAGCAGGCATCCTTCTCCCCGAGAAAATTCAGCACCGCGCATCCTTCCGGATTGCCAAAGGCCACAATTCGCTCAAGGGCATCGCTTGCCTTTGAGAAGGCAAAGCAGGCATCCTTGATGTCCTTGTGCGAGACAAAAGCGCACGGGCCCTGATCGAGCAGGTAGATGGCCACCCACTCATAACAGGCATCCCGCATCTCTGGCGCTCGAATGTACTTGCAGTACAATGCCGATGGATTTGATTGATTGAGCGCGGCTGCGCTCAGCGCCCCATCGTCCTGCACCACAAGGCAGCCCTCCCTCATATCTGCATTCGATATCCTCATGCAGAGGGCCGGATCGCCGCGCGCCACTCCCTGCTGGTAATAACATCCATCCCTTGCTGCCTGCGGGGCATCGGCGCAGGAGCTCCAGCTAATGTTAATCCCAATTGCTCTCCGCGCGCCGGCACTACACCCCTCCCTCGCCGCGCCAGCCAGCAGCTCGCACACGCTCGTATTACCCGTATTCTGGGCCACCTGCCTTGCGCACACCTCCCTCGCCCTGCCGGCAAGCGCAACGCACGCCTCAGCGCCTCTCAGGGAGGCCGCCAGGCCCTCGCACATCTCCCGCTCAGGCCCGCTGATGAGCGCACAGCCCTCACCTCCGATGTTCGGCACCAAGAACAGCACACACCTGCCCGCCTCCTCACCGAGCTGAAGGCAGGCGCTGGCATTCCGCGTGGCGCTCGCCACAGACAGCGCGCAGGCAAACCTTCTATCGCGCGCGGCCACCTGCGCGCACAGCCCCGCCTCTTTCAGCCTCAGCGCGACCTCGGCCACGCAGGCATCCCTCTCGGGCTGGGCGGAAATTCTGTTGCATGGAGAGATGGTTACGATTGGGAGCGTTATGTTCTCCGCGCTTGGCTGCGTGAGATTCACGGGAGTGATGTTCGCCTGTGTGATGTTGGCGGGCAGGGTGACGTTGGCTAGCGTGATGTTGGCGGGAGGCTGGGAGATACAGCCTGCGAGCAGAAGCAACAAGACCACACGCCGCACGCCATTCCATCTTCAAAGGTATTTATAAACATGGACGTTTTTTCATCATCATGCGCGCGCTCTTGCTCGCCCTCCTGTTGGCTTCTGTGGCGTGGGCGCAGGAGGAAGGTTGCCCAGCCCCCAAATCACCCACAGTCATCACCCTCACCACAAAAACAAACCCGGAGCAGGGCACGCTCGAGGCGAGGGCGCGCCTGGCCGCGCTCGATGCCGTACGCCGCATGCTCATCCCCCTTCCACAGAGGACAATCTATTTTCAGAGGTGCGCGAGCTCGTGCGGCGACCCCACGCTCTATCGCTTCTGCGCAAACCTCACGGGCTGCTGCTATGCCGACCCAGACGAGGCTCAATGCCCCGCCGGCACGCACAAGTGCAGCAAGGGAGTCGGCTGCTGCGAGGATGCCTATTCAGCCACTCCTTGGATAAAAAAGATAGCCGGCGCATGTCCTGCGGGCAGCGCGCCCTGCCCGCCATCCACTGCCATCTGCTGTAATGCCAGCGGCGCTTTCAAGGGCGCTTATCCAAACGGCTGCCCGCCCGGCACAAGCTTTGAAAACTGCGCATTCTGCTGCCAGACACGCGAGATCGAGGTCGATGTGCCCGTGGAGGACTGCGGCTTTGTGGGCCAGAGAGCGTGCGGGCTTGATGAGCTGAGCTGCCGCACGGGATGCTGCCTGCCCGGCGAAACGCCCATAAGCCAGATCACCGATGAGAAGGGATATGCCTTCGTTTCGTACGCACTGCCCGGGCAGGGCGAGAGCTTTGAGGTGGTCGCATTCTTCAAGGGCGATAACCTCTTCCAGCCCAGCAACTCCTCCTCGGGCCTCACCGGCGGCATCCCGCCGCTCTTCACCCTCACCCAATGCTTCCCCCTCATCCTGATCGTCAGCTTTTTGGTCGCCGCGATGTTCGCCAGCGGGCGCAATCCATTCGGCGTGCTCGACCTCACCGCGCGCGTGTCGCCCCCGAGGGTGCGGCTGAGAGGGCCTCAAGCAATGATGATATCAACCGCCTCCATCGCAGCACTCATCCAATCCGGCATAGCGGTGGCTGCGGCCGCAAGGGTGAACAGAAGCGAGAGAGGAAGGGAATTGAATAACACGATAAAAGAGCTGAAAACTAAGATAAAGAATGCAAAGAACACACAAGAAGTCATTACGCTCAAGAAGCAGCTTGATGTAGCAATTAAGCAAAGGGAGCAACTTTTCCAGCAAGAGCAAGAGGCCATAGGGAAAAAATTCAGTCCGCTGATGCTGATGTTGTCGGGCAGATGGTCCTCGTATCAAGGCAAACCGTTTGGGAAGCTCCGTGGACAGTTTGCCAGAATGCTGCGCGACGAAAAGGGCAAATACACCTGGTTCGCCAAATACACCCCGTTTGGATGGGGGATGGTGGCAGTTGAGCAGACGGCGAAGTACTCGCGCAAGGCTGTGCGTTATGCCGCACTTTATACTAATCCTGCATACCTTGCTGGTGCTATCACAGGTAGGGTGAGACTCGTAAGGGGTGCCCGTGGCCCGCTCACACGTGCCGAGGTTGCCAGGAAAATCCCGATAGTAGGCCCGGCAGCAGGCTGGATAGTTAAAACACTTGATACGTGGGAGGCCAAGTATGCTGAGTTTGCGAAGGAGAAAGCGGCCGGGCCGCTGTGGCTTCACGCTCTTGCCTACGGATTGAGCGCGATAAACCAATCGTTAGTACTCCTCAAACTCGGCAGGGCGCAGCTGCTCATGCACACGGGTATGAGGGACAGCGGGATTGCTCCTGCCACGGGCAGCTTTATGGCAGGGTTGAACGATGCTATCACCTCGAAATTGGATAAGATGGAAGCAGAGCTCAACAGGCTCAGAGCGGAAAATCCAGACGACCCACGCATTCCGGCGCTGGAAGAGGCCATTGTATTTGCTCGGCTCGAGCGCACAATAAAGGAACAGCCGGGAAGCAAAGAGTATCAGAAAAAGGCTGATGAAGCGAAAGAAAAGCTGGAAAAGCTTGCAAAAAAACTCGGCATTTCGCTGAAATTCATCACAGAGGGTCCCCTTGCTGGCCATATTGATCGCGAGGCTTTGGAAAAGGACATGAAAGAAAAAAATGTGATGAAACGCGAGCAGGACGAAGTCCTCGCGTTGTGCGAAACTTTCAATGACAACTTCTGGAACGCCAAACTTACGCGTGAAGCCGAGGAAGATGCTAACCGGCTCATGGCCGATATCAAGGATGCTTATTCAAAAATGTCCAGCGCGCGAGAGCAGCTGTTCGAGCTCGCGGCGAAGCACGGCTTTCAGGTGAGCTTCGAAGATGGTAGCATAAAGCTCGCCGAAGTGCCAAAAGATGTTGTAGAAAAGGCAAACGCTCTCGTCTCCGACTATAATAACAACAAAGAAGCCGTCAAAAGCGGCTTGGAGAAGCTGAATGCCGCTAAGGGTATTGGTGAGGCGTTGGATCTTGTGAAAGCAGAGGCGGAGTACAGGCTGGCGCGCGACAGGCTGGATGCCGCAGAGAAAAACTATGAAAAACAGCTGGCAATACTTTCAAAAAAAGAGCGCGAGGCCTTCGAGAATGCGTACGCGGACGTTGTCGACTATGCTATAAAAAATAACATAAAACTTCAATACAATGCCGACGGCACCATAATATTCGAGGGCGAGTCGCCCCCTCCTGAAATAAAGAAATTCAATGAGCTCGCCTTATCTATGGAGGCCGCGGCAAAAGCCAATTTAGAGTTAGTCAATGCACAAGAAAATCTCGAAGCCAAAAAAGATGCATTTGAGCGCGCCAGCGCATTACCATCAGCCATCTCAGGCATGCCGTATCTCCAAGCCGCGATTGAGATAGGCGACTTTCTCTTCAAAAAGAATGGCACGGCCATAGAAAAGAGTTACAAGGAGTGGAAGGAGTTGGACGAGAAAGTTGATGAAACAAGCGGTCGGATAAACAAGTTGAAGGATCTCATACAAAAATACGAGCATGAAATTGAGGAGGCCGAGAGAAAGCTCATCGAGAAATACGGCGGTAAATACGAGGATAAATTTAAATACGAGATTTCTCTGCCCGAGGACTATCTTGCGTACAAGGAAAAAGTGAGAAGGCTGAATGCCGTGAAGGAAGAGCTGAATGAACTCGAGGGAAAGATTGCATTGCTTCAGAACCAGGCAAACCTGGCACGCTCATCATTGGGAGGCTGGGAGGCCAACCAGCGGGATTTCATGGATAGTAACGATGCGAGCGCCTATGTGCTTGGCGGAAAGCTCTTCTCACTCGGCGTGCTGTCCACAGAGGAGCAGCGGGAAGCGCTGTTTAAGGCAGCGCATGACAGCGCATCAGAGGAGCGGATAACGGGCGAGCTGCGGAGCCTGGAAGAAAAAGTGCTGGCCGGTTTCGGGTCAGCCGATGCGGGAGTAGAGGCAATGAAAACAGTCAGCGGAAAAGAGGAAGGGCTCGATAAACTTCTGGCTAACTACAGGAATGCTTATTTCGCCCATGTGCAGCTTCCAGGGGATCTCAAGGAGCAAATCAAAGTACATATTAAAGCTCTCGAAATGCTTTCCTCAACAGCCGATGTGATAAAAAATGATATTGCAGACAGCTCGAGGTCTGACAAGGAAATAACATTGAGACGCATAGGTGTAATTAAAGATGATATTGATGAGATAATAGAGGGAATGAAACAACTGCAGGAGAGTAGCTCCCCCTCTCCACAGAGTTGAAGGCCTGGGGCAATTCGTCATCCGCCGAAACATATTTAAATAAGTTTGCTCAAAAATCGAGCTTACCGAGAGGCTGCAGTCCCGGCTGGATGAAGCGCGAATTCTAAGTTCGCGGCGATGAAGTTTGCCTTCCACTGCAGCGTACACCTTCGAGCGGCTCGGTTTCGCGATGGCAACCCGAGGTAATTCGGGTTGGACTTGGGCTTCAAGGAATGGCGAGAGACGGCAAGAGGAGCATCGTGAGTGCTTCCACCGCTAAGCGGTGGTACTCCTGCGTGTGCGGACTGTCAGAACGGCAGTCCAAACTCCAGTTGATCCCGCTGGAGGGCACTGCTATCCGAGTTCGACTAAGCCATGCAAGTCTGCTCGCCCACTTGGGCGGGCGGCGTACGGCTCAGTAACACGTAGTCAATCTACCCTGGGGACGGGGATAACCACGCGAAAGTGTGGCTAACCCCCGGCAGGCCGCGGGAGGTGGAACTCCCCCGCGACTCAAAAGGCGCGCGAATTGGAGCGCGTCCGCCCCAGGATGAGACTGCGGCCGATTAGGTTGTTGGTGAGGTAACGGCTCACCAAGCCGATAATCGGTGGGGGCAATGGGAGTTGGAGCCCCGAGAAGGGCACTGAGACAAACGGGATGACCAGCTTCGCAGGTGGTCAGCCCGGTCCAAGGGCCCTAGTCCTACGGGATGCAGCAGGCGCGAAACCTTCGCAATGCGCGCAAGCGTGACGAGGGAACTCGGAGTGCCGGGCTACGCGCTCGGCTTTTAGCGAGTCCAAACAACTCGCTGAATAAGTGTTGGGTAAGACCGGTGCCAGCCGCCGCGGTAATACCGGCAACACAAGTGGTGCCCACGAATATTGGGTTTAAAGAGTCCGTAGCTGGCCTGTTAAGTTCCCTGTGAAATGCTGGGGCTTAACCTCAGCGCGCGCAGGGAATACTGGCAGGCTTGGGAGCGGGGGAGGTCGAGGGTACTCACGGGGTAGGGGTAAAATCCGTTAATCCTGTGAGGACCACCAGTGGCGCAACCTTTTTTCGTCGATACGAAAAAACGTTGACGAAAAAAGGTTCCACAAAAGGCGCTCGACCAAAACGCGTCCGACAGTGAGGGACGAAGGCTAGGAGAACGAATCGGATTAGATACCCGAGTAGCCCTAGCAGTAAATGATGCAGACTGAGGTGTTGCACCGGCTTAGAGCCGGTGCAGTGCCGTAGCGTAAGTGTTAAGTCTGCCACCTGGGGAGTACGGCCGCAAGGCTGAAACTTAAAGGAATTGGCGGGGGAGCACCACAAGGGGTGGATGCTGCGGTTCAATTGGATTCAACGCCGGGAACATTACTGGGAGCGACGGCAGTATGAAGGCCAGGCTGAAGACCTTGCCAGACGAGCCGAGAGGTGGTGCATGGCCATCGTCAGCTCGTGGTGTGAACTGTCCGGTTAAGTCCGGTAAGCCGCAGAGCCCTATTATTAATAAATGAGGAATGAGGCGCATGAAGCTCAGGCTCAGCCCAGCTCTTGCCCACATCCTTGGAATGTGGAAGGCCAGAGCAACTTCAGAGGGAGTCGGCATTGCCGCACGCGGCGAGCTAGCGGAGATCTTCATCCGCGAGGTTCTCGCGCAGAAGCTCACCACTGCCGACAGGCTACAGCTCCGCGGGCAGAAGGTTTTCTTCTATCACAGCAGGCTACGCGCATTCTTCCAGGAGTGCGAGCGGGAGAGGCTGCGGCTATTTTCGAGGAAAAATGCCAAGAGTGCCGCATACATCGCGGGCTGGTTTGATGCCTGTGGCGGCGCGGAGAAGGGCCTCCCCTTTCTGACGCGCGCGGACAGCGAGGATGAATTTCTGCTGAATCGCCTCGGTTTCAGAACTCGGCGCGTGAGGCGCAGACTGTTCGTTTGGCCATCGCGCGCGTTTGCATCTTTCATCCTTCCTTTTTGCAGACATTCTGTCTGTAAGGCTCTGTGGCCCGGAAACGAGCGAGACCCACGCCCACAGTTGCTACCTCATCCTCCGGGGTGAGGGCACTCTGTGGGGACCGCGGTTGTTAAAACCGAGGAAGGAGTGGGCGACGGTAGGTCAGTATGCCCCGAATCTCCCAGGCCACACGTGGCATACAATGGCCGAGACAATGGGTTGCGACGCCGAGAGGCGAAGCTAATCCCCTAAACCCATTTTCTAACTGGAAATGGGGGGGAAACTCGGCCTAAGTTCGGATTGAGGGCTGAAACCCGCCCTCATGAAGCTGGAATCCCTAGTAGTCGCTTGTCAACATCGAGCGGCGAATACGTCCCCGCTCCTTGCACACACCGCCCGTCAAGTCATCCAAGCGAGGCTCCGATGAGGCGCTGGTTATTGCCAGTGTCGAGCCGGAGTTTCGTGAGGAGGGCTAAGTCGTAACAAGGTATCCGTAGGGGAACCTGCGGATAGATCACCTCCTTTGACTCTTCCATTTGGAAGAGTCACGATGTGCAAGGCGCTCGCGGACGCTCCTGCAAAAGTCTCTCGTTCCTTGAAGCATGGGCCTGTAGCTCAATGGTAGGGCTTTCCGCGATGCGGAAGCTTCCATGAGAGAGCGCCTCGTTTGCAACGAGGAGGCCGCGAGTTCGAACCGAACCGCGCGCCCGGTTGCAGGCGCGTGGCGCGAGACTCTCGCCAGGTCCATTCCTGAATCAGGGATTCCTCCCCGCCGGTTGTGGCGCGGGAGTTCATGCTGCACAATTCGCGAAAGACCGCGTCCCGGGAAACCGGGAACGGGATGACGTTTCCAGCCCTTAGGGGCTATGACGAAACCCGCATGTGGATGAAGGGACAACCAAAGGCATCTACACACGAGCGATTAAGCCATCCAGTGGACGGCTTGGCTCGGGTAGCCTAAGGCCGTGGCAAGCTGCGATAAGCCCGGGGTAGGCGCATGCAGCCTTTGAACCCGGGATTGCCGATTGCGTGGGAACACGCAGCTACGCGGGGAATTGAAACATCTTAGTACCCGCAGGAGAAGAAACCAATTGGGATGCGGTGAGTAAAGGCGATTGAAAGCCGCACAGGGCAAACCGAATTCCTCCGGGCAACCGGGGGTAAGATGTGGTGCGCGCCAACTCATTCCCCAAACTCTGTCGAAGTGGGCTGGAAAGCCCCGCGATACAGAGTGATAGCCTCGTAGGCAGGGAGAGGGGAGAGGGCGCGCGCAGAGTAGCGTCCATCGAGTTTTGGGCGCGAAAATGGGGGGAGCAACCTCCAACCCTAAATATAACCCGAGACCGATAGCGCACAAGTAGCGCGAGCGAAAGCTGAAAAGCACCCCGGGAGGGGAGTTAAAAGAGCCCGAAACTGGATGGCGACAGTTCGACGCAGCGCGAAAGGAATGCCGTGCGCAAAAGCAACCTCGCGAGAGCGTGGGAGCGATGCGCACCAACCAGTGTTGCGTCGTTCTTCTTGAAGCAAGAGCCAGGGAGTTCCTGGAAGTGGCGAGGCGAAAGCCGTAGCGAAAGCGATAGCCCGCAGCGCGCAAGCGCGAGGGGCGCCGTGCGAAAGCGCGGCCAGTCACTTCCTGGAGACCCGAAGCCAATGTGATCTAAGCGTGGGCAGGGCGAAGCCGTCCTTCCGGATGGTGGAGGCCCGCAACCGGTGCTGGTATATCCGCTCGGGTGACCCACGTTTAGGGGTGAAAGTCCAATCGAACTTGGCGATAGCGGGTCCCCTCCGAAGCATCCCTCAGGATGGCTCTGCCAGAGGCAGCGCACGGGGTAGAGCACTGATTGGGTGGAATGGTTCCGAAAGGGACCGCCATCCTCTCAAACTCCGAATCTGTGCGCGCCGTAGAAGGCAGGAGTAGGGCTCCGCTGGGTAAGCTAGCGGGCCGGGACGGGAACGACCGAGACCGAGGTTAAGGCCCCTAAGAGCTGGCTAAGTGCTAATCCACAAGGAGCGCCCGTTCCCAGACAGCTGGGAGGTAGGCTTAGAAGCAGCCATCCTTTAAACAACGCGTAATAGCGGACCAGCCGAGAACGCACGCTCCGAAGATGTACGGGGCTAAGCCAGCCGCCGAGACCCCGGAGGACGAGCTGTGCTCGTCATCTGGTAGGAGGGCGTCCGCGCTGCGCAGAAGCGGGGCCGTGAGGTCCCGTGGAGCGGCGTGGAATGAATATCCTGGTATTAGTAGCAGCGAATTCAGGTGAGAATCCTGAACGCCGGATAGGGCACGGGTTTCTTGGCAACGTTCGTCAGCCAAGAGTAAGCCGGTCCTAAGTCTCCAGCCAATTACTCGGAGACGAAAGGGAAACAGGTTAAAATTCCTGTGCCTCGCGGGTAGGCGTGGCAACACATGCCCGGCTCTTGACGCTTGGGGGTAGGCGGAGTGGGCGAGAGCCCATTTAACTGCAGCAGCACAGCGGAGGCTCGTTATGAGGAGAAGCTGTTCAACTGCAGGAAGGCCTTCGAAAGGAGGTTCCGTCAATCCCCTGAGCCCGTGAAAAGAGAGCCGGGAACGATCCCGCGAGCCCGTACCTAGAACCAGTACAGGTGCCCCTGGCAGAAAAAGCCAAGGCGTGGCAGGGGAACTCGGGTAAGGGAATTCGGCAAGTTGGAGGCGTAACTTCGGGAGAAGCCTTGCCTGCGGTTGTGCCGCAAGGTGCAACTGCAGGTCGCAGTGACAAGGGGACGCCGACTGTTTACCAAAAACACAGCTCCCCGCTAAGTCGAAAGGCCTAGTATGGGGGGCGACGCCTGCTCACTACCGGTACGTCAAACTCCCTTCCAAGGGAGCGAAGCGCCGGCAAAGAGCGGGGGTAACTCTGACCCTCTTGAGGTAGCGTAATACCTCGTCGCTTAATTGGTGACTTGCATGAAGGGCGTAACGAGCGTCCCACTGTCCCTACCCGGGACCTGGTGAACTTACTGCTCGGTGAAGATGCCGAGGACTCCTAGGGGGAAACGAAGACCCCGTGGAGCTTTACTATAGTCTGCTGTTGATGCAATGTTGCCTTTGCGGAGCGTAAGTGGGAGCCGTTGATGCCGCAGCTTTCGGGTTGCGGATAGGCGAAAGTGTAACACCACTCAAAGGCTGCATTGTGTCTAACTGTCACAAGGACAGCAGCAGATGGATAGTTTGGCTGGGGCGGTACGCCCTCGATAGGGAAACAAGGGCGCCCAATGCTCTGCTTATCCGGGTCAGAAATCCGGAGCCAAGGGTCAAAGACAAATGCAGGGCTGACTGTGCTCCTAACAGCGTGGAGCGCAGAGGCGAAAGCCGGGCTTAGCGAACCTTGGTGCCCTTTTGCTGAGGGCCCAAGCTGTCAGACAAGCTACCCCGGGGGTAACAGGCTCGTCGCGGGCGAGAGTACCCATCGACCCCGCGGTTTGGTACATCGCTGTCGGCTTAGGTCATCCTGGCGGTGCAGGAAATCCTCCTCCTCTGAGGAGGGTCTGTAAGCCGCCAAGGGTTGGGTTGTTCATCCATTAAAGACCTACACGAGCTGGGTTCAGAACGTCGCGAGACAGTTCGGTAGTATCTCCTAGGAGTGTGGATTGCCTGAGAGGAAGGACCCCAGAGTACGAGAGATGGGGGAGAAGGCTGTGAGCCGGTAGGCTATGACAGCAAGAGGGTCAACCGACCAACCCTTTTGCTCGCTTCGCTCGCAAAAGCGTTGACGGAAAAAACGAAGAGAGCCCTTCGGGCTCCAACCCTTTTGCTCGCTTCGCTCGCAAAAGCGTTGACGGAAAAAACGA
>JAWAFC010000002.1:0-151933 GCA_038890815.1 Candidatus Micrarchaeia archaeon | reverse complement strand
GGTTTCCCCCCTTCGTCCTAGACCTTCCCCCCTCGGATAAAGCGCTGATGGAAAATGGTTGCTGGAGGTATCGGAACCGCGCTGGCGGTTCTGATCGGAACCAACGATTCGACGAGGAGGCGAAGCCGACGAGTCGTCGGTTGGTTCTGATTGGGGTTGAACGCCCCCGCCGAGATTTGAACTCGGGTTACAAGCTCCGCAGGCTCGCGTCCTGTCCAGGCTAGACTACGGGGGCTTATTTATATTTTTTCGCTCAAAATTAAAGAAGGTGTTGGGTTGCTGAAAAATTGCTATTCGTGCATGCGACAGACAAAAGAATACACAGAGTTTCCGTGTCCTGGATGTGGTCAGGAGCGCATCGTGCGATGCTTTCACTGCCGCGAGACGATAAACCACTACCGATGCATGAAGTGCGGCTTGGAAGGGCCGTGACATGGCGACGGCAGGCTTTCACTTCCTCTTCACCCTCATTGCTCTGTACGCCGCCAGACTCCATGTCCGACACCATCATCTCGCACCTCTCCTGTTCGCCTTTCTGGCATTCTTCCCTGATGTTGATTTCTTTATCGGAGTTCACAGGGCAACGTTTCACAACTTGTTTGTGACGCTCGCGCTGCCTCTCGTGGCATTCGCGCTGTCACTGCGATACAGGCGTGCTGTTATCCTACAGGAGTCGCTGCTCGTGGCAATGCTCGTGCTCCTCTCCCACCCCGTATTTGATCTTTTCTATGGTCCGGTTGAGTTGCTCTATCCGCTCTCGCGGGCCGAATTCAGTCTTGCGGACCTGCAGCTAACTGTATGGCTGAGCGGGGCGCAACGCGTGCTGGTGAGCGCGCCAGACTTCGGCATGCTCGCTTATATGATAATTCTGGTTCCGGCGTTCTTCCTCGAAGAGATTCTCGAGTTGCGCGGGCTTGGCGGCGTGCCGACAAAATATACGCTGAGTGCTGTGAGAAAGCAGATTGAGGCATGGCTGAGCGAGCTCTAATCCAGCCTAACCCTCCTCCCATCCCTCACCAGCACTATTTCCCTGCTTTTTGTCACGCTGCCGATAACCATCGCGCGTACTCCAGCCTTGTTGCAGGCATAGAGCGCCTGCTCGGCCTGGCTTTTGGGAACCACAGCAACCATGCCCACCCCCATGTTAAAGGTACGATACATCTCCCTGTCGCTCGCGCCACTCGCAGACTTGATGGCAGCAAAAATTTCAGGCGGCTCCGGCATGCTGTCCAGCACGAAACCAACTCCAGCCTGCTTTCCTATCCGCGCGAGCTTGGCAAAAGCCCCGCCAGTGATGTGTGCAAGGCCTCTCACCTGGCAGGCCGCGAGCAGGCGCGCCACCGCCTTAACATAGATGCGCGTGGGCCTGAGCAACTCCTCACCCCAGACATCAAGGTCGAGGACCTTGCGCGCCAGCGTGATGCCATTGCTGTGGATGCCGGCTGAGGTCAGCCCGATGAGTGCATCGCCGGGCCGCATGGCCGCTCCCGTTATCAGGTGGTCAACCTCCCCGACAATGCTGGCTGCCAGATCAAAGCCCGTGCGCCCAGCCAGCCCGCGTATGACATCACCCATGATTGCGGTCTCGCCACCGACGATCGCCGTGCCGGCCTCGCGCGCGCCCCTCACGAGCCCTCGCATCAGTTGCTTTACGAGAGCGAAGTCCTCTCGCTGCAACGCGATGTAATCAACGAGGACGAGAGGCCGTGCGCCCACGCAGACAATATCATTGGCATTCATGGCAACTGCATCAATGCCAATGGTGTCATACTTATCGAGGTGTTGTGCCACCAGCACTTTTGTGCCCACCCCATCGGTGTGCACTGCCAGCGTTCTGCCCCCGCACCTGAAAAGGCCAGCGTAGTGCCCGAGCAACGGGTGGGAGGCGGGCGTGCGCGTGCGCCCGATCAGCCAGTTTATGTAGCGCTGCATGCGCCGCACTGCTACAATGTCAACGCCCGCTTGAGCATATGTGCGCATGGAATCATGCAGGGTCTATGTGCCCCTGCAGTATGCCGGCATCGATGTGGTCTGCTGCCCCTCCCTGCAGGTCGAAGCCGATTTCGAGCTTGACGTTGGTGAAGGTATCGCCCACGTTTCCGGTCAGCACGCTCTGCCCAGTTATGTTCAGTTGCCCGCCTGGCTCAACCGATTGCGGAAGGGGAGGTGAGAGGCCCGTGAGGTTGACCCCCTTCACTGCAATGCTCCGGATGGTGACGCGCGCGCCGGCATTGTTTATGAGATAGAGCGTGATGTTGCCGCTGGGCACGACTTTGAAGTCGTATACCGCGAACGTGCCGAGCCCAAAAGCCTGGTTCCTGCCCGTAACGAAAGAGCCAGGGTTGAAGAAGCCGAGGTTGAACATCAGCACGAGCAGCACACCGAGTATGAGGATGGCCCAGCCGTAGGTGATGAGATACTCCATGGCCGTTTGCGCGCGCATCGCTCATCTAATGGCTATGAATGATTTAAACACTTCCGTGAGCGTGTAGTGCGCTGCAAAGAACATCAGGAGGGCTGTGGCCATGAAGGGCAGGATGTACTTCACGCCATAACTCACCTTGCCGTGGCGGATGAGCCCAAGCGTCAGCGAGCTGAAGAATGTCGTGACGAGTATGCACGTGATGGCAAAGGTCGTCATCTCGGTGGCCGTTATCCTATCCTCGGGCCGTGCGAGCGCAAATGTCGGAAGGAAGCCCACGCCAGCCGCGCCGGCCGGTAGCGTGGTCGGGCCGCTAAACTCGGCGCTGCGTATCACAAGCTCGTTTATCTCTGTATAGTAGATGCTTGTGGCGAATAGTATGGGCGATGCGAGCACAGTGCTGAACACGATGAAAATCGTGTACATGATCGTGGCGTTCTGAATCTCATGGCGCAGGTTTGCCATCTCGCGGAGGTCACGCGCTATCTCGTGTAGCAGCTGGGCCATTTGTCCCCCCAGCGCGCTCCCTTCGATGAGCAGGTTTATGGCGCGCTTGAGCGCCCTGCTTCTCACCCGCCCGGCCATCTCCCTGAAAGCGGTCGCCATGCTCATGCCACCATAAACTTTTGTCGATACACGCCGTATCTCCTCCTCGAGCGGGCCGAACTCGGGCCGCGCGCTCGCCAGCACAGCATTCTCTATGGTCATGCCCGCCCTCATGTTGGCGCTTATCATCTGCAGCGCATCGGGCAGGGCCTCCTCTATTTTCCTGGCGCGGTTATCGGCGATGATTGTCAGCAGCAGGAAGAACAGCGTCTCGCTGACCGCGAACGAGACAATCCCCACCAGCAGGCTCTCGAGGAATTCGGCGAACGTCAGCGCTATGGCGAATGCGATGAGCCCCAGGCCATAGCTCACCCACAGCGAAAGCCCGATGTACTTTCTGGGTGGGATGTCAAAATCGGCCTCCTGCAGCAGCCTGCCCACATCATCAATCACCCTCTGTGGGATGAGCGCGCTCGTTATGACAAAAAGGCGGTCCAGCACCATATCAATCCACACTCGGCCTCCTCGAGGAGACAAAGTTTATGAAGAAAAGCTGGAACAGGATGATGCCGACGATGATGGCCGGAAAGATGAGCTTTGGAATGGCGATGTTGAGGAACGATAGGATGATGACCGCCACGCTCACGCCGAGCGATGGCAATATGCCGGTGCCCATCATGTACACCATCGTCCAAGGATTTAGCTCCTGACCATACCTCTTTATGTCATCTATGCGTTCTCTGGTCAGGTCTTCGATGGTCGCCTCGAGCTCCACCACGACATCTGAGCCACTCGTGATGGCATTCGAGATCTGCCACAGCACCCTGCGGAAGCGTGGCGAGGGATTGCGCTTGCTGGCCTCGTTGAGCGCCATGGTCTCGGCGATGCCCATGTTTATGTGCTCAACGATGCGCCTGAATTCGGCGCTCACCTCACCATAGCCCTCAGTGATGGACATCATGGCCTGGAACAGCGTGACGCCCGACTTGAGCTCGATGAGAATCTGCCGCAACGCAGGGATGAGGTTGTCATCGAGCGCGCGCACCCTACGCGTGGCGATGAGCCTTGGATAGAAGAGAATGGAAAAGAACGAGGCGATCCCGACCACGAGCGCGGTCGCTACAGCAAAGGCATACAGGTTGACTCCGGCAACATATCCCAGCAGTGATATGCTGGCGACCAGCACGAGCGCGTTTGTCAGCGCCACAACCACAGTGAGCGCGGCATACTCTTTGGCCGTCAGGTCATAGTTTGCCTGTATGAGCTCCACCTTAAGGCCAGGCAGGAGCTTGGCTATGGGCGCCCCGAGCGCCAGCAGCCTTTTTGCGGCCGCCACCGCCATGCTCGGAGGGAGCAGGCTGAATGGAATGCGCGGCATGCATCATCCCTCGCGCCTCAGCAGGAGCTCGGGGCTCTTTTTTTTCTGCACGACATCCATCACAGCATCCCTGTTTCGGTAGTAGGTCGCCACGATCCTGCCCACATCATCTATATCGTATATCCTGTTTTTCACCATGTAGGCGAGAATCTCCTCCTTCTCCTTCAGGTCCTCCTCAATCTCCTTCTCACTCATTCCCGTATAGAGTTCGAGCTCTGCGAGCAGCCGCACATAGTTTCCCACCTTCTCGACCTCATCCTTTTTCGCATTCCACTTCCACACGCGGTTGAGCTTGACCTCCTTCTCCCCGGGCAGTAGCTCGGCGACCTCAAGCGTCCTCCTTATGCCCGTGCGCCTCTGTCTGTATTGCACAAAGACCAGATGCACCGCGCCCAGCATGCTCTCGGGCAGGTTGATGGGCGGCGTGGTCATGCGGTTTATCATCTGCTCGGCGTTGTCCGCATGTATGGTCGAGTACACGGCATGGCCCGTGTGCATGGCCTCAAACAGCACCTCTGCCTCGTGCTGCCTCCTTATCTCGCCGACCACTATCCTGTCCGGCCTCATCCTCAGCGAATTCACCATGAGGTCGAGCATGGTCACCTCGCCCTTGCCCTCGGGGTTTGGCGAGCGCGTGACCATCGGGGTCCAGTGCAGGAAGGCCGGCAGGTAGAGCTCGCGCGTCTCCTCTATGCTGACGATGCGCTGGTTTGGGGGCACGAACACGAGCGCGGCGTTCAGCAGGCTAGTCTTGCCGCTTGCCGTGCCCCCTGCGAATATGATGTTCATCTCGTACTGCACGCACAGCCACAACAGCGCGGCCACCTCATAGTTCAACGTCCTCATGGGATAGATGAGGTTGGCTGCCGTCCATGGGGTTTTGGCGAACTTCCTTATCGTTATGGCATTGCCCTTTGTGGCTATGGGAAAGAGCGTTGCGTTTGCCCTGTCGCCCGTGACCAGGTGGGCATCGAGTATGGGATTGAGGTTGGTTATCTGCTTGCCCACCCTCCTGCCGATGATGCTCGCATAGTTCTGTATCTGCTCCTCGCTCTTCAGGAAGAAGTTTGTCTTGAGCCAGCCGTATCTCTTATGATACACCCACAGCGGTTCAGTCGATGAATTCACCACAATTTCCTCAAGGTTCTCGTCAGCGAGCAACAGCTCGATGTCGCCGAGTCCGATGAGGTCGTGCGCCAGCTTTCCAACCAGCACGTTCCTCATCTCATCGGTGATGTTCACCACTTCCTTTTCCACAAGCTCGTTCGCCTTGGCCAGGAACTTCTTCTTCATGCTCTCGGCCGCCCGGATATCCAGCATCTCGCTGGCCTTGAGATTCACATCCTCGATGATGCGCTCCTTTATGTGCTCGAGCACCACCTCGGTTGGCTTCTGCAGCTTGATGGGCGTCAACTCATACATCGTGACGAACTCGTCCTCCCTGTCGACTATCGCTATCTCAACGGGAATGCCATCGGCATTCACCCTATATTTCTCGATCACTTTTGGCACGCTATCCCCTCCTGAAAATGCTCCTGGCTATAATGCGCACCATCCTGTCAAAGAAGCTTGCCAGGCGGGCAAGCGGGCCTTTCCTGCCGAGGCTTGCCGTACGCGCTCTGAACGCTGCCATCCTGCGCTTGAAGCTCGCGATGCGCCTGTTGAGCACATCCACCTTCCTGTCGAAATCCGCCAGCACGCCCTCCAGCGCCTCGCCCTCTTTGACAAGCCTGTCCACCTCCTCTGGGCTTACCTCCTTCATCGCCCCTTCGAGCATCTCTAGCGTCTCCTCAGCTCTTCGCAGCCTGGTCAGTATGTCATCCTCGACCGACAGGAGGCGTTTCTCACTCGCCCTCACATCGCTGTCCAGGCTCTCGAGCATCTCGGACAGGCTGGCGAGCTCCTTCTTTGCCGGAGCGGCCAGGCGCTCGCGTATGGCGAGCTCAGTTTTGCCCGGATGCAGTAGTGAGTATCTCACCGTGATGAGCCCACTCTCCTCAAGGATGTCGGCCAGCTTCTCAACGTCATCCCTCTCAAGCGCCAGCGCATCGGCAACCTCGGCAACCGTCGCCCTCTTCTTCTCCTTGATGAACTCGACGATGCGGTCGATGACCGTCCTCATCTCGCTGCTTGTCTCGCCAGGCGCTGGCGCCTCGCGTGCCTCCACCGGGGCCTCGCTCGCGATTTCCGGAGGCTTTGCCATCTCCCGCTTCCTGCCCCTCCTTTTTTCGTTCGTTTTATCCACCCCTCAGCCTGTCCCGCTTTTCAAATCCATAGTTTATATCCCTAACCATAAGCTTGGATGGAAACACGACATAAAATTCGGTCGTGTTGAAGTTGAAGCGGATGACCACATCAGTGTCCCGCGAGCATGGCACGCCCGGATTGCCGGGCTCGTGCAGGCGGACGAGCGCGATGTCGTCGCCTCCGCCCGTGTCGCCGAGCGTTAGCTCCATCCAGCATGGCACCATCTTGACATCAAGTGTGCTCTTTTTATTAGTCCTAAATCCCGTGGCGTTGCAGATGGGGCCCGGGCAGGAATAAACCTGGCTCATGTTATCTTTTATTCTCAGGCTGAAGTTCATGCAGTTCGGCAGGTTGCCACAGGAGGGCACGGTGAAGTCGGGCGACCACTTGAAGTGGCTGGCATTGCCGGGTGTCGGCGAGTACTCGAAGGATGCATTCGGGAAGTCGAAGGACAGATTGAGCGCGCCGAGCGCGCCGTACGCGCTCGTGTTGGGCCATTCTATCCTCAGCACCCTCTTCCCCCAATCATCGAGGTAATCGTACTTGATGCCCCACGGCTGGATGATTATGTCATCGGACATCGTGGCAAAGTTGATCGGATTGTCTGCTTCATCGAGGAAAGCGATGCTCAGCTCGGGCGTCAGGTAATAGGCCTGGATGAAGGCGTCGTATGCCTTCAGCGCGTTCGGCACATTCAGATTGGCGGGCAGATGGTCGTAGAAGATGAGCGTGTTGTTCTCCTGCAGGATGGTGAGGCCGATGTTTGTCGCGAAATCCTCCCGCACATCCTCAAACACAAAGCGTATTTTTCTCGCATCGCGCGCCTCGGCCGTCCTCTTCGCGCTCTCGCCCTCCGCGCTCTTTGCGGCGAGCACGAAACTCAGCAGCAGGGCGAAAAAGATCAGCACTGTGAGTGCGAACAGAAAGCCCCTCACCGGTACCACACCTCGAGCGCGATGTAGCCGTACCGCATGGCCACGGCATCTACGAATAGCCTCCTGGCCATGGCTGTCGGAAGCGAGCGGTTGGCCGCGTTCGCGACCACTATGTTCCTGTTGCATACGAAGTCGCCAAAATCCTCATCACCATCATCCATACACAGCGTGGCGTTGGCCCTGCCTGCCATGTGGGCGGGCAGCAGCTCATTCAGCGAGGCATTGAGGGTTGCCCGCGCGGCCGAGTCGGTCTGGCTGAAAAGGCCTTTCAGCGTGCCATCCTTGTCCATGAGCGCGAGGACATCCTGTGCTGTCCTGTGCAGCGCGGCATCCTCCCCCATCCCAGTTTTTGTCAACCTCACGGCAAGTGTTGCCTGCAGCAATAGCGCGGCTATCACCACCGCGAACAGCGCATCCAGCATGTAGATGAGGGCCCTCATTGCCACACCATAACAGTCATCCGCGCGCGTTGACCTTTATACAGCACGAGCGCCTGCTCAGTGGCAATGTGGGTGGCGTTGGCCGGCCAAATGCCATAGCTGGCGTTGGCGCCCTCTGCCGTTGCCAGCGAGCCATTCACATAGCTCAGGTTCAGGTAAAGATTGTACCGCGCAATGCCAAGCGCCTCCCTCACTTTTGTATAGTCTGCATCCAGCAGGTTTTTCAGTTGCCTCTCCTCTATTCTGCCAGGCTCGACGGAGGCCAGCCCGAGCATCACGAAATTGCTTTCGTTCCATGCCATGGGCCAACCAGGCGTCTCTGTCAGAAAGTCGAGCGTGCGCTGGGCGAGCGCGCTGCCCTGCCATGGCCGCGCGACGAGCGCGTTCCAGCTGTTTTCGAAAAGCGCGAGCAGCAGGAGCAGCACCATGATGGCGAAAGCGATGTCCAGGCTTACTGCTTGTGCTCGCATACTCAATTCACCTTTGTGAAGTTCACTATGCCATCTCTGCTGCTTACCAGATAGAGCTTTCCGGCAGCCAGAGTGAAGGGCGGCGCGGCGCCATTTGCCGTCACATTACGCGCCACTATTGGCGCGGAGCAGTGCCCATTGCCATCTATGGTAACGAGCTTCTCGTGGATGGTTGCGTTGTAAGGCTGTCCATTTATCAGCGTTGGGAGGGTGAGGTTTGCCCTGAAACCGTTCGACAGCGCGGCGAGATGGACAAAGCCGGCTATCTCCTCGCACACGGTTTTCATGCCGAGCACGCCGGCCTCGGCCTCGGCCTGCATTCCCTTTCCGAGCGCGTAAAGCTGGAGGAGGAAAGCAAGCAGTATGAGGAGCACGACACAGGCTATGAACTCGAGCGAAAACTGCGCCCTCAAGCTATCCCTCGCTGACATTCACTGTGCCACTTGGCAGGAAGGTGAGCGTGAGGAGGTGCTTGCCGGGCTGCGTGGGCATGGTTCCGGTCAGGTTTCCCTTGGCGAGCGCGAACACATCGGCAGTGCCGCCTCCGGGCAAGAGCACATTCACATTGACCTCCCTGCCGTTGATGTATGTTCTGGCGGCATTCACGCCATCCGGCAATACAATGACCACCTGTGTTCGCGCGCCCGGCGACTGGGCGAACAGCGCGTCGGCTGCACCAACCACACTCTCGACCGCAATCCTCGCAGTGGCCATTCTGGTCGATGTCGTGGTAGTTTGAAAGGCAAGGTAGGTAACAGGGATGAGCACTATCAGGAAGGCTGCCACAATGAGCACGTACTCCATGCCTGCCTGTGCCCTTGCCATGCCAGCCATTCTCTCGCCCGCTTAAAAAACACTTGTTTTTTAAACTCCTGCAGCGATAGTTGCCCATGGCAAAAGGGGAAAGGGCGAAGGGCGAAGCCGCACAGGAAGGCAGGCCTGTGCTTGAGAAGATCCCCACCGGCATTCCAGGCCTCGATGAGCTCACGGCGGGGGGGTTTGAGAGGGGCAGCACTGTGCTTGTCTGCGGCGAAACGGGCACGGGCAAGACCACGTTCGGACTCCAGTTCCTGTACAATGGCGCGAGAGAGTATGGCGAGGCAGGCCTTTTCATCTCCTTCTGCGAGCGCGCCGAGTCGCTGTACAGGCATGCGGCGAGCTTTGGCTGGGACTTCGCGGGCCTTGAGAAGGCCGGACTTTTCCGTCTCATCCGTTATGAGCCGCACGAGGTGGCCAAGCTCATTGAGGAGGGCGGTGGCACCATACGCGACACCATAGACGCCATCGGCGCAAAACGCATAGTGCTTGACTCCCTCACATCCTACTCGCTGCTTTTTGAAAGCTCCTACAGAACGCGCGAGTCTGTGCTCGAGCTGTTCGACCTTTTGCAGGAGTGGCAGTGCACCTCGCTGCTGACAGCCGACGTACGCGCTGGCGGCGAGGAGCTTGAGAGCAGCGGGGTGGAATTTCTTGTCGATGGCATCATCCTCCTTTACCATCCGCGCAAGGAGAGCGTGCGGCTGCGAGCGCTCGAGGTGCTAAAGCTGCGGGGCTCGTCCCACGCAGAGCGCCTGGTACCATTCACTTTTGAGAAGAATGGCATTGTCGTGTACCCAGTGGAAGAGGTTTTTGAAAAGGTATGATGCCATGCGCCCGTTGCGGGGCCAGTCCACCGTAGAATTTCTCGCCATCCTGGCCGTGGCGCTCGCCGTGCTGGTTGTGGTCATCGCGCTGTCGAGCGAACAGATAACCGATGTGGGCAAGGCCAGGGCGAGAGCGGACGTGCGGGCTGCCGCGCGCGAGCTTGCCACGGCAGCGAATCAGGTCTACCACCAGGGCGCTGGCGCGCGCAGGCTCGTGGCCATCCGGCTTCCGGTCGGCTACAACGCCAGCCGCTCCTTCATAGCCAACCGCACCATAGGCATAAATTATGAAGGCAGCGACTACCTGGCCACTGCGGATGTCGAAGTCGAGGGCACGCTGCCCTCCTCGCCCGGCACGCATTACCTTTGGGTGGTGGCGCGCGCAGGCTATGTCACCATTGGCCCGCGGGCGCTCGTCTTCCTCCCCGGGCTCATACTTGTCACGGCGACGGCGGCAAACTACAGACAGTCAAAGAGCGCGTATCTGAATGTCTCGAACGAGGGAAACGAACCCATCAATGTCACGCTTGCTCTTTTCTGGAGCGAGAGCGCTGTGAACGTCTCGTTCTCAAACCCGGCCGACCGGAATTTCCAGCTGGGCGCGGGCGAGAGCAGGCAGATCGCATTCGTTGTCGATATCAATGCCTCGGTGGTCGGCTCGTACTCAGGCTACATCTATGCCAACGCCTCCAATGGCGAGAGCGAGCGCATCGACTTCGTTGTTGAGGTGAGCCCACTCACCTGCCTGCCCACTCCAGGCGCACCGAGCGCCTGCCGCCCAACGCGCATAGACATACAGACTTATCTCGATGCCCTGCGCACCATTCCGAAGAAAGCCTTCGCAGCCAGCGAGCTCATCCGCCTCACGGGCGCAGGATGGGGGGCCAACGCGAGCGTCACAGTTGATGTACGCGACCCACTCAATGACTCCCTGCCAGGCTTTCCCCAGACCGTCCTGTCAGACCAGCTCGGCGCTTTCAACCTCTCCTTTGAGTCCGCTGGCCTTATCCCTGGCTCATATCTTGTGCTGGCAAACTCCTCCAACGCCAGCGCCAGCGACTATTTTGTGGTGACCGCATGTCCATAGCAAAGATGTTCGCAGCCATGCTGCTCGCGCTTGCCCCGCTAGCCCTCGCGCTGTCTGCAAACGCCTCGCTCGTCCCCCCGAACAACGAGGTGGCGATGGGCGCGCCGAGCGCCACGCTCTCCTTCAACATCACCGACACCACCTCCCCGCCCGTAGACAGGATTTACAGGGTGGTAATTCGCTTTCCTGCAAATCTTTACTCTGTCTCGTTTGCCACAGTCCCCCCTGCCGGCTGGTCTTACATCCTGCGTTCACCAGGAGGCGGCGTCAACAACGAGATAGAGTTTCTCACAGAAGCCGGTTCCCCGCCCACCATCCCACCAGGTGGCTCGAAAGTGTTTGATGTGGTGATAACGGGCCGCAACGGCGCGCCCATTCCCTCAGCCAGCACCGATCAGCTCGACTCCACAGTCGTCATTTGGGTTGAGTACTCCTCCTCACCCAGCACGGTTGTTTTAAACTCGGTTTTCTGGCAGCGCAGGGCTCTTTCGGCAAGCGCCACTGCCTCCCCATCCTCGGTCGGGGACGGCGGGCTGGTCACAGTTGTGCTGAATGTCACAAACGGCGCCACCACAACAGCCACCAACGTGGTTCCGAGCTTGGCGTACATCGCTACGGGCACTGCGAGCGCTTCGCTTGTCTCTGGGCCCACCCCGCCATCGGTCGCCTCGTTGGCTCCTGGGGCGAGCGCGACCTTTACCTATGTCTATAATGCCAGCACGGGCGCGAGCGGGGGCACACTGCAGTTCTATGGGAATGCCACCGATGGGCCAGGCCTCTCTTCGAACACGGCCTACTCCAACATTGTCACTGTGGCCGGCCTTGCCACGGTGATAACCGCCGCGCCCTCCCGTGTGCTTTCGAAGGAACTTGTAAATGTCACCATGACAGTGAGGAATAATGGCAACTCGACTTTGTACGGCGTGGTGCCATACCTCTCTGCCTCAGGCACGGCGAGCGCGGCCCTCGTCTCGGGCCCCACGCCCACCTCAATCGCCTCGCTTGCCCCCAATGCCACAGGGGCATTCAACTGGGTTTATAACATCACTGGGAGTGAGGGAGATTATGTGGTTTTCTCGGGCAACGCGAGCGCCAATGGCGGGGCAGTGCTCTCGCCAACAGCCCAGAGCAACCCCGTTTTCATCGTGGCATTCCGTGTCACAGTGGCGCCAGAAAACATTTTTTCCGGAGACACCAACTTCTTCCTGAACTACACTGTCTTCAACGGCGGAACCGACAGCATCGACCAGGTGGAGATAACTCCGCCGAGCGACTATGACATCGGCACAGCCCACTCCGGGCCGCCAGGCTGGCAAATCACTGTGGTGGGAGGAACCACGGTCAGCTTCAGGAAGACAAGCGCGCCTTACTTGGGCCCGGGCCAGTTCGCTGTCTTCACAGTCCACTACGACAGCGTCGCTCCCACCAGCACTGAGAAAAATGACTCCCATGCAGTGCGCCTGCGCCAGCTCGTCTCACCCTACCAGCCCAACCTGCAGGCCTATGTCATGCGCCGCGTGCCCGGCGTTGCGCTCGTGCGCATCACCTCGCCTGCGAACGGCTCGAACATCACGCAGTACTCGCTCTTCTATGTGACTGCGAATCTCACGGCAGTCAATGGCAGCCTGCGCAACTGCGACATCACCCTGACCACCTCCCCGCCAGGCCTGCCGCTCGCGGCAGGAGAGAATGCCACAAAAAGCATTTCCTTCCTCGCCAAGGGCGCCTCGGCTCTGTTTTCCTGGCTGTTGAACGCCACAACGCTCGGCTATTATAACATCACGGTGGCCTCGGTCTGCCAGAAAGGCAATGGCACGAACCACACCATAACGGTTGGCGTTGTCATGGCCGGGGCAACGATCTATTCAGAAAAGGATTCCTACACAAACTGCGGCATTGTGTACTACCGCGTGGCAACGCGCGATGAGAACAACATCCTGCTCGATTCCAACCTCTCGGTCTACATCTACGATGCCCTGTCCTCGCTCATCACGAACTTCACCGCAGCCACGGGCAGCCCCTCCACGGGCCTGTACGACAATCAGCTTTGGCTGAATGCCTCGGCACAGCCTGGGAGGTGGCTCATCCGCGTGCTCACCGATGGCGCGATTGGCGAGGGGTACTTCTATGTTGGGGCGGGCAGCACAGAGCTGTGGCGCATCGACCTCGCCTTCTCCCCAGACAGCATCTCCTATCCACTCAACTCGAACATCACCATCACTTTCTGGATCTACAACCAGCTCGGGGAGGGCGTGCCCGGGCTGGCCTCGCCCTCGACAATGACATTCCAGATAGACGGTGGGCCGAACCTCGTCGGCGGCGTGAGCGAGCTGGGGGGCGGGCTGTATGCCTATACCTACAATGCCTCTTCTGCAGGCGCTCACTGGGTTGATGTGAGCGCCAGGGCCTCGCCGCTCGCGAGCGTGACGGTGAGGGCTTCGAGGAGCTTTGTGGTGGCGTGATGCGCGCGCAGATGAGTGCGGAGTTCGTCATCACCCTGTCGCTGGCGCTCTCCCTCCTCATCCTCATGGCTGTCATCTACGTCAGCGAAGAGAGGAACAGCGCAATCACGCAGGAGAGAATCCGCGCGCGCCATGCCGCGCAGGCCATAGCGCTGGCTGTGGATGAGGCCTTCCTGGCGGGCAACGGCACGCGGCTTTACATCGAGCTCGACAGGGCGTACAACATCTCGATTGAGGAGCGCGCGGTGAGGGTGACACGGGGCAGCGAGTCTGGCTCATTCCCGGTTATCACCAACTCATTGGCGAATGCCACACCGCTCGAGAGCTTGTTCTCGCTCACCATAACAAACCAAAACGGGGTCGTTGTGATTGGCTAGAGCACAGGCCTTTTCGCTTGACCTGATGATCGGCGCGGGCGCGCTGCTCATCCTGCTGGCAGCGTATTTCCTCTCCCTATCCGACCTCGCAGCACGCACGAGCGCCTTTGAGGCTATGCGCGCCGCGCGGCTACGAGCGCTCGAGGCCTCAGCCACACTGCTGGCTTCGGGCGAGCCTGCGGCCTGGCATGCTCTGGCTGAGGCGAACTCCTCGACAATGCGCGCGCTGGGGCTCGCAGGCCAGCCAGGCGTGCTCGAGCCCGCCAAGCTGGCGCGCCTGCGAGCGATGGATTATAACGAGAGCAGGACGCTGCTGGGGCTTGAGGGCCTGAACTGGCGGCTTTCTGTGCTATCCCCAAATGGCACGACGCTGTATGCCGCGGGCCTCCCTCCCGAGCCCGAGATACAGAGCATTGTGGTGGAGCGCGCTGTCGTGCTGAATGCCTCGCCCGCAAAGCTAAAGCTCGAGGTGTGGCGATGAGGGGCTTTCTCATCTCTCTCGATGCCGTGCTCGCTGTGCTGCTGGCATTCTTTTTTCTCGCCACCTCACTGCTCATAGCGGGCAACATAAAGAGCGTGGCCTCCGAGGAGGCGCAGCTGAAAAGGGTGAGCGAGGATGTGCTTGCAGTGCTCGAGAGAACGGGCAGGCTGGCGCTCACGCCCGAGGCTGGCGGGGCGAGCGAGGTGACGGAGGTTTTCCTATCCGCGCCTGACAGCGCATGCTTCCGGCTGCGCGTGTTGCGCGCAAGCGATCTGAAAATCCGCAGAGTGGTTGTGCGGCCTGGATGTGGGGAGCCCGAAGAGTCCCATCAGGTGACAAAAAGGTCCTTTGTCTTTGGCAGGGAGTTTTACATCGCCGAGCTGACTTCCTGGAGGCGGCGGGCATGAGAGGCTTTATCATCTCCATCTCGATCCTCCTGCTGTTTTCGGTCATACTCTCATTCGTCTTCTTCCTCAGTTATGAGAATGCGGCGGCCGAGGCCAGGCTCGCGCGCACGCGCAGCGCGCCATCCCCAGGTTATGTCTTCGATGATGTCGCTACCGACCTCTCGGCGCTGCTCGGCCACAACATCACCGCGCTCAGGCACAACACCACCCTGCGCGTTGTCCTGCAGGGCTCCTTCGCAGAGCCGCCGAGCGCGGCCGACTTCACAGCCTATGCCTCCTTCCTGTCCTCAAACTATTCCAACCTCACCAATTCCAATCTCAGCCTCGATGTGAGCAGGCTGGCAGATGGGGCTGCTGAAGTTTTTTTCACACACGGCCTCCTGTTTCGCTATGCCTACACGGGCGCCTCAAAGAGCGCCATCCTCTCCGCGCTGTCGGGCGATACCAATGCCTCCTCCTATGAGGTCAATGTGAGCGTCGATGCCAATAGGCAGGCCTATGAGCCCTGGAGCTCCAGCCCAGCTGGGGACCTGAATGTCACGCTACGCATCGTAGACAGAAATGGCATTCTCACAAGTACTGTAACTCTCAACCGCAATGCATCCAATGTATACACCATAGCCTATCAGGGGGGCTCGCTCGCCATAAGGGCAGGGAAAATAGGCACGACCAACGGCGCGCTCGAGGTGAATCCGAGCGGGAACATAGTCGGGCGCACACGCTATGCCGTGCTCGCCTCGTTGCCACCGGGCGATGTGTCGGCTTCGGTGCGCTATTGGTGGAATGCATGGCTCAACTATTCGGGCCCTGGCAACGTCTCGCGCAGCGACTGGGTTGAGATTGGAAAGGCTTAAAATGCAGGATGAGAAGGGTTTGCGATGGCAGTCATACTGACGAAAATTGACCGCATGATGGAGATCCTGGAAAAGGAGAAGCGCGCCAGCCTGGACTCCCTCGCCCGCCGCCTCGCCTGGAGCGCGGAGGGCATCGAGCACGTGGCGAGGGTGCTTGAGCGACATGGCGTGCTCGAGATAAGCTATCCCATCAACATCATCCAGAAGCCTTCGCTCATTTTCAAAAAATCGCTTCCCATGCCCGCGCCGCTACCGGAGCTGACCGAAAAGGAGCTGGAGCGCTACGACATTTTGGCCGATGGCGTGCCAGCCACGGTGAGGATATTCTACAGCGAGAGCGAAAAGCACGCTGCCTACCGCCTCGAGCTGCCCCAGCTCGGCCCATACACCCAGCTCTACCTCGACTACCTCAAGGATGTCATAGCCAAGGAAGTCCCTGTCGAGGTTCAACAGGTTACCGACCTCGAGAGAGCGAAGGCAATGCGTGACAAGTTTCTTGCGGCCGCAAGCACCAAGCTCGAGCCGCTCGGAGAGGGTGCCGATGTGTTGCGCGGCGTGCTGCTGCATGAGATGTACGGGCTCGGCGATATAGAAGTCATGATGGCTGATGATTGGATAGAGGAGATCGCCATAAACAACGCGCGCACGCCCATCGCTGTATACCATCGCAAGTATGGCTGGATGAAGTCGAACGTTTTCCCCGCGAGCGAGGAGGACATCGCCAACTACAGCGCCCAGATAGGGCGGAAGGTGGGCAGGCAGATTTCCTCCCTCGAGCCCATCCTCAACGCCCACCTGCTATCGGGCGACCGTGTTGCCGCAACGCTGTATCCAATCTCAACACAGGGAAATACGATAACGATACGGCGTTTTGCGCGCAATCCTTGGACCATCATCAACTTCATCTCGCCCGAGCTGCACACGATGAGCGTGGAGATGGCCGCGCTGCTGTGGCAGGCCATACACTACGAGATGTCGATCCTCATCGCCGGAGGCACGGCGAGCGGCAAGACGAGCACGCTGAACAGCCTGTGCGCGCTCATCCCGCCATTCCAGCGCGTCATCACCATCGAGGACACGCGCGAGCTACAGCTGCCCGCCTTCGAGTGGAATTGGATCCCTCTGGTCACGCGTCTGCCCAACCCCGAAGGGCTCGGCGAGGTCACCATGCTCGACCTCATGGTGAGCAGCTTGCGCATGAGGCCCGATCGCATCGTGCTGGGGGAGATCAGACGGCGGGAGGAGGCAGAGGTGCTGTTTGAGGCCATGCACACGGGCCATGCCGTGTACTCAACCATTCATGCCGATACGGGCACGCAGGTCATCCGCCGCCTCACCGAGCCCCCCATTGCCATTCCAACGCTTGAGGTTGAGGCGCTCAACCTTCTCGTCATTCAATACAGGGACAGGCGCCGGAATATCCGCAAGACGCTCGAGATATGCGAAATTGTGCCGGGCGCTGAGGAGCGCGGGCTGGCGTTGCACCGCCTCTTCGCCTGGCGCGCGCGCCGCGATGACTTCGAAAAAGTCAAGGAGCCACATCGCCTTTACGAGGAGCTCAACTTGCACACTGGCATGACACAGTCCGAGATCGTTGAGGACCAACGAGCGAGGGCCACCATACTCAAGTGGATGCTGGCAAATAAGCTGGAGAACATAAACGATGTGGGTGCCGTCATGCGGGCCTACTATGCCGACCCAGCAGCCATCCTCAAGGCTGCTGAGGCCGGCACCCCTCCATCCAAGGTGTTGTGATGGCGCCTCGCTGTTGGGATGAAGCATGCGCCTTCCATTTATGCTGATCTCAATTGAGAGCAGCGAGAGACTATCCAGACGCTTTGTGGGAATTGGAAAGCGGCTTCTGGGGATATTCCCTGGCGTGCGCTACGACCTGCGCAATGCCGGACTGACCATCGAGCCCGAGAAATACTGCGTCGCAGCGCTGCTCTCGGCCCTTGGATGGGGATTCATTTTTTTCCTCATCGGGTTTGCCATAATGTATGTTCGGACAGAGGGCAAGATGGGCACGGCCGGCGCAGTGGGCGGCGGGCTATTTGTGGCTTTTACGGCCATCTTCTTCCTCCTCCACATTTTCTACCCGGGCATACTGGCACGCAAGATTGCCGAGAGCATTGACAAGGACTTGCTGTTTGCGCTCAAGGATATGCTCATTCAGGTCAGGAGCGGCATATCGCTGTACAATGCAATGCAGAACATCGCGGCCAGCGATTACGGCCACATCTCGCGCGAGTTTCAGATCGCAGTGCGACAGATAAGTGCGGGCGAGAGCGAGAGGGCCGCGCTCGAAAAGCTCGCGCTGCGCACCCAGAGCGAATACTTTAAGCGTAGCATATGGCAGCTCATCACCGCCATGCAGTCGGGCGCCAGCGTGGCGGGCGCGCTCCGCTCTATACTCGACATCCTGGTAGCGCGCCAGCGCCAGGCCATCCGTAGCTATTCATCCGAGCTGAATTTCCTCATCCTCATCTACCTGCTTTTTGCTGCAGTCATCCCAAGCATTGGGGTGACCATGCTCGCGCTGCTCAGCGCATTCTCCTCGCTCAACATCACGCCGGAGCTTTTTGTGGGTGTGGCTGTCGTTTCCTTTGTCGTACAGCTCTCGCTCATTGGCGCGATACACTCCTCAAGGCCGGAGGTGTATTCGAGTTGAGGAAAACCCCAAAGCCTATGGCAAAGAGCGAGGAAAAAAAGACCGCGCCTCCGCCTTCCCCGCAGCCAGAAACAAAAGCCACACCTGTGCCTGCCGCACGGCGTGAGGGAATTGCTGCGGGCCTGCGCAGGCGCGTGTTCAATGTATACAAGGGGATGGCGCGTTTTGTCAAGGCAAGCTATCAGCAGAGAGTGCAGGCCTGGCTAGACTATGCCGGCATCACAACCGATGTTGATGTGTGGCTTGGCTCACGCCTGCTCGTTGCCTTTCTTTTTGGCGTTTTCGCCTTTCTCCTTCCCTGGACGCTCGGCGTGTATTTGGGCATTGTGGTCATCGGCACGCTGAGCGAGTACATTCAGATGCTCGTGCTATCGCTGGCTCTCGGTGGCGTCGTTTTCGCGGGCATCCTGTTCCTCTACTACCTCCATCTCTATTACATCATCGATGACCGCACAAAAAGGGTCGAGCGCGCGCTACCAGACTTTTTGCTCATGGTGGCAGCAAACATGCGCGCGGGCATGACGCCCTTTACGGCATTCCAGCTTTCGGCGAGGCCCGAGTTCGGCCCGCTCGAGGATGTCATAAAGGTTGTCGCGGCCAAGGCCATGGGAACGGAGAGCCTGACGGTCGCATTCGCCGAAATCCCGCGCTACGTGCGGTCCGAGCTGTTGAGGAAGACCGTCGCGTTTTTTGAAAAGGGCATGCGCAGTGGTGGGCATCTCGCGCGCATTCTCGAGAGCAGCGCCGAGGAAATCCGCGAGACGCAGGAGCTGCGCAACGAGCTGGTTGTCAGCACAAAGACCTACACAATTTTCCTCGTCTTTGTCGTGGTCGTTGGCATCCCCCTGCTCTTTGCCATTTCCTCACAGTTTCTCAGCACCTTCTCCAAAATACAGGAGCAGCAGAGGGGCGCGACCTTTGCGGGCGAGGTGGGAGTGGCCTTCTTCACCGGCGCCCTGACGCTCACGCCCGAGTTTGTCACTCAGACCTCCTACCTCCTGCTCGTGGTCACAGCCTTTCTCGTCAGCATACTCATCGGTGTGATAAGCGAGGGCAAACTGCTATACGGTGTGAAGTACTTCATTCCCATCGCGACAGGCTCTGTGATCACCTTTGTGCTCATCCGCAACATCATAGCCAGCGTGCTTGGGCTCATTGGCGGGTTCTAGCGACCACACGCATGTAATAAACTGTCAGCACGGCGATGAGCACAAGCACGACCGCCAGCGCGCCGAGCGCGACAGCCTTAGTCCGGCCGGCCTCCTCCCTCCGCGCAACCTCTCTTCCCAACGCGTCCAGCCCGCCATCCAGCTCAGCCATCCGAGCGACCAGCGCATCCAGCGCGCGCCCGCTCAGAGGGGTCGAAAGCGTTGCGTTCGCTGTGAGCAGCTCATGCTCGGTCGCGCTCGCATTCAGCCCGACGCTTTTGGCGCGCTCGGCCAGCACACCGAATTTTTCCCACAGCACGGCCAGCCTATGCGCGGCCTCTCTTTTCCGCTCGAGCAGGCCAGACAGATTTTCCTCCAGTGCCTGGCGGGCGCGCTCGAACGTCTCTATGGCTGCCGCAGCGGCATGGAAATCCTCCTGCTCGCATCTCTCTTTTGCGGCCTCTGCCGCACTCCTTGCAGCAGCGAGCTTTTCGGCACTTCCCTCCCACGCAACCTCGCGCGCAGCGCCCGCGGCATATGCTTCCAGCGCGCCGAGCGCGGCCTTCGCTCTCGCTGAGAAGTTGGCGCACACGCGCGCCTGCTGCCTTTCGAAAGCGATGTCCGCGCGCCTCCTGCCTTCGTCTGCTACGCTGTAGGAGGCATGGGCCAGCTCGGCGAGCGGGCGCAGGCGAGCCGTGAAGTTCTCGAGCATCCTTCGGGCAGCCAGCAAGTTTTGCCAATCGAATGGTATTGGGTCGCAAAATGAATAGGCATACTCATCGAAAATTGGATTAGTGGCAATCGCGCCCGCGGCCGCGCCCATCCCGCGGACAAGCCCGATGAGCCTGGGAAGCGCGCTCTCCAGCTCTTCCACCCTGGCCAGCGGAATGTCCTGCGTGCTCGGCGCCTCGGGCGCCTCGGCGAGTGGGTCATACAGTTCGAAAAAGGCTGTGACATTGGCATCCAGCGCATCGGTCGCATTCTTCCACTTTGAAAGGTTCTCAACAAAAGGCCAGCCGAAGCCGAGCGCGAGCGGCTTGCACAGGGGCGTATAGCATGCCTTGAAGCAGCTCTGCCTGTCATAACATGGAAACTTGTCAAGCCCCGACTCCCTCAGGCACTTGCCTTCCTTAGGCTGGCGCGAGGCATTGAAAGCCAGCACGCGCGCGCGCACATCCTCGAGCTCGCCCTTTGTGGGAAATGCCCCCTCCAGCTTCGCCCCGGAGTGCTGCTGGTAGGCCACGAGGAGAGGAAAGATCTCTTTCGGCTCGGTCACTACACTGTAGCTACCACCCCTCCCATCCACCACCACGAGCTGTCCGCCTATGCCAACAAAATAAACCCCGCCAGCGTCGGGTAGCTCAACGATGGAAAATGTCTCATTGGCAAGCCTGAAATCCGACACGAACCCCTCTATGCCCTGCGCTTGGGCGGCTGCAGCGATGAGCAGAACGGGCGCCAGAAAGTGCAATCGCTCACCTTTTCCTCTTCAAAATTGCCTGCACCTCGCCCGCCTCAACCCTCAGCCTGTATTTGGCCATGAATGCGGCTAGCTCTTTTCCCTCCTTCTCGATAACCCTCCTCAGCGCATCCCCTGTAATGCGCTCCAGCCCGAGCGCGCGCACTGCCTCGGTGGTGCTCTTGTCAGGATGCTGGGCCAGGAAAGCCAGGATGTCGGGAGCTGCTGCCTTCGCAAATACCCCGCGCGCATAGGTGGAGAAAAATTCGGCCAGCCTGTCATCACCGATCCTATCCACGGCAATACCCTTGCGGGCGAGTGCCCGTAGCGTTTCCTCAATCGTCACCGCAACGAACACGGGCTCGCATCCCCGTGCGACCGCTCTTTCAAACAGACTGAGCCTCGGCGAGCGCAAAATCTTCTCGGCGAGCTCGGTGGGCAAAAGCTTGAGCAGCTCATCCCGTCTCTCCTCAAGCGGCTTAGGGAGCCTGCTGGAGATTTTTTCAATCATCTCCGCCGTTATCCTGACGGGCTGCACGTCCGTCTCGGGATACATGCGCGCACGCCCTGGCAGCGGCCTCATGTACGAGCTCGTGCCGTCTGGATTGGCACGCCTTGTCTCTTCGGGAATGAAATCAGCGGCTGCCCTTTTGGCGATCTCGGCGAGCGCCCTCTCCCCAACCTCCTGTGTGCAGGCCACGAGCACCCAGCCATCCTGCTGTGTGCAGGAAAGCGCGCGCTCGAGCGCAGCCCTCTCGGCCTGCGTGATGCCATACCTCGTCAGGTCCTCATCGCTGTGAATGATGCCTCTGGCTCCGGCCGCCCTGGCATAGTCAGCCAGCTCAGTGCCGAATCGCCTGCCAGGCCCAATCTCCCTGCCCAGCAGGCCGGCGAATTTCGGAAGGCGCAGTGCCAGCACGCGCTCGCCGCGCTCGAGCGCAGTCCTCAGCACCTTTGCCTGCGTGGCCGCGAACAACGCGCTCACATCGACAGCCTTCGCCTCAAAACCAACCTTTCCTCCAAACCTCGCCCTCGCCTCGGCGAGTATGGTCAGCAGCGCGCGCTGCCTTTTCACCTCATTCTCCACGAGCGGTGCGATGAGCGCAAGCTCCTGCGCGCCTTTTATCTCAACGCGCGCTCCTCCCTCAATGCTCACATTGATGTCCTGTCGGATGGTGCCGATGCCGCGCATCACCTTGCCCGTGGACCTCAGCACAAGGCCGATTTTCTCAGCCACCTCTCTGACATGCTCGGGGCTGGCGAGCACGGGCTCGGTTGCGATCTCGATGAGCGGGATGCCGAGGCGGTCGAGCCTATAGCTCACCTTCCCCTCGCTCTCCCCCACTATGCCGGCGCTCTCTTCCTCGAGGCAGATGGTTGGGATGCCCACAGTTCCCGCGCTCGTGGTCAGGCTGCCATTGAGCGCCACGATGGCCGTGCGTTGAAAGCCGCTCGTGTTGCTGCCATCGATGACAATCTTTCGCATCACATGCACCTCATCGACGGGTCTTGCCTTGAGCAGCAGCGCGATCTCGAGCGCGGCCTCGAGCGCCTTTGGATTCAGGCCGTGCGGGGGCTCCTCATCCAACTCGACGAGGCAGCTCGCATCATCGAATACCTGATAGGAAAATGTCCTGTCGCGCAGCGCTTCAAACTGCGCAGCCACATCGATCTCGCCAAGCTCGCTGGCCACGGGATGGAGCCGGCGCACCACACTCCAGCGCGCTTCGCCCCTGGCCTCGCTGGCGCAGCTGCAGAACAGCTTTCCGACATCAAGCCTCTGATGGATCTCGAGCCCGCACTTCACTCTATCAGACTCCGCGTGCTTATTTCACCCGCATAATTCGTCAGCATCATGGCCTCCACTTTCTTCAGCTCCCTCGTGTGCCCGAGCACCCAGGCGAGCTTGACGAGCGCGGTTTCGGGCAGCCAGTCACAGCCATCGCCGATCGCGCCCAGCGCTTTGAGCGTTCGGCCCGTGGTGTAGACATTCAGATTTATCCTGCCAAACAGCGTCTGTGGGGCCAGCACGACCGCAACGCCGCTGGCGATGAGCGACTTGAGGGCGGGAACGAGCGAGATGGCCAGCCTGTCTCTGAAAGGGTTGGTCGGCAGCGCGCTCTCCAAGCCTGTGCCCGCAAACACCACACCATCATAGAAATCTGCGAGCTTTTCAACGAATTTCGGCGAGATGCCGGGATGCACCCATATGAGACCTACTTTCGGATTTATCCTATCATCCAGCTCCAGCTGCCTCTTCTCATCCCTCTTTCTGTAGTCAGCCATCCCCTCAAATCTCCTCTCCCTGTACCAGATGCGCGCGAGCGGTCGCGCGTTCACACTCTTAAAGGCATCCCTCCTGCTCGTGTGCAGCTTCCTGACTCTCGTGCCCCTATGCAGGAAGCAGTAATCATCGTTGAGGGTGGCGTGCATGCACACACCGACCTCGGCGCAGTCGCTCTGTGCCGCCACCACGCTGCAGACCAGATTCATGGCGTTGTCGCTGCTTCCCCTGTCAGAGCTCCGCATCGAGCCTACCAGCACGACCGGCACAGGCAGATTGCGCAACATGAATGAGAGCGCTGCGGCCGTGTAGCCCATTGTGTCGGTGCCGTGGGTGAGCACAACCCCCTGCGCGCCAGCCTTGATCTCCTTTGCCACCTCCCGCGCGATCACCTGCCAGTGCGCGGGCGTCATGTCCTCGCTCAGCAGATCGAAAAGCTTCCTTCCCGAAAATGAGGCCATCCCCCGTAGCTCTGGAAAGGAGAGCAGCAGGTCGCCGGGAGAGAAGGCTGGGAAAACCGCGCCTGTGGTGTACTCCACGCGTGAGGCGATCGTGCCACCGCAGCCTAGAATTGCAATGTGCTTCTCTTCAGCCCGCGGCTGGGCTGCGGGCTTGAAGACGACCGGCCTGCCCTTTTTGACAAGCGTCACCTTCGCGCCAGCGAAAGCTATGCCGATGTTATAGCCATTGTCAAGCTTGAGCACGAGCACGCTAGGGTCGCCAGCCTCTATTCTCGGAAGCAGTATTCCCTCGTAAACCTCGCCCTCCCTCTCCACCCTCACCCTATCGCCGGCAGCACAGCCAGCCTTTTTCAAAGCTCTCTCAATTTCCCTCGCATAGCTCAAGCCATCCCCTCACAGCTCTTTCGAGACATATGGCCCGTCGCGCTTAAAACCCCTTTCAAAATAGTACTCGCGCACGCCCACCCCAGACATCACGGCCATCTTCCTCACGCCCCACGCGCGCGAAATATTCTCCGCCTCAGCCAGCAGCCTGCTGCCGAGGCCGGCATGCTGCACCTCCCCAGCTTCCCTTTTGCCGAGCTCGAGCGCCCTCCCATAAACATGCAGCTCCCTGACCACCGAAGCCTCGCGCAGCTCTTCCCTGTGTGGCTCGGCCGGCAACCTCAATCTCAGGAAGGCGTACAGAGTGTCGGTGGCTTCATCCTCAAACGAAAGGAAGACTTCTTTCCCGCCACTCGCGGCATATTCAATACGCTTGAGCTTTGCCCTCTCCAACTTCGGCTCAATGCCATGCTTGAGCTTTCTCAGGCCCACCTCCCTGCACCTGATGCATCGGCAGGCAAATCCCTTAGCGCGCATCCTTTCCTCCACAAGCTGCCTGAGATTGTTCTTCTTCACCCCCGCCACGATGAGGTTTTCGGGTATATCTCTGGTGATGCGCATCACCCTGCACCACGGCGGGACAAACCGCAGGGCCTCTGAAATTACCTCGGCCGCCTCCTCAGTGTCGTATGGCCTGAATTCCCCCCTCATCCACTCCTCATAGAGCCTTGTTCCTCTCAGCACAAGGCAGGGATATATCTTGAGCATGTCCGGCCTAAACGCCTCATCTTCAAAAAGCCTTCTGAAATCCTCGATATCCTCCTCCTTCCCCTGCCATAGGCCCGGCATCATGTGGTACAATACCTTGAGGCCCGAATCCTTGAGCGCCCTCGTGGCATCGATGACATCCTTCAACGAATGGCCGCGATTTACCTTTCTGTAAATCTCGTCGCTCAGCACCTGCACGCCCAGCTCCACCCTCGTGGTTCCCCAGGCCAGAAACTCATCGATGTGGTGCGTGCGGCACCAGTCGGGCCTTGTCTCGATGGTAAGGCCGACGCAACGATGCCGCGCCCGCTCGTTTTTGGCATGTGCTGCTTCAATGCTTTCCGCGCCCCGCTCATCCTCATTCAGCGCATCAAAGCACCGCTTGATGAAATTTTTTTTATACTCGGCATGCATCCATGGAAATGTTCCCCCCTGTATGATGAGCTCTATCTTATCGGTTGCATGCCCAATGGCCTGTAGCTGAGCAATCCTCGCTCTCGTTTGGGCAAACGGATCAAAGCCATATTGTTTTCCCCGCATGGTCGCCGGCTCACATCCGGTATAGGCGTTTGGCGCGCCCTCCCCTTTTGGGCAGTAGGAGCACCGGCCATGCGGGCAGTCGCTGAGGCTCATCACCGCAACGGGCGCTACCCCGCTGGCCGTTCTCATGGGCCTTTTTTTCAGTAACGCGAGCAACCTTGGCGTTTTCTTTTCGGCCGGCAGTGCAGCGAGTATCTCGCTGTTGCTCAGCGCGCCGGCCAGCGACCACTTTTTGGACAGCTCGGTCTTTAGCCTTTGCAGCCCGCCGGCATCCATGCTCTCGGTGAGCAGCTCCGCGGCCTCGAGCGCTGCCTCCCGCCTGAAGTCCATGTTGAAAAATTGTTTTTCAATTATTAAATGGCTTCCTCAGAGAAAGTTTGCCAGAAGCCCCACCAGCCCATAGATGGGTCCTTCGACAAGCGGGAAAAGCAGGTTTCCATGGCCCGTGGCGCGCCAGTCCCCGATGAGATCGGTCCTCACAACCAACCTCGCGCTCTTTTCATCAAAGATGAGCGGTGATGAGCGCGAGCGCGCCCTCAGCACGATGCTGAGCTCTCTCTCCTCCTCGCTCACCACCTCATATATCACTGTCCGCTCGCCTCCTGCTGGCACGAAAACGTCTCTCCTGAACTCCCACAGCGGCACGCCAGAGCTCGTTACCTCGAAAACATCGTTGGCCGTGCCGTTATTCCGCACGGTCACGTAATAGCCGGCCGGCTGTCCTGCGCCTGTCGTCACCACGAGCGGCGCCACCTCAATGCCCACAACATTTCTCGATACCTTCACGAGCACATCAAAGCTGACATTTCCGCCTATCTTTTCCTTGTCGCCGAAATCCACCACAGCAGCACGGATGACATAGAGCCCATCCGAGGCGCTCGGATCGGCAGTTATCTTTGCCCTGAGCGGCTGCTCGTAGATGAGCGAGTCGCTCCACGTCCATCCCGGAGGCGCCTCTGTTATCACAAGCTGGTCCCACCTGCCTCCCTGGCCGAATATGCCTCCTTCGGTGACGAGCGCATCGGCTGTCAGCGAGATCGTCTGTCCCGGACCGATGATCCCAAGCGTCACATTGTCCCCGCTGCGCACGGTCTTGAAAACTGGATAGAGTATGTTCACCTCGCCCGGTGCGATGGCCAGCGCGAGCGAGGAAACCAAAGCCAGAACTGCCAGCGCCCGCATCATCCCAGTCGCCGTATGCGCTAGGCCTTCAGGGAATAAAAAACTTACCGAAGGGGCGGCGGATAAGACTTTGTAAGGTCGTATTCTCTATTATCATCTAATTCCTCAAGCGATCTGATGACCTCTGGATAGGGCTCGACCCCATAAATGCTTCTGTAAATCTCATACACAAGTCCTTTGATCTCACGCCCAGTTATTTTAGCTCCATTTTTAACCATGAGCGTCAGCTCAACCCGCTCTTCGCCTTCTTTAAGCGGAGGCTGATAATATTTCACAGGAATCTCGCGAAACCCCAACTCGCTGTGCTGTGGGAACTCGCTTCTCTCTGCCTCCACAACCACAGGCTTTCCCACTCGCCCATAAAGCAACCGCAGATCTTCAGTTTTCCCCACCCCATAGCTCTCAAAGAAATACCCTTTTCCATCCACTTTGATGTCCCATCCCTGTAGCACTGCCGAGACCTTGCCATCCTTCAGAACTACATAAACATGGAAACGAGGATCCCCGAGGAACTTCCCCCTTAGTTCATTATCATCCAAAACCCCTGGATTGTGCTTAAAGGCATTTTGATAAGTTTTTCAGCTTGCCAGAAATGTGGGCCGACTTCTTTTATCTCCATTATCTCGATTTTTTCTTTTTTGATCTGTGCATTGGGCATGCGCTCACCGATTCATTTGCTTTTTGCTTGTTTATATTCCTTTTCCAAAAGCATCATCAGGAGCTTGCGGGCCTTTTTCCTGAATGCCTGCTTGCTGCCGGCATTTGTGATCTTTATGTCCGCGCTCTGCAGCGCCTTCCCCAGCCCCCAGCTCTCCTCCACCCTCTCCGCCCAAATGAACTCGCCGAAGTCCCTCGCATCCTCGGGCCTTCTCCTCCTTCTCACCCTCGCCCACCGGAGGGGCAGCGGAGCAGTCACCGCAATCAGCTTGAAATTGCTGAAAGCCTTTCTGAACTCCCTCACCTCTGCGGGAGAGCGGATTCCAACCACCACAGCAGCCTCGGCCTCCCCCACTTCCCTCTTTATCCTCTCAATCGTTCTCCTCGCGACAAAACCCGCTCCAAATCTTTTCCTCAACCTATCCGCGAACAGCCTGAGTGAGCGGTTGTCGATGATTATTTTCGTCTTCAGCATGCGCTTCACGACAACATCTGACATCTCGAAAACTGGCAATCCCATACGCTTGGCGACCTCTGCAAGGACACCCTTGCCGCTCCCTCGCCTGCCGACAACGCCGATCACGCGCACGATTTAAAACCCACCATCGCTATTTAATTATGCGTCTGTTCGTTGCGGCCGAGCTTTCTGACGAAATCCTCAACGCGCTGTCTCAGGTGCAGGCCTCGCTGCCGCGCGAGGGCCTCGTTTTCGTGAAGAAGGAAAATCAGCACCTCACGCTGAAGTTTCTGGGCGAGGTCGGCGAGGATAGGCTGCCCGCGCTCAAGGCCGCGCTTGAGTCGTGCAGGCGCCCTCCCTTCACAGTGTCGGTTAAGGGGGTTGGCGCGTTCCCTAACGAGAAGTTCGTGCGCGTTGTGTGGGCTGGCGTGCACAGCGCAGAGCTGGCAGCGCTGGCGGCATGCATCGACAATGCGCTCGCCCCCCTCGGCTTTTCGAGGGAGGAGCGCCCCTTCGCGGGCCACATCACGCTCGCGCGTGTAAAAGCAAAAACCGATGTGAGCCGCTTTCTCGCGCGCTTCCGCGATTTCGACTTCGGGAGCTGTCGGATTGACCGCTTTGTGCTTAAACGGAGCACGCTCACGCCCAAGGGCCCCATCTACGAGGACGTGCACGTCGTGGGGCTGGAGACTCCCCCAAACAGAGTTTGAAAAGTGGCTCATCAGAATAGAGCGCGTGCGCAACCGTTCCTCGCTGTTTTCTGGGGTTGGATTCGGCAGACCGTGACTATGCTACCTCGGCAGCCCGCTTTCCGATGAGCGGATACATAGGCGCTCTGCCGGTGAATGCCGAATAAATTTGGTAGAGCCAAAGCAGACCTGCCACTATGAGCCACGCCATGCCTAGCAGCGGGCTCAGCATAGAAAGCTCCTTCACCTTAATGGCGATTCCCCCAAACATGATAATCAGCATGATAATACCGATTGGAAAGCTCATCAGGAGAAGCAGCAGAAATTGGGCGGCGTGAAACTTCACAAAGCGATCTTTGGACAGAAAGAACGCAAGCAACGGGACGACAATACCAATAACCCCATATTTGTGGATGAGACCCAAAACTAATGGCACAATAAGCACGATGCCTGCAATGGTCTTTGAGTTGGGCCATTCAGGTGCGATGTCTGCCTGTTTGAACATGGCACTGCTTATGCATGTATCTTTAAAACTTATTTCAGTCTGATGGCATCGAGGTTCATGGGCGCGCGCGTCTCGATGTGCATGATGCGGTTGACGCTTCTTGCCAGCTCATCGCACTTACTCTCATCACCATGCAACATGAATATCCTCTCTGGCGTGGGCCGGATGTTGCGGATGAAGTTGATGAGCTGGCTTCGGTCGCTGTGTCCCGAGAAGCCCTCAACGGTCTCCACGCGCATGGCTATCTTGAGCGTCTCCAGCCTACCCTCAGAACCCAGTATGGGAATCTCCCTGCTTCCCCGCTGAATCTTCCTGCCCAGCGACAGCGCGCTCTGGTAGCCGACAAAGATGAGCGTATTCTTTGGATCGCCTGCCATGAGCTTGAGGTACTCCACGCTGGGGCCTCCCGACAGCATGCCACTGGGGGCCAGAATGACGCATGGGTCCCCTTCAACGATCTCCTGCCTATTCTTGCTCGCATACTCAAATATCTTGCTCTCAAAGGGCGAGTTGTTGCTGAGTATGCGCCTCTGCACATTCTGCCTGAGGTACTCCGGATAGGCGGTGTGGATGGCAGATGCCTCGAGAATCATGCCATCGGTGTAGACTGGATAGTTGAAGTCGGGATGGGAATTGGCATACTCCTCCAGCACGAGCATGATCTCCTGCGAGCGGCCCACCGAGAAGACGGGGATGAGCACTTTGCCTTTGGCTGCAAGCGTCTCCATGATGACAGTCATCAGCTTTGCCTCTGCCTCGTGTCTCTGGGGCATGATGTCAGCCCTGCCCCCATACGTGCTCTCTATGAATAGAGTCTCAATTCTTGGGAAAGTTGTGTTGGCGGGCTCAAATAGCTGTGTATAGCCATACTTCATGTCACCGGTATAGACGAGGTTGTGAAGCCCCTCGCTGATGTGGAGGTGCACCATCGCCGAGCCAAGGATGTGGCCGGCGTTGTGAAAGGTGAGCTTTATTTCCGGCGTTATGTCTGTCACTTCATCGTACTCCCGCACGATGCATCTGCTTATCATCTTGCGCACGTCCTTGTCGCTGTAGGGCGCGGTCCCCCCTCCTTTGTTGATGACATCGATGTAGTCAAACTGCAACAGAGCCATGAGGTCACGCGTCGGCGCGGTGCAGTATACGGGCCCGTCATATCCGTATGCGAACAGGTAGGGTATGAAGCCGGAGTGGTCAAGGTGAGCATGCGTGCAGATGACAGCATCCAGTTCATCGAGCGCCAGGTTCATGGCGTTCAGATAGGGGAAAGCCTTGGGCGGGTCCGTTGTTTCGGCATTCACCCCACAGTCAATGAGGATTTTGTCGTTAGGCGTCTGCACGAGTAGGCACATGCGGCCGACTTCTTTGAAGCCACCGAGCGCGGTGACCTTCACCCAATCCGCCTTCACGGTGACTGGACTGGCGATCTTCTTTCCCACCGCATTCAGGAACTTCCTCCTGTTCTCGGCTTCCCTGAGCAAACTCGCGCGGAGCCCCCTTATCGTCTCGCTCGGCATGGTCGGCGTGCGCAGTATTTTGGGCGCCCATCCCGTGGAGAGTATGATGCTCTTCAGCGTGCTGCCGCCTTTGCCGATGACCAGGCCTGGCTTGAGCGCATCGATGATGACCTCGCAGAATTCGGGCGAGAAGTTTATCGCGCTCACGCCCGCCTCGGGGGGTATGATGGCCTTTATTTTTTCGGCTGCTTTGTCTGGCGGTAACAGCGAGGCCGGGTCGCTGCGGATGAGCACCCTCTTTCTCAGTGTGCCGGCTATCTTGCGGATGAGGTTCTCATCGGTATAGAACGCCGCGATGTTCTTCAGATAGAGCGCTACATCCGGCCCCTCATATTCAGCTTTGGTGAGCTCGCATTCGCTGGGCAACAATTCCTTTACTTTCTTCTCTATCTCGTTTGTGGCCAAACTCAACACATCCTGTCAGCTATTGGAATGTCAAAAGCGCGAGAATCCTGTGGGTGACAACGGCATTGGTCACCGCTCCCTCTATTCCATGAGCTTCCTTATCTCTTCCTGGGCATACTGCTTGAAGCCCTGGGTGGCATGCACAGCCACAAGGTCGAGGCCGTCCCCCGTCGCGCAGTCTCGCTTGGTCGCCACGCTGATGCACTTCACCGCCAAACGGAGGTTGTCCTTTATGGGCCTGTCCTCCCGATAAGCTTCCTCAAGCAGTCCGTATACGATGGGCGAGCCGCTGCCCGTAGCCACAAATTTCTCCTCGGTCACGCCACCCAATGGGTCCAGGTTGAAGATTCTGGGCTTGTCGTCATATCCCCCCATGAGAAGCTGAACATAGAAAGGAAAAAGCTTGTACTGGAATAGAATGTTGGCGAGTAGCGTTGTGGCGGCCTGTACGCTCATGGGCTTGCCATTCTGCAGTCTGTACAGGGCTGCCTCGGCTCTCATCACACGCACGAGCGTCTGGGCATCGGCCACCATGCCAGCCACGGTCATGGCCAGGCGCTCATCGATCTGGAAAATTTTTGGCGTCTCCCGGTTGGCTATGAAGTAGCCCATGCTGGCCCGCCTGTCGGCCGCAAACACGATGCCATCTGAGCAGATCAGCCCGACGGTCGTTGTGCCTTTTTTTGCCTCCACACCATCGCCTTATCTGTTGGTGAATAAGAAAAAATGACCTGTTTCTAATATGCATAAAAACCTATTTAAAGGTTCTTTTCCTTCGTTGGAGTATGGCAAGCGTGCTCATGGTCATCGCGCCATCGAACTTCCGCGACGAAGAACTTTTTGATACAAGGGCGGAGCTGCAGAAGGCAGGTCATAGAGTGGTGATCGCGAGCACAGTGAAGGGCGAGGCCAGGGGCATGTTGGGTGGGAAGGCGAATGCCGAGATTGCTGTCAGCACGGCACGCGCGCACGAGTTTGATGCCATCGTCTTTGTCGGCGGGATAGGTGTGGAGGAGAGCGAGCTCTACGAAAGGGAGGACGTGCTGTCGCTGGCACGCGATGGCGTGGCTGGAAACAAAGTGGTTGCGGCAATCTGCATCGCCCCGCGCATCCTGGCAAAGGCCGGCGTGCTGAGGGGGAGAAAAGCCACCTGTTTTCAGGACCCAACGACAGCGCGCATTCTGGCCGATGGCGGAGCAACCAACACGAGGGCTGACGTTGAGGTGGATGGAAAAATAATAACCGCAAACGGCCCGCGGGCAGCGAGGAAGTTCGGACAGGCCATCGCGGCCGCACTAGGCTAAACCCGCCTTGCGCTCAAGCTGCCTTATCTCCTTGCTGTTGTCATGCAGGGTGAGCACGCGCCCGCATTTTCCGCACTTGAAAAGGAGGTCTGCGGCCTGTTCAAAAGTGTACTTCTCCTTTCTGCCACACTTCTTGCAGGAATAGAAATCCACCGCGGTCTCCATGGCAAGCCTCGCTTTGGCTTCCTCCGCCTCCCTCCGCCTTCTCTCCTCCAGCAGCTGCGGGATTTTCTCGAGGTTCACCGTCCAGATGTACGAGTACCAGCCGCTCTCCTTGTCCCTCAACCTTTCGTATGAGGCTATGCCCTCGTAGTGCAGCTTGTTGAGCACCGCGCGCACATCGCTGACCTTGAGCTTGCAGACGCGCGCGAGGTCCTCGTCCGACATGCTCTCTGTGGCTTCGGCTGCCACGCTCAGCGCGTTCTCGCCAGCGAGGTTGACCAGAAATTCCCTGACAAGCCGATTAGCGAGCACGCCCTCGTATTTTTTCCTGGCCGCCATAGCCGCCCCGCCCCACTAATGTTTGGCAATGGTATTTAAGCCTTTCCGATGCTTCGGGGCTGCACTACTCTTTTGCCACGCGCGCTCGGCACGATGGCGATGGCCGCTCCGGGAAACTCCTTCTCCAGCTCTCTGCCCTCAAAAAACTCATGCAGGAAGACCGCGAGCGCTGCCACCTCTGAATGCGGCTGGTTGGTTACCGATATGTTGTAATCGGCGAGCTCATACATCTCAGCTGGAACCTTCTCGCTGCCAACAACCACGAGCACGCGCGCCCTTTTGCGGAGCTCGGCAATCCTCTCGTTAATTCTTTCCCCATACATCGTGAGGTGGACGACGCAATAGCCCATTTTCTTGAAATCCTGTACTGTTTTTTTCCAATTCTTTTCCTGCCTGATCTCAAAGCTTCCGCCCCATTTTTTCACAAGCCCCATCACCCTATCGATGAGCTCGCTGTCAGTGTCGCCCGCAACGATGCAGGCATCGGCGCCGAAGGCACGCGCTACGAGCGCCACGTGCGTGGTGAGGCGCGCATCCCTGCGAATGCGGTGTCCAAGCCTCAGCACGGTCACGGCCATGAGATTAAATATGTTGCCAAGCATAAAAAAATGGGCCCGTAGCTCAGCTCGGAACCCTTTGCCAAAGGGTGAGCAATAGAGCGTCCGGCTCTTAACCGGTAGGTCGAGGGTTCGAACAATTGCGGTAGGGCATTCGAAAATCCCTCCGGGCCCGTTGCTAGCTTCTCCGCCTCCTTTCCAAGTAAAATGCAGTAGACAGAACAAATATTGCAGCGATGTCGAGTGCGGAAAGCATGCACAGCGCACACAGAGCCATTATCACAAAAAGCTGGAGATAAACCAGATACAGCGTGAATGCGAATCCAACCACCGCGAGCAGCAATAGGAGGCCGCGCAGGATTCTTTCCGCACGCCTGCCGTTCCGCCTGAGTTTGTGGGCTGCGCCGGCAGTGAGCGCAATGGACGCATAGCCCACCACACCAACCAATGCAACCGGAACTCCGTAAATCTCGCTGTAGGGACCCCTGTTGATCTGGCCGCACACCCCGATGCCACAGGCATTGCCGTTCATCTGATAGTGGTCCCACGTCAGGTAGGCCGATAGCAGTACGCCGGCTATCGCGAGCAACATGATAGCCTCGAGCTTCATGTAGATATTTTGCGCGGATGTTTTAAACAACTTATGCCGTAATAGGAGCATGGCCGAGCGCGGTCATTGGGCGGAGGAGCTCGCCAGCCGTGTGCTTGCTGAGAAGAAGCCCCCCTATGTGATTGGGAGTGGCATCACAACGAGCGGACCAACCCATCTTGGCACGTTGTGTGAGTTCCTCTTTCCCAGCGCGGTGCACGCCTTCCTATCCAGAACCCATCCAGCCGAATTTGTTTTCGTGGCAGATATCCTCGATGCCTTTGACAGCGTGCCAGCCGTCCTCGCAGAGCGCGCGCGTGAGTTGGAGGAGGAGCTTGGCAAGCCGCTCGCGAGCGTGCCGGATGTGCTGGCATGCCACGCCTCGCTGGGGGAGCACTTTCTGGCCGATGCCCAGGCGGCCATGGATGCCTTCGGCGTGCGGCCTGAGATATTGCGTGCCGATGAGCTGTATGCAAAGGGAAAATACGACCCGTATGCAATCCTATTCCTCAACCGCTTGGAGGAAACGCGACGCATAGTGGCCGAGACCTCGCTCAAGCGCGCGCTGCCAGAGTGGTGGAGCCCTCTCATGCCGATCTGTAAGCAGTGCGGGCGCGTGGCAACCACCAGAGTGACTAGCTTCAGCGTGAAAGGCGAGGATGCGGAGTACGCCTATGTGTGCGACAGGCCGGATGTGAAGTACACCCGCGGATGCGGGTATGCCGGTAGCGCGAGCATCAGCGAGCATGCTTACAAACTGGTCTGGAGGCTTGACTGGCCGGCGCGGCAGGACTTCCTCGGGATAAGCTGCGAGGGCGCCGGCGTTGACCACATGACAAGGGGAGGGAGCTGGGACACTGCGCGAGCCGTGCACGAGAGGATTTTCGGAAAGGCGCCGCCCATAGCCTTCAAGTTCGGCTTTATCCTTTTCAAAGGAAAGAAATACAGCAAGAGCAAGGGCACGGGCATGGGTGTGGCAGAACTGCTAGCGCTCGTGCCGCCAGAGCTCATCAAATATGCGCTGTACAGGCCAGACTTGGCCGAGAACATAGATTTCGACCCAAGCGGGTATAACCTCATGCGGCTGTACGATGAGTTTGCTGCCGCATCGCAGCTTATCGGGAAGAGCGGGCTCTCAAGGGCTGACAGGAAGAGGGCGATCGCCTTCTCTCTTTCCACAGACAAACTGCGGTGGCGCGTGGGCTTTGCCGACGCGCTCCTTTACTATCAGCTGTACAGAGACTGGGAGAAGGTAGGTGCTGCGCTCGGAGACGAGCAAGGAGTTAAATATCTCTCGAAATACATTGTCAGGTGGGTGGAGGGAGGGTACGCGCCGGAGGAATACGTGTTCTCCTTCACTCCCACAAAGCCGGAGAACAGGAAGGCCGTGCGCGCCTTCGCGAGCGCGCTGAGCGAGGGGATGAGCGCGCTGGATGTTCACAATCTCGTGTTCCGCGTGGCGGCCGAGCTCGGGCTGAAGCCGGAGGCGATGTTCAGAATGCTCTACCGTGCGCTCATAGCCAAGGAGCGTGGCCCGAGGTTCGGAAAGCTCGTGGAAGCCATCGGCGTGGCGAAGGTGAAGCGCACACTGCTGGAGCTGTGTGGTGAATGACATGGATGTGCTCACCCATCTCGCAAAAAAGGGCGCGATCATTGAGCGCGAGATAGCCAAGATAATCCCCCCGAGGCGCAAGCCCTGGGAGGTCTACGGCCTTATCTGGGATTTCCTGAGGCGCGGGGGCAAACGCTTCAGGCCGGAGCTGTGTCTGCTGTCCTGCGAGGCCGTTGGCGGGAAGCGTTCGCAGGCCATGCCCGCTGCAGTCGCCATTGAGCTGTTCCATAATTTTTCGCTGATTCACGATGACATTGAGGATGACAGCGCCCTGAGGCGCGGCAAGCCCTGCCTGCACAGGATTTATGGCGTGCCGCTCGCCATCAATGCGGGCGATGGCCTGTTTGTCATGGTGTTCAGGGCGCTGCAGCGCCTGCCAAAAGACAAGGCGCTCAGGGCACGTGCAATTCTCGAGAATGCCTTCATCTCGGTGCTTGAGGGACAGGGCATGGAGCTCAATTGGTACAGGAACAACAAGTGGGACGTTTCGGAGCGCGATTATCTGCGCATGGTTGCAGGAAAGACGGGCTCGCTGATAAGCGCGAGTTGCGAGGTGGGAGCCTTCCTGGGTGGCGGCCGTCCGGCCGAGATACGCGCGCTCAAGCAATTCGGCATGGAAGTTGGCATCGCCTTTCAGATACAGGATGATGTGCTGAACCTCATCGGCAGGGAGGAAAAGTACAGGAAGGAAATAGGCGGCGACATCACTGAGGGAAAGCGCTCCATCATCGTCACCAAGGCCTTGGAGGTGTTGCCGGAGAATGACAAGTCCCGCCTCATAGCCCTCCTCTCGGCTGGAACGCGTGACAAGGACAAAATCAAGGAGGCGATAGAGCTGCTACGCGCATGCGGCGCGATAGACTATGCGCGTGACAAGTCGTTGGCGCTCGTGAGGAAGGCGGAGCGTCGCCTGGCTGTGCTCAGGCCCTCGCCCGCCAGGGAAAAGCTCAGAGAAATCGCAGAATTCTTTGTGGAGAGAGAGGTCTAAAAGCGCTCTTCATTGTCCGGCTCTGAAACGATAGCTCTGACCTCCTGCAGCGCGATGTGAAGCCACCTGCTCACTACAAAAAGCGGTGAGCGCTCGGTCCCGCTCGGCTTCTCGGTTTGAGGGAGATGGATGAGCCAGTCGAAAAAGGGCCCTTTTCTTGAGGGCGGCAGCTGAATGCAAAATCTCTCGCTGGCCAGGCCCGCCCTGCGGACAGCCTCCTCCGCAATTCTCTGAAATCTCACGGCCGCGCCCGGAAAGCGCCTTTTGCCCCCGATGAGCCTGACGCTGACCGTCTCAATGCCCGCCACGGTCTCCACCCTTCTCGGGGCGTGGTTGGTCTGAGCGTAGACGCTTGGGATGAGCGCGACCACCTTTGCCCCCGGCTCTCGTTTGAGGAAATGTGCGATGACGTCGGCCATGTGCTCCTCCTTCTTCTCCCTCATCAGCGCGCTCCGATGTCTGAACTCCTGCATGTATCTCCTCCTGATGTAATCTGTCACCTCAAGCGCCAGCAGGCGCGCTCTGCACGTCTGGGTGAAGTTCAGCCTTCGCACCTCATCCAACAGCTCGGCGAGCGCCGCCCTGTGCTCGGCAGGGAATGCGGCGAGTGGCGCAAGCGCATCCTCCCTCCCCCTTCCTCTCAATACGAACTCATCGAGCGCGCCCTGCGCATCGCTCGGCCATGCATCGGTGGCCATGCCGGTGAATCCGAGCGTGCAGAGCATCCTCAGGTTCTGCACGAGCTCCTTTTTGCCGGCCAGCACATCGCGACACTCGCCGATGAAAAGCGCTCTCGCCCGTCCGGCGATCCTCGCCCAATCAACGGGCGCGCGCCTTTCGAGCAGCGCAGAAAATGCGCTCACAGAGGCAAAGGGCTCCATGTCCGTTCTTCCTGTCTCGCTGTTTAAATTGCTTTTTGGAATGCCCTGGCCGCCTGCACGATCTCTTCCTCGGTGAGCTCAAACACGCGCTTTTCCGAGAAAGGCAGGGATGCCGCGAGCGCTCTGGCTCGCTGCTTGTCGAGGCCCAGCTGCTCCCTGGCATCAACCATCGCGCCCTTCAATTTCTTCTTCCTGTGCTGGAATAGCGCGCTGGCAAATTTCTCGAGCACGGCGTCGAAAGCCCGCCCCCTCGGCAGAAGCTCGACGACAGCGCTTTCAACCTTGGGCATGGGCCTGAACGCGGACCTCGGCACGCGGAAGAGTACTCTTACATTGAAGTAATACTGCGAGGCAAACGACAGCCTCGAGCGCGCGCTCTCGCCCGGGTTTGCCACCATCCTCTGCGCGAACTCACGTTGCAGGCAGAGGAGCGCGCGCTCGAACCTCCACAGCGGGAGGCGGAACAGGATGGGCGATGACACGGCATACGGCACGTTTGACACAATGACATCAACAGACTGTGGTGGCATGCGGAGAAAGTCGGCATGGACGATCTGCACGTTCGGGTAGTCGGCCAGCGCGGCCTTAAGGAAGGGGATCAGCCTGCCGTCCTTCTCAACGGCAACGACCTCCCGCGCGCGCTGGGCTAGCGGGATGGTGAGCGCGCCCAGTCCAGCGCCGATCTCCAAAACGCGTTTTCCATGGCATGCCGCAGCCTCGGCCTCCCGCGTGGCAACTCTGCCATCGACAAGAAAATTCTGCCCCAAGCTCTTGGCCGCCCTCACGAGCGCGCGCCGGAAAAGCATCCTTCACTCCCTTCTCTGGGGTGGGCGTGTGAGGATGTAATATTTGCTGTCCCCTCTCAGCTCCTCCTCAATGCGTTGTACGATGAGCATGGCTGGGTCGGGCAGGAAGGGCACACGCGCGCTGATGTCGGCGAAGTTTGCGAATGGCCTCTTCTCTCTCTCAGAAATTATGTCATGCATGTGCTTCTTGCCCACACCTGGCAGCAGCTCGAGCTGATGCAGGCGTATGGTCACGGGCCCGCACTTGTTGAAAAAGTTGGTATAGTCCGCCTCCCGCCTGCGTACTATGCCGAGCAGCACCCCTCTGAGCTCGCTCTTGGCCGCGCTCGTGAGCTCGTTGTAGCTGATGCGCGTTTTTATGTGGTCTATCTTCTCGCGCTCGCCCTTCCCTATGTATACCCTCTCGCCGACCTGCAGGCTCACGCCGGCTTTGGGGATAACCTCAAGAAGGGTGAAGAAGCTCTCTCCGACAACTTGGGCAACGGGCTCCCTCTTGGTATCGGTGGCCTTGCCATAGGGAAGGAAATCCACTACGATGCCGTAATCCTCCATGATAGTCATGTGGCCCCACCACACCGTCACCGGTATTTCTGCACTATGGACAGCACTTCTTCAATCTCCTTCTCGCTCAGCGTGTAGCGCTCTTTGGCCAAAATGAGCGTGAGCTCGGTCGCGTTGGTGGGCAGCAGATCGGCTATCTTGGCAGCCGCATCGGGCGATATCTTCTCAATGCTCCCAAGCTCCGCCACGAGTTTGGCCGCCTTTTCGGCTGACAGCTTGGCAAACTTCTGGGCATGCTCAAGTGTGGCGGCTTGCTCAAAGCCCAGCTCGCCTTCGCTCTTTCTCTGCGTGAGTATCTCAGCCACTTCAGCCAGCGTGGCAGCCCTCGTGGCTTTGATCTCCTTTCCTATCAACTTCCCACCTTCACGAGATGAACGCCAGGCACGGTGAGGCGTTTGACACCCCTGCCATCCTGAATTTCAACTATGTAAGCATCCCCCTGCATGCCCACCACCAAGCCCGTCCTGCCTCTATACCTCGGATGCGGCATGCCTGGATAATCACTTCTGAGCTGTATGGCCACACGCTCGCCCTGTGCAAACTTCTTCAGCAGCGCGCTCGTTCCGAGCCTCCGCGCACGCGCCCTGCGTCCGAGGAGTCTGCTTCTCTTGGATAGCTTGCCCAATGAACGCTTCAACAAACCGCCTCCCGAATATTTTGGGAGATTTTCTATTTAAAAGGATATAGTTAAATAAATTGCGAGGGAAACATTTAAATACCGACGAATTTTCCCGGGGTGGTTGTTTGGCTCGCAAAAAGCAACGTGGGAGGAGGGCCAGAGGGATGTCTATCCCGAGGCCTAGGTTCAAGATAGAGAACATCGTCGCAAGCGCCAACCTTGGCATCGAGCTCGACCTGTACGCCATCGCGCAGAAGGTGCGCGATGTGGAGTATGAGCCCGAGCAGTTTCCCGGCGCCATACTCAAGCTCAAACAGCCGCGCGCCTCGCTGCTGCTGTTCAAAAACGGTAAGGTCATCTGCACCGGCAGCAAGTCCGAAGCCGAAGTGAAGCAAGCGCTCGACCAAGCCGTGCGCATGCTGTCAGCGCACGTTGTGCGGAAAAAGAAATAGTAAGCGAGCTTGAGCCCGTAGTTATTGCTATGCAAGGCGCTCATGCGCTCTTGCTCTCGCGGAAGGCCTGAATGCGCTCGACAGTTTCGCCAAACCGCAGGCCGGTCTCGCGCGCCAAAGAGGCGAGGAAATCTGTCCTGTCCCTCACGCGCGCCCAGAAAGCCCTCTCAGGCTCGCCCAGCGAGGCCGCGATGGATTTGGCGAGATGTGATGGGCCAACGCGGACAAGCTCATCCCTCTTTGCATTGTAAGAGAACACTGTGTTAAGGCGAAAGCCCTCGCCGCTGCTCGGCACGACTTCAGTTATCTCCACCGCCCTCCTAACTTCGACGAGCCGCCTGCCAGACCTGCGCAACATCCTCCGTTGTACCAGGATGGCGTCGATCGAGCGCAGATCGGCCGCGCTCGCGCCGGCAAAACGCAACCTGGTCATGGCCTCGGCGGCTGAGTCAGCATGGAAGGTGGCATAGCATCCGCGCGCTTGGCCCGAGAGGAGCGTTTCGATGAGCGCGCCCACCTCCTCAGCGCTCCGCACCTCGCCGACAATCACGCGATCAGGCCTCATGCGTATGCAGTCAGCTACGAGCTCGCGCAGCGGAATGCCGAGCTCGGGATTGGCCAACAACTTGACTGTATGTGGGTGCGGGATGTTTATCTCGGGCGCGTCCTCCGTGACGAGCACCCTGTCGGCCAGCGGGATGAATGAGAAGAGCGCATTCAGCGTGCTCGTTTTGCCGCTCGCGGTGTTGCCGGCGATGAGCAGCGAGACATCGTGCTCGAGCACAGCCCACAGGAAGGCGAGCGCGTGTGGCGAGAAAGTGCGGAAGGCGATGAGCTCGGGAACGGAGATGGGGTTGGACCGGAATTTGCGAATGGTAATCTCCACGTTGGAGATGGGCGGGATGGAGGCGTGCAGGCGCGAGCCATTGGGCAGCACGGCGTTGAGGCGCGGGCAGGACAGCGTGATGCGCCTGCCAAGCGGCCTGGCCATTTTGTTTATTATGGCCAGCGCATGCTCCTCGCTGTCGATGAGCGCATTCGTCTGAAGCCATCCACGCGTGCGGTGATAGACAAAAATTGGCTTGCCAAGCCCGATCACAGCTATCTCCTCAAGCTCCTCATCGGCGAGCAGCAGGTCGAGCACGCCAAAACCGTGAGCCGTCATGACGGCGGCGCGCACGAGGTAATCGAACTGGTCCTTCTCCATGAGAATGCGCTCGGCCACGCAGCGCTGCATGAGCAGAGCCTTCGCCTTGGCCTCAACTTCCTCCCTGCTCTCCATCTCCTGCTTTTTGGAGGCCTCGCGCAGTTGGGCGAGCAGCTCACCAACAACCGCCTCTTCCTCTTCAGACAGCTCGGGGAAAGGCACCACATAGTCCGCCTGGCCATTGGCAGAAATTCTCCAGCCGATGATGGAGGGGGCGTTATCCGGCGAGCCATCGCCCTTCCCTATACCTCTCTCAATTTCGCCGAGATCGAACTGCCTTTTGCCATACAACCTTCTCGCCCTCCCTCACATCCACTTTTCCTGCTGGAAGCTCCAATAAATACCTTATGGCACGCGGTGGCCGCACGAGCAGGGTGAACGGCGGTATGTTCTTCCGCACAAAGACAACGCGCTTTCGCTCATCGAGAAAAATCGCATCGAATGGAAAAAACACAAATAGGGAATGGATAGCGTGCATGCCCGCCGAAGGGAACACGAAAAGCAGGCGTGTGGGGTGGCGCCTGAACATAAGGCCTCGCGCGCGGGCGAGGAAGGAAGAGCACACCTCAAACTCGCCCAGCCTTTTGCTACCTGCACGCACGCTCACTCTCATCGGCCAAATCTCCTCTGGCGGGAGGCATAATCCTTCAGAATCGCCTCAAAATCCTCTTCGGTGAGATCGGGCCAGAGTTTGGGCGAGAAGTAGAGCTCGCTGTATGTGCTGTGCCATGGCAGCACGCCGCTCGTTCGCCTTTCCCCGCTTGTGCGTATGATGAGGTCGGGATCGGGAAGCTCTCCAGTCCACAGCAGCCGGCGGAAGCTTTTTTCATCAACACGCTTCAGCTTGCCCGCTCTCGCCCGCCTTATCGCCTCATTCACCGCAGCGAGCAGCTCAGCCCGGCCGCCATAGCTGAGCAGTATGTTGAGGCGATAGCCCCGGTGGCGCGCCGTCACGGCCTCAGCCTTCTTCAGATACTCGCGCACGCGGGGGGGAAGCAGCTCGAGCGCGCCATATATTTTCACGCGCACATTTTTTTGCCTCGCCTCTTTGCTGGCGAGTATTTCGCGCAGTTTTGTCTCAAAAAGGCGCATGAGCTCATCCACCTCGCTCTTGGGCCTCTGGAAGTTCTCTGTCGAAAAGCCCCACAGCGTAAGCATGCGAATACCTCTTTTTTTGCACCATCTGAGCACATCGCCAATTTTCTCTATGCCTGCGGCATGGCCCTGAATGACAGGCTTGCCGTGTAGCCTCGCCCACCGCCTATTGCCATCAGGGATGATGAGTATATGCTTCGGGAGATTATGCATGGCCGACACTCCCTGCAATGGGCGCGAACAGCGAGCACGCTGCTCTGAGTGGAGGGAACAGCGCAAGGTGAGGTAGCATGAGCGTTGGTCTGTCCATGTGCCCAAAAGTGCTCAGAAAACGATCGGCCTGAAGGAGTTTGGCGAGCGAGAAGTACTGCTCGAGCTGTGCCTCGCTCAGCGAATTGTAAAACTCCCGGGCACGCTCGTGCAGCACGAGGTCATCGCCATACTCAGCGCGCCAGGCTGCCTCGTACTCCTCACCGCTCTTTCCTTCTGCGGCAATCTTTCCGGCAATCCGCCCACACGCGCCACCAAAAAAAACACCCCCGCCCGTGGTCGCCTTGACCTGACCCGCGGCATTTCCAACGAGAAAAACCCTGCCCTTCCCAGTTTTTCTCCTCACGCTCAGTGGGATGGAATAGGCAAAATGCGAGACAGGACGGGCATTTTTGATGAGCGAGGCGATGCGCGGCTGTCTCAAAAAGACATCGAAGCATTTTTTTGAGTTGGCCGGAGGGCAGACCCCAAGCCCGAGGCGCGCACTCTCCTCATTCAGCGGGATGAGCCACGCGAAGAAGCCCGGCGCGAACTTGTGCGATAGAAACACCTCCACGGTGTGGGGCTCGCCGACCTTCACCCTCTCAAAGTCGGCCTGCCAGCACGTGACGAATCTCGTAATGGGCGGAAAGCCGAACCACTCCGCAACCACCGAGGCCAGCCCATCCGCTCCGATGATGGACTTTCCGCTGAGGTCGCCGCGCCTCACCCTCCTGCCGAGCTCCAGCTTGGCCCCCTCCTTTTCAGCCTCCTCAGCGCAGAGCAGGTCGAACGTGGCGCGCGAGATGACAAAGGCCATCGTTTCGCTGAACTTCAGCTCAATCACATTTCCAGATGGGGAATGGCAGCGCGCGCCGTTTATCCTGTTCAGGATCGCCTCAGAGTAGTCAAAGCCAAAGCTGTCCAAACCCGTTTTTGACACAAGGCCTGAGCACCTCTCGGGCTGACCTATGTGGGCATGCTCCTCGCTGAGCAGCACACGCGCGCCCTGCGCACAGGCAGCGGCTGCCGCGGCACAGCCTGCCGGTCCTGCTCCCACCACATGCACGTCGAACATCGGAAAAAAGTTTGTCGGAAAGCGTTAATATGGCTTGCGAATCACTTTGGAGAAGCAGCCACAACAACCCCCCCTGTTCAGAAGAGGCCCAAGGAAGGGTAATGGCTCGAACACAACCTCACGCACTCTGAAAAGCTTTTCAGCCTCTCTGAGCAGAACGCGCCAGTCAAAGCCACGATGCGATGCTCGCTCGATGCCACTTACATCCCACAGAAGCGCTGCGCGCAACAGCTCGCCAAGCCTGAGCGGATCTCTGTGCCTACCAAACAATTTACTGCCAATCTCCTTGAACAGCAGCGATGGGCCTATCTCGAGCGGCACTGAAAAGACCAGCACGCCGTGAGGTGAGAGAATCTCCGCCGTCTCCTGCAAGAGCGATTTTGGATCTGTGTGTTCAAGCGTCTCGAGACAAAACACTGTGCTGGCCTTTCCACGCACGATTTGGCACAGCCGCTTTCCCCTGTTGTTGGCCACTACCACATTCGCCAGCCCAAGCTCTCTCTTCAATCGCGCGCAGCGCTCTGTGTAATACTTTTCGACATCAACTGCATACACGCACCGATAATATTTCGCGAGAGTCGGCTCCAGAAAGCCCTCCCCACACCCAACATCCACGGCCAGCATCCGCTTTGTATCATAGCTTTCAGCCAGAGCCAGCGCCTGCAGAAAATATTGCCGCTTGTAACCTTGAGAATCGGATGAAAATAGTTTGAGCGAGCGTTTTCGGAGAACAGCTGCTCAGGGGGGCACAATAAGCTCCGGCGTCACTTTAGGTAATCAGGTTAATATGGTTTGCGAATACAAAAGTGGAAAGGGAGTGTTTTCGTGGGCGCCGTTGATTTCATCATCGCAGGCATTCCCATATTTCTCTCCATTGCCGTTCCAGGCTGTCTATTCTCATTCGCACTTCTCAACAGAACAAGACTGTCTTTTGCCGAAAAATTCTGGTTCGGCGTGGCACTTGGGCTCATCATCCCGCCTTTATTCGGTTTTATTGCAAATCTCGCCGGCGTGCCCTTTTCGCTTGCCCTTGCGCTCGCCTCTGTTTCGCTCGCCACGCTTGTGGGTGCTGCACTGTGCATCTGGCAGAATGTAGAAGTTCCGAAGCTCGAAAGCCTGCGGATTGAAAAGCATTGGCCAGACCTTGTGCTGTCAGCCATCATCCTGCTGGCCTTTTACATCCGCATCCAGAGCCTGAGCCCTGTTTTCTACGAATTCGATCCCTACTGGTACATGATGCAGGCGCAGTTCCTTCTGACAAAAGGGTTTGTTCCGGGAATCGATGATCTGGGCTTTTATCCTCTGCCTGACACGCACAGGACATTTCCGTTGGTCTCTTTCTTGGAGGCCTTCTGGTACTCATTCTACACACAGGGAGGGGCTTATGACAATCTGCTGCTTAGCCTCGTGGCGAATGTCTATCCGCCGCTCGTGGGCGCGCTGCTGTGCTTCGCGGTCTTCCAGCTTCTGAAAACCGAATATGGAAAGGAAATTGGACTTGTGGCCGCTGGCCTTGTGGCCTTCACCCCTCGCCTCATAGACAAGACGCTAGCGGGCGAGGCCGAATTTCAGCCCTGGGGACTTTTTGCAGCAGGCCTCTTTTGGGCTAGCTATGCCATGACGATGAAGGAGGGGAGCAGGCGGTATGCCGTGCTGGCCGCGCTGGCACTCATCGGCGTGACGCTGGGCTCGAGCGGGACCATCCTTGCCTACCTCGTGATGGCCGGCTATATCTGTTTGCAGAGTGTCGTTGATTTCTTGGGGAGGGGCCGAGCGAACTGGCGCTTTGTCGAACTGAATGCGATCGTGCTTTCCGGAAGCGCATCCTCTATTCTCCTGAGCGTGTACTGGAGCCCGTTCGGTCTCTACATCCCACGGGATCCGCTCGTGGTGCTCGCCGCGCTGGCATTCGCGGCTGGGCTCACGTGGCTATCCGCAGCGACCGCCGATAGACCGCGTGAGGAGGTCGTGAATTACTTTGTGGGAGGCGCGTTCGCGCTTCTCGTGTTGCTGGCGCTCACGCCACTTGGCGAGTTCCTCTTCTCGTATGTGAAGAGCGCTGCGGCCATCGCCAAACCATCGAGCCCTCTCATGCAGACGGTCGCAGAGGAAAATCCAACAGGGAGCGACCTCGCTGCTGCGCTGGGCTACCTTGGCAGGGAATACCCTGTGCTCGGTTGGATTTCTTACGGAATAAGCGCGCTCGCACTTGGCACGCTGAGAGTGCTTTCAGACATCTTTGACATTCCGCCGCTGCCCACGCAGCCTAACGGGAGCCTCATGTGGATGGTCCTCGCCATGACTTTGCTCACTTCCATCCACGCGATGACTAAAGGCTCGCGCCTAGCAGCCCTGTGGCTCGTGCTTGTTTTCCCGATAACCTATGTGGGACTCGGCAAAGTGAAACATGTGCTCCAGCTCAGCCTGGTGGTCATCATCGGTTTTGCGGCAGCCCTTGGGGAGGCTGCCAGAATCGCGGTTGAGTGGTCGAAGGCAAACGAGAACGCGCTGCGCGCGGCGGTCGGGCTCGGTGCAGCGTTCGTTCTCCTCAACCTTTCGCTGATCTGGGGGGTGCTGCCAGCTTCTGCGACCTACCTCGGGATAAACCCGAACAATGCCGCCGAGGTAAATGCATTCTGTAGCTCGCTCGCCGAGGGGGGAAATCACTTCGCTGCCCAAGTATATTGCACGAGAATTCCGGACTATTGGCTGAATGCCATGGAGTGGTTGAAGAGGAATGTCGGTGAGGATGAGAGGGTGCTGCACTGGTGGGATTATGGCCATTGGACAAACTTCTTTGCAGGCAAGAAAGTCATAACACGAAACGACCACAAGTATCCGGAGCAGGACCTCGAGGTGGCCAATGCCATGGTTGCTGAAGAGCCCGAGCATCTGGCCGACTGGATGCGCGCGCATAAGGCAAAATATTTCCTTGTCGATATCGACCTCATCAATAAGTGGGGCGCGCTCGTATACCTGTCATGCATTTACAACAACCAGACGCGCTATGAGATCGGACCCGGTGGCAGCGAGTGCGATGCGGCCTATCAGTGGGAGAGAGTGTATGTGCCGCGGCAGCCCAGCATAAGCGAATTCTGCGCGGCCGAAGGAAAGCAGCTGGTGAGGGCATTTTCAAGTTTTGGCCTGACTTATTGCATTGAGGTGGCGCAGACCCCGAGCGGCCCGGTTCCAATAATGTACTATGAGAACGGAACACTCAATAGGGGCTTCATGTCCGGGGCCGGTGTGGTGAACATCAAAGGCAGACCATTCTCCTCATTCATAGTATGGTATCCGGAAAGATGGCTGGATGGCCAGAGCGGGCTGCCTGATAGGAAAGGTAAAGGATATGACAGCGCGTACTACAAAGCTTTCTTCCTAGGAAATCTGAGCGGGTTCACGCAGGTCTATCCGGACTATAATGTTCCTGGTCCAAGCATTCCCGTCAGAATATTTAAGTTGACGAGCTGATGGCCACATGTATATGAGAGTAGCTGTTGCCAAATTTCTGGCATCATCCTTGGACGCGCAACCAAGCGAGATACCTTCTTACCCCCTCCACGAATGGGACTTTCGACCTCCAGCCCAAGCGCTTTAGCTTGTCAATGCTAAGCAACATGCACGGAATGTCACCGGGCCAGCCGCGCCTTCCACCTGTATAGACGAAACGCGGGCGCACACCAAGTTCACGGCACACAACGCGTGCAATCCTATTCACAGTAATTGCCTCCTCGCTTCCGACATTGAATATTTCAAAAATCCGCTTCTGTCTTTCTGCGGCGATTAGTGTAGCGGAAATAGCATCACTCACAAAGAGATAGCTTTTTTTCTGCTTTCCATCTCCGAGGATTTCAAGTCTGGCGGGATTGTGCCGCAGCTTCCAGTAGAAATCCCACATCACGCCATGGCGGGCGCGTGGACCGAAAATATTGGCATAGCGCAGAACGGTAGCGCGTATACCATAGGAATGAGCGTAGGAAGAGCAGTAGGCCTCGCCCGCAAGTTTGCTAGCGCCGTAGTTGCTGATAGGTTCAAGAGGGGCGTCTTCTGGAGTTGGAATCTGTTTTGCTTCTCCGTAAACAACGCTTGACGACGCAAAAACGATTTGCTTTACATCAGCTTTTCTGCAGGCCTCGAGCACGCGGAAGGTTGTGAGCACATTCTGCCGGAAGCTCAGCTCAGGATTTTCGGTGCTCCGGCGGACAAACGGGTCGGCTGCAAAATGGAAAACGCTGTCAGCTCCTTTAAAAATGCGGAAAAGCTCGGTACGTAAGAGATCGACTTTGAAAAAACGCGCCATTGGGTTTATGTTTTCTCTCTTTCCTTCAACTAAATTATCAACGATTACTGTAGTACGGCCCTTTGCGATCAACGCATCGGCAAGATGCGAGCCGATGAAACCGGCACCGCCGGTGATCACACACTCCATCAGTTTGCCCCTTTTGGCTTTTGCGCGAGGTAGATAAGCGATGGATAGAATTTAAGCGATAACATGAGTGCACTTAAAAGTTGTGAGAGTCCGATCCGCGAAAGTATTCTGAGAAGCCAAAAATGTCTTGGCTTAGAGTCCTTTGAGAGCTCTTCAGGGTGCGTCATGATTCGTCGGTATCTCTCCGGTGAGAGATTTTTAAACCATAACCCAAACTTTTTCATCAAATGCTCGAGCTGCCAAGGAGTTAGGTAATTGATGTACTGAATAAATGCTGGATCTTTACCGACCAAGCGTGCATATAACTTGAAAAGTGATTTGGGAAGAAGAGGAAACATAAAAAGCCCATAATGTCCCTCCCAAATCCAGAAATAGTTTGGCGCCTCTATATACATCCAGCCACCTGGTTTAAGTACACGAACCATTTCGGAAATGGCTTTTTCCACATCGTTTACATGCTCGAGAGTTGTTTTGCAAACAACTAGATCAAAATAATTGTCTGGAAACGGCAGGTTCTCTGCTCTTGCAACAAAAAAACGCGCTTTTTTCCTTCTGAGGTAAACTGCTTTAAGTTTTGCAGCCTTAATGAACTGGTGATCTATGTCGATGCCTGTTGCGGAAGTGTTCTTTGCAAAAGCAAGGACCAAATCGCCCGTGCCGCATCCTACATCCAATATACGGCAATATGTTTTGGAGCTTGTCCATTTCTGGAGTTGCTGAAGGAGTTGTGCTGCGATGAGCTCATGGCTTACAATTTCATCGCGCCAGTTTCTAAGCTGGCTCTCGTAGTACGAGCGAGATGGCCTGCGCGAAATGGATGCATAAATACGTGTTAGCGCGGCTTCGAGGCGTTTGTGATGGTCAGTACTCATCCGGAAACCACCTTCTCATCCACAGCTCAAACAGTAGGATATGCCAGGCGCGCATGAGCGGCTTCTTGCCTTTCCCAGAGAAGGAGGCACGACGCATTTCTTTTTTAACCGCTGAAGCGAGGAGTAAGTTGTTTGTTCCCTCATCAAAAACTTGTTCTGCGAATTCACCGACTTCTCCCGAGAACCATCTTTGCCATGGAACGTCAAATCCATGTTTTGGTCTCTGGATAATGCGTTTTGGGAGAATCCGCTCCATAACTTTTCGCAGCACGAATTTTCCCTGGATTCCGCTCATTTTCAGGCTAGGGAATAATCTCCCTGAAAATGTAGCAAGTTCTTTGTCGAGCAGCGGCACACGTGCCTCGAGCGAATTCGCCATAGCAGCTCTATCAACTTTAGCAAGCAGCTGATTTGGCAGGACTTGCTCAAAGCCAAAGGCGAGAGCTTGGTCAAGGCCACCCACCTTCCCTTCAAAATACGGGCGCAGGAAAACAGCAGACCAATCACGCTTTGCGGCGAGGAGGCGAGGGGAGTAAAAAGCTCTCTTGTGCGCATCTTGAAAAATACTCACCACGCTTTCAAAAAAATATAAGCGGATGCTTTTTGGGATAAAGTCGAACCATGGTGAGAATATCTTATAGCGGTTATAGCCGGCGAACAGCTCGTCGCCCCCTTCGCCCGTGAGCACTGTCTTAACAAAGCGGTGGGCTAGCTTTGCGACAAAAAATGTCGGCACAGCAGCTGCATCGCCCGTCAAGTCGTCGAAATAATATGGAAGCACTGGAAGCAATCTGACCGCATCATCATCCTCAACAATTTTTTCCCTGTGATGCGTTCCGAAAAGCTCGCTTACCTCCCTGGCGAATGTAAGCTCGTCGCTCTCCTCGTCAAAGCCGATGGTGAATGTCCTGACTGGTCTCTGAAGCGCTTTTGACATGAATGCGACCACCCCACTCGAGTCAATGCCGCCAGAAAGAAAGGCGCCTAGTGGAACATCGGACATCAGCTGGAGCTCCACACTTTCCTTAAGAAGGTCGAACAGGCGCTCTGATGCTTCGTGAAGCGAGCGAATAGAAGGGGCAAAACGCAGGCGCCAAAAGCGCTTGAATGTCAGGCGTTTTGCGCGCGCGCTGTAGAGAGCGTACGTCCCGGGCTCTAGCTTTTTTATTCCCTCGAACATCGTCTGGCTTCCGAAAACGCTTCCAAAGGAGAAATAGCAGTCAACCGCAGGGAGATAAAGGGCGTGCGGAAGGTCTTTGTTTTCCAACATGCACTTAATTTCGGAGCCGAAGTAGAGGGTTCCATTGCGGAGCGAGTAGTAAAGTGGTTTGACGCCAGCTTCATCTCTTGCGAGGAGAAGTTGTTTTTTCCTACTGTCCCACAGCGCGAACGCATACATACCGCGAAGCCGTTCGACAAAGGCAGGACCCCACTCTTCATAAGCATGTACGAACACCTCAGTGTCGCTGCGAGTGACGAAGCGATGGCGCCTGGCTTCGAGCTCGGCGCGCAACAGGAGGTGGTTGTATAGCTCGCCGTTGTATACAATCCACACGCTCCCGTCCTCGTTCGAAATGGGCTGTCTGCCTGTCTTGAGATCGATGATGCTGAGGCGCCGGTTGCCTAGGCCGGCGCGGTCATCAACATACACCCCCTCATCGTCAGGTCCCCTGTAGGAAATAGTCTTGAGCATCTTCCGCACGAGCTGTCTGTCCCCTTCGCCACAGTAGCCGGCTATTCCGCACATCCCGCCACCAGTTTTTCGTAGATTTTTTCGAAGGCGCGCACCCTTGCAGCGATGCTCAGGTGTTTTTGGGCAAAAGCCCTCGCCGCCATTCCCATCTTTTTCCTTTTTTTCTCGTCTGCGAGGAGTACGTGGATGGCTTCGGCCAGAGCCGGTGGGTTTCGCGGCGGAACCAGCATGCCAAATTCCCTCTGCACTATCTCGGGATTACCTCCTACATCTGTCGCGATAACTGGCCTGCCGCACGCTACGGCCTCCATCAGAGAACGTGACATGCCTTCGGCTAGGGAAGGAAGTGCAAACACATCGCTGGCAATGTACGCTATTGGCATGTTCTCGTACGCGACGTAAGGCTTAACGATGATGTGGTTGCGGAAGCCATTGTGCCGTGCTAACCAATCCCTGACGACATGCTCATCAAAACCGCCACCAATTAAGAGTAGGGTGAATTTTTCGCCTTTCCCCAAAAGTATGGATGCTGCTTCGAGGAGATCGGGCAAGCCCTTCTCTGCCACAAACCTGCCAGTAAACAAAACAACCTTTCCTTTTGCGGGGAGGCCAAGTTTTCGTCGTGCGGCAGACTGCGTCATCTTTTCCGGAGAAAACATTGTGGTGTCCACAGCGTTTGGGATGCAGGTGAATTTCGAGCGTGAGAGGTGATGAATTGCCACAAGTTCGTTCAGTAACGCGTGTGAATCGGCAGTGATATGGTCAGCCCCTAGCAGTGCTATGTGCTCTATTCTGCGCGCAAGCCATCTGATGACAGCACGCTGCCTCACACTCGCCCAGGGGCCGTGCATGGTGAGAAGTAAGGGGAGGCAGAACCAACGGGCAGCGAGGATAGATGGAAGCGCGGCTGCTGGATTGTGAGCGTGAATAAGATCGAAGTGTCCGCTTGCCAGCACGCGAAAGAGCGCTGGCAAGGAAAACAGCGAGTGGGTTATTTTGCTCTCACGGAAGCCTAGCCAGGCGAAACGCGTGCGTATAATTGGAATGTTAAACAATTCCTTTACGGGGCCGCTTTCTTCGGCTCGCGTGACTACAGTAACCTTATGCCCTCTTCGAAGGAGTGCCTCCACTAGCTGGGCGATGCAGGCCCCACCTCCGCCTTGGGTGATCACGCCCCTAGCGGTGGCATATGGAAAATCGGTTGATACCATGCAGATGCGCATGCTTTTCTTAGCTTAGTAGAAATGTACATTAATAATTACATGCCAAAGACATTATATGAGAATCGCTGTTGTCGGCGTTGGCTATGTCGGCTCTGTGCAGGCTGCTGGACTAGCCGAGCTGGGCAACCACGTAACGTGCATTGATGTTGACAAAGAAAAGGTAAATGCCATCAACAGCGGACGCGCGCCCGTATTCGAGCCTGGCCTCGACGTGCTGATCAGAAAAAATGTTAAGAGAAAAAAGCTATCGGCAACGACCAATGGAAAAAGCGCGATTGCTGAGTCGGAGATAGTCTTCATCTGCGTAGGCACACCGAGCAGAGCGGATGGCTCGACAGACCTGCGGTTTGTTGAGGAGGCAGCCTCGAACATTGGCAGGGCGCTCGCGGAAAGCAAAAAACGCCCGGTAGTTGTTGTCAAGAGCACAGTCCCACCGGGCACTACAGAAAAAATTGTTGGGATAATTGAGAAGACGAGCGGAAAAAAATTCGGTGATGGCTTCGGCGCGTGTGCCAACCCGGAGTTTCTCAGAGAAGGAAATGCAGTTTTCGATTTCTTCAACCCGGACAGGATTGTCGTCGGAGCGCAGAATAAAATGGATGTCACTGCGATGCGCAAGCTCTACACACGTTTCAAGTGTCCTTTCCTGCAGACTGACTGGCGGACTGCCGAGATGATAAAGTACGCAAGCAACGCCTTTCTTGCCACAAAAATTTCCTTTATCAATGAGATTGCGAACATCTGCCAGAAGCTCGGAATTGATGTATATGATATTGCTGATGGCATGGGTCTCGACAGGAGGATCGGACGGGCCTTCTTGAATGCTGGCGTTGGCTTCGGCGGAAGCTGCTTTCCAAAGGATGTTGCCTCACTTGCGCACACAGCCAGGAGCGTAGGCGTTGAGCCAAGGATAATCCAGGCCGTGCTGGATGTGAATGCACAGCAGCCGCTCAAAACAATCGAGCTGGCAAAGGAAGCGCTCGGGACTTTGCGCGGGAAGCGCATCGCGGTGCTAGGCCTTGCCTTCAAAGAGAATACTGACGACATGAGGGAGGCGCCATCTCTGAAAGTGATCCCTGCGCTGCTAAAGGAGGGCGCTTCGGTCATAGCGCATGATCCAAAAGCAATGGAGAACGCGAAAAATACCTTCGGTGAAAAAATTGCATATGCCGAAAGCGCGCATGCTGCGTTGAAGGGTTCTGATGCATGCATCATCCTTACAGCATGGAAAGAATATAAGCGGCTTTCTCAAAAGGACTTTTCGCTTATGGCCAGCAAGCCAGCGGTCGTGATTGAAGGAAGAGACGTGCTACCAAGAAAAGCACTTGCCGGTCTTTGCTACAGGGGGATTGGGAGGAAAAGCGTTGGGTGAAAAGATGAAGGCTGTAATATTGGCTGCAGGGAAAGGGACGAGGCTTCGCCCACTGACATATGCTATCCCAAAACCACTTCTGCCCGTTGGAGGGAAACCAGTCATCGACTACGTTATCGATAACCTCCTTACCTGTAGGGAAATCAAAACAATTTATGTAGCAGTGTCGCACATGCGCGAGACGCTGGAAAATTATCTCAGGCACACTCCCCGTGACAACATCGTGATCGAGACAGTACAGACGCTTGGATGGGAAACAGGTGGCGACCTGAGGGCTGTGTGCGTGGAAAAGGAGATAAACGAGGATATTGTCGTGGCGTACGGGGACAATGTTACGAATATAGACATTGGAGAGATGGTGAAATTCCATAGGAAAAAAGAAAAGCTCGCTACAATAGCGCTGTTCAGGGTTCCGTGGCATGAGGTAAGCAGGTTCGGCATTGCCGAGCTTAAGGACGACTTAGTCACGAAGTTTGTGGAGAAGCCGAGGAAGGAGGAAGCGCCCAGCAACCTAGCCAATGCTGGCTATTATGTCCTTAGCAAGAGTGTGCTCGAGCTCCTCCCGCACAGGAAAGCAAAGGTGGAGGAGGTGGTATTCCCAAAGCTCGCAAGGGAAGGCAGGCTCGCTGGCTTCGTGTATGACCCAGACTACTGGCTCGACATAGGCACAATAGAGAGCTACCGCGCGGCGAACAGGATGATGGAGGGGGTACTTCCTCCTGGCGGGACGCGCCATGAAAAAAGGAGGTAAGGCGAATTCAATGGGATACCTAAAGGTCGCAGAGAGATATCGGGAAAAGAAGGGATTGCTTTCCAGGTGGATTACCTACTTGTTGGAAAGGAAGGCTGTCTCACAAATTGGACAAAAAAACCACTACGCGGTATTTCTGAAATTTTTTATTGACCGGTACTGCAACAAACCAGGCCTGTCGGTTGTGGAGATTGGGCCTGGCGATGGCTGGGCGCTCTCTCTGATGGACCGGAGGATAAAGGAAAAGATTGCGGTGGATATCGATGCGACATACAGAAAAAAACTAGAAGCAAAAGGGATTGTTTTCTGTCAGGCTGACGTGCGGAAAAAGATTCCTTTGGCAAAAAATTCTGTGGACGTGCTAATCCTAAACCATGTTCTGGAGCATCTGGATGACCCTGTTTCAGTGCTTAAAGGTCTCCACAGCCGACTAAAAAGGGACGGCATAATCATCATTCGGACTCCGGACATTGAAAAAGTGGGATTCAGCTTTTGGTCGGACCCCACGCACGTAAAGCCGTTTACAAGACTGTCGCTTAGGCAAGCACTTGAGATAAGCGGGTTCAAAACAGTTGTGTGCGAATCTTTCAGTTACCGCATGTTCATGTTGAGCTACTTGCTTCCGGGAGGCCCTTTTCTCCCAGGAAACGGCTCCGAGCTTTTGTATGTAGGGAAAAAATAGTGATGGGTTCATTTTCATGTGTGGAAGATGCCCGTGAGGCAATGAAGAAAAAACCCCCATGGTATTTGGTAGTGGCGCGTGAGAACGTTTTCGCGGTCGCAGCGCAGTACTCCACAGTAGTGACAAGCCTCGTATACGTGTGGTTTTTTCCTACGCTGTTGGGAAGCGAGGGGTTCGGCCTGCTCTCCCTAGTGATAGCAGTCTCGAGCCTGTGGTTGTTCTTCACCGAGTTCGGCATCGGAATGGCAGCCCTCTACTTTATCCCCCAGAGACACGGCGAGCGTGCGTGGGCGTACTTCAGGTTCTTCGAGAAATCTAAGTGGATGCTGTCGGCGCTCGCTGCAGCACTCCTTTTTCTCCTAGCGCCATGGATAGCCCTCGGCCTCAAGAATCCGTCCCTTTCGGAACCAATTAAGGTGAGCGCTCTTCTTACTGCACTCTACTCATTGTCTGGGTTTTATGCTACGGTGTTCTCGGCTCTCAGAAAATCGTTTTACACTTTCCTGACAACCGCGACACACTTTGGGCTAAGGGCAATCCTTCCGTTCATCTTTTTCTTTGCATTTGGGGGTTTTGTGAGCGTGCTCTGGGCTTTCGTGCTGTCAGCTGCAGCGAGCCTGACACTCGCGATTGCGCTGCTTTATGCAAAGAGAAGGGTTCTTTTCCCGAATTTCGAGACAACGATTGAGGGTATGCCGAAGGTTGTAAGGAGATATTTCGCTTATGGCACGCTTGTTACGTTTAACTATCTTATTTCTATGTTTATCGACGCGCCGATAACGGCGCTCTTCTTGCCTGCCTCTGCTATTGGCATTTTTCGAACAGCCTTTTCGTGGGCAAACTTCCCTAACTCAGTGTTCCCGTTCAGCTCGGCTGTTTTTGTTTCTTCTTATGCAAGGAAACCTGAGAAGAAAGCGGTAATGTACAAAAAGACACTACAGTATGGGCTCGCCTTTTCTTTTTGGGCAGTATTGGGCATAGCCCTACTCGCACCGGGCTTTGTGAAATTAGTTTATGGGATTCAGTATGCGGAGGCCAGCACGCTTCTTGTCTATCTGTCGCCTCTGACAATTGCCTTCACACTCTTTCAGGCTGCAGACATGCTACTGACAGGCACAGGAAGGATTGACATATCCGCACGAATAAACTTCGCTACCACCGTTCTTCAGGTCCTCCTCTATGTAACGCTTATTCCGGTGTTCGGCCTAATGGGAATAGTGGCATCCATACTGGCAATGAAGTTCCTGTCTGCAGGAGTTATTACAGCCTACGCGCTCAGGCACGCGGACATTCCGTTCGACGTACAACTTCTGCTCAAGCCAGCCGTGGCCTCTCTCATCTGCCTGCTCGTGCTCTCACAGCTTCTCGCCGGTTTCGAATCCAGCTGGAGGATATTACTGTTTTTTGGTCTGGTCGCCACACTTGCCTACGGCCTGCTACTTTTTCTTTTCAGGGCAGTGGAACCCGCCGAACTACTGAAAATAGCGAGAGGTGCAATCAGAATTTAAGTTTTAGTCTTTTCACAGAAACGCGCTCAATAAAGAGCTTGTACCAGATCGAGAAGACAACTAGAGCAAAAAGTAGTCTAGAGTGGTCTGCTCTTCCGCTTGAATTCTCTTCAAAAATTTTTTTAACGAAGTTCATGTCGAACAGACCCGAGCGGGCAAGCGAGCCATCAAACAACAGGCTATGTATGGTGCGCCTCCACTTCGTTTTCATCCAGGCACGCCAAGGAATGTTGAACCCGAAGCCCATTTTTTTTGCAGATACGATCTCCGCGGGCACATCGCTCTCAATAGCTTTCTTGAGGATGTACTTGTTCTGTGAGGGGTCAAAAAGAGAACGAACTTTCATTCGTTCAGGCAGGATGGAGGAGAACTCAAGAAGCCCTGGGTCGAGAAAAGGGGAGCGCATCTCAAGCGCGTGTGCCATGCCGCCCACGTCGCTTGAGACCACTACGGAGTGCGAGTTGCCTACGGTCAGGTCTGCGTATAGCACACGATCAAAGTAGCTTCCGCACTGCGGTTCGGCGAAAGCGTCATCGAGCAGTCTTCCAGTATCCGAGCGTGCCAGTTTTTCACGCACTGCCGGGGAGTAGAGAGAACGGCGGAGCCGCTCGCCATCCTCGCGAGCCGACAAGCCCTTTCTCTTGAAAAAACTGCTACCAAGAATACGCAAGCCCAATGCGATTTCGGAAAGAAAGCCTTTTGTAAAGAGCGCGCCGAGCGCTCTGCCGGCTAGTCCAAACAGAGAATGCGGTAAAAGGAAATCAATACGTGAGAGAATAGAGAGTAGGCGCACTCTGTTATAGTAGTCGTATCCTCCGAAGAGCTCATCGCCGCCGTTGCCAGTGAGCACAACCGTGACATGTCGATTCATGAGCCTTGAGAGCTCGAACGTGTAGAACGCAGGCAACAGACTGATGGGCTCTCCATAAAGCGCGATCATCTCTGGCAAGCGTGAGATATCATCGGCCTTTATTATGAGCTCGGTATGTTTTGTGCCAAAAAATTTTGCTGCGAGGCGCGCACGCTGTAGCTCCTCGTCATCCTTGCTGAAGCCAACAGCAAAAGAGCGGATGGTCTGCACCCCAAGCTCGCGCATGGCCAGCACTATGGAGGAAGAGTCGATGCCACCAGACAGCATGATGCCAACTGGCACATCGCTCTCGAGTTGCAATCTCACTGCCTCGCGCAACCTATTGCGCAGGCTTCTGCACAACTCGGCCTCACTTGCCTTGCTTTTTCTGCCAAAGTCGAGAGACCAATATTTCCTGATGCAGAGTCCCTCTCTTGTGGCGCGCGCGAAGCAACCAGCTGGCAGCTTCCTAATTCCCTTAAAGATCGTGTAGGGCGCGGGGGGATGATACCAAGAATCAGAGAAGTAATGATGGAGAGCCTCAAGGTCGATTTCTCTAGGACAGCCGGAAGCATTGAGAATGGCGGGAATCTCCGAGGCGAAATATAGAACGTTATTGAAAATCCCATATACGAGAGGCTTCTCGCCTATCCTGTCGCGTGCGAGAAACATTTCGTTCTTTCTTCTGTCGTAAAGCGCGAATGCGAACATTCCGCGTAGGCGTGACAAGCAACGCTCGCCCTCTTCTTCATAAAGATGGAGAATGACCTCAGTGTCGCTCGCGCTCCTGAAACGGTGGCCTTTTTGCGTGAGCTCGCTTCTGAGCTTACGGTAGTTGTATACTTCGCCATTAAGCACGATCCATAAGTTGCCATCCTCATTGCTCATTGGCTGTGTGGCGCGCTTCGAAAGGTCGATAATGCTTAGGCGTGTATGAGCAAGGCCTGCCGAGTCGAAGACCCTCACACCACAGCCGTTCGGCCCCCTGTGGCGCAGGACCGAGATCATACTTTTAAGAGCGGCCTTTCGTACTTTTCCACCATTGAAACAGTAGATTCCACCTATTCCGCACAATTCACTCACCCAACGCGCGGCGGTAAGCTTGAATAAGTGAGGCCGCGCGAACTTTCTCGCTGAACTTTCCTTCCTTAACAGCTTTCAGTGAGCGTTCGCCCATTTGCCTCCTGAGTTTTTCGTCCTCAATGAGTATGGTCAACTTTTCGATCAGCCCATTGACTATTTCCGGAAACTCCTTTCGGCTGCAGTACTCCTCCAAGTTCAATGACCATACGGCAGGATTCGGTGTGTAATCCGGCCTAAAATAAGGTATGGGGCACGGTAGCAGGAAGCCGTTTCTACCGTCTTCTACCATCTCGGGTAGTGCGAAAAGATCAGTAGCAACAACTGGCAGGCCGGCGCTCATGGCCTCGAGATTGACGAGGCCGAAGCTGTCCTGGTAAGTCGGAACAACAAAAATGTCGGCATCCGAAAAAAAGTCGCGATAAAGAATTTCCTTCGGAATGTTTGCGGGAAGGAGACGGATGTTGGGAAAACGTGAATAGCGTGAGATGTATTCCTTGGGGGCGTTTGTGACAAGAGTGAGCGAAAGCTTATTGGGGAACATCTTGTTAAGCCTCTCGAATGCCTTGAGGAGCTCGCGCGCCCCCTTGCGGAAGAAACTAGTGCTCACATACAGGAGACGGATGTGCTCGCTCGGCTTTTTCCTAAAGGGCGAGAGACGTACGAAAGGATAAACAACAGAAGTTTTTGAGTTTATTTCATCATCACGTAGAACATTCGCAAGGCTTTTTTTTGCCGCCTGGCTAATAGCAATAACCCCTCCGCAGTGGCGTGAGCGGAGAAATCGCTTTATCCAAAACTGACCTATTCGTGAGTAGAGCGTGTTGAGATTATAAAGAGTGAGAACCGCAGGGTTGTCAATCTCTGTCACCCACTGCTGGCGATTGAGCAAAAGCTGGCCGGGTGCATGGATAAGGTCGCATGGGAGGTTCGGACGGGCGAGGCGGATGTTCGGAATACGGAAAATATCAATAACTTTTTTCAAAAGATTTGTAGCACGCTCTCGCAGTGGATCTGCCGGGCTGATGTTTGTATCCTTCCAGGTGGGAGGGATTTTGTTCACATAGATAACTCCTGGAGGTGGATGCCAGACAGTCTCGCGGAAGCGAACCCTGTGGCGCGGAGACAGGTTGAAAAAAACGCGAATCATTTTTTTAAACCTCGCACACATAATAAGTACCGGGTGGAACTATTTATATTTTAGGGATAGTCTTCGGCCACAACAGCACAGTAGCTTTGCTCAAAGACGGAAAAATAGTTAGGGCGGTGAGCGAGGAAAGGTTTACGCGCAGGAAAAATGAGGACGCAGTACCCGCAAATTCGTGGAAATGGGTTCTTGAAAGCGAGGGGATCACGGGCGAAGAATTGGATGCGGTTGCGGTCGTTTCGACAGAAAATCATTCCGACTACGAAAAGGCACGTGGGGTTGCACTTGGCATGCCGAGCGCCGCAAGAAGCATTTGGGCAACAATAGACTACGCCCACCCGATTCTTCGCGTCATTGCCCTCCCACTTGTTCACTTTATTCGGAAAAGAAGGAGCGCGGCTGGCAGAAAGGCAGTTAAAAAAATCCTCTTGAAAAGACTTGGCGTTCCGGAGAGTAAAATCCATTTCATAGACCACCATACCTGTCATGCCTATGCGGGCTATTTTGGCATGACTGATGGAATCGAGGAAGCCCTCGTGCTCACGCTCGATGGCGAGGGAGATGGCCTGTGCGCGACGGTCAACATTGCGCGCGAGGGAAGAATCAGAAGGATCGCCGCAACACCGCTGGAGGCCTCAATTGGCCTTGTGTACGCCGCGACAACAATCTATATGGGAATGAAGCCACTCGAGCATGAGTACAAACTCATGGGCCTCGCGCCCTATGCGAAAGAGTATTACAAAAAGACTTATGAGAGGGTGTTTAAGCCCATGATTTGGTTAGATGAGAACGAGCTCTCGTTCAAGTCGGCTTTTAACACACAGCGCTCGCTCTTCTATCTAGATGAAATGCTCAAACACGAGAGGTTCGATAACATTGCAGCGAGTGTGCAGCGGCTGACAGAAGACCTGCTTGTGAGGTGGGTGAGAGCTGCAGTAAAAAAAACAGGCGTAAGGCGTGTTATTCTCTCAGGTGGCGTTTTCATGAACGTCAAGGCTAACATGCTCATCAGCGAACTTCCAGAAGTGGAGGAACTCTACCCGTTGCCATCATGCGGAGACGAAAGTACGCCCTTCGGTGCGGTATTCTACGCCTACAAGGAATTGGCTGGACAGGACGCGCCTACTACACCACTAAAGGACCTCTACTTAGGGATGGAGTTCGGCGAAAAAGAAATCAAGGAGGCACTCGCGCGTCTCGGGAAAAACTACGATGTAAGACGATGTAAGAATATCGCCAAAGAAATCGCGGGCCTACTTGCTGAGGGCGAGATAGTCGCACGCTGCTCCGGCAGAATGGAATGGGGTGCACGGAGTCTCGGGAACCGGGCAATTCTCGCAAACCCAAGCACATGGGAGACCGTACGCATCATCAACGAGCAGATAAAGAGCAGGGACTTTTGGATGCCATTTGCGCCCACGCTGTCCGCGGAAAGAGCAGATGACTATCTTATCAATCCGAAAAAGATTCCTGCACCTTACATGATAATGGCCTTCCGCTCGAAGCCGCTCGCGCGCAAGGAGCTTGTCGCGGCCATGCATCCCGCCGATTTCACACTCAGGCCACAAATACTCGAAAATTGGAGCAATCCTGACTACTACAGGATACTGGAATATTTTGAAAAAGAGACAGGAATCGGTGGCGTGCTGAACACGAGCTTCAACCTCCATGGTGAGCCGATGGTGTGCTCGCCTACAGATGCGCTTTACACAATGGAGCGGTCTGGGCTTAGACATCTCGTAATGGGAAACATCATGGTGAGCAAGAGATGAGCGGGAAAAGCGTTTGCTACTATACAATGGGTCATCCGCTCGTGAGCAGAAGAGTGGGGGGCGCTGAGATACAGCTTTACTTGATCGGGAAGGAGTTACAAAGGCTTGGTTGGCAAACACACTATTTGGTTGATGACGAGGGGCAGCCAGAAACAATTGTTAGGAAGGGACAGATACTCCACAAGGTGAGGACTTTCAAGCGCTCGCTATGGGATTTGGTGGAAGCGGCTCCCTTCTTCGCGCTCAATTCCTTTCTTACTTATTCTCACCCTTTCTTCACGCGCGTGCTCAACTCCTTTAAAGCGGACATTTATCACCAGAGGGGGAGCAACATCGCAACGGGTTATTTCGCGCATCATGCAAAGAAGAATGCCAGACCTTTTGTCTTCTCCATCGCGCACATCGATGACTGTACGCTGTCTGGAAATATGTGGAGGGGGTTTTTCAGAAATACAATTAAAAAAAGACTTTATCTTTATGGGCTCAAAAACGCCAATGTAATTATTGCTACTGCAGAATACCTCCGCAAAGCAATGGCTCAATGCATGCCTAATGCGGATATTCGTATCATTCCTTCTGGCCACCCGGTACCGAAAAGTCTCCCAAAAAAATCCGATCCTCCGTTTGCAGTGTGGGTAGGGAGGACTGCTGACTATAAATTTCCAATGCAGTTTATCGAGCTCGCGCAAAAATTCCCACATTATAAGTTTGTCATGGTCGGAGCAATACAGGAGAAAGATATAATGGGAAAGACTTACAACATTTTCGCGAAAACGCTCGAGCTCGCTAAGAAAACGGAAAATGTCGAAATACTTCCATTTCAATCTTTAGAAAAAGTTAACGCCATTATTGCCAGAGCAAGTGTGCTTGTCGATACAAGCGATAGCGCTGGTTTTCCCAATACGTTTATTCAGGCTTGGCTGAGGAAAACTCCCGTTGTTTCGCTAAATGTTGACCCGGATGAGGTCTTGTGCAAGGAGAAAATCGGTTTTCATGCAAAAGGAGATTTCAATAAATTGATTGAGACCACCCGCATGCTGCTTGAAGATACCAAACTCAATAGAAAAATCGGAACGAGAGCATTTGCTTATGCGAGAAAACATCATGATATTCGCATGACTGCAAAAAAGCATCATGAGCTGTATAGAGAGTTGATTGAGTGAAAAAGAGTTTTGGGAAAGTTGCAATAATCATCCCAGCACTTAATGAGGAAAAGAAACTCGAGAAGCTATTGTACAATCTGACAAAAAATCCGTATCCGGACAAGGAGATCATCGTAGTTGATGGTGGAAGCACCGATGGTACAGTTACAGTTGCAAGAAAGTTTGGCTGTAAAGTACTGCACCAAAAAGAAAAGACCGGCCCAGCGGGCGCACGAAATCAGGGTGCGAGGGCCACAAATGCCCCTTTTCTTACTTTTTGTGACGCCGACTTTGATGGATACAACAGAGCTTACTTCTTTCGTGTATTGAGACATTTCAAAGATCCACGTGTAGCTGGTGTCATGACGCGTTACCAGTTTGTCGTGCATACTTGGTTTGAGAGGCTTTACCTTAAGCAGCAATATTTTCATTACCCATCGTTTGCAGGACCTTTTGATGGGACGATGTCTGCAGCCGGCGCGATACGCCGAACGGTGTTTTTCGATGTCGGTGGGTTTGCAAAATTGGGGGTGGGCGAAGACATGGAGCTCAGAGAAAGGCTGAAAGCATATTGTAAGAAAAAGGGTTTAATTGAGGTCTTGGAGCGCAGGGCAATTCAGTACTCTAATGTGCCAGAATCATTTAGTGAATTCGTCAAGAGCGCGCTGTGGTATGGCAGGACTGCACCGATTTACATGATAAAGACAAGAAGGCTGGAGTTCGTCCGACTGCCTGGCTTGTTAGTATCGTTCGCCGCATTGGTAGCTTTCACAGTATTTTCGCATCCATTGCTCGCGCTGCTCTCGCTTCCATTCGACATCATCGCGCTTTGGTTTGCCCTGCTGGCATTAAAAAGAAGAGACTGGGAGTATATTCCGGCGCTGGCGCTCAAACTCCTGCAGGGGGTCTTTTTCTGCATTGGGATACTTATGTTCGTTTTTGGAAGACGGTCTGACATCGGAAGAGGATAGTTTTTAATTTCATCGCCAAAATTTTCTCATGAGGATTTTAGTTACTGGTGCAGCAGGCTTCATCGGCTCGCATGTGTGTGAGGCGCTGGTTAGTAGAGGAAACAACGTCATAGGAGTAGACAACTTTGATTCCTTCCTCTATAACCGCAGAATAAAAGAAAGAAACATCGCTGCGCTTAAGAAAAACAGACTTTTCAAACTAGTCCGGGCTGACATTCGCGATACAAAAAGAATGAAGAGTCTTGTCGCGCAGGCAAAACCGGAAGCAGTCATCCACCTCGCAGCGAAGGCAGGTGTGCGCCCTTCGCTAGAAAGGCCACTCGAATATGCGGATGTAAACGTGAATGGAACCATCAGCTTGCTTGAGGCATGCAAAAACGCGAAACTCAAAACATTCATTTTCGGCTCCTCCAGCAGCGTGTACGGCATAAACAACAAAGTGCCGTTCAGTGAGGAAGATCCCATAGCCCAGCCCATCTCACCGTATGCTGCAAGCAAGCGCGCGGCAGAACTGTTCTGTTTCACCTACAGCCATCTGTATGGCATACCTGTGACAGTGCTACGCCTTTTCACAGTTTATGGCCCGCGCCAGAGGCCAGATTTGGCTATCCACAAGTTCGTTCGCCTCATCAGCGAAGGAAAAGAGATTCCAGTTTTTGGGGACGGTAGCATGAAAAGAGACTATACCTACATAGATGACATCGTACAGGGAATACTCGCTGCACTCGAAAAGCCATTCAGTTTCGAGATATTTAACTTAGGTGGCTCACGAACTGTTTCGCTCAACGAGCTTATTACGCTCATAGAAAAAAATGTTGGGAAAAAAGCAAAGATCACGCATCTTCCTCCTCAGCCCGGTGATGTTCCAATAACGTATGCGGACATCTCGAAAGCGCGACGGATGCTTGGATATGAGCCGCGTACGTCAATTGATGAAGGTATCAAGAAGTTTGTGAGATGGTTTAGGGAGAATGGTTGAGGGTTTTGTGTGTGTGGCATCGCGGGTTTTCTGGGTCCTGGCGACGCAAACATTCTGAAGCGTATGCTAGCGCTCTTACGTCACCGTGGGCCAGACGACTGGGGTATATTTGCTGAGCGAAACGTTGCGCTTGGCATGCGTAGGCTAAGTGTTATAGATCTTAAGACTGGCCATCAACCACAGAGCAATGAGGATGGGGATGTCCATATCGTTTTCAATGGGGAGATATACAATTACCAACAACTCCGTAAAGAGCTTGAACTACGTGGACATCGCTTTACAACAAAGAGCGATACAGAGACAATTGTTCATGCATATGAGGAGTGGGGGACAGCCTGCCTGTCCCGTCTGCGTGGGATGTTTGCATTCGCACTGTGGGACGCAAAGAGAAAGATGCTCTTTTTGGCTAGAGATAGATTAGGGAAAAAGCCACTTTATTATTCGTGGCGCGATGGAGTTTTTTATTTTGCATCCGAGCTTAAGGCGCTGAGTGAAAGTGGCGTGATCAGTAAGGTTATTGATTGGCGCGCGCTCGACGAGTTCTTAGCACTGCAGTATATTCCAGCGCCGAGAACGATTTTTTTAGGTGCCAAGAAACTTCAGGCAGCACATTATGCATTGGTGACAAAAAAAGGGATGGAGTTGCATAGATATTGGGATATATGGTACAGACCCCTGAAGATGAGTATGGAGGCTTGGGAGAATGAAATTATTTCGAGGCTCAAAGAGAGCGTGAGCATGCGCCTTATAAGCGATGTTCCGCTCGGCGCCTTTCTTTCGGGAGGGATAGATTCCAGCGCGGTTGTCGCTGCGATGACGAAAGTTGCTACGGAGGATGTCAAGACCTTCACCATCGGATTCGAGGAAAGTGACTACAGCGAACTCTCTTTCGCAAGAGAGGTAAGCGAGCATCTAGGGACAAAGCATTATGAGAAGATTCTCTATCCAAAAGACGTGATAAAAAATCTTCCAAAAATTGCATGGTACTTAGACGAGCCTTTCGCAGATGCAAGTGCAGTTCCGACTTATATGGTCTCAGAGTTTGCGAGACGCTATGTGACGGTTGTGTTGTCTGGGGATGGTGGCGATGAGAATTTCGCTGGCTATGATAGGTATGTTATTGATATGTTGCTTAGAGGATATGCAAAAATCCCACAACCACTCAGAGCTATCGGCGTGGCGGCCGCAAAAAAAGCACTCTCTTTTGTTGGGATGCACCTGCTCGCGCAGCGCGCAGAGAAGTTCGAAGCCCTCGCACGACTCCCACTTCCGGAGAGATATGCCGAGCTTGTGTCGTTCTATCGCAACGAGGAAAGAGAAAGGCTGTATAAAGAGGGCAGGCTCGCAAGCTTAAAAAAGGCGGCGTCCCAGAAATCGATTACGGCCTGTTTTGCAAAGCGCAATGCAAAGACACAACTGGACAAGATGATGTACGCAGATTTCAATACCTATTTGCCCGATGATATTCTTGCAAAAGTAGACAGAACGAGCATGGCGCACAGTCTTGAGGCGAGAGCACCATTGCTCGATCACGAGTTTGTTGAGTTTGCCGCGACAATTCCTAGCGACCTTAAGCTCCGTGGGCTCGAGACTAAACATGTGTTCAAGCGCGCCCTTAAGCCGTGGCTTCCGCTGGAGATTCTGGAAAGGAAAAAACGTGGGTTCGGAATTCCGCTCGGTCCATGGTTCAAGAAAGAGGTTGGCGAGTTCCTTGAGCAAAAAATAGCAGAAGGTAGAGTATGCGCAAAACTGTTCAGCAAGGACGAAGTGTTCAGGATGCTCAATGAGCACAGGAAAGGTAGGGCCGCGTATTCCTACAAGCTGTGGGCGCTGCTTGAGCTTGAGCTATGGAGCGATGCCTTTAAAATTGAATTTTAGTCAATGGATTGCGCTTGACCTATAGTCGCACTACTATGAATCCGGCCGATTCCCCTTCCTTTTCGCTGAAGAAATTCCTCGTGTCAACCAACACAGGCTTTTCGTTGCAGATTCGCCTCAGCTCGCTCAGAGGTATTTTCCTAAATTCGTTGTGACCTGTAGCAAGAATTATTGCATCCACACCACTAGCCATCCCAAAATTATCAAGATTTTTTACTCCAAATTCCTTCTCCACATCAAACTTAAAGAGGAGGGGGTCATGCGCGAGCACAGCACAGCCTTTTCTCTTCAGACCCTTAATAACCTCCTTGACAGGGGAAAACCTCGGATCACGTACGTTCTCCTTAAAGCTCAGGCCAAGCACCAGCACGCGCGAGCCCTTTGTTTTTTTCCCCACCCTCGCAAGCGCCTTCTCTGTCAAACTGACAATGTGTTTTGGCATGGAGTCGTTCGTGCTTCGGCCGGCAAGCATGACTCTTGGGCGATAGCCGAGCCTTCGCGCCTTGTATACGAGGTAATAGGGATTGACGGGTACGCAATAACCGCCCACAAGGCCTGGCTTAAATGGTATGAAGTTCCATTTCGTCTTCGCAACCTCTAACACATCCCATATGCTAAGGCCCATGCGCTCAAAGATGATGGCGAACTCATTCATGAGCGCAATGTTGAGGTCGCGCTGAATGTTCTCGATGATTTTGGCAGCCTCGGCAGTCTTGATGTTTTTGGCCTTGAATGTGCCAGCCTTTGTTATGTGGCCATAGAGAAAAGCAAGGAGATCGGTCGTCTCGTCATCCAGGCCGGCAACCACCTTCACAATTTTCTCTAACGAATGTTCTGGGTCGCCCGGATTCACACGCTCCGGCGAATAGCCTACAGAGAAATCGATGCCAGCTCTCATGCCAGAGAGCTCCTCCAGGCGCGGAAGAACCTCTTCCTCAGTCACACCAGGGTAGACGCTTGACTCGAGCACGACAACCGCGCCGCGCTTCATATGCTTTCCGACAGTTTCGCTTGCAGCGCGAATAGCTGATAGGTCCGGCTCCTTTTTCTTTGTGAGGAGGCTGGGGAGGGCGAGCAAGATAAAATCAGCCTCGCTGATGGAAGCTGGATTCGTGGTAAAGGCGAGCTTTCCGCTCGCCTGCAGCTCGCGGAGCGTGTCCTCGCCGACTTCCCCGGCGCTGTCATAACAGCGTGACAGCTCGGCAATGCGCTTTTCGCTTATGTCAAAGCCTGTTGTGCGGAAGCCGGCGCGCGCAAAAGCGACCGAAAGGTGAATACCAACGTAGCCCTGGCCAACCACGCACACGAGCGCGCTCTTCTCGCTGATTTTTTTCCTGAGGCTTGCATAGTTCATTCAGACATCCCTCGCCTCAAACCATGCAACAGTTTTTCTCAAGCCCTCCTCAAAGCCAACTGTCGGTCTATAACCGAGCACGCGCCGCGCCAACTCGATGTCGGCCAGCGAGTGGCGGATATCGCCCTGTCTCGGAGGGAGGAATTTTGGAGTGGATTTTTTCCCAATGATTTTTTCGAGCGTGTGAAGCAGGGTGAGCACGCTGTAGGCTTTTCCACACGCGATGTTAAAAACTTTCCCTGCAGCGCCCTTTGCCTTCATAGCCAAGATGTTGGCCTGCACAACATTGTCCACATATGTGAAGTCGCGCGACTGTCTGCCATCGCCGTAAATCACTGGGGGAACGCCGCGCAGTAGCGCGCTGATAAACCTCGGAACAACCGCGGCATATTCGCCGGTTGGATTCTGGCGCGGGCCAAAAACATTGAAATAGCGCAGACACACGGTCTCGAGGCCGTAGGTCTGGAAAAAAACTCTGCAATAAAGCTCGCCAGCAAGCTTGCTGGCGGCATACGGGGAGATCGGATTAGGGGAAAGGCGCTCGCTTTTCCTTCTCGCCTTCTGCTCACCATAAACGGCTGAGGAGGAGGCATACACTATGCGCTTAACGCCGGCATCGCGCGCTGCGATGAGCACATTCAGGGTGCCTGTGACGTTTGCTGCATTGGTCGCGAGCGGGTCCGTCACCGAACGTGGCACGCTGGGAAGGGCAGCCTGGTGTAGCACGAAATCTACGCCCTGGCAGGCGCGCCTGACGGCATTTAGATCGCACACGCTTCCCACAACGAGCTCGATGTCAGCGCCCTCAAGGTTTTCCCTCCTCCCGGTGGAGAAATCATCAAGCACAACGACATCGTTCTTTTTACACAGCACGTGCGCGAGATTGCTGCCAATAAAGCCAGCCCCGCCAGTGATGAGTATTCTCGCCATCACATCCTCTCCTTGAACCATGCTATGGTGGCGCGCAGCCCCGCCCTCAGCGGCGTGACCGGCCTCCACCCTATCGCACGCGCTATCTTTGTGATGTCGGGCCTCCTCCTGCGTGGGTCGTCTATTGGCAGTGGCCTGAAGACTATTTTAGATTTTGAGCCTGTCTCTGCGAGGATTATTTTTGCCAGCTCAAGTATGGAATGCTCTTTTGGGTTTCCGATGTTGAACACATCGCCCGAAAGATTGCTGAAGGCGAGCCTGACAAGTCCTTCCACCATATCCTGAATGTAGCAGAAGGAGCGCGTCTGCCTGCCACTTCCATAAATTGTGAGGGGCTGGCCGGCAAGCGCCTGAACAATGAGATTGGGCACTACCCTGCCATCGTCCGGTCTCATGCGCGGACCGTATGTGTTGAAGATGCGTGCGATGACGACGTCTGCACCCCTTTGCCTGTGATAGGCCATGCACAGCGCTTCGGCAAAGCGTTTGCCCTCATCATAGCAGGAGCGCGGGCCAATGGGATTTACGTTACCCCAATAGCTCTCTGTCTGTGGGTGCTGTAGTGGGTCTCCATACACCTCGCTCGTGCTGGCGTGCAACACACGGGCGTCGCAAGCGAGAGCGTAGTCGAGGATGTGTTTTGTGCCGAGAGCATTTGCGAGGAGCGTTTCGATTGGCCGCGCCTGATAGTCCCGCGGGCTGGCGGGCGAGGCGAGATGGAAGATGAGTTGGGGAGCCGGGATGCCGCGAGGGGGCGCTCGTGTGATGTCATGCCGAACAAAATTCACATCGAGGCCCGCGATGTTGTCCCTGCTGCCCGTGAGCAGGTTGTCAAGGCACCACACCTCATGCCTCTTTGAGAGAAATTCGCACAGGTGTGAGCCTATGAAGCCAGCTCCGCCTGTCACAAGGACTCTCATCGCTTTCTCTCCAGCCTGGCAAGCCTGGCCAGTATCTCATCGAGCTTGCGATGGGTCTCCTGCCAGATGGGGCTTCTCTTCCAGGCCTCCCTCTCCTGCTGCTGTGGGAATTTGATGTACTTCTCGAGAATGAGCCCCCACAGCCACACCGCAATGATGGCGAGCGGAACGAGAAGCAGCACCACCTCGGCAGTGAAGCGCACGCCCGTAAGCGCCTTGAGCTTATCGCTGGCGGTCAGCACGAGCAGGATGAAGTTGATGAGGGTGAGGAAGGAAATGCCGATGAGAAACCTCCACCATTGCTCGGCAAGGAAATTTCTTATTCTCCTGAGCAGCTCGGCCATAGGGAGATTGTCTCGCTCAGACATAAAAAGGTTGTTTGTGTTTAGGCTTCGTGGCAAAATATTTCGGCACCAATGGCGTGAGGCGGCTCTACGATGAGCTGACGCCCGATTTTGTGGCCGGCCTTTGCAATGCATTTGCCGAGTGGGCCGGCAAGGGCACAATACTTGTGGCCAGGGATACGAGGGTGACGGGCGAGGTGCTCGAGCATGCCGTGCTGGCAGGCCTGCTGAGCGCGGGCAACGATGTTGTGAGGCTTGGCATTGCGCCATCGCCACTCGTGGAGTGGAGGGTGAGACAGGGGGGCACGGCCGGCGCGGTCATCATCACGGCCTCGCACAATCCGCCCGAGTGGAACGCGCTCAAGTTTGTTGATGGGCAGGGCATGGCAGTCTCGAGAGAGCGGGGGGAGGAGATAGAGAGAATTTTTGAGGGCAGGAGAAAACACGTCACGTGGGGGGAGGTTGGAGGCGAGAGAGCGGATGGGAGCGCGCAGGGCGAATACATTCGTGCGGTGGCCGCGGCCGTTGACCGCAAGGCGATTGCGAGGGCCAGACTAAGCCTGATATTGGATTGTGGCAATGGCACGGCATGCGGCATCGGGCCCACCCTCTTCAGAAGGCTAGGATGCCGGGTTGAGGCATTGAACAGTCAGCCGGATGGATTTTTTCCGGGCAGGGCCAGCGAGCCAACCGAAGCCAACATAAAGGATCTGATCGAGTCTGTCAGGGAGGCGGGTGCCGATGCCGGCATGGCTTGGGATGGCGATTGCGATAGAGTTGTCATGGTCGATGAGCGCGGCAACTATGTCATAGGTGATAGGGTTTTTGCGCTTTGTGCGCGCATAAAACTGGAAAGCCATAGGGGGCCCGTGGTCTCGACAGTGTCGACAACCAGGGCGGTTGAGGACATCGCAAAAAAATTTGGTCAGGAAACTGTCTACTGCAAGGTGGGCGCGCCATACATAAGTGAGAGGATGCGCGAGATCGGTGCAGTAATCGGCGGTGAGGAGGTGGGGGGAGTCGTATGGCCCGAACACAGTTGGGGGAAAGATGGTTTCTATAGTGCGGCAAAGATCGTGGAGCGCATGGCTGTGGAGGGGAAAAGGCTGTCGGAGCTGCTCGCTGAATTGCCGCGCTACTACAATGCCAAGACGAAAATTGAGGTCCCCCCACAAAAGAAGGCCGAGGCCGTCGCGCGCATTGCCGAGGAGATGGCTGGGAGGGGCAGGCTCACCACAATCGATGGTGCTCGACTTGATGTCAGGGATGGCTGGGTGATCGCGCGCGCATCCGGCACAGAGAATTACATAAGGGTGTTCGCAGAGGCAAAGAGCGCGGAGAGGGCCAACGCGCTCATGCAGGAGTGGGCGACGAGGGTGAGACGACTCCTTTAAAAGTATTTCTTTCAAAGTATGAAATGGTATGAAACAAAAGGAAAAGATCGCCATCAGCATAGATCCAGCGCTGCTGGCGCGCATAGACGCTATGGTGGACGGTGAGAGAGTCAAGTCACGCTCGCATGCCATAGAGATGCTCCTCAGGGCTGCGCTCGCCGAGAGTATGCCGGCTACCGCAGTCATATTGGCAGGGGGAAAGGGTGTTAGACCATCAGACAGAAAGCGAGCGGTGTTGTCGCGCATCCTCGCCTGGCTCGGCGGGTTCGGCGTGCAAGAGGTCATTGTGGTGGGGAACAGCCCATTGGTCGAAAGTGCGGGCGATGCCGTACCGAGCATCAGGTTCCTGTTTGAGGAAAGCCCGCGTGGCACGGCCGGCGCGCTGGCGCTGGCGAGGAGCGTTGTGAAAAACACCTTCCTGCTGCTGTATGCGGACACGCTGTGTGATTTCGATCTCATGAGCATGCTCGCGCAGCATGCCAGAGAGAGGCCGTTGGTCACGATGGCGCTGACTGAGGTGAAGAATGCCTCACGCTACGGTGCGGTGGAGCTCGAGGGAGTGCGCGTCAAGGGTTTTGTGGAAAAGCCTCCACCCGGAAAAGAGCCGAGCAGGCTGGTGAATGCGGGTGTATATGTGCTTGAGCCAAGGATATTTGACTTCTTGCCAAAGAGCGGCTCGCTGGAGCGCGATGTGTTGCCCGAGCTGGCAAAGGCAGGGCTGGTGCATGGATTCGTGTTCACGGGCAAGTGGCTGGATGCTCACAGAGGCGATGTCAATGCATGATACGAGGGCATTTGTGTTGTGTGGCGGGGAAGGCACGCGGCTGCGGCCATACACATACACAATTCCCAAACCAATGTTGCCGCTTGGCAAAAGGCCCATCCTCGAATTCGTGGTGGAGAACCTGAAGGCAAACGGAATAACCAACATCACGCTGACCATAGGCTATCTCGGGGAATGCATCCGCGAGCATTTCGGAAACGGCAGTAGGTGGGGCGTGAACATCTCCTACATTGAGGAGAAAAGGCCCATGAATACCGCGGGCTCAATCTATCCAGCGAGAAAAGAGGTTAAGGATACGTTTGTTGTGGTGATGGGTGACCACCTCACCACAGTTGATTTGCAGAAGATGGTAAGATGGCATCGGGAGAAAAGGGCGGTGGCCACGCTCGGGCTCAAAAGGCAGGGAATGCCGCTGGAGTACGGGATAGCGGAAGTCGACAAGCATGGGCGCATAACGAAGTTTCAGGAAAAGCCCATCCTCACCAACCTCATCAATGCTGGCGTGTATGTGCTTGAGCCCGAGGTGTTCGATTTCATATCGCCGGGCAAGGACTTCGCCAAAGATGTTTTCCCGGCCATGCTGGCGGCCGGCAGGCCCGTGTATGGCTATGTTTTTGATGAGTACTGGATGGATATCGGTCGCATTCACGACTATGAATATCTCAATCAGATAATCAGCATAATAGATTTGGTCACGCGCGGGCGCTAGAGCACGCTGGCCATGGCCAGCAGGCCGAAAAGCGCTTGTAGCAGCAGGAGCACGACCACGAGCTGCGGCTCGGTTGGCTTGAAGAGCCGCATGATGAGATGTGTGAGCGAACATATCTTGCCGCTGTAGTGCAGCCTCCCCTGCTTGTCGGGCCTGCCAAAGTTCTCGGCCTGAAAGCGTGAGCGCGCCTTGAGAAAGAATTCTACAATCTGCGGGGTGAGCGCGATGACGCCCGCACGCTCGAAGTTAGCGGAAACCACGGCGGCCACGATGAGCGCGCCTATGGCATAGGTGAGCACATTGCCGGGAAAAACGCGCGCCGGAAACCAGTTGAACGGCAGGAAAGCGAGGCAAGCACCGAGCATGGCCGCGAGCAAGAAACCGGCCACGGCAGTGCCCGGGTTTGGTGGTAGGAGCAGAAGGGTGGCCAGGAGCGAGGCGCTGACGATCGCGCCGCTTCCGGCCTCAAGGCCGTTGAAACCGGCTAGGAGATTGATGAGATTGCTTGAGGCCACCACGCCGATCGGGATGAGAAGGAGAACATATAGGTTGACATCAACAGGTCCCAGAAAGGGCAGCACAAAAACGCCAAGATCGGTCTCCACCGGACCGATGAGAGGAATGGTGAGTACGCTCGTGCCGGCCTTCACGGCCATGAGGGGGAGTGCGGCGAATGCAGGCAGCACCACACGCCAGACATCGCGAATGCGCAAGATATCGTCGAGAAGACCGAGCAACGCAATGAGAAGCACGGTTGCGATGCTCGCCAGCATGAGGGGGACGTTGAGGAGGTGGGTAGAGAGCTGCAGCGAGAGCAGTGTGGCGAGAGCGAAGCCGAAGATCACCGCCACGCCGCCTATTCTCGGAACGGCGGGCCTGCCGCGCTTGTTGAGATCTGGCGCGAGCAGTCCGGCCGCGGCTATTTTGCGCGCCAGCAGCGGTGTGGTGAGAAGGACGGTGAAAAAGGACAGCGCGAACACAACTGTCAGCGAAATGCCAAAATCGAGGTTCATTCACTCACCTCCAGTATGAGCAATCCTTGTTCCCGGCTGAGCTCTCTCACGCCAGCAGCCTTACCGAAACTATCGGGAAAGAAGAGCTTGAGCAGATTGATCTCAAGGCCCGCGCGTGGATAGATGAACCTGTCAGCGGGAGCCAGCCCGCTGGTGTTGGAGGCCTTGAGCAGGAGGAGCCGCCCTGTCGGCAGGCTACCGCCACTCTCGAGCAGGATCTCGCCCTCTATGAGATTGCCCGTGTCTGGATCGGCAGGATAGAACATCCAGCCCGTTTTGGAGGAGAATACAGCATAAAGGCGGTTGCCCAACACAACGTATTGGCCTGTGGGGGCAAAGGCATCAAGGCGTGCCGTGGAGCGCGCAGCCTCGCGCAACGCGCCGAAATCATCGAACACGCTGAAGGGGATGATGAGATGGGTGACTCCGGCGCGCGCAAGTTCGGTCGTGGTAGCGTTTGACAGCAGATAGCGCGCCAGCGCATTCCTGTCCCCGAGCGCGCGCAGGCCACTTTCGAACTCGAAAGCGGTTTCGTCGCCCCACAGCGCGACGCGCGCACCGGAGGGCAGGTTGGCGCTCCAGGCAATGGCTGCTTTTGTCTCGGGCCCGATAGCCTGCTTCGAGAATTGTGCAGCAAGCAGGCCGTGGAAAAGCGCGAGCAGCATGGCCAGCGAGATGGCGTAGAAGGGGGGCACTTTCTCCCTGTACATCCATGCGCCGAGAGCGATCAGCACAGTGAGAACAGTGGCGAGAGCGAGCGCGCGCGCTGGCTCAACAAAGGCGGTGGTGATTGACAGAAAGACAAAAAAGGCGAGCACCGCCAGCCCCGTGAGCGGATGACGCTGTGATGTGAAAGCCGAGCCTGCCGCAAATCCCGCCGCGAGCGCAAGGCCCGTCGGTGCGAGCGCACGGGCATGCCATGCCAGTATGAGAGAGAGAAGGGCGAGCACGCCAAAGAATACCTCCTCTCTCTCAATGCGCCCGGACCGCACGAGGGGAAACACTGCAATGCCGAATGTGAGCAAACTCCAGGGATCGAGCGTGGACGAAAATGATAGCTGTGGGAGAGTGGCAAGGGCCGGAAAAGCGAGGAATGGCAGAGCGAGCAGTGCTGGCTGCAGGGGGAAGTGCTTGTGGAGGGCGGAGTGGAGGAGGCCGGCAACGAACAGCGCCAGGGCAGCATAGATGAAATCGGGAGAGAGGATTGCGGCGGCCAGCGATGCCAGGCCGGCGGAGAGCGCGAGCGCGGGCACCCTCAGCGAGGAGAGAAAGAGGAGGGCCGAAAGCGTGTAAAAAAATAGGGCAAATGTCTCTGGGAGCAACACGCCCGAGGTGGAGCTCGCGAGCACAAGTGGGGAGGATGCATACAGCACGGCTGCAAAAAAGGCATGAAATCTGCCGATGGGCAGCAGCGTGAGAAAAACGAATGCCGTCGACATGGCTGTCAGCACGGCAGGCAGAATCAGTGCGACATTCTTGAGTAAAGTCCTCCCGCTTCCTTTGAGTGCCGCGAGCGCTGCATGAAAACCATTTGCGCCCTCCCCCTTCTCAATGCGGAGGAGATGGGGATAGGTGCGCGCATCAATCTCCCCAAAATCGATTGAGGCCATGGCAAGGGCGAAGAAAACCACTACAGCCAGCAATACGACATCTCGTTTTGTCAGCACCTCATCGCCCCTTTCTCAGCTGTGCGAGAACCTCCTTTGCCCTGTCCACGCGCACATTCCCTTCTGACACCAACACCTCTGCAACGGCATCGATCTCGCTCCCCTGTGCGCCAGCCATGATGGCGATGTTGCGTGCATGCAGCGCCATGTGTCCTTTCTGTATTCCCTCGGTGGCCAGCGCGCGCAGCGCGGCGAAATTATTCGCGAGCCCAACGCACGCCATCACCATGGCGAGCTCACGCGCGGTGCTCACGCCCATAATTTTGAGCGCAAGCTGCGCCAGGGGATGTGTTCGCGTGGCTCCCCCAACAACCCCAACCGCAATGGGCAGCTCTATGAAGCCTATGAGGTTGCCCTGGGCATCCTTTTCGTACCTCGTGAGCGGCGCATATTTTCCGCTCCTTGCGGCATAGGCATGCGCGCCCGCCTCGAGCGCGCGCCAGTCATTGCCCGTGGCCAAGGCTACCGCATCGATGCCATTCATTATGCCCTTGTTGTGAGTGGCGCATCTGAAGACATCGGCCTGAGCAAACGCCCAGCCATCGAGAATCCCCTCCACGGTATCCTCGCCAATAACCTCCTTCTTCCAAACAGCGCGCGCCCGCGCGAGCCGTCTTACGGCAAGGTTGGTGAGTATGCGGAGCCTGGCCCGGCCGCCCGTTATGCGTTCGAGCTGTGGCGCGAGCCTCTCGCACATTGTATTGACGGCGTTCGCGCCCATGGCATCGCGCACATCGACAGTCAGCTCTGCCACCACCATTCTCCCTCTGGCGGTATCGAGCACGCGCGCGCTCAACTCCCTCGGTCCGCCACCATGTTTCACAAGCACCGCATCGACATCCTGCAGGCTTGCCAGTAGCTCGCTCGCGCGCGCCGTGATGTCTGCCACTGCTCCTTCGGCATCGGCGATGCCCACCAGCTGGATCTGCCCGATCATGAGGGAGGCATCGGCCTCGGCCTGAAAGCCCCCGCCGGGCCTGGCAAGCTTCGCGGCGTGCGAGGCCGCGGCCACCACGCTCGGCTCCTCGATCACCATCGGGATAAGCAGCTCACGGCCGTTAATGGTGAAGTATGTGGCAATGCCGATGGGAAGGGCGTGAAGGCCCACGACATTCTCTATCATGCGGTTGGCCGTCTCAATGGACAGCGCGTTCCTGAGCAGGGCCACTTCGGCCTCGCTCAGGCCAGCGAACTCTTTCACCAGCCTGACTCTCTCCTCGACGCTCAACTTGTAGAAACCCGAAATGGCAGATGATTTCATCGAATGAAGATAGGTGCGAGATTTTAAAAAGCATGTTTGCAAAGGATAAGCGTGAGCGATATCATTGTGGGCACGCTGTGGCTTTCTGCAGTGCTGTGGACGGCCATTACCCTTTTGCTGTTGCGTGCTTACATCGACGCGCTGTCAAAGAAAAGGGAAGCGCGCGCGCTCGCCGCGCTCATCCTCGTGTGCTTCGCGCTCGCGTTTGAGAACTTTATCGAGGGAGTATTGGTGACTAACAGGCAAGCCGGGCTTCCGCTGACCTGGGCGGTTCCCAAGGCCGTGCTAATAATAGCAGCCATAGAGATGTTCCTTGTGCTGAGAGGGGAGTTGGTTGAATGATGAGAGGGCTGGCCGCTGTGCTGCTGCTTGGCATCCTGCTTGGATGCACCGGAGCGCCTCAGGGTAGTTTTGTCTGTCTGAATGGCTCGCTCGCCGATAGCCTGAGCGAGTGCGCCGGAGTGGCCGACAAAAATATCTCGCAGGAGTGCCTGTTGCCGCCAGGCTTGAGCTGTTCAGCCAAGCTATCAACGGACGGCTACCTCACGCTGAGGGTGAGGAATGCCATGCCAGGCGAGATAGTCGTGACGGGCCTGTACTGCTCGAGCAAGGCGCGCGATGTGCGTCTGCTCCCCGCTGCTGAATGGACAAAGATGAACAAGTCCATCCCACAAGCAGGAGCCACCGACCTTGTGCCCGTGCCTTGCCGAAACGAGGCGGGCGAGAACAGGCAATTCAACACAAACGAGAGCTTCGAGGGCGTTCTCTTCATCCGCCACCATTTCACAATAATGCCGGAAGAGGTTCGCATAGCGGTCGGAGAATTGCAGCTGAAAGCGCAATGACCCTAGACAAAGGGGGGAAGTATCCCCCCTTCGTCCTAGACCTTCCCCCCTCTTCGGGGATAAAGGATAGAAAAGGGGTTGCTGGAGGTATCGGAACCGCGCTGGCGGTTCTGATTGGGGTGGGTCAGGAGGAGCCTGGAACTGGGGAGGGGCGGAGCCCTTCCGCGGTTTGAAGGTATCGGAACCGCGCTGGCGGTTCCGATCGGAACCAACGATATGACGAGGAGCGAGCCTCGCGCAAATAAAAAGGGAGGTAATAGGAACCTACGGTTCCTATTGCGAGCGAGGAAGCCGTCGGTTGGTTCTGATAATGGCCAGCAGCAATGCGCTTTCCCGCCGCATGGCAGTACAAGCGACATCGTGGGAGGGATTCACTGCCGAGTTCGGAATGGGTTCGGGTCTGGCCCCTCCCCTATGGCCGCTGACCGAACATTTTACACGGGCGAGGTTTAAATGGATTGCGCCACGATCTTTTGCTGTTGCGGATGCGCTCTGAATGCAGGGAAGAGCTCGTTTTTCGATAATCGCAGTCAAGCATAAATTTACCGCCAATTTAAAACCTCGCGTGAGCTGGCTTTTCACTAGGCAGGAAACCGCGTGCCTACAGTCGCAGCTTGAGCAGGCAGGCATGGGCATCCCCGCGCGCTCTTATCTCTTCCGTTCCCTCCTACTCTCGCTTTTCCTTGCCTCTGTTCTCTTCGGCGCGTTTTACTTCCTCTTGCGCGATGCGCCGACATCCCTGTCGCTCTCCCTGCTATCCTTCTCCCTCATCTTCCTCGTGCTCAAATCCTTGCCAGCATTTCAGGCGAAAAGGCGGGCTGCGCAGCTGGAGGCAGAGCTTCCTTTCCTCCTTCGTTTTCTGGCCGCCGAGCTTTCGCTCAATACGCCTTTCGAGAAGGCCATCGAGCGCGCGGCGCGCATGCGCTACCAGACCTCGGCCGAGCTCGCGCTCGTGCTCAATGAGGTAAAGAAAGGTGGGGCCACCTTTCCCGATGCCCTGCGCAGGCTGGCCGGCCGCGTGGGCTCGCTGGCATTTAGGCGCGCTGTCGCCCACCTCGTGGCAGCCTATCAGCATGGCGGGCAGGGTGAGGCCCTCAAGCGGCTGGCCGATGAGCTCATCGATGTTCAGAAAGCTGGCGCGCGTGAGTATGCGGCTGCGCTGTCATTTCTCGGCCTGCTTTTTCTCGCCGTGGCGTGCGTCATTCCCGCACTCTTTCAGGCATACGTTGTGGTGGGTTCGGCGATTTTTTCGCCCATTTTCACCGCGAGCGATATCTGGCTCGCCTATCTCGTGGTCTTTCCCTTGCTCGGCCTGCTTGTCATCATGGCGATACGCATGAAAGCCCCACCCTTTCTGCACAGCTCCCTTTCATCCCCCCTTTCCGAGGAGGAAATGGCTCGCCTCGATGCCGTGGTCCCTGCCCCTTTCGCCCATTTTGGAGCTAAGCGCCTCATCCTCCTCTCCCTCGCCGTAGGCATACTGTGCTTTCTCCTTCTGCTTGCGCTTTCGCTGTCTGCTCCAGCGATGCGGGCCTACTCCCCAATTCCCCTGGCACTGCCAGCCCTCACCTATCTCTCTCTTTCCTACAGGCTCGAGCAGCGCACAAAAGAGCTTGAGAGGTTTCTGCCCGATGCGCTGTTTCAGGCCTCCTCGTTTCCCAGGGGTGTTTCGGTAGAGAGAATTCTCGAGAGCATTGCCGGCTCTGGCTTCGGGCCCCTCAGCGAGGAGTTCCGCATGGCCCTCAACCAGGTCAGGTCGGGCATGCCGCTTGAGCGGGCTGTGCTTGAGATAGGCGAACGCAATGACTCGCTGTTGCTCTCACGTGCAACACACCTTCTCGCGGCTGGCTGGTCGGCCGGTGCGGCTTTCGAACATGCCGTGCGCGAGACGGCCGAAGACATCATGGGCTTTGCCGCGCTCGTGAGGGAGCGCGCGGCGCTGCTGGCCATGCAGAAGTACACGATGCTGATAGGAGGCAGTGTGCTCGTTCCCTTCATACTCGCGCTCGTTGCCAACATGGTGGCAGAGCTCAATCTGTCAGCAGGCGCGCTCTTCTCCGCGCTGCCGGCTACTGAGCGCCTCACGCTCTTCTCGGCCACGCTCGATGCCGTGCAGGCCTACCTCATTATCTATGCTTTCCTGTCCGGCTTGCTTGTGGCTTTTCAGGAGGGCTCCCCACGCAAGGCGCTCGTGTATTTCCTCATCCTCGCTCCCCTCTCGCTCGGCGTGTTCAAACTATCGCTCGGCCTGCACCTGCTGGCTTAGCCTTTTATAAATCCTTGCCCAATTCTCCACCATGCCAGTGCGGATTATCGAGACGAGCAAGTTTGATCTCAACAGGCCACTGCTCATCGAGGGCTTTCCGGGCATCGGCCTCGTGGGGACGATTGCGGCCTCCTACCTTGTGGAGAAGTTTGACATGGAGCTGCTGGGCTACATCGCCAGCGAGCGCTTTCCGCCCATCGCAGCCGTACACGAGTACCAGCCGCTGCACCCAGCGCGCATCTACAAGAGCAAGAAGCTCAATCTCATTGTGCTTTTCAGCGAGTTCATCGTGCCCCTCAGTACGGTGCATGAGCTGGCCCACGAGATTCTGGCCTGGAGCAAGAGGCGGGGGGTGAGGGAGATCATCTCGGTAGGTGGCATAGGCATCAGGGGAGAGCAAGATGAGGTGTTTGGCATAGCCACCAACAGGGAACTGCTCAGGCGTTTGGAGGCGGCCGGCGTGCGGCTTATCAAAGAGGGCGCGACAACCGGCGTGTCTGGCGTGCTCATGGCCGAGGCCGCCATCCAGGGCTTCCCCGCCATCTCGCTGCTCGCAGAGGCAAAGCCAGAGTATTTAGATCCGAGAGGTGCCGCCATGGTGCTCGATGCCGTGCGCGACATCACGGGCCTGCCCATCGAGACCAAGGAGCTGATAGCCGAGGCTAGGAACATCGAGACAAAGATAAAGGAGATTCTCGAGCACGCCAAGACAGCCCACCAGAAATACAGGGAGACCGGCGAGCTCGGGCCCATGTATGGCTAACAAGCGCTCATTTTTTGCAGGGGTGGCTGAGCCAGGAAAAAGCGCGGGGCTTAAGACCCTGTGGCCTCAGGGCCTTCGAGAGTTCAAATCTCTCCCCCTGCACTAAAACCACCGTCATTGTAGTATTGCGTTAAACAAGTATCCTATCAGCATGAAAGAAACCGCCAATATCACAACCAGGTAAACAAGGAGTTTTGTTTTCACGACTTTCCGCAGAATCAGCAACTGTGGAAAAGACAGGGCGGTGATGGACATCATGAGCACCAACGCAGTTCCCGTCGCCATTCCCTTTGTCATCAGTGCCTGAATAATTGGAATTGTTCCTGCGGCATTGGAGTACAGGGGAATTCCTATCAACACGGCTACGGGCACAGCGAAAGGATTGCCGGGGCCGGCGTACTGCAGAAAAAATTCCTGCGGCACATAGCCGTGAATAAGAGCGCCCACTGCAATGCCGACGATTATGTACGGCGCGACTTGCCTAGTAATGGTCTTGCTTTCTTCGAGAGCAGTACGCGCGCGTTCTCTCCACGTCAAACGTTTTTCGTCGCCAGCAGACTTGACTTGGGACGCTTTGACAAAAACTTCTATCTGGTCTTCCAAGCCGAGCTTTCCCAAAACAAATCCAGCCACGACGGCGACGACAAACCCGATGCCAATGTAAAGCGCCGTCACTTCCCACCCCACCAAGCCAAGCAAGAGAACTACCGCCACTTCGTTTATGAGCGGAGACGCGATGAGAAAAGAAAAGGTTATTCCGAGGGGAACGCCGGCGCGAATGAAGCCGATGAACAACGGAATCACCGAGCAACTACAGAAGGGAGTGGGTATTCCAAGCAACGCGGCCAAGACGTTTCCCGACCCGTTTTTCCTGCTGGCGAGAAAATCCCTTATTTTCTGGGGCGTAATGAAACTGCGGATTATACCGACGACAAAAGTTATTCCGAACAACAACAGGAATATCTTGATGTTGTCGTAGATGAAAAAATTCAGCGCTTCGGCAAACGGATTGTCACGGGCCATGCCAAGTACGCCGTAAACAACCCATGCACCAAAGTCTTCGAGCGCGCCCATTCGCTTCACAACATCTTTGCTATTTCTTCAACGGAGGGAATTCTTCCTTCCGCCACTACTTTGCCATCTATCGCCAGTGCAGGCGTGCGCAGGACGCCGTAAGACGCTATTTCGCCGAAGTCAGTCACTTTAACTACCTCTGCATTGACTCCTTTTTTTGCCAGCGCGGCCCTCACGTTTTCTTCAAGTTTCTTGCAGTTGGCGCAACCGCCACCAAGAATTTCCACTCTCACGCTACCACCTCGAAATGTCTTTCCAAACTTTTCTGCCCAACGAAGAAAGCGAATACAACCTCTTCACTCCCTCCTTGCGCCTTTTCACCAAACCCGCGTCCAACAAAACCTTGAGGTGTTGGGAAACCGCGGACTGGCTAACGCCAACGCAATTCGGCAGAGCGCATGCGCACACTTCTCCGTCGCTTATTTTTCTAAGTAGCTCAAGCCGCGTGGAATCAGCGACTGCTCGGAGTATATTAGTTTTCACTAATATAAGCAAGCACTATGCATTATTAATACTTTCGCATACCTCGAATTTTCCGGAAGCGCGCTGTCCCTCCTTCGCTTTATAGTCTTCGGCAATGGACGAGTCCGTCCTCGTCACCGCACTATAGTGATGCAGAGTTTTTAAACGCCGAAAGCTACACATAGTAGTGCGTGAAGGAGCATCAAAAGGATGCTGCTTTGAGGCGTGGACTCGCCTTACTCCCCCTGCATTCACTCAGCCATCTCTCGCCTTTTCATCAGCACGGCGGGACACACGCGCGTCACGCCGGGCATGCGCGCGACGCGCCTGACTAGGCGGCCCAGTTCGGCCTGATCTCTGCACCACGCCTCGAACAACAGCATGTGGTCGCCAGTCGAGAGCGCCGAGTATCTGACGTTCTTAATCCGCTTCAGTGCCTCATGCGTCCGCAGCAGCGCGTCCGGCCTCGTGTCCACGCCAACGATCGCCACGGCGGCAAAGCCCAGCAGCACAGGCTCCACCACCGCGGTGTAGCGCTGCACCACACCCTCCGCCTCAAGCCTCTTCACCCTCTTGCGCACGGCAGCCTCGGTGATGCGTAGCCGTCTGGCCAGCTCAGTGTAGGAGACCCTCGCATTATCCACAAGAGCTTTCAATATGATCAGATCTCTCCTATCCATAGTATTTTTTTCGAACCAAAAAGTTAAAAATTTTAACTTCAAAAGGATAATGGGTGATGACATGTTGAGGGTAGACCAGAAGGCGCCAGAGTTTGAACTGAAGGCGTTTCACGATGGGAAGGAAAAGACGATAAGGCTATCGGACTACAGAGGAAAGTGGGTCGTGCTGATTTTCTATCCAGCGGACTTCACCTTCATCTGTCCCACCGAGCTCGAGGAGGCCGCGCATTACTATGACGAGTTCAAAAAGCTGGGGGCCGAGGTGTTGAGTATCAGCACCGATACGGTCTTCGTGCACAAAGCCTGGCACGATACTTCCCCGGCCATAAAGAAAGTCAAGTTCCCAATGCTCGCAGACCCGGGTGGCAGGGTGTGCAGGGAATACGGCACTTATATTGAGGAGGAAGGCATCTCAGTGCGCGCCACATTCATCATCGATCCGGATGGCGTGATAAAGTCTTTTGAGATGCATTCAAACGCGATAGGCAGGAACACCGAAGAAATCCTGAGAAAGCTTCAGGCAGCGAGGTATGTCAGAGAACACAAGGGAGAGGTATGTCCAGTCTCGTGGAGGCCGGGCCAAAAAACTCTTAAGCCTGGCCTGGAATTGGTGGGCAAGATATAGGGTGTGACGATGGCATACGAGGCAAAAAATTTTGAGCACCTGCTTGGAACAAAAGGCTTCAGCGACGCCCTGCTAAAAAACCACTTCACTCTCTACCAGGGCTATGTGGCGAATACCAACAAGCTAGCCGAGGCGTTGGCCTCGCTCGCGCCTGGCACGCCCGAGTATGCCGAGCTCAGGCGCAGGTTCGGCTGGGAGTTCAACGGCATGAGGCTGCACGAGCTGTATTTTGAAAACATGGCAAAAGGGGGGAAGAAACTCGAGGCAGGCGCGAGGCTTGCCAAAAAGATTGTCGAGGACTTCGGTTCCCTCGAGAGCTGGGAGAAGGACTTCAAGGGCGTGGGCGGCATGCGCGGCATCGGCTGGGCCATCCTGTATTATGACAGGGAGACAGACAGGCTCTTCAATACATGGATAGGCGAGCACGACGTTGGGCATCTCGCGGGCTGCGCGCCCCTCCTCGTCATGGATGTCTTTGAGCACGCCTACATGCTCGACTACGGGCTGAGGCGAGCCGACTACATCGCCGCTTTCTTCGAGGCCATTGACTGGAGCACTGTCGAAAAGAGGTTCAGGGAGAGGTAGGGCAGGCTATGCCCTCTCCATGACATATCTCGGCTCGCTCTTCCTGTAGTAGCCTCTCTCCAGCCTCTTTATTCTGAAGCCGAACTTCTTGTAGAGGTGCACGGCGCCCGGAAAGCCCGGATAAACGGTGAGGAAAATCCTCTTCCCCCTCAGGGCGGGCAGCGCCTTGGCGAGCAGCGCGCTTCCAATTCCCATGTGCCTATGGCGAGGGTGTACGAAAATCTTGTGGAGATACCAGTCGCCGCGCTTTGTCGGAAAAAGCACTACCGCGCCGAGCAGCTTCCTGCCCTTTTCAGCAACCCACACATCAGCGTGCGCTATCCACTCCCTCCAAGTGTGCTCGCCGTCGGCCAGCCGCACGCCCTCACACAGCACATCGAGCGCGCGAATGCGTGAAAAATCCTTTTTCACCGCTCTCCTGACGACCAGCATGCCATCATCTCTTTCTCGCAAAGCACAGATAGCCCGTGTGCGTGATGCCCTTGTTCTCAGGCCTGAAGCCAGCCTCTCTGACGAGGTACTCGCGTACGATGGCCTCGAGGACAAAAGGCTCCTCAAAGCTCCCGCTTGCCCTGACTGCTCTCACAAAAGCGCTCGCCTGCTCGGCGTGCGGCACATAGGCCACCACAAAGCCCCCTTGCCTCAGCGCGCAGGCAGCGTGCGGCAGTGCCCGCTCTGGGTTAGCCAGATCGAGGGTGACGAGGTCAACTTCCCTCTCAGCAATGCCATCGAAAACATTCGCATGCTTGAGCTCTATATTCGCCAGCCCGCTTTTTTCTATATTCCGTCTTGCCAGCTCTACGAATTCCTCCCTCCACTCATAGGTGACCACTCTGCGGCAGACATTCGCCAGGCTTATGGCCAAAAATCCGCTGCCCGTACCGGCATCCACCGCAGTGCTGTTCCTGCCCACGCCCGTGTATGCCAGAACAAGCCCGATGTCTTTTGGCAGCATTACCTGCGGGCCCCTCGCCAACCCGGCGAGCAGAGGGTTGAGCCTGACGCGGACTTTGGACGCCCTGGGCATGACAATTGTTTAAAGCTTGGGCGTTAAAGCTTTTTGTATGAGCGGAGTTGTCGTAGTCGGCGCGCAGTGGGGTGATGAGGGCAAGGGCAAAATAGTTGACTACTACGCCGAGCGCGCACACATCGTGGTGCGGTTCAACGGCGGCAGCAATGCCGGCCACACCGTTGTGGTTGGCGGTCACGAGCACAAGTTCCACATCATGCCGAGCGGCGCCATACGTGGGAAGAGGGTGATCATTGGCAACGGCGTGGTGGTGGATCCGAAGTTGTTGCTCGAGGTCGAGCTCGCCAAGCTGCGCGAGGAGGGCATCGAGCCAAACCTGCTCATCAGCGAGCGCGCGCACGTTGTGCTGCCTTTTCACAAGCAGCTCGATGGCATTGAGGAGAAGCTAAAGGGAAAGTGGCGCGCGGGCACCACAATGCGTGGCATAGGCCCAACGTATGCCGATAAGGTTGCACGCCTGGGCATACGTATGTGCGAGCTCGTGGACAGGGAGGTGTTCAAGGAAAAGCTGGCCACGTTGTACGAGATAAAAAAAAGGGTGCTGGCGGCCTACGGCGAGACGATCGCTCCGAGCGAGGAGGAGATCTTCCGGGAATACGCGGCCATCGGGGAGAGACTGAAAAAATACGTCGGTGACGCGAGCGCCGAGCTGTGCGCCGCGCTCGCACGAGGTCGGCGGGTGCTGTTTGAGGGTGCGCAGGGCACGATGCTCGACATCGACCACGGCCTGTATCCATTCGGCACGAGCAGCAACACAACTGCCGGCGGAGCCTGTACGGGGGCAGGCGTTCCGCCCACAGCCATCAACGAGATTATTGGTGTGGCAAAGGCCTACCTCTCAAGAGTTGGCGAAGGCCCTGTGCCCACCGAGCTGACCGATGAGACCGGCGAGTGGATCCGCACAAAAGGTGTTGAGTTCGGCACCACCACGGGCAGACCACGGAGGTGTGGCTGGCTTGACATCGTCTCGCTGCGGTATGCCGCCCGCGTGAATGGCTTGACAGGCCTTGTGATAACCAAGCTCGATGTGCTCGGCGGCCTTGAGAAAATCAAGATGTGCACGGCTTATGAGCTTGAAGGAAAGAGGCTGTTCAGCGTTCCATCGAGCCCACGGGAATTCGCCAAATGCAGGCCGGTGTATGAAGAGATGCCGGGCTGGCGAGAGCTATCACACGAGGAATGGCAACGGCTCGCCAGAAAAGGATTCGGCGCGCTGCCTCCCGAGTTGCGCGCCTATGTAAAGCGCGTGGGCCGTTTGACCGGCGTGCCGATCTATGCCATCTCTGTAGGCCGGGATCGTAGCGCCACAATAGAATTCAAAAACCCTTTTGCAACTAAATAAAACGCCCCTGTAGCTCAGTGGTAGAGCCACGCGGAAAGCGGGTTCCACGAAAGAGCGTGTGCATGGTAGCATCCAACGAGAAGCCATACAGCACAAGGTCGCGAGTTCAATCCTCGCCAGGGGCTTAGACAAAGGGGGGAAGTATCCCCCCTTCGTCCTTGACCTTCCCTAGACAAAGGGGGGAGGTTTCCCCCCTTCGTCCTTGACCTTCCCCCCTCGGATAAAGCATTGGTGGAAAATGGTTGCTGGAGGTATCGGAACCGCGCTGGCGGTTCTGATAAGACAAAGGGGGGAAGTATCCCCCCTTCGTCCTTGACCTTCCCCCCTCGGATAAAAGCATTGATGGAAAAGGGAGGGGTCAGGAGGAACCTGGAACTGGGGGAACCGTAGGTTCCCGCGGTTTGGAGGTATCGGAACCAACGATTCGACGAGGAGCGAGCCTCGCGCAAATAAAAAGGGAGGTAATAGGAACCGTAGGTTCCTATTACGAGCGACGAAGTCATCGATTGGTTCTGATAAGGCTTAGCCGAATAGCGCTCTCAGAAGTAGGATGAACAGCAAAAAGGAGGCAGCCATTGTGGCTGTGAAAACCAGCGCGTTCACATCGGCCCTTGTTAACATGAAGCAATTTTCCGAAAAAACTTTATTAGCTTTCCAGAAATTTTCCCCATGAAGCTCCTGGTTATCAGCGACATTCACGGCAACTACGAAGCGCTCGAAGCCATTGCATCAACCGTGCGCTACGATGAGGTTCTCTGCCTCGGCGACCTGGTCGATTTCGGCCCGGATCCAAAGGAATGCGTGGAGTGGGTAAGGCGGAGCACGCGCTACATTGTCCGCGGCAACCACGATCACGCACTTGCCAACAACGTGGCATGCAGGTGCTCCTCAGAGAAACTGGAGCGTCTGGCCGAGGCAACGCGCAGCTACTCACACAGCATGCTGGATGTTGCCGAGATCAATTTTCTCGGGAGCCTTCCGCTCAAGCTTGCGGTGAGCATTGGTGGCAGGAGCTTATATGCAGTGCACGGCGGACCCCGCGACCCGCTCTATCAGTCCATCGAGAAGGGTAGCGACAAAGCGCTGGCGGCAGAGCTTGCTGGCATAGATGCGGAATTCATCCTCTTTGGCCATACCCATCGCCCGCTGGTGAATTCCACCGCGCTCAACGGAAGGACTGTGGTCAATCCGGGTAGTGTGGGCCAGCCACGCGACGGAGACAACAGGGCCAGCGCCGCGCTGATAGATCTGGACAGCGGCGTGGCGAGAATACTGCGCATCAAATATGACATCGACATCGTGTGCAGGAAGATGGCCCATGCCGGCTTCCCGGGCGAGCTTATCGATATTCTCAGGTGTGGAAGGTAATAATAAAAATCTAATTTGTGGAAAACAGAGCAAGGTGGTAGCATGGCCGAACTTACACCAATAGAACAAATCATCGTCAAGGCCCTCCAGGAGCTTGGAGCGACGAGCGAGGACAAGATGAAGACCGCGGACGATGTGCAGAAGAAATGCAACCGTCCTAAGGGACAAGTGTCCAATGCCTTGACAAGCCTTGTACAGAAAGGCATTGTAGTGAGAAAGGCAAGAGAAAAGGCTGCGGGATACTACCTCAAGCAGGCTTGACGATGGACGAGATCGCATTCCAGGCCAAGGCAGGAGACTGGAAAGCGAACTTCCGCATCGAAACAGCCGCCAAGAATGAGGACGTTGCGCTTTTCCTCGCAACTGTGTGCGCCGAGTGTGCCGAAAAGGCATTCGAGTTTGTCGGAATCAATCTGGCTGAAATCGACGATTACGCTAATAGAGTACTCGGCGCAAAGAGAGGGCTGGAAGGGGTGGTGGCCACTCTAAAGGAAATCCGGCCCTCTGAGGTAAGAGAAGCCCTCTCCCGTGCCAGCGGGGAAGAAAAATTTCCGGCCTGCGAGGCACGCTTTCTCAAAAAACTCTTTGAATATGCGGGCGTGGAGGTGAGCCTCACTCCCTCACTTGTCAAGTCGGCTTTTCCGGCGGCACAGTTTCCCTCTCTGAAATGGGAGGTCGATCTGGGTGAAGGCGTCTTCTTTACGGCCAACTACAGAGGATGGATAAGCATAAAGAAGACGAGCTTTGATGCCAGAACTAGGCCGGAGGAAAAGGCGGCGGCCTTTGCCAGCGTGGCCGAAAGCGCCCAGAGGAAAGGGTTTGAGTTTTTGGGGATCTCCAGCGAGGTGCAAGGAAAGGCCAATGCGCTCACTGCTGGAAAAAGGAAGGGTTTTGCAGCGCTTGCACAAGCGCTGTCTGGCGTTGGAGATTCCGATATCATCATGAGGGCGGGCACAATGCGCTTCGTGCTCTCCAATCTAGGTTACGCTGTTTTTCCAACCCCAGAAATCCTCCAAAAAATCTATCCGAACCTAAAGTTGCCCAAACCAAGAGGAAGGTTCGGACGTGGCAAGTGAAAGTATTTTAAATCCTCCTTAAAACCTATTCGCCCAGTGAGCGGGATGGAAGAACTTAACATTGTTAAAGAGATTTTGGCGAAACTGCTCGAGGAGGCGAGTGAGCAAGGAGTCAGGACGATAAGGACAGCTGAAATAGCAATTGGTGAAGCTTTTCCCATGCAAGTCAAAGACCTAAAATACTGGCTCACCGAGCTTGCGCGAGGAACACCTGCTGAAAATGCAAAATTCAAGTTTAAAAAAGGCAGAATAAAAGGAAGCGCTTATGTGATAACTGAAATATCCGAATATTAGTCTATAAAAGCTTGAAATTTAATTTTGCAATAATTTTTCTCAAGATTGTAATTGCTTATTAATTGTCAACTTCTTTATTTTCCTTATCGGCACCCCCCCACAAAACCATCCTCTTGGAACATCTTTGTTTACGAGCGACAGTGCACTTACAACAGCGCCCTCGCCCACTTCCACACCGGGCAGCACCACCGAGCATGCTCCGATGAGCGCGCCCGCACCTATTTTTACTCGTCCCACTCTGAACTCGTCAACCAAAAACTCGTGTGCCAGCAAGGTAGCATTATAACCTATGATGGCGTTGTCGCCTATCTCGATGAGCTCTGGGAAGAAGATGTCAAGTTGTACCCCAAGCCCGAGCGCGGCGTTTTTGCCGACGCGCACGCCAATTGCCCTGTAAAGCATATTTTTGAGAGCGAGAGAAGGCAGATACTTGCATATCTGTATGACAAGGAAGTTCAGCACGACAATGAGCGGATTTTTGACTTTTGGCCAGTCCCACAGCGAGTTCCTGCTGACGGAGGCAAAGCGCTCGAGCCGCCGCATGAGGTCACTTTTTCCTTGCGGGTTCGTGCGCCGAGAGCTCGGCGAAGACGGCCACGAGCACGATGAATATGGCCAGCTGAGCTCCGAAGATCAGCTGGAGCACGCCGAGCTCTGTGGGTGGTGTCGTTACATACAGCCCTATCAGATAGACCAGTATGACGAAAGTGAAGATGACCAAATATGTGAGCAGGTTTACCCTCACCATCGCCCCTTATTCATCTTATATATTTTTAAATCTATGCGGGTCTGCCCACGATGTTGAGATAGATGACCTCCTCGTCCGCGCTCAGGTTGAGCAGGTGCCTCACCTCATCCTCATTGAATGCCCCGATGGGCACCGCGCCGAGCCCCAGGGCGGCGGCCTGGAGCAGGAGGTTCTGGCTGGCATGGCCCGCCTCAATCCACACATACTGCACGCCCCTCGCGCCGTATTTTGCCGTTGTTCTGTGCATGAGCGCTGCAAACACCACCACCACTGCAGCGTTTCCCACCCAAGGCTGGTCGGCTGCTGCGCGGGCAATTCTCTCCCTGTAGTCTCCGGCTGCGACCAGCTCGAGCGAGTTATTCGCGCTGTTATAATGATAGGCGCCTGGCGCAATGCCCTCCACGCGCGAAACGAGCACATACAGCTCGAGCGGATAGAGCGCTCCGGCAGATGGCGCTGTCCTTTTGCCCTCCCCACTCATTCCCTGTGCGGCAAACAGCAGCGCGGCCAGCTCGCTGGGCGAAATGCTCTCATCCGTGTAGTCGCGCACAGACCTGCGAGCCAGCAGAGCATCCTCAAACGAGATGTTTGAACGCGCTGGCCGAGGAAGCTCGATGAGCTGAGCAGCAGCATAGTGCTTTGCCGGCAGGAAGGGCCTGGGCAGAAGGGTGGGCAGGAAGTAGGCGGCCAGTATTGCGAGAAAGGCGAGCGTTGCGGGAAGAAACCAATCCATTTTTTTAACCTCGCCCGCCATGAAATGCATGTGTGCGCCGTTCTTTTAAAGCTTCAGAGGATGAGCGGCTGGATGCTGCTGCTCTTCGTCCTCGCCTACTTTGCAACGGGCTATGGCATGACGAGAGCGGTCATCGACCCAAAGCTCTCGCTCGAAATTCACACGAGCATTGACCTCCCGCTCCTCGCCACCTTCCTTCTCCACGTTTCCATAGGCGCGCGGTTTGCCCTGCAGAGGCGTGGAATAGCCGGAAAAGCCATCGATGTGCTCATCCTCATCCTCGCATTGAGCTTGTTTGCTCTCGCGACGTACATAAAGCTGTTCAGGCCTGCGAGCAGGCTGATCGGGCTGTAAGCCCCAGGGGAGATTTGAACTCCCGACATCTCGCTTACAAGGCGAGCGCTCTCTGGCGGAACGCCGTTCTACCGCTGAGCTACTGGGGCAGTGTTATAAAACTTATTTGGCTTAATTCTTTTGCTTGTGATGTTATGGGCAAGCACGCTCTCGCGGATGCCTTTCTCGCTCAGATCTGGATTTGTAGGAAGTGCAAGGCGCGCAACAAGCGTGGCGCGGAGAAGTGCCGCAAGTGTGGCTATCGCTGGCTTCGCCCGAAGCGAAGGGAAATCCGCGCAAAGAAGTGAAGGAGTGCGGGGGAAGAGATTTGAACTCTTGCAGCGCCTAAGCGCACAGGCTTTCTCATCCTTCAGCCATCGAATCCTAAGGCCTGCCCGATTGACCAGGCTCCGGCACCCCCGCGCAAAACTAATCTCCGACAGTATTTAAAATCAGAATCCGATTAGGGAACGATGCGCAAAAAACTCGCGCTCGTCGTGCTGCTCGTGTTTCTCGCAGGCTGCCTCGAGAGGCGTGAGCTCATCGCGCCCGAGCGGGAAGTGCTGGCCAACTGGACAAGCGGCGATGCCGACGGGGATGGCGCGCCGGACTGGTTTTCATTTTTTTTCGAGCCCTACAACATCACACCGCAGATGAGCCTGAGCAGGCAGGTGCTCGTATCGGGCGTCATTGAGGCGCGGGAAGAGGGGTTCAACTTCACCGAGTCATTTCTCCTCGACCCTGCAAAGCTCGCCGAGACGCACCGCCTGCTCACGGCATTCAATGCCTCGCGCTTTTCCCAAACGCCGGACGGGCCTGCCGAGATGGCCTGCCGAAAAGCGGCCGGCGTGCAGACACCCTGTGCGGACCGCGCGGCCTGCAGGGCGGCCTGCGCCGCATCACCAGAGTGCGCGGCAAAGCTCGCGCTCTATGGCGATGCGCTCGTCCATGCGGTGCTCGAGTTCTCGCGCGCCTCACATGGGCTCGATGAGGCTCTGAGCGCGCTGTATGCCGACCTGAGGACGGTGCAGACGAGCCCCTCGCTCGGCGAGCTTAACAGGATAGCGGGCGATTTCGAGCGCGCCAGAGCCTCGGCCGCTGGCATCTCGACCAATTCGCTGAGCGCGCTCGGGGTATGCGCGCCGGTTCCGATCGGCCTCAACCTGCTCGAGGATGCCAGGAGGACATTCATCGCGAGCATCCGGACGGCAGAAGCTGCACCCCCTCGCGCACCAAAGCCCCCAGAGCGCTACACAGTGCTCGTGCGCCTGACCCTCTCCATGTCCGAAGGCTCGGCATTCTCCGACCTCACACTCATCGAAACCGTGCCCTTGGCATCCGAGCTATCCCAAATCGAGTTTGGAATGAATTACACCGGCATCTCGGCACGCCCACCTTTCGTTGTCAGCTGGAGGCAAAGCAACATCGGGGGGCGGGCGGGCGAGAGCGAAATCGTATACCTCATCAGGGATGTCCGCGAGCCAGCCGAAGGCTGGCTGGCGTGGGCGCAAGGGCTCAGCAAACCCCAGCTCTCGCTCACGCGCCTTGAGCCCATGGCCTCGCCCCTGCTCATCCTCGTCAAGGGGATTTACTCGGGCATGCTGTCCTCCCTCATCTCGCTCTCCAACTTCCATGTGGCCATAGGCATCGTTGCCGCAGCCATGCTTGTCGCGCTGTGGCTAGTGTGGAGCGGAATTTCGTTCATCCTCGCTCTCGTGAATGCCGTGCGCACCAGAAAGGACATCAAGGAGGCCATCTATGCATTTGCGGGCCACGGGGGCACGCAGAGAGGCGCCTACCTGGCAATCGGAATGAGCCTCACCATCCTCGGGCTTGCGGCCATCTACCTCACTGCTCCTCCCCCGCAACCTCTCACGGCCGAGAGCGATCTCCTACAAGCGCTGAACGCCGATCTAATCAAAACCACTGGCTCGTTCTCCATCTTTCTGGGCCTCCTCTCCCTATACTTCCTGATTGCGGACTTCTGTAAGGGCGCGGTGCTGGGCCCGCGGTATTACGAGAAGCCTCTGCCGACTGGCGTGCGCGCCGTCATGTACGAAGCGCAGATCCTCGAGGCGGCCAAGAGCGCGCGCGAGTCGCTCGAGCTGCTGCTCGAGCGTACACGTGAGCCGCGCCGGCAGGGCTTTGTGTTCGATGCCGAAGAGAAGGCCGCGCGTGGCGCGCTCGCCATTCTCGATGCCTGCGAGGCGGCCTGCAGAGCTGCCAACCTCGCCCAGGCCAACATAGAATTGCAAAGGGCGCGCAGCGCGGTCGACAGGGCGAAGGCCGCACTTGAAGCAAAGCTGGCCGCGCAGGAGAGGCTGTTAGGCCTTGCCGAGAAAGTGCAGAAGGCCGAGACGGCCGCGCGCTCGGCGCTTGAGGTGGCAGAAAAAATCGGAGCTGACATAAGGGAGGAACAAAAGGCTCTCACGGCCTCGCCAGCCAGCGCTGCGCTGGAGGAGGCGAAGAGAGCGTGGAGCGCCGATGAGCTGGCCAAAGCCGAAACCATCCTCAGCCAAAAGCTGGCCGAGCTGACCTCGCTCGCCCAGGCTGCGACGAAGAAAGGCGAGGAGCGCAAGCTCTTGCTGGGCAGGACATTCCGGTGCCCGGAATGTGGCCGCTCAATAAGCGTGGTGAGCGATGTGTGCGGCTATTGCAAGTCCGATGTGGCCGCCAAGATCCGGGAGAAGGCCGAGGCGCTGCACAGGGCCATTGAGGGCGATAGGAAGGAGCTGGAGCCCGCGCGCGGCTGGTTGGATACGACTGCCGAGGAAAGGACGCTGTCGGAAATAGAGGCCGCGCTGCCCGACATCATCGATGCCGCCGGCCGCAGGGCATTCGATGAAGCGGCGAAGTCGCTCGAGGCCGAGGCCTCGCGCTATGACAAGGTCAAACCTCTCTTGCGTGACAAGCTCGAGGCCTTCAGGGGCCTCACCGAAAGGCGCGACATTCTGGCCAAGCGCATCGATGTGATCCAACACATGCTCGCGCAGGGAGCAAAGCTTGGGTTAGACCTGAGCGCAGAGGCGAAGGAAGTCGGCGCGCTCGATCTGGAGGGCGCGATGGCCCGCGTGCGCGAGCTATTCAGGGCCGGGAAGTTCGCGGCCGCCGATGAGCTGCTGACGGCCACAGAGAATTCCTTTGAGAGGCTGGAGGCGCACATCGGCGATGTCATTGAAGATTTTCGCAATCAGGCCGACCGCATCGCGCTGGCGGCTGCAGCGCTGAGCCGCGTAGAGGAAATGATCGCCAAAGCAAAAAAAGTCGGTCTCAGCGCATGGCGGGAGGAAACAGCCGCGAGGTCGATCAACCTTGAGAGGTTGCGCGCCGCGCTCAAGGCGCGTGAACCGGTCGCGAAAGACATAGACGCCGCTGTCGAGAGGGCCACAGCGCTCGAGAAGGGCATGGCCGAAAGACTTGAGGCATTTGAGGCGCTACAGGGCAGGCTGGCCTCGCTCGAGCAGACATTGAAGGAAGCCGATGGGCTGATCAACAGGTGTCTTGCCGAAGGCATTGATGTAGGCATCGAGCACGAGACGTTGTATGCCATCGACCTGGAGCGCCTGCGCGCAGCTCTGTCTGCCCTCGACAGCGTCGAAGGCGTGCGCGAGCAGATAGAGGCCGCGCTGTCGGCCGCCGAGGGCGCGCTGGCGAGCCTGCGCGAAAAGCTCGCCATGCTGTCCAACTGGCCTGCCTGGAGCGCGCACATCGCCTCCCTGTTGCGCAGACAGGATACCGTCACTGAGTCGATGCTGGTGGCCGTGCCCGAAAAATGGAGGAAGTGGGCCATAGAGCGATATTTGGCCGAGCACCCGGCCGAAAGCTTTGTCATAGAAAACAACGCGCTCGTGCGCCTCAGGCCCGCACCCGTCTCAAAGTTCCAGTTCGAGGTCATACTGCAGCGGCTCGTGGCCTCGCAGAAGATTGAGGCCGCGGCCGTGGTGCGGCGAGATGGGCTCATGATAGCCAGCACGCTGCCGCTAGAGATGAATGCCGAGAGCATAGCAGCCATGGCGGCCCGCATTGCGGCGAAGTCCGAGATGGTCTCGAGCGAGCTGCACCGCGGGGCGGTCAAAGATGTCATCATCGCCACGAAAGAGGGCCGGCTCGTGTTGCTCGCAGCCGGTCGCATGGCCATCCTCATAACATTGATAAAGCCGCAGGAGGATATGGGGTTTGTGCTCATCGCGATGAGCGAGGCAGCGAGGGAGATTGCAGCGCTGCTGGAGGGGAGGAGCTGACAACCGAGGAATTGCGGCTGGCTGCCGCCAAGGGCGAACGTGCGCTCGATGAGAGCAAGTTCAAGAAGGCGCGTGTGATTTTCGGCTCGCTGCTCGCCTTCATAGAAGACCCCCCGCGCGAAGGGTGGGAAAAAAGGCCGGAAGTGGAGCGCGCGCTGAGAAAGCTCGCCCGCCTCGCGCCAGCCTCGGTGGAAGTGGCCAAGGAGCTCATCCGCTCGGGCGGACCGCGCGAGCGCCTGGCCGCCTGTTATCTGCTCGGCGAGCTGCGTGCGCCCGCAGGCGTGGCCGCGCTCATTCTGGCGCTCGAGGATGAGCGAGAGTGGGTGAGGATTTGCGCCGGGCGCGCGCTCAGAAAGATAGAGGACAAGGAAGGGCTCATCGCCGCGCTGCTCGCTAAGAACAGCGAGCAACTTGCCCGCCTCATCGCGCTGCTCGAGGAGAGAGAAAGACGATAGCGGGGAGTGGATTTGAACCACCGATCTCTGGGTTATGAGCCCAGCGGGCACTCCAGGCTACCCTACCCCGCTGCCTCGTAAATTTGGCTCACAAGCATTTTATATCCTTTCCCGCCTAGCTTTGCGTGAGAGGTTTTTTCAGTTTTCTCCTTGTCGCCATCGCGCTGAGCGCGCTGCTCGCCGCCTCCCACAGCTATCTCAATAACGTGCGCATGGCGCGCTCTGCCGAGTGGGAGCTACTGCTCATCGAGCGCGCCCATGCCGCCGAGATGGACGCCAAGCATGCGCTGCTCGATGGCATTCGGCAGGATGCACGAGCGTTGTCGGCTTCCCACGACATCTCGGCTGCGCTCGCCTGGCGCCTCCGCTCGCTAGAGCACACGCTCACTCAGGGCGATTTTCATGGCTTCAATGCGAGCCTGTGGTGCGGTGCCGAGGGCGTGCCGCTCGAGGCGTGCGCACGCCTCATCGTGGCTGAGCCGCATGCGCGCCGCCTCACGCTCATGAGCGACATCATCATCGTGTTGCGCTCGCCAGAGGCAAATTTCACCTCCTTCATCCCCGCGGGGGTAGTGGTGAGTTATTGAGAGGGCAGTCTTCGGTCGAGGCGATGGTCGTGCTGGCCGCCTATCTGGCCTTCCTCTTCCTGTTGATCAGCAGCCTGAGCGCGAGCGCGCGGAGCCTTTCGGAAAAGCACGCCGCGCTCGAGGCGAAGGCAATCTCCATTCGCAGCGCTGCCATTCAGGATGCGCTGGCGACAAATGCTCGCCAGTTCTCGCATTCATTCGATCTCGGAAATTGCACGACACCCGTGGACCAGGTCAGCTGCTATGTCAGGGGGAAGGCCGCCTCAACGAAAGTGCTGGGTGCGCTGAATGCGAGCTTATATTTCCTTCAGAAAGTCTAAGGGCGCGCTGCTCGCCAGCGACGCGCTGCTCGCCAGCCTAGCCGTGCTGTTGCTGCTCCACATCGTATCTGCCGTTCTCTTCCTATTCTATGAGCGCTCGGCGGCCTCGGTGCAGGATTGGGAGAGAGAGGCATTGCTGCTGTCCGTGGCCGACCGCCTCGTCAAGGCAGAGGCAGCTGAGAGCGAGATGCTGCCGCCGGTCGTGCATCCCAACAGGATCGATAAGGCCAAGCTGGCGGCATTCGGCGCAAAGCTGGCGCGCCTGAATGTCACCGCAAGCCTCGAGAGCCAGCGTGGGGCAAGCGGCCGGTGCATTCGCCGCATAGTGCTCGTCGCAGGTGAGCTCGATGCGCTCATCGTTTGCGGATAGGGGTTTTGCGCTCATGCTTGAGGCCCTGCTCAGCATCCTGCTGGCCATCGTGCTCCTCATGCCATTTCTCTCGCTCACCCAGGGCGCGCTCGCGCAGAGACATGCCTTTCTCTACGACAGCCAGCTTCTCGATGATGCCATTGAAGTGGCGCATGGGTTAGGGGTTTTCGATGAGCTTGCAGCCGGCAGATGGGCGGAGGCCGAGGCAAAGCTCAGCGGCATCGCGAATAGGCTGGGCGCCTGCCTCCGCGTCAGCATGCGGATGTGGTCGCGCGAGTTCGGGTGTGGGGCGCACTCCACGCGAAAAATCACAACCACCCGCCTGCTCGCCCGCGCGGGCGGAGAATACGAGCAGATATCCTTCGCCCTTGAGCGATGAGTTTATTTATTGTTAATTCCAACTTGTTTTTTGCCTAGGTAGCTCAGCCTGGTTAGAGCGCCAGACTCATATCGCACGCGATGTGAGTGCCGAGCCCCGGGCGATGACGGGAAATCTGGAAGTCGCGAGTTCAAATCTCGCCCTAGGCACTGGGCAGTGCGAATGCCCTGCCTATCACCTCACACTTCCCTTTGGCAAAAAGCTTTGCCGTGAGTGCGGCCAGCCAGGCATCCCTCTCGTGCTCGCTCCTGCAGGCCGCAGGAAAGCGGATGTTTTGACCGAGTCGACGGAGTGCCAGCAGGGAGGAGCGCGGGTGCACCTCGATGACCCGTATGCCGAGGGCAGCGAGCTTTCTTCTCAGCCTCATCCCCCTTCTCGCCAGCGCGCGCATGGCCCCCCGAATTGGAAAAACGCGCAGGCCGCGCGCGATCAACTCCCTCTCAACTTCCCGCAGGCTCCCTTTGCTTGGAAGAGAGAGCGGCGCATCAAGCGCGATGAGCGCGGGCCTTGCGGCCGCCGCCCATGCAATTATCTCCCTGTCGGAGTGGAGCGTGGCGCATTGCACCCTCCTGCCCAGCAGGCAGGCTGCGGAAGGATTTTTCTCTTTCGCCGCCAGGTCTATGCCCGCGAACACGAAATTTTTTAAGCGGGACAAATAAAAAACGAGCGTGCTGAAAATTCTGCTCGCGCTGGCGTGCATCGCGCTGTCCTTCGCAGAGCATGCCCCGGTTGACGTGCCCACGACGCTGTTCCAGCAGGCCGTGCCATCCTCGTTGCCTTCGCCGGGCTGGGTTTCGCTCACATGCAGCTACCGCTATGCGGGTGGGGCGGTGCCGGGCGGGAAGTGCGACATCGTTGTGGACTCCTCTTCCTACGACGTGCGCTCACCCTCCTTCACACGCTCGGTGTTTCTGTCCGCTGGCAATCACACATGGAAGTGCGATTGCAGCGCCGATGGCTTCGCTCGGCAGTCGGGCCAGCCCCAGAGGATTGAGGTGGGCAATGCCAAGCCTCTTCCCTCACCCTCACAGCACGCGCTGGCGCTCCGGCTCATCGCTGAGGCCAATGACAGCATAGTGAGAGCGAGCAGGCAGGGGCTCGACACGGAGGAAGCAGAGGGCTATGTAAGGCTTGCTGTGCTGGCGCTTGCACAGAATGATTCGGAGAGGGCGAGCGCGTTTGCGGTGAGCGCCAAGACGGCCGTGGCCGGCGCGCCCCCAAAATCCGTGGCCTTCGCGCTTGAGTCCTTCAGCCAGATGGCAGCGCCCGCCATAACCATCGCAGCCGTGGCGACAGTCATCGCCTCGCTGTATTTCTTCAGAACTTATCTGAGGAAAGGGAGCTAAACTAACGGCGTGTTGCACACAGGACATTGGTTCATCCTATATCCAGCCTCATAGCCGCATACCGGGCACCTGAAGGTCTGCTCTGTTTCGATGAAACTCTTTCCACAGTGCGGACAGAGCTTTGCATTCCAAGCGATCTCCTTCTTGCAGTTCGGGCAGGTTATTTTGAACATCTCGCTGACTTTGGCATGACAGCGCGGGCACTCCTCGCTTCCCTCAGGGATGTAGGACTTGCAGCGCAGACACCACAGCCCTCTCGTAGTTTCCTTTTTGCCCAGCAACAGATCGAGTATGCCCATGCTATCCTCTCAGCACTGCCAAGCAAGCCAGCAGGAGGAGGGCGAACAGCCCGCAGGGCCTCGGCCGAGCTGGGGGCGTGGTGGCATTTGCGACTGTGGCATTCCCCGTGATGTTCCCGGCTACGATGCTGATTGGCTTCTTGATGCATGAGCAGTCAGGGAGCTGCTCCTCATCAGGAAGGCAGGTGTTGGCGCAGCTCACATTCTCAGTCACATTCTCAGTCACGTTCGGTGTCGTGATGGTGATGCCGCCACTCGCACGGCAATCGGCCAGCCTGGCTTCGGCGAGCGCCAGCGCGGCCTGCGCGCTCTGTGCTGCCAACCCCGCCTGGCTCGTGGCATCCGCCATATCGCATGCCGTGAGCGCGGTCGCGGCCCTTGCGAGGGCGGAACTCACGGCTGCCAGCTCGCCCTCGCCAGCTCCGGCGCAGCACTGGCCACACTCAGCCAGCACAGCCCTCGCCCGCTCCGCTGTGGCGTTGGCCTCTGCCATGCTCGCCATCACGCCCTGCTCGACCGGATCGGGCTGGTGGATTATTCTGAATGTGAATTCCCTCGCATATTCGATGCCCTGGCACGTTGCGGTGAGGCGGAGGAGTTTGAGCTCAATCTCGCCCCGCCCGCTTCCGCCAAGCTTTATCGGCACCGTTGCCTTACAGTTGGCGGCGGGCGGCACTATACACAGCTGTCCTCCCGGCACGAACTGCCTGCGGTCAAAGTCATACCTCTCATAATTCACCACAAATGCCTCGCCGCACTGAGCAGGCCTGGCTATGTCGAACTCTATCCTGGGGGGCGCCTGCGTGGGCAGCTTGCAATTGTATACGCTGAGCTCGTCGCTGCCCCTGAGCGTGGCCGCCCCGCTCACGCCCACAACGACAGCGTCAAACTCTTGGGCCGCGAGCACGGACAGCGCTGACAACGCCAGCACAAAAAGCGCCAACAATCGCATGCGCTTCTCTCCCCATTCTCCTTAAAATATGTTTTTATGCGTTCGGCAGGAAAGCCTGTGCATGGATGCAGTGACATCGTGGTTTGCCTCGCTCGATCACCCGCTGCTCACCTATCCTTCTCTCCTCGTGCACGAGCATGTGTATCCACTCACCCTGCTGCTTTTCATCGCCACAATTCCATTTTTCTCTCAGAAGCGACGCCTGCTCACCATCTTCGTTGGGCTTGTGTTGTTGCTGTTTGCCACGCTCGCGCTGAAGAACGCCTATGCCGAGCTGCGGCCGTGCGATGCCAGCCTGCCCGATGCGGTGGTACCGAAAGTCTCCTGTCCGCGCCCGCCAGACTATTCCTTTCCGAGCGGCCATGCCGTGCTCGTTTTCTTCTTTCTTGCTGCCACCATAGGCACGGGCGCATTCCTGCCCTACTACCTGCTCGCGCTCTTCACTGCTTTCTCGCGGCTCTATCTGGGCGTGCATTTCCTCAGCGATGTGGTGGCCGGCATGGTGGTCGGTGTGCTTGGCTATGCGGTTGCCGAGCGCATCACCGAGGCATGGGTGAGATGATGATAACGTTCGAGCTCAGGCGGAAGCTCCTGCACATCGGCGTGGGGGCGGTCGTGCTCGCGCTACTTGCCGCCAGCGGCCAGGAGGGCAGGGCGCCCATCCTCCTGCTGCTGTCGCTCGGCTTCATGGCCGGCGTGTGGCTTGTGGATAGGAGCATGAAAGGAGAGCGCACGCCGGTGCTTGACTCCCTCCTCCGCCTCGTGGAGAGGCCGGGCCATCCACCCGGCTATGGCGCCTTCTGGTATGGCATGGGCCTCCTCCTACTATTCTCTTTTCTGGACAGCACACAGCAGATCGCCGCAGGCGTTTTCATACTCGCCTTTGCTGATGGCCTCGCCTCGATATTTGGCAAGGGAGGGCATCCTCTCCCGCACAACCCGACCAAAAGCTGGGAGGGGCTGGTGACATTTTTCATCGTGGCCTCGCTCATCCAGCTCTTCCTGCCCGCTGAGGAAGGTCCGCTCGCGCTGGCAGCATTCGCCGCGCTCGTGGAAAGTTTTAACTTGCATCTTGATGACAACATCACCGTGCCACTCTCCTGCGTGGTTTTCTTCAGGTTGTGGGGTGGATAGATGGAGGAGGCAAAGGCGATGGCGGCACGCGAGGCCGTCAAGCTGGTCAGGGAAGGCATGGCGCTCGGCCTGGGCACGGGAAGCACAGCGGCGCGATTCATTGAGGCCGTGGCCGCCAGGGAGAGGGAGGAGAAGCTGGGGCTGCGTTGCGTGGCGACCTCGCTGCGCTCGGAGGAGCTCGCCCGCCGGCTCGGCCTACGCGTGGTGACGCTCGAGGAGGTCGAGCAGATAGATCTGGCCGTGGACGGTGCCGACCAGATTGACCCACACCTCAACCTGCTTAAGGGACTTGGCGGTGGTGCCGTGACGAGGGAGAAGGTGGTGGATTATCTGGCAAAGCGTTTTGTGGTCATCGCCGATGAGCGTAAGCTCGTGAAAAGGCTGGATGGCGTTGTGGCCGTGGAGGTCATCCGTTTTGCGGCCGGCGCGGTCGCGCGCGCGCTCAGGCGCATGGGCGCATCGGTGGATTACAGGCTGAACGAGCGAGGCGAGCGCTTTGTCACCGACAACGGCAATTTCCTGCTCGATGCGCGCTTTGGCATCATACGCAATCCAGCCAAACTTGAGAGAGAGATAAATGCCATTCCCGGCGTGCTCGAGAACGGAATTTTTGCGGGCAAGACATCGCTGGCGATCATCGGCTCTGAAGGGGGCGTGCGGGTGCTCAGGCGCTGATCACCAGCTTCCGTATCTTTTCTGAAAACCAGCCGGAAAGGCGATGCCCCAGGCAACCAGCGCCTCAACGCTCCCCTGCAGAGCGCTCCAGAAGAAAATCCTCTCCCAGGGAAGCGCGCGCATTATCGCCTCGGTTGTCTGCCCGAGAAACAGTGGGCCGGCATAGTAATAGTACACAGCCATCATCACCAGCCCTCGCACGATGAGCGAGATGGCCAGCATCTGGGCAAGCACTTTCGGGGCGGCGAACTCATCCGCGCTCAACATCCTTCTCTGCCTGCTCCACAGGGCATGCAACGCAACGGCATACAGCGCTATGGCGAGTATGGGCAGCACGCCGAGAAGAAGTGGGTCGGTGATCTCTATCCATGCCTGGCTCGCCAGATTCACCGCGCCCGACAGCACAAATGCGGTCAGCGAGTAGGCTGTGCCGACCACGAGGATGGCCGCCATCATGCCCACATCCAAATTCCTCCGATACAGCGCGTATGTGGCTGGCACAATGAGCATGCACATTGTGGCGGCAAACTTCGCGCTCGCGCCGAGCCAGGATTCGGGCGTGGCGAAGGTCACGGCCAGCGCGGTCAGCACGCTCACGTACAGCGCGTGCTCGAACCCGAAAAGGAAAAAGGCCAGCAGCGCGGGCACGCCGACCAGATCAATCCACATCAGGCTCGTGAGCTGTACCCCGAAAAAACCTCGGTAAAGCTGCAGCAGCACGGCGAGCGCTGCAAGAAAGGCCACAGCCACGACTTCAAAAGGCCGCACGCGCCTTTAAGGCGCCGAATATTTATTATGGTTGCGAAAGAGGTGTATGCGCATCGACAGAAAAGCCATCGCTTCTCTCTCCATCTCGTTGGCCATCACCGCGCTCGCGCTGTGGCTGGGCCCACAGCTTTCCCAGCAACAGCTTGTGGCATGGGGATATTTCGGCGTTTTTGTGTTGATGCTGGTAACGAGCGCCACTGTAATCCTGCCCGTTCCGGGCCTCGCGGTCGTTGTCATACTCGGCCACTACACCAATCCATTCCTGCTGGGGATTGCGGCTGGCCTCGGAAGCGGGCTCGGCGAGCTCAGCGGCTATCTCGCCGGCTACGGCGCGGAGGGGATTTTTAGGAAAAAGGAGGGCGTGCGCTACCGCGCGTTGCGCGACTGGATGTTCAGGCAAAACAACGGCGCGCTCGCGCTCTTCCTCCTCGCGCTCATCCCAAACCCAGCATTCGATCTGGCAGGCATCGTTGCCGGCGCCACGCGCTATCCCTGGTGGAAGTTCCTGGTGGCCGTCGTGCTTGGCAAGACGATCCGCTCGATCGTGCTCGCCTGGCTCGGCAGCGAGCTTTGGCTCTAGAGAAAACGGCCCGGACCTCTTTCGGGCATCCTCCTGCCACCCGCGCAGGCATCGCATACTCCTCCCCTGATGTGGCGCTCGCAAGCCGGCCGGCCGCACAGGCCGCAGCTCTGCACGGCGGGCCGCCCGCAGATGGCGCACAGGCCCACGAGCTCTGGCATGCAGCACTTTGGCGCGTGCTTTTTAAATCCCCATCCCCAAAATGCCTCATGCGGCTCGCCTACTTCGTGTGGGAATATCCGCCGCGCTTCATCGGCGGCCTCGGCACGTATGCCGCGGAGATGACAGCCCAGCTGGCAGCCATGGGCCATGAGGTCACGGTATTCACCATGAATGAGGGGGCCAATCTGCCGACTTTCGAGGAAATCGGCGAGAGGATAGATGTGCATCGCCCGATCGTCGCCGACGCCACCGCGGTGTTGCCCGTTTTTGTCGATGAGGAATTGCGCAGATGGGGCGAGGGCCTGCGCTTCTTTGGTGACGTGCTGACCTACAATTTCCTGAGTGCCAACCTCTTCGTCAACAAAATCGCGAAGAGAGAGAACTACGACCTTGTGGTGTGCCATGACTGGCTGTCGGCCATCGCCGGGGTCATCGCACAGAAGAACACGGGCAAGCCGATGGTTTTCCATGTGCACTCCACAGAGCACGGCAGGAGCGGGGGGCGGGGCTCCTCCACCATACGCAATCTCGAGTACACCACCGCACAGCACGCTGACATGATCATAACTGTCAGCTATGCCATGCGCGAGGAGCTACACGTGCTGAACTTCCCGGGCGCGCGCATCCGTGTGATGTGGAATGGCGTTGATGAAAAGAAGTACAACATCGCCAACTTCCCGCCGGAGGAGAGGGCGGCCTGCAGACAGCGGCTGGGCTTTGCCGAGGATGACAAGGTCATCCTGTTCACTGGCAGGCTCACCTTTGTTAAGGGCGTTGATTCCCTCGTGCGCGCCATGCCGCTCGTGCTCGCCAGAGTGCCGAAGGCCAGGCTGGTCATCCTGGGGCGTGGCGAGATGGCCGATGAGATACGCTCGCTCATCGTGCGCCACGGGCTGAAGGATAAGGTGGTGCTGATAGACAAATGGGTGGAGGAGAGGGAGCGTCTGTTGCTCTATGCCTGCTGCGATGTGGTGTGCGCGCCATCGCGCTATGAGCCTTTTGGCATTGTGTCGCTCGAGGGCATGGCGATGAGCAAGCCCGTCGTGGTGGGGCTGGGCGGGCTGCGCGAGAGCGTGCTGGATGGAAAGAACGGCTTCTGGTGCGAACCTGACAAGCCAGAGAGCATAGCCGCGGCCCTCACGCGTGTGCTTGAAGATGAGGGAGCAGCCAAGGCCATGGGCGAGGCGGGCAGGCGGCGCGTGGAAAAGCTATTCACATGGGAAAAAATAGCTCACGAGACCATCGAGCTCTACGAGAGCCTCCTCTAGTCCCTGACGACCACTTCCGCCCTGTCACCATCTCTCAGCCCGAGCTTTTTCCTCAGGTAGTGCTCGGAAATCACTTCCACCACATCGTTTCCATAGTGCGAGCGCTCCGGAATTATCACCGCACCCTTAACGCCATTCACGCTCGCGCGAAATGCCTTGAGCGCGCCGAACACCCTGCCATTGTGCTCGAAACCGCCGATCTCTATGCCCCTTCGCTGCGCGAGCAGGGTTTTCTTCTCAGGTTCATCTATTCTGAGATTCAGCGTTCCGGGATAGGGCTCGAACCCGAGTTTCTCGGCGAACTGCTTTCTGTATCCTTCGAGCGACATGTAGTACCTGCCATCGCGCAGCCCCGTGAACACCACCCCCCTCAACACCACGCGCTTTCCTGCAAAAATCGTGCTGAGGCTTGCCAGCGCGACCCGCAGCCTTTCCCTGCCCTTTTCTGTGAGCCTCACCGCCCCCCTGCGCCTCTCAATCAGTCCGGCTCTCTCCAACCTGGCGAGCCACCGCGAGGCGCTCTGCTGGCTCGCCCCAGCCTTTCCGGCAATCTCCCTCGTCGTCGTGCGCGCCCATCCCTCCGCAGCGCCCGCTGTGGCGAGCAGGATGAGCAGCTCGAGCTCCCCCCACATACGAAGCTTTTATATCTGCCCAGAGTTATAATACATTGCGTCGATGAAGACATGAACAACCGCGCAGCCGTAAGGCGATGACGAGGCTGACAGAGTCAGAGACGCTAGCGCACCCCTACGGCCCGAAGCGCCATCATTCCGAGCGAGAGCACAAGCAGCATCCCAAGGCACTTTGGGGGCTGTGGCGCAGGCGTGGCCTGCGGTGTGGCATTGGATGGCGGGAGCATTGGCTGTGTTATGTTCGGAGCAGGGGGTTGGGTGAGGTTGAGAGGCTGAGTGGCATTTTGTGGCGCCGGAGGCTGTTGGGGCGGCGCGCGCGGCAGACATGCGGCATCCTCCCTAATCCCTCCGAGGGGAATCATGATGTCGAGGTCTATGTCAGCACAAGGTGGCACGGCGTAATAGCTTGCGCAATAGCGGCCGCTCTTCTCCCCCTCGGCGAGCGTCAAGTTGCTCTTGACCGGTCCCCAGCTGACCTCAAGCAAAGCCGTTTCTCCTCCGATCACAGCATCCCCTTCCCCAGTGCAGCTCACGCTCGCATTGGCCGCCAGCAGCCGTACGCTCAAATCTTTTAGGCTGGCATTCTCGCCGGACCTCAGCGTGTAGAGGTGGTACCTGCTGGGGTTCCCGCTGGCGTCGAGTTGCCTGAGCGATACCGAGACAGAGAAGTTCTCAGCGAGCGCGGTGTAGTTCTCCACCCTCTCGCAGGCATAGCCAGGCGCGCAGCCTGCGCAGCTCTCGCCCGTGGGCTGTGCCACGCCCACCACCACCCTCTGGTGGGTGATCAGCATCCTCATATTGCACTTAGCCACCACGACCTCGCGCCCATCAGGGCATTTTTCGATTATGTCGGCAGAGCAGTTGGCTGCCGGCACGCAGCCGACGGTCTCAACATCGCACGCTTTCCCCTCAGCAAAGCAGGAGCGCTCACGCGCCACGAACACGCCGGCCGCACACTCCTTGTAGTGGAGCGTGCCGTTCAGCTCGCACTTCACGCCAACAATCTCCCCTGGCCTGCAGGCCGCTGCGGCCATGCCCACAATCGCCAGCAGCAGCAGCGCGCGCATGATAGGGTTTAAATTTGCGCACAACTTAAACCTTGTGTGCCGATGAAAATATTCTACTCTCCGCGCTTCCTGCAGCACGACACGGGATGGGGTCATCCCGAGTGCGCCATGCGCCTACAGGTGATACTGGAATACCTGCGCGGCAGTGGCCTGTCGTTTGAGCTTGTCGAGCCCAAGCCCGCCACCGAGAGAGAGCTCTCGCTCGTGCACGACTCGCGCTATCTCAACCAGCTCGCACACCCCTCGCTCATCCACACATATTTTCCCGACACTCCCATTGACAAAAATACCTATGCCATCGCGCGGCTCGCTGCGGGCGCTGCGCTAGGCGCGGCACGCGCCTGCCTGCAGGAGAAGTTTGCCTTCGCGCTCGTGCGCCCGCCGGGCCATCACGCGAAAAAAGTTGAATTCGGCGGATTCTGCTATCTGAACAACATGGCGGTTGCAGTTGCAAATCTGCTCAGGGATGGCAGCGCGCGGCGCGTCCTCATCGTAGACTTCGACATACATCATGGCAACGGCACGCAGGAGATTTTCTACAACGAGCCGCGCGTTTTCTACTTTTCCATCCACCAGCGCGCCGACTCCATCTATCCGGGCACGGGCTTTGAGAGCGAGAGCAATGAGCACATACGCAACGTGGAGCTGCCCATAGGCGTGCGCGATGCCGAATACATCGAGAAGTTCAGGGCGAACCTGGCCGACATCACATTCGAGCCAGATGTGATAGGCGTGAGCGCGGGCTTTGATTCTTTTGGCAAGGACAACTGCTGTGGCCAGCTGACAAGGATATCCGACAGCAGGACATATCGAAAGGTTGGCGAGCTCATCAGGCAAAAGGCCGGCGGCGCTTCGGTGTTCGCAGTCTTAGAGGGCGGCTATTATCTGGATGCGCTGGGAGAAAACGTTTTCAACTTTCTCAGCGCTTTTGTTTAGCACATGAGGACAAAATTCGTCTTAATTATAGGCGATGGCATGGCCGACCGCCCTCTTTCTGAGCTGGGCGGTCGCACTCCATTGCAGGCAGCGCGCAAGCCCCACATGGACGGCATAGCCGCCAGAGGGAGATGTGGGCTTGTGCGGACGGTGGCAGAGGGGTTCGAGCCCGGCAGCGATGTGGCAACGCTTGGTCTTCTCGGCTATGATGTCAAGGCCTGCTATACGGGCCGCGCGCCCATCGAGGCCGCGGCGATGGGAGTTGCCATGGGGCCGCACGATGTCGCCGTGCGCACAAACCTCGTGTGGCTGAAGGAGGGACGCATGGCGGACTACAGCGCCGGCCACATTCCAAGCAGGGATGGAAAGAAACTCATCGCAGAGCTAGACAGGCAGCTAGGCAAGCGAGGCGAGATAGAATTCCATGCGGGCGTGAGCTACCGCAATCTGCTCGTTCTCAGACAGCACTACAGCGATGCGGTGCAGCTCACCCCCCCTCATGACATCCCCGGCCAGGAGGTTGCGCCACATCTCCCGCGTGCGCGCTCACCGGCAGGGCGGCGCACGGCAGAGCTGCTCAACAACCTCATCACAGCTTCCCAGCGCATCCTGTCAGCCCATCCGCTCAACAGCGAAAAGGCCGCGCGTGGCGAGCCGCACGCCAATAGCGTGTGGTTCTGGGGCATCGGCAGAAAGCCGGCCTTCGAGCCCTTTGAGCGCAAATGGGGGCTTCGGGCGGCCGTCATCAGCGCGGTCGATCTGATCAAGGGCATGGGCGTGCTGACCGGCATGTCGGTCATCAACGTGCCGGGCGCCACTGGCTATCTGGACACGAATTATGAGGGCAAGGCGAATGCCGCCCTGCTCGCCCTGCGCTCCCACGACCTCGTCATCGTGCACATCGAGGCGACCGATGAGACGGGCCATGAGGGCGATGCTGGGAAAAAAGTGAGGGCGATTGAGAACCTGGATGCGCGCATCATCGCGCCCCTACTTAAGGGCCTTGAGCGCTCTGGCTGGGACTATGTGGTGGCTGTGTCGCCCGATCACGAAACGCCCATCGCGCTCAGAACACATGCCAGCTCGCCCGTGCCCTTTGCCATGTGGCGCAAAGGCGAGAACAACGACAACCGGTGCGCCTACGATGAGCACTGCGGACAGGCTGAGCAAGCCATCAGCGGCACCGATTTCATGCGGCTGTTTCTATCGCTTGGCAAGCAGTAGCAGTGCGGCGGCTGCAATGCCCGCGCTCAGGGCAAAGGCCGCGCTCGCACCCCATGCGCTCCACACCCAGCCCATCACAGCGCTGGCAGGCAGCGCCCCAATCCCCAGCAGGAGATTCAGCGCCCCCATCGCGCTACCCCTCCGTGCGGGCGCTACCATCAGCGAGAGTTGGCTCCTGACAACTGTCTCATGCACAGCGCTGAAACACCCATAAAGCACAAAAAGCGGCAAGGCCTGCCACCAAGCGCCCGCCAGCGCAAATCCGACCCCAACGGCGATGAAGGCCAACCAGCCCGTGGCCAGCACAATTTTTCCACCGATCCTGTCTGCCAGCGTGCCTGCGGGGACTGCCAGCGAGGCATACGCGATGTTGTAAAGGAGGTAGAGGAGCGGCAGGAAGGCAGTGCCCGCTCCAAGCTCGCCAGCCCTCAGCAACAGAAATGCATACGAATAGTTGGCAAGCGAGAAGACGAAAACTGCGAGCATGAAGGCCCTGGCCTCAGCGCTCAGGAAAGAGAAATCGAGCAGCCGCACCGCCCTTCCCCCTCTCGCTTTTCTCTCGCTCACAAAAAACCACAACAACAACAGGCTGGCCAGGCCCGGTATTATTGTGAGCAGAAACATGCTTCGGTAGCTCGCCTCGCTCGTCCCGAAGTAGGAGAGAAAGGCAAAGGCCAGCAGAGGGCCTGCAACCGCGCCCAGCGTATCCATGGCCCTGTGAAAGCCGAAGGCCTTCCCCCTAAACTTCTTAAGGGTGCTGTCGGCCACCAGCGCATCGCGGGGCGAGGTGCGCACTCCTTTTCCAATCCTGTCAAGCACGCGAATGGCCGCGACATCGGCCACACCCGTTGTCAGCGCGAAGAGGGGCTTTACAAAAGCCGACAGCGCATACCCAAACAGCACAATTGGCTTTCTCCTTCTCCATCTATCGCTCGCCCACCCCGCGGCCAGCTTGAGAAGGCTCGCCGCGCTCTCGGCAGCCCCCTCGATCACCCCGATGGCAGCATAATCGATGCGCAGCACGGCCGACATGAAGGCCGGCAGCACTGAGAAAATCGCCTCGCTGGCGATGTCGTTGAGCAGGCTCACCAGCCCGAGGAAAAAAACGTTCGGCGGTACCCCTTTCATGCATTGTATTTACAATAAGGAAATAAAACCTCGGCTGTTCGCGCAAGAAGAATGCTCTTATAGCCTATGTGCAAAAGGCTTTCATGCAAAGGCTGCCTCCGCCACCGGGCGCGCTGCTGTTCGGCACTGCGGGCATTCCGCTCTCCACCCAGCCGCACGACACGCTACACGGCATCGCGCAGGTTGCAAAGCTCGGGCTGGGAGCGCTGGAGCTCGAGTTCGTGAGAAGTGTTAATGTGAGCAGGGAAATCGCTCCGCAGGTGAAAGCGACTGCCGAGCAACACTCCATCTTCCTCACTGCGCACGGAAGCTATTTCGTAAATCTAAATGCAAAGGAAAAGGGCAAGCTGAGGGCAGGCATCGCCAAAATACTCGAGGGCGCTGAGCGGCTGTGGGAGTGTGGCGGTCGGAGCATTACCTTTCATCCAGCTTATTATATGGGTGATGCCCCCGAGGTGGCCTATAAGAATGTGAAAAAGCAGGTGGAGGCGATGGTAGCCGAACTGCGGCACAGGGACATACCAGTGCAGCTACGCCTGGAGACAACGGGCAAGCCCTCCCAGTTCGGCACGCTCGAGGAAATATGCAGCCTGTGCGAGCAAGTTGAGGGCGTGCTGCCGTGCGTTGACTGGGCCCACATCCATGCGCGCACGGGCAGGCACAACACACGCGAGGAGTTCAGGGAGGTGCTCTACACGCTCGAGAGATCTCTCGGCAAAGCCATCTTGCGCGACCTCCACTGCCACGTTGAGGGAATCACCTACGGCGCCAAGGGTGAGCTCAAGCATGTGAACTTGCCCCAGAGCGACTTCCGCTATAAGGAGCTGTTGGCCGTGCTCAAGGAATTCCGGTGCGCGGGCATCGTCATCAGCGAGTCTCCAAATATTGAGGGCGATGCGCTGCTCATGAAAAAAACTTTTGAATCTCTGTGAGGTGTTCAAGGTGGAAGTGCGGAGCGAGGCCGAGCTGGCTGACTTCTTAGCCAAACACGAGCGCGTGGCGGCTCTCTTCTATGCTACATGGTGCCCGTTCTGCCGTGCCTTCCTGCCAGTTTTCCGCGCCGCCAAGCTTGAGGGCTGGGATTGGCTGGAGGTCGTCATTGATGAGGAGGACAATCCACTGTGGGAAAAGTATTCCATCAGCATTGTCCCTACTGTGCTGTTTTTCGAGAGAGGAAAAATTTTGGTGCGGCTTGATGGTAAGGCGGGGCGAGGGCTCTCATCAGAGGAGCTGGCGGCTGCGATGGAGGAACTCAAAAGAAAAGTTTAATAGGCTTATAGCCGTTGTATTGGCATGCCAGGTTACAGGATTGAGCATGACCGGCCAAACTGCATTGGTTGTGCCGCCTGTGCTACCGTGTGCCCCGAGTTCTGGAGCATGGGCGAGGATGGCAAGAGCGTGCTGAAAGACGGCAGGCAGCGCGAGGATGGCTGGGAGGAGCGTGAGATTGAGGAGAAGGACTATGAGTGCAACAAGAGCGCGGCCGATTCCTGTCCCGTGAATGTCATCCACCTATTTAAGAAAGATACGGGCGAGAAGATAATCTAATTTTGTTAGCCTTTTGCCGAACACGAATGCATTTAAACATAGTTTGAGTTAAGCGAATGGGGTTTAGACAGATGACGGACGTAGTTTGGAAGATCGGAGGGGAGGCAGGCTATGGCATAGCCTCCATCGGCCTGACCTTCGCCAAGGCGTGCGCACGCGGAGGTTTACATGTTTTCACCGACAGCGGCTACCCCAGCCGTATCAGGGGAGGGCACAACACCTTTCTCGTCAGGGTGAGCGAACGGCCAGTGCACGCGCACAGCGACCGTTGCGACATCCTCGTGGCGCTCGATGCTCAGACGATTGAGGAGAACGCGCGCGAGCTCAAGCCCGGTGGCGTGTTAATTTACGATGGCGAGAAGGACGGTGAGGCCGCCAGCAAGGTGGGGCGGGCAGACATTGAGCTGTTCAACGTGCCCTTCATACGCATTGCGCGAGAGCTGGGCGTTGATGTGCTCATGAAAAACACCATCACGCTGGGCGCCAGCATGGCTCTGCTCGATTACGGTGTGGACATCGTTGCCGAAATGATACGCAAGACCTATGGCAGGAAGGGGGCAGCCATTGTGGATGCCAACATACGGAGCCTGAACGCGGGCTTCGATTATGCGAAGAAAAACTACAGGGGGGAATTCTCAAAGAAGCTGCGCAGGGTGAAGGGCGCGCCCCGGCGCATGGTGCTCGATGGCAACGCCGCGATATCGCTGGCCGCTGTGCAGGCAGGTTGCCGCTTTCTCGCTCAGTATCCCATGACCCCCTCATCGGCAATACTCAGCAACCTCGCGGCCATCGAGAGAAAATACAACATTGTGGTCAAACAGACCGAGGATGAGCTCGCCGCGCTCAATATGGCCATCGGTGCAGGCTATGCGGGCGTGCGCGCGCTGACCGCAACGAGCGGCGGCGGCTTCAGCCTCATGGTCGAGGCGCTTGGCCTGGCGGGCTCGGCGGAGGTGCCCGTTGTGATTGTTGAGGGCCAGCGGCCTGGCCCCAGCACGGGCATGCCCACCTGGACGGAGCAGGGTGACCTGCGCTTTGTCATCCATGCCTCGCAGGGCGAGTTCCCGCGCGTCGTGCTCGCGCCGGGCGATGTGGAGGAATGCTACTACAAGACCATCGAGGCCTTCAATCTGGCCGAGAAATACCAGGTTCCGGTCATCATCCTGACCGACAAGTTCCTCGCCGAAAACTACAAGACGTGCGAGTTTTTCAGGACGGGCAGGGAGATCCGCATAGAGCGAGGAAAACTCCTCTCAGACGCCGAGGCTGCCCGGCTCGGCAACGAAGTCAAGCGCTTTGAGTTCACCGAGGATGGCGTCTCGCCGCGCCCCATTCCGGGCCAACCTGGCGGCGTGCACATGGTGGCGGGCGACGAGCACAACGAGTTTGGCGAGATAGACGAGAGCGAGCTGAACCGCACGCGCATGATGGACAAGAGGATGAGGAAGATGGAGGGAATTCTCCGGGAGCTCGAGCCGCCGAAAGTGCTCGGCAGCCGGCACGCCATGGTTACGCTGGTGGGCTGGGGCTCCACCAAGGGCATCGCGCTGGATGCCATTGAGCTGTTGGCGGAAGAGGGCATAACTGCAAACTACATTCACTTCTGCAACCTATGGCCCTTCAAAGCGGCCGAGGCGAAGGAGCTGTTATCATCGGCGAAAAACCTCGTGCTGGTGGAGAACAACAAGACGGGCCAGCTCGGCGGGCTCATCCGCGAGCAGACGGGCATCGAATTCAAGCACAGGCTGCTCAAGTACTCTGGCAGACAATTCTTCCCGAGCGAGATATTCCATTTTGTCAGGGAGGTGTTTGGGGGTGGCTGACTTGACAGAAGCGAAAACCGCAAGGGAAAAGCTCACGCTCGCCCAGCTGGCCACGCGTGAATCCCTCAAATGGTGCCCGGGCTGTGGAGACTATGCAATACTGCTGGCGCTCAAGCAAGCGATCATCGAGCTGGGCCTCAAACAGCACGAGGTGGTCGTGGTCACGGGCGTGGGGTGCGCCGATAAACTCGCTCACAGCATCAAGGTGTATGGCGTGCACGCGCTACACGGTCGCGAGATTCCAGTCGCCTCGGGCATAAAGCTGGCCAACCATACCCTCACGGTCATCGCGCAGGCGGGCGATGGTGATGTTTATGGCATCGGCATGGGGCATTTCATTCATGCCTGCCGCCGCAACCTCGACATCACCTGCCTCGTGCACGATAACATGGTTTATGGTCTCACAAAGGGGCAGTACTCGCCCACCGCGCCAAAAGGATTCAAGAGCACGAGCTCGCCCCACGGAAGCATCGAGCAGCCGGTCAACCCAATCTCGTTGGCAATCTCGGCGGGCGCCTCGTTCGTGGCAAGGTCATTTGCGGGCAACGTGCCGCACATGACCCGGACAATCGTGGCTGCCGTGAGGCACAGGGGCTTTGCGCTCGTAGACATACTGCAGCCCTGCGTGACCTACAACCACGAGCAGACCTACGATTTCTACCAGCAGCGCGTGTACGACCTACAGGAGGCTGGCCACAATACGAGCGATAAGGCAGCCGCGCGCGCAAAGGCCGAGGAATGGGGCGAGCGCATACCCATAGGCATATTCTACCAGGAGCATAAGCCAACGTATGAGGATGAGCTCCCTCAGCTGAAGGCAGGGCCGCTGGCGCGCCAGCCCATCGAGGGCATAGACATCACGCCACTCATGGAGCTATATGTTTAATAGTTGCGCCCCTCATAATGCGCTTTCGTGCGGTTGGAGGGAAAGACTGCCGTTGTGACTGGAGGCGCGCGCCGCATTGGCAGAGCCATCGCGCTCGCGCTCGCGGCAAAGGGGATGAATGTCGTTGTGAATTATAACCGCAGTAGGCGCGAGGCACAGGAGACCGTCATGGAGGCGAGGGCTCTTGGAGCCAACGCGATAGCCATAAAAGCCGATGTCACGCGCGAGGGCGATGTCGAGAGGCTCTTCAGGAAAACGCTACATGCCTTTGGCCGCGTTGATGCGCTCATAAACAATGCCGCGCTGTTCGAGCGCGCGTACATCACATCCATGCCGCTCGCCTCGTGGGAGAGGATGATCCGGACAAACCTCACGGGCGTCTTCCTGTGCTCAAGGGAAGCCGCGCGCGCCATGCTGGCGCAGAGAGATGGGGGCAAGATAGTCAACATTGCCGACTGGACACCCGAGCAGCCCATAAAGGGCTACGCGCACTACAGCGCCTCAAAGGCCGGCGTGGTGGCGCTCACGCGGGCGCTCGCGCTCGAGCTCGCTCCAAAGATAACTGTCAATTGCGTTGCGCCCGGCGCCATCCTCCTGCCAAAACACTATGGTCCCACGTATGTGAGCACGATGCTCAAGAGCATTCCTCTCAAGCGCTTCGGCACGCCCGATGAAGTGGCCCATGCGGTCATATTCCTGCTTGAGAACGATTATGCCACGGGCTCCGTGCTGACCATAGATGGCGGGCGAAGCCTTGTGTGAGCTATTCCGCCCAAGCATCGCAGGCGAATTTCCCCTCACTGACATACTGATAAGCGCTGTAGGCTGCGGCCACGCCCTCGCTCGCGCTCGTGGCTGCCTGTTTGAATTTTGTATCGCACACATCCCCCGCAGCGAACACTCCAGGAACGTTTGTCCGGCCCTCCCTGTCGATGACGATCTCGCCCTTCTCATTCAGCCTCACGCCGAGCGCGCTGGCCAGCCCGCTGGCCGGGACATGCCCGATTTCGATGAACAGTCCATCCAGAGCCATCTCTGTCTTCCCATTGAGTGGGCGGTCGAACACAACGCTGCGCACTTTTGTGTCGCCCCTTATCTCCTTTATCTGAATTTTGAGCACCACCTCAATTTTCTTGTTCGTGCTGAGCCTCTCGAGATTTATTGGCTCGGCCCGCAGCCTGTCCCCTCTGGCGAAAATATAAACCTTGTCCGCGTATTCGGCCAGCACGAGCGCCTCTTTGACGGCCCCATCCCCACCTCCCACTACCCCGACAGTTTTCCCCCTGAAAAAAGCGCCATCGCACAGTGCGCAGTAGCTCACGCCCTTTCCTGAGAATTCCTGCTCGCCGGGCACGCCTAGCTGCCTCCTCTGCGTGCCGGTTGCCAGTATGACGGCCTTTGCCGTGAACGCCCGCCCCCCCTCTGTTCTGGCCCTGAAGCAATTCTTCCCCACCGGTCTTATCTCGATGACCTTATCCAAAAATATCTCAGCGCCGAACCTCAGCGCCTGCTCCCGCAGCCTTTCAATGAGCTCGGCGCCGGTGATTTTGACAAAGCCAGGGTAGTTCTCCACCTCGTTGGTGAGCGTGATCGCCCCACCGATGACCTCGCCCACAACGGCAGTTTTAAGCCTGAAGCGCCCCGCATACATGGCGGCAGACAGGCCCGCCACGCCCGCACCCACCACAAGCACATCATATACTTCGGCCATGCAGACCTTTCTCGCACAAGCTTAAAATCAGCTATGCCAGCAGCAGCTTGAGCAGGAAAAGCGGCGAGGAGAACACTCTGCGGGCAGCCACATCGGTGAATGTCGCGCTTATCGTTTCCCTTATCTCCGCGCTGCGGGCGGCCTTGTCTATGATGAGGTTTAGCAGGAACTTATGCTTTCCGAGCCTCTGCAGGTTGTAGTTCATCTGCAGCTCAGGGTCGAGCTCCCTGCGCAGTGCGGCATCGTACTCCGCCAGCATCGCTTCACTCACATCGCCGGCATTCAGCGCCCTGTCGATGACTTCGCTGGCCAGCTTGCCCGCGCTCATGGCATTGCCCATGCCCTCTCCGGTGAATGGATCGACGAGCGCGGCCGCATCGCCAACCAGCAGCGCGCCGGCCGCATGGGGCTTTCTCCTCTGGCTTCCAAACAGAAGCGTCCATCCCTTGAGCTCGCTGGCCAGCCGTGCCCCCGCAAATCTCTCTTTGAAGGCCGGATGTCTCTCAATGACATCGAACATGCTCTGACGCAGGTTTATCCTCCTGGCCTTCATCTCGCTCGTCACCATGCCCACACCCACATTGGCGAGCCCGCCATCGAGAGGGAAAATCCAGAAATAGCCCGGTATGAGCGATTCGACAAAGTGAATCTCGATGTTTCCGGTCAGCCCTTTCACATTTTTGTAATAAGCTCTGACAGCCACACACGAGTGCTCATCTGGCTGCATCCCCCTGCCAAGCGCTCTGGCCACAACGCTCGTCGCGCCATCCGCGCCCACCACTATTTTAGAGCGGAATTCCCTCTGCCTCCCAGTTTTCAGCTCGGTCCCTCTCACCCCAACGACCTTTCCATCCTCAAACAGCAGGTCGGTAACCTCAAAATTCTCGCGCGTTTCGGCAACCTCCCTCTTGGCCTTTCTGAAGAGTATGTTGTCGAGCACCTCCCTCCTGCAGCAGTAGCCGGCATAGGGCGCGCCCGTGCTGTCGGTCTTCGGGAATGGGATCTCAACCATCGTGCCCTTTGGGTTGCTGAATATCACGCCCGTGATGTTGGCATGGGGCGCTCGCTCAATCTCCTTGACCACATCGAGCTCTCTCAGCACCTTGAGCGACTTACCAGAAACCGCATCGCCGCACGTTTTGTCCCTCGGGAACTTCGCCTTGTCGAGCAGCAGAACTTTCCAGCCCTTTCTGGCCGTGAGCGCTGCAGTCACGCTCCCGCCAGGTCCTCCCCCCACCACTATCACATCAAACTCGTTTGGCATGGCTTGCTATAAGGTCGGAAAAAAAATTAAAGGCTGCGTTCATGCCAGAAATAATAATAAAGACAACCGCCAAAGCCGATGCATGGTGTTCAGAAGGCTTGGCAGGCGCGACTACGACAAGTTGGCTGCCTGGCTGAGGAGCGACTCGCAGAAGTACTTCGATAAGGCTGTGCGCGTGCTCGGTTATGTCCTGCCCGAGGCCATGTACTCGCGCGACAAGGACACGGTCGATGTGCTGCTCTCTGAGCTCGTGTCAGCCTTCTGGTACTGGGACAGCCGCGTGCCGCGCATTCCCGACTGGAGGACTCCGGAAGAGCTGGATGAAAAGCTCGTTGAGCGGGAGAAGATGCGGGACAGGCGGAGGGAGCTCGCGCTGCTGCTCGAGCGCGTGCGCGCGCACGCGAGCAGGCTGAGGAGCGGCCACGGCGGCAAAAAGATAGCCAGCAAAGTCACCAAAGTGATTGATGAGCTGGAGAGGAGGTGGAACCTGCTGGCAGCAAAGAGAACGGCCGAGGGAGTGGGCGAGGGACCTTGGAAGGTGCTCGTGCTCGAGAGATAACAAATTTAATATTTTGTGAAGAAAAGCAAGCGGTGAATTTATGGCCGACAGGATGCATCTTGCCACCCAGCTACTTTTCATCTTGCTTTTCGGCGCGCTCGCGCTCGTGGCACAGAACATAAACTTCTCCCAGCTCGTTGGCTCTTCAAACCAGTACTTCACCTTCTTTCAGTTCATCGGCCCGCTTCCCGCCTCCTTTCTGGGAATAATTCCTGGCGTGGCAACCATACTGCTCGCGCAGCTCGCCAACTATGCCCTGCTCGGCAAGGCCATCGATTTCGTGGGCGCATGGCGCCTGCTGCCCATGCTTTTCGCTGGATATTATTTCGGTCGCGGAAATCGTATCGTGCGCGCGCTCGTTCCCCTTGCCTGCATGGTTGCTTTCATGGCGCATCCGATAGGCGGGCAGGTTTGGTTCTACACGCTGTACTGGCTCATCCCTCCCCTCGCGCTCAAGTTTGAGCACAACCTGCTGGCGCGCTCGCTCGGCGCCACATTCACGGCCCACGCCATCGGCAGCACAATCTGGATATGGACCGTTCCCATGCCAGCCGAGGCGTGGCTCGTGCTCATCCCCATCGTGGCGTACGAGCGAGGGCTGTTCGCGCTCGGCATTGCTGTCTCGCATGTCGTCTTCAACACGCTGCTGGCCCCATTCGAGGCTGCCCTGCCCGCACGCGCGCTGCGCATTGAGAGGCAGTATGTGCTCCTGCGCTGAAAGACTTATTAACTGCAAAGTCGAAGCGCTCTCATGAAACCCCCCTGGCTCAGGATCAGGCCGCCGGGCGGGAAATACGCTGAGACGAGGGCAGCGCTGGCGAACCTCCACACAGTATGCCAGTCAGCACGCTGTCCCAATCAGGCCGCCTGTTGGGGCTCGGGCACGGCAACCTTTCTGCTCCTCGGGGATGTCTGCACGCGCGGTTGCCGATTCTGTGCCACCCCCAAGGCCAGCGCGGGCCTGCCCCTCGATGAAGGCGAGGGCGCGCGCATCGCCGAGGCAGCCCGCAGGATGGGCCTTCGCTATGTCGTGCTGACGAGCGTGTGCAGGGACGATCTGCCTGATGGAGGCGCGGCCCACTTTGCGGCCTGCATCCGCGCGCTTAAGGAAAGTGGCTTCCTCGTTGAGGCGCTCATTCCGGACTTCGGCGGGGAGGAGAGCCGCCTGCGCGCCGTGTTCGACGCGTTGCCCGATGTGCTGGCCCACAACATTGAGACTGTCGAGCGCCTCACCCCGCACGTGCGGGACAGGCGCGCATCCTATCACCAGTCTTTGCAGGTTCTCGCGCGCGCCAAGCGAGCGGGGCTCATCACAAAATCCTCCCTCATGCTCGGCCTGGGCGAGCGCGAGGAGGAGGTGTTGCGCGCGATGGACGACCTGCGCGCGGTCGGGTGCGACATCCTGACAATTGGCCAATACCTCCAGCCCACCCCAGCCCATCTTCCCGTTGCCGAGTTCATCCATCCGGATGTGTTCGCGCGCTACAGGGACATCGCGCTGGCCAAGGGCTTCCGCTTTGTGGCCAGTGGCCCGTTCGTGCGCTCCTCATATAGGGCAGGCGAGCTATTCGCGGAGATGATGAAATGCCGTTGAGGAGAGTGGCCGAGTTCGGCATCGACTACCTCAGCATAGTTAACCAGGATGGCAGTTACGATGAATCGCTCGAGCCCAAGCTACCGCCAGAGCTGCTGGACAAAATGTACCGCACCATGGTGCTCGAGAGGACTTTTGATGCCAAGGCAATGTCGCTACAAAGGCAGGGCCGCCTGCTCACCTATGCCCCCAGCGAGGGCGAGGAGGCCACGCACGTGGCCAGCGCGTTGGCGCTTGAGCAGGGCGACTGGCTTTTCCCCTCATACAGGGAACACGGCGCTTACTTCGCGCGAGGGCTTCCCCCCAAGCTGCTCTTCCTGGCCTTCATGGGCAGCGAGGACGGCAATCGCATTCCGGAGGGGCTGAATTGCTTCACCATCACCATTCCGATCGCCTCACAGGTACTGCACGCCACGGGCGCCGCCCTTGCGGACAAGCTTCTCGGCCGAAAGCGCGTCACGCTCGTTTTCTTTGGCGATGGCGGCACAAGCGAGGGCGATTTTCATGAGGGCATGAACTTTGCCGGAACTTTCAAGTGCCCCGTGGTATTCGTGTGTCGCAATAACCAGTATGCCATAAGCGTGCCGAGGGAAAGGCAGACCGCATCCCAAACGCTTGCGCAGAAGGCCATCGCATACGGCTTTCCCGGCATACAGGTGGATGGCAACGATGCACTGGCCGTGTACAAGGCCACAAGGGAAGCCGTCGAGAGGGCCCGTGCCGGGCAGGGCCCAACGCTCATCGAATGCGTCACCTACCGCATAGGGCCCCACACAACTGCCGACGACCCGACGCGCTACAGGAGCGAGGAGGAGGTTGCTGCCTGGAGGCAGAAGGACCCGATCGAGCGGTTCCGGAATTATCTTAGGAGAAAAGGACTATGGAATGAGGCTTATGAGGAGGAGGTGGTGCGCGAGGCGCGTGCCATCATAGAGCAGGCTGTCAGGGAGGCCGAGGCGCACACGCCCTCGCCCACAGACTTCTTCCACTTCGTCTTTGAAAAGATGACACCAAACCTGATCGAACAGGAGGGCGAGCTCAAGAGGTACCTGGAAGCACGGCAGGGGGAATGAATGGCCAAGCTCAATCTGGTAGAAGCAGTAAATCAGGCACTGCACCAGGAAATGCAACGCGATCCGTCAGTTGTCGTTCTCGGCGAGGATGTCGGCAGGAACGGTGGCGTTTTTCGCGCCACCCAGGGGCTCTGGGAGAGTTTCGGTGAGGCGCGCGTGCTCGACACCCCACTGGCCGAGAGTGGCATCATCGGCGTCTCCATAGGCATGGCCATCAACGGCTTGAGGCCTGTGGCCGAGCTCCAGTTCGATGGCTTCACCTATCTGGCCTTCCAGCAAATCATAAATCATGCGGCCCGCATTCGCAACCGCTCACGTGGGCGCTTCACGGTACCACTCGTGATACGCGCGCCGTACGGCGGAGGCGTGCGCGCGCTTGAGCATCACAGTGACAGCATGGAGGCGCTGTGGTGCCACATCCCGGGCATCAAGGTCGTCATACCCTCCACGCCCAGCGACGCCAAAGGCCTGCTGGTGGCCTCCATCCGCGACCCCGACCCAGTGTTTTTCTTTGAGCCAAAGCGCCTTTACCGAGCCTTCAGGGAGGAAGTTCCCGACGAGCTGTATGAGATACCACTGGGCAAAGCAAAAGTGGTCAAGGAAGGTACGGACATCACGCTCATCTCGTGGGGCGCTATGATGAGGACGACGATGGAGGCTGCCGAGCAGCTCGAGAAGGAGGGCACGAGCTGCGAGCTGCTCGACTTGCGCACGCTTTCCCCGCTGGATGACGAGGCCATCATGGCGAGCGTGCGCAAGACGGGGCGCGTTGTCGTTGTTGAGGAGGAGCCGCGCTCATTCAGCGTGGCCGCAGAGATCATCGCACGCATCAATGAGAAAGCCTTTCTCTCCCTTGAGGCACCTCCCGCGCGCGTTGCCTCATACGATGTGCCCGTGCCCTACCCCAAGCTCGAGGACTATTATCTCCCCAACACGCTCAAGGTAAAAATGGCGGTCAGAGAGACAATGAGCTATTGAGTGATGGCATGGTGTATGTGTTTCGATTTCCGGATGTCGGTGAGGGCATCACCGAGGGCCGCGTGGTCAAGTGGCTCGTCAAGGAGGGCGAGCGCGTTAAGGAAGACCAACCGCTCGGAGAGATTGAGACCGACAAGGCCGTTGTCGAGATGCCCTCGCCGAAAGCAGGCATCGTGCTGCGCCTATATGTGCCAGAGGGTGGCGTGGTTAAAGTCGGCGAGGCGCTCGCGGCAATCGGCGAGGAGGGGGAGAGCGCGCCGGAAGCCACCGCCCCTCTCCAGCCGGCCGCTCGCCCGCTCGCCACGCCCGCAGTGCGTAAGCTGGCACGCGAGCTCGGAGTCGATTTGACAAAAATAAGAGGCACAGGGCCTGCAGGCAGGATCACCGAGCAGGATGTGCGCGCTGCCAGCACAGCACCGCGCGCTCCGCCTCCAGTGCACATCGAAGGACCTGTGGAGCGCATCCCGCTCGTCGGCGTGCGCAAGCTCATTGCCCAGCGCATGAGCCAGAGCGCATTCACCATACCACACGTCACCCACATGGATGAGTGTGATGTGACAGAGCTGTGGAAGCTGAGGGAGGGCAAGAAAGCGCTGGCGCAGGCAAAAGGCATTCACCTGACCTTTCTGCCATTCATCGCGCGCGCGGTCATCCTCTCCCTCAAACACCACCCCATATTCAATGCCTCCATCGATGAGGAGAAAGGCGAAATCGTCATCAAGAAATATATCAACCTCGGCATTGCGGTCGACACTCCCGACGGCCTGCTGGTGGTCGTGATAAGGAATGCCGACAGCAAGGACATCCTTGAGCTCGCGCGCGAGATGAACGAGCTTTCGGAGAGGGCCAGAGAAAGGAAAGTTTCGCTCGAAGAGCTGCGCGGCAGCACCTTCACCATCACGAACATCGGCACGCTGGGGGGCATTTTTGCCACCCCCATCATCAATCCAGGCGAGTGCGCCATATTGGGCACGGGCAGAATCAGGGATGCGCCTGCCGTGCTGGATGGCCAAATAGTTGTGCGCAAGCTCCTCCCACTCTCGCTCTCCTTCGATCACAGAATCACGGATGGCGCGGCCGCCGCGCGCTTTGTGAATGCGATCAAGCAACACCTCGAGGACCCGAGCCTTCTGCTGGTGGATGTGGTCTGATGGTGATGGGCGAGCTCGAGCGCCAGTGCGATGTGCTCGTCATAGGTGGTGGGCCGGGAGGCTATGTGTGCGCGCTGCGCGCTGCCCAGCTTGGCAAAGATGTTGTGCTGATCGACAAGGAGAAGCTCGGCGGTGTTTGCCTGAACCATGGCTGTGTGCCGAGCAAGGCGCTCATCCAGGTCGCCAAGCTATTTCACGAGATTAAGGAGCTGGATAGGCTGGGGCTGCACATCGAGGGCGCGCGCGTCGACATGCCACGGCTGCAGGCCTGGAAGAACCGCGTGGAGGAGCAGTTGCGAAATGGCATCGCCGGGCTATGCGCGCGCTACGGCGTTGAGGTCATACACGCCACGGCATTTTTTGAATCCTCCTCGCGCGCGAGTTACAGGAGCGAGGAAGGCGGAGGCGCGATAAAGTTCAAGAAGGCAGTCATCGCCACAGGCTCGTCGGCGGCACCGCTCAAGGGTTTTGAGTTCGACAGCGAAACAGTACTGTCAGCCCGCCAGGCGCTCGAGCTGACAGAGGTTCCCGGCGACCTTCTCATCATCGGCGGTGGCTACATCGGTGTCGAGATGGGCACGCTGTATGCGAAGCTCGGCAGCCGCGTGAGCATACTCCAGCGCAGCGAGCGCATCCTCACGGGCATCGATGCCGACCTGGCGGCGCTCGTGCACGCCCATCTCACGCGGCTAGGCGTGTCAATTTATACAAACACAGTGCCCCGCGCGCTCGAGAGGAGCGGAGGCCGCGCGCTCGTCAGGGCATCCTCCCCCTCGGGCGAGCGCTCCTTCGAGGCTGACAAAGTGCTCGTGGCGATAGGTCACAGGCCAAACACGGCAGAGCTGGGGCTGGAGAGGACGCGCGTGCAACTCACCGAACAGGGCTTCATAAAAGTCAACGAGCAGAGGCAGACCACCGACCCAAACATTTATGCCATTGGTGATGTGACCGGCCCGCCCCTGCTCGCGCACAAAGGCTTTCGTGAGGGCAAGGTCGCTGCTGAGGCCATCGCAGGCCTGCCGGCTGCTTTTGACAACGCATTCATCCCTACAGCGGTTTTCAGCGACCCCGAGATAGCCTCGGTGGGCATGAGCGAGGAGGAGGCGAGGCAGAAAGGGCTGGCCATCAAAGTGGGCAAGTTCCCATTTCATGCCTCAGCTCGCGCGCTCACGCTCAATGAGCCGGATGGCTTTGTGAAAGTTGTGGCGGACGCCAAAACAGGGCTGCTGCTCGGCGTGCATGTTGTGGGGCCCGATGCCAGCGACTTGATCAGCGAGGCCACGCTGGCGCTCGAGATGGGCGCGCTGGCAGAGGATGTGGCTGCCACCATCCACCCACACCCCACGCTCAGCGAGGCGCTCATGGAGGCTGCCGAGGCCGCGCTGGGCAAAGCCATTCACATTTTCCAGGAAAGGAAGAAAGCTAAATAATTTGATCCAAATATCCTCATGGCACGCATTCACCCGCGCTCAAAGCTCGTCTCGCTGTTGAAGGAGAAGCTCACGAGAGCGAAAATCAGCAAAGCCGCGGCCATGGAGCTCGAGGAGTACACGCAGAGAGCGCCCACGGGCTCTCTCCTCAGGCAAATCATTCTCGGAGGACAGGACGGGCTGGTGAATGTGCTCGGCATCGCGCTGGGCGTTGCGAGCGCGACCACCAATGCGCAACTTGTCCTCGTGGCCGGCCTTGCGGGCACATTTGCTGAAAGCATCTCCATGGCCGCCGTGGCCTATACTTCGGCGCGCGCCATGCAGGATCACTACAGGAGCGAGGTTGAGAGGGAAAAATGGGAGATGGCGCACCTGCCCGAAGTGGAGAGGGAGGAAGTGCGCCTTCTCTACATGAAGAAGGGCTTTCGCGGAAATGCGCTCAATAACATCGTGAGGAAAATAACCTCAAACAAGCGGACATGGCTTGAGGTCATGTTGAGCGATGAGCTGGGGCTAGGCGCGGAAATGAGGAAGGTGAATCCAGCGCGTGAGGCCGCAGTCGTCGGGCTGGCATCGCTGGCCGGCTCTTTCATCCCGCTCATACCTTTTGCGTTCGCTCCGGTGTGGCCCGCGATGCTTGCCTCAGCTGCCCTCTCGGTGGCAGTGCTGTTTCTTGCTGGCTGGCAGAAGGCGCGCATGACTATCGGAAGCCCGCTGAGAAGCGGGCTCGAGATGGCCCTCGTGGGCGGTGCGGCCGCGCTCGCTGGCTATCTCATCGGCTCTGCGGTCGGGCAGCTCGTGTGAGCTCAACCAACTTGCTGCTGAAGGCGATCGGCTTGAGGCCCGCTCGTATGCACGCACCGGCCGGCATGCCGATGTCGGCGAGAAATAGCCTGCCGACAAATCCCCTTGCTTTTTCCTCCAACAGACCAATTTTTGGATAGGCGAGCGTAACTGTGGCGGCTGCCTTTATACAGGGCTCGAACGCCTCCCCGGAGTTGGCATCGAGGCCCGAGGGCAGGTCAACCGCCAGAATGGGTTTTCCGCTCGCATTCGCTGCCCTGATGAGCTCGGCGAATTTTCCGCGGGGCGCACCGCTGAGGTTGAAGCCCAGCAGCGCATCGATGAGAAGATCAAATGTGGCGAAACCGGCCTTCTCATTGGCTTCCACAACGCGGATGCCCGCCCTCTCTGCGCGCTCGAGCTGATTGCGCGGCTCGCCCGAGTATTTCTCTCTTGGACTCGCCAGGAATACTGTGACAGAAAAACCACGTGCGGCCAGCTTTCGTGCAGCGCACAGACCATCCCCGCCATTGTTGCCATGCCCGCACAGCACGGCAATGTTTTTGCCACCTGCCATTTTCTCGGCAAGCTCGGCAATTCTCTCGCCCGCCCTTTCCATGAGCTCGGCCGTTCCCACACCCATCGTTTCGGCCAGCCTGTCCAGCTCGGCCATCTGCTCGCGCGAAACAGCCTGCACATTTAAGTTTTGCTTTTTCGGATTTAAATTATGCTGGCCGTCGTCATAGCCGATGCTGCGCTCGAGCTTGTTCCGGTAGCCATCGCCCGCCATCCCACAATAACCTCGCACGCGAGGAAGAGGAAGAAGAAGCCAGCAGAGCTTCTGTTGGATGCTAGCCTGCACTGGAGGGCGATGGAGGAACTCGAAAATGGGCAGCGGAGGGGCAGGCCAGACATCGTGCATGACCTCCTCAAGCTCGCGCTCGACTCCCAGCTCAACAAGGCAGGCCAGCTGTGCATATCTGTTCACACGCTGGAGGACAAGGTGGTTCGCGTGAATCCCGTAACACGCCTGCCCAGAAATTATAATCAGTTTGTAGGCCTCATCGAAGACCTGTACAAAAAGAAAAGCATTGAGGCAAACGGCGAGAGGCTGCTGTGGCTTGAGGAAAAATCGCTCGCGGGCCTGCTGGGCGAGCTGAGCGGCTTCGCTCTGCTGGTGTGCGATGTGAGGGGCAAGCCATGCTCGCTGAGAGAGCTTGCTGGCTTTTTCGAGGCCCACAGGGATGCAGGTGTGGTCATCGGGGGATTTCCCCACGGAGACTTCTTGAGCCAAACTGCGCTGGCAAACCTGCCCAGGATTTCACTCTCCCCCATCGAGCTCACAGCACCCGCCGTGCTGGCAAAGGTGCTCTCTGCCTATGAGTACAGCGCGGGCTTTTGAAATCTTTTTTAACCCACGAGCTGAATGGCCTGCGTGGAAGCCAGCCTGTTCGCCAAGCCCGCCGATGAGGTGCTCGCCGAACTGCACTCAACGCCTGCGGGCCTCTCCTCCCACGAGGTCGCGCTCAGGCTAAGGAAATGGGGGAGAAACGAGGTGGAGAGATGGAGGAGGAAGCCCGCGCTCGAGATTCTCCTTTCCCAATTCACCTCCCCCCTCGTGGTAATCCTGTTCGTCGCAGCCGCCATAGCGGGCTTTCTGGGGGAGCTCACAGAGTCGGCCATCATCATAGCCATCCTGCTCATCAATGCAGTGCTCGGCTTCCTGCAGGAGCTCAAGTCGGAGCGCGCGCTCGAGAAGCTCGCGCGATACCTCCCCATCAGGGCGAAGGTCATCCGCGATGGCCGGAGGGTGGAGATAAACGCTGCCGAGCTCGTGCCCGGCGACATCGTTGAGCTCGCCATGGGCGACATCGTGCCGGCCGATGTGAGGCTCATTTCAGCCCTCGCCCTCGCTACCGACGAGTCCGTGCTGACGGGCGAGTCCGCACCGGTCGAGAAGAGCGCCTCCCCTGTGAAGGTGGAGAAGCCCATCATACAGGAGCTGCGCAACATCGCCTTTGCGGGCACGCACGTGGCCAGCGGCTCGGGCATCGGCGTGGTCATCGCAACCGGCAGGCACACCGAGCTGGGACGCACGGCCGCTTTCCTGAAGGCGCGCCCACCCCCCACCGACTTTGAGAGGAGCATGCGCGCTTTTGGCGACATGTTCCTGGCAGTCATAGTCATCATGACCGTTTTCATCTTCGCGATCAACACCATGCTCGGCAAAGACCCCCTGCTCTCCCTGCTTTTCGCGCTCGCCATCGCCGTGGGCATCACGCCCGAGATGCTGCCGATGATCATCACGCTCACGCTGTCGAGCGGCGCGCTCGTACTCGCTGCCAAGAAAGTGGTTGTCAAAAGGCTCGAGAGCATCGAGGACCTGGGAGACATGGATGTGCTGTGCACGGACAAGACGGGCACGCTCACAGAAAACAAGCTCACGCTCGAGAGGCACGTCAATGTGGCTGGGGAGAAGGATGAGCGCGTGCTGCTGTACGCCCTGCTGTGCTCCCCCGTGGCTGCGGGCAGGCACCGCCTCGCGGGCACGCCGTTCGATGTCGCGCTGTGGGAGCATGCAGGCCGCATGTCCTTCGCCCACCGCCTCAAGGAATACGCCACAGTTGAGGTTATCCCATTCGACTTTGAGAGAAGGAGGATGAGCGTTGTCGTGGAGGATTCGGCCGGGAGGAGGCATCTCTACTGCAAGGGCTCGGTAGAAAAAGTGCTGGCCGCCTGCACAACCGCATGCATCGGCAAGCGGTTGGTGGGAATAGAAGCTTATAGGAAAAAGGTAATGAAGGAGTACGAGGAGCTCAGCGCCCAGGGCTACCGCGTGCTCGCGCTGGCAGGCAAGGCTATCGCAAAGAAGCGGTATTCACCATCCGATGAGCAGGGCCTTGCCCTTTACGGCCTGCTCGTCTTCTCAGACCCACCAAAGAAAAGCGCCACCGCGGCCATCCAGAGGCTGGCGGCGCTGGGCGTCGAGCTGAAAATACTCTCGGGCGACAACCCCCTTGTCACGGCACAGGTGTGCAGGGAGGTGGGGCTGGAAATCAAGGGCGGCAGGGTGATAACCGGCGCGGAGTACGCCAGCCTCACAAGGCGCGAACGCGCCAAAGTGGTGGAGGATTTCAATGTGTTCGCGCGCCTCACGCCAGCGCAAAAGCACGAGATCATCACCCTGCTCAAAGAGGGCGGGCACATCACGGGCTACATCGGCGATGGCGTGAACGACGCGCCCGCGCTCCACGTTTCAGATGTGGGCATTTCGGTTGACTCGGGCGTGGACATCGCCAAGGAGGCGGCCGACATCGTGCTGCTCAAGAAAGACCTGACCGTGATCGCGGACGGCATCGCGGAGGGGCGCAAGACATTCAACAACACCGCCAAATACATCTTCAACACCATCAGCGCAAATTTCGGCAATATGCTGACGCTGTCGCTCGCCTCGCTCTTCCTCGCCTTCATCCCACTGCTGCCCACCCAGATCCTTCTCGTAAACTTCATCTCGGATTTCCCCCTCATGGCCATCCCAACGGACCGCGTTGACGATGACGACCTCCGCAAACCAAAGCGGTGGAACATCGGCATCATCACGCGCTTCATGATATTTTTTGGACTGATAAGCTCAATTTTCGATTTCATCATGATCTACTTCCTCATCGCCATCGCCAATGCTCCGCCCGCGCTGTTCCGGACGGGATGGTTTTTGTTCTCTGTCATCACAGAGGTCATAGCCACATTCGCGCTCAGGACGAAAAAGGCCTTCTTCAGAAGCAGGCCATCAGAGCTGTTGCTCACAACCTCATGCCTCACTGTGCTCGGCTCGGTGGCGCTGCTCTATTCCCCGCTGGCCGCGCCGTTTGAGCTTGTCCCGTTGGACAAAGATTTCCTCGCTGTGGTGCTTGCCGTCATCGCTGCTTACTTCGCGATAGTGGAGCTGGCCAAACACATTTTCTTCCGCCACTACAGGATATAGCTCACCGGAAGCACGCTCAGTCATCATTTTAAAAACTCCCATCACACTTCACTGCATGCACGGAGGCAAGGCCTCCTTTCTCAGCAGGCTGTATGCGCGCCACCGGCCCTTCCGCTCGCTCAGCGTGGGCGAGAGGCTCGCGGGCGCCTCGCCCCCCTCTGTCTTCATAGGCCGCTTCGGCTACCCCAAAGTCCTCATCGGCCCGCTCGTTCCTCCGGTGAGCGGTGATACGCGCGAATTCGATTTCCCCGAGGCATGGCTTCCCTCCGGAAAAACCGCCCCAGACATCATCGGCTTCCGCCTGCAGCTGGTGCGCGGAAAGCAGGCGGTCTCGGTGCGCGACACCGGCCGCCTCACGCAGCTCGTGCGGGAGATCGCCCTCTCCGAAAAGCCGGCCGAGGTTGAGGTGTGCTTTTCAAAACGCCCCACCGGCGGTTTCCTGCATGAGGAACTCCAACCCTTCGGCCCCTCTGCGCCCATCAGGGAATTGCATGTGGATGCGGGCAGGTTCGAGCACAACCTGGAGAGGGCATACCACGATACTGACCTGTGCGCGCGCGATGCCATCATCGAGCTCTACGGGCGCGGCACGCCCATCTCATTCATACAGCGCGCGCTCAGTGTGGGCACGCTCGGCCTCGGGCAGAAGAGGAAACTCGTGCCCACGCGCTGGGCCATCACCGCGGTGGATTCGGCTATCAGCGAAAACATTCTCGAGGAGATAAAACAGTTGCCTCCGCTAGAAAACCAATTCCTCGTTTTCGAGCACTCCTCGCTTTCCAACACCTTCGTTATAATCCTATTTCCCTCCATGTGGCAGTTCGAGTGGATTGAGGCATTCTTCCCGCAGGTCATCGGCGACCGCCTCGAAATCTTCAGCGACAGGGAGGGCTTCGCGCGGAAAACCGAATACTCAAGCGTGGGAGGGTGCTATTACTCGGCGCGGCTCGCCGTGTGCGAGAAGCTCAAGGAGATGAGAAAACAAGCGGGCGCGCTCGTGCTGCGCGAGGCCTACAGCGACTATGTCCCCCTTGGGGTATGGAATGTGCGCGAGAACATCCGGCAGGCGCTGCGGGCGCAGCCGAAGGAGTTCGAGTCTTTTGGGGCCGCGCTCGCGCATGCCCTGTCGCGCCTGCGCCTCCCCCTGTCAGCCTGGCGCGCGCACTCGGCCATCCTCAAGGGCAGAAGCGCGCAGACGCAGCTGAGCGCTTTCCTGCGATAGCACACGTTTTTTAATCTGCCTTGCGAAAGGCCGGCATGGCACGCTCCGAAGGCATCCACGACATCGCGCGCCAGCTCTCTGATGTTCTCGCAGAGCTCAGGACGCTCCTCACGGTCTCGGGCGTCATCTTCGGTTTCCTGCTCTCGGCTTCTGCATATCATGCAGCCTTTCCGCCCATCAAGGACCAGCTTTTTGTGATATCGATCATCTCCAGCATTCTCGCCATAGGCATTTTCTCTATCCCTGTCATCTATCATCATGTGCAGTTCCCCTACCCGAGCAGGGAGAAGTTCATCGCGCGCTCGCACCAGTTCATCACGCTGGGGTTCATCCCGCTCATCATCATGTTCTTTGCCACGACCACATTCGCGCTCTTCGACTTCTTCGGCTATTCCGCATTCCTGATCTCCCTTGTTCTGTTGATGGTGTTCGTGCTCATCTATGCCAGCCGCAAGATAATTTTCCATCTGTGAGGCATGCCTGAGCAGCGGTAACATTTTATTACTTGGCGCAGAAGGCACATGGGTGATGGAATGGCGTGTTTCCTGGTGCCCCTCACGCTGGGGATCTTCACCACTTTCTTCAGGAAAAAATTTCCTCCCTCATGGCACATCGGCTGGCTCAATACGATGATAGGGGGAGGGGCCCTAGCGCTCGCGGTGGAGCACATTGCGCATGAGGAAATAGTCCCCTGGCCGCCGTTCCTGACCGCCATGCGGACGCCGGCCAGCACAGCCGTGATGCTCGAGGAAATGGCAAGGGTGGGCATACCGATGACGATTGCGCTCGTGGTGGCTTGGGCCGCAATGGTTATTGTTTATGAAAAGGTCGTGGCGAAAGCGAAGAGTATGGCGGTTGCAGGCGCCGCGAGGTGATGTGCATGTGGCTTGTCATAATGCTCATCGCCGCGCTGATAGCTACCACAGCATGGATGGGATTAAAGGAGAGAAGGAACCGTTACAAGCTTGGCTTTCTGGCTCTGATGCTTTACGGCGCATCCATAATGATTCTCGTAGATCGCGCGATAGCAGTGATGGAGGGCGAGCCGCTCATCGAATTCACAACTGACGGTCTCATAGAAAGTGGAACGGTGCTTGGGCTTGCCATGCTCATTCCAATACTTCTGGTCTGGCTCATCGCGCTTGCCTTCCCCCATCACCAACCGAGAACGTAAGCGAATATCAAAGGCGCGACTATCGTGGCATCGGATTCTATTATGAATTTTTCGCTGTGCTTGTCGAGCTTCCCCCAGGTTATTTTCTCGTTGGGCACAGCTCCGGAATAAGAGCCGTAGCTTGTCGTGGAATCGGAGATCTGGCAGAAGTAGGACCAATAGGGAACCTTCTCCTTCAAGTCCTTAAGTATGAGCGGGACAACGCATATCGAGAAGTCACCCGCAATTCCCCCACCTATCTGGAAAAATCCAAGCTTGTGGCTCACGCATTCTCTCTTGTACCAGCCCACCAGCTCTCTCATGTAATGCAAACCGGACTTGATGATGTCGGGCCTGAGCTCGCCATTTATCGTGTGCGCGGCGAACATATTCCCGAGCGTGGAATCCTCCCATCCCGGAACAAAAAGCGGAAGATTCTTCTGTGCGGCGGCAACGACCCAGCTGTGCTTAGGGTCGGTCTCATAGTATTTTTCCAGCTGGCCAGAGTTGATCAATTCATATATCGGCTCGTGCGGAAGGCATTGCGCATTTTCCCTGTCATACCTCCTCCATATGCCAAAAACTAGTCTATCAAGCCTTTCCATCGCTTCCTTTTCAGGGATGCAGGTATCGGTGACACGGCTGAACCCCTCTTCATACAGCCTCTCCTCATCATCTGGAGTGAGGTATCTGTAGTGCGGAACCTGCTTGTAATGCTTGTGCGCAATGAGGTTGTAGATATCCTCCTCGAGATTTGCTCCGGTGCAGGTAATGGCGTGCACCTTATCTTGTCTGATCATTTCGGCCAGCGAAATCCCGAGCTCAGCTGTGCTCATCGCCCCCGCCAGCGTCAGCATCATCTTGCCGCCGTTCTCAACGAACTTTTTGTAAGCCTCTGCAGCAGCAACGAGAGTGGCCGCATTGAAATGCTTGAAATGCTTTTTTATAAACTCAGAGATGGGACCGGCCATAATCCTCACCTAAAAAATGTTCAGAAATCGTTAGTGCGCAATGCATTTAAGTTTTGTCATCTTTCGCGCGAGCCGCTCGCGTCGTGCATCAGCCCGTCCGTCTTTCATCATCACCCGAAAGGGTTCTGGGATCACCTTCTGTCATCACGCAATGTTTTTATGAGCACGCGGATATAAAAAGGGCATGCCTCGTTTTCGGGCGATCCTGTTCGACTGGGATGGCACGCTTTTTGACTCCACGCGCGCATGCTATGAGGTTTATCAGGAAATACTGCCGCGATTTGGCGTGCCCCCATTCTCCTTTGAGGAGTTCAGGCAGAGCTTCATTGCGGACTATCGCAAGTTCTACCTGAAGAAGGGCGTGCCGGCCGCCAGACTCCCAGAAGTGGATGATGCTTGGAGGCAGGCGTTTGCCGAGCGGGAGGATGAGATAAGCATTTTCCCATTTGTGCAGGGACTGCTGACAAGGCTTTACAACGGTGATGTGAGGCTTGCCCTTGTCTCGAATGGCGATGGCTACCGCGTGAGGAGCGAGCTGGCGCGGCATGCCATCTTCGACGCCTTCCACTGCGTCGTGACGAAGGATGAGGTGGCGGAGTTCAAGCCATCGCCCGAGGGAGTGCGGTATGCGCTGTGCGCGCTTGGGGTGGAACCCGCCAGCGCGCTGTATGTGGGCGACATGGCTGAGGACATCTTGGCAGGAAAAAAGGCAGGCGTGCGCACTGCGGGCGTGCTCACCGGCCTGCACGACAGGAGGCGGCTGGAGAAGGAGAAGCCCGATTTCATTCTCAATGATGCGAGCGAGGTGCTGCTCCTGCTCTAAGGCCTTTCCTCGGACAGCTGTGCCTGCAGGAATTCCATTTTCTTGAACCCACCGCTCGAGGTCTCGCACTTCACAATCTTGTTGTTCTCCAGGTAAATATCATAAACATCATGATTGTCGGTCATGAGCACGCGGCCGGTGAGCTTGTTGCCCTCCATGCGCAGTCCGCTCGTGTCAATGCGCACCTCGCGCGGCAGCTTGCTGAGATCCTGCCCTTTCAGCACGCGGTCGATCTCGGCGAGCGACTGCTCGACCTGCTTGTAAATCTCGCTTCCAGGCGTGAGCTTGGGCTTTATCTCAAGCAGCGACTCGCGGATTTCCAGAAGCCTTTTGAGAACGATTTCGCGCAAGCAATCACCCTACCCCGTTTTTTTTGGGACAGACTCCAACTCGTATTTGGTGAGTGCTAAAAACAGAAGCGTATTCTTCCCACCCTCTTTTATGTTCAGGAGCGCCGAGGCCGCGAAGGGCCTCTCCGATGGAGGCAACTCTGCTATCTTCTTAAGGTCTTCTTTAGAAAACGGGAGCTCTTTCGCGGCGAGAATAAGGCGCTGGGCTTCTTCCGTGAGTTCTCTGAGCGCGGTTTCTTCCGTGGGCTTTTTGACGAGCTTCACGGCCACTTCTTCACCCAAAGGGTTTTGTTTCTTGCAGGTATTTAAACCTATGCAGGCCAATTCACGTCGTATGGCGCTTTTCGGCACTTCGGGCATCAGGGGGGTGTTCGGCCGCGAGGTGACGGGCGAGCTGGCGCTGGCTGTTGGAAGGGCTGTGGTGCGTGCGGTCGATGACAGGGTGGTGGTGGCCAGGGATACGCGCGCCAGCGGCCTGGCTCTCGAGAATGCGTTTGTGGCGGGCGTGCTCGAGGCAGGGGGCGAGGTGCTGCGGGCCGGCATCGCTCCCACGCCAGCGCTCGCGCTCGCCAGCAAGCGCAGAGGATGCGCGGGCGCGATGATGACCGCGAGCCACAACCCACCCGAGTACAACGGCATAAAGCTCTTTGAGAGGGGGAACGAGCTGTCGGCGAGGGGCGAGAGAAGGGTGGAGAGGGCCATGGGAAAAGCGAGGGTGACCGCGGGCGGCGTGGATGAGCGGCTCGAGGGGGTTGTGGAGGAGCACATCGCGCTGGCGCTGGCCGGCGTCGATGTCGGCACGATTTCGGAGAGAGCTCCAAAAGTCGTCGTGGATTCGGCAAATGGAGCTGCCAGCGTTGCCACGCCCTATGCCCTGCGCAGGGCAGGCTGTAAGGTGGTGGGGCTCAACTGCGATGTTTCGGGCGATTTCGCGCGCGGGCTTGAGCCGAATGAAACCAACCTGCAGAGAACGGGGGCATTTGTGAGGGCTTGCGGGGCAGACTTCGGCATCGCGCATGATGGCGATGGCGACAGGTGCGTGATTTTGGATGAGAGGGGAAAAATGCTCGGACTCGATGTCCAGCTGGCCCTCATGGCGGGCAAAGCGCTGGAGAAAAGGAAAGGGGTCATCGTCACGACAGTGGAGGCTTCGCTGGCTGTGAGGGAGGCGGTGGAGGAGAGAGGAGGCAGGCTCATCATCACTCCTGTGGGCAGCAGGGGGGTGGCCGAGGCCATGCGGAGGAGCGCGGCCGTGTTCGGGGGCGAACCGTGTGGGGAATACATCTTCCCAGGAGAGCTCACCGTTCCTGACGGCATCGCCACAGCGCTACATTTCGCTGAGATGTTCGCTGAGGCTGGAAAGCTCAGCGAGCTCGCCAGTCAAATAAAAGTCTATCCCATGCGAAGGGCGAAAATTCCATGCAGCAACAAGGAGAGGGCCATGGCTGTGATAAGGCGGGAGGCGAGCAGGCTCGGCGGTCGGCAGAGCACGATAGATGGTGTGAGAGTTGATTTTGAGGAGGGATGGATGTTGATCAGGCCAAGCGGCACAGAGCCGGTGATAAGGATAACCTGTGAGCATCACAGCGAAAAAGGATTGAGGGAGTTGTGGGCAAAAGCTCAGGCGATAGTAAAGCGAGCAGTGCGTTGAGGGGATGCTTTGAGGGCTGTGGTTCTGGCGGCAGGTGAGGGCAAGAGGCTCAGGCCTCTGACCTACACAAGGCCAAAGTGCATGATCGCGCTGGCCGGAAAGCCCATTCTCGAACATGTGCTGATGACGCTGAAGGGCGCGGGAATAAGGGAAGCTGTCATTGTGGTCAAGTACCTCGAGGATGTCGTGAGAAGATACTTCGGTGATGGCAGCAAGGTGGGGATGAAGCTGCATTTCGTCACGCAGGGAGAGAAATACGGCACGGGCGCGGCTTTTCTGTGCGCTCGGGAATATGTGAGCGAGGAGCCTTTTGTCGGCATGGCTGGCGATGTCATCACAGAAGCCAGCTTCGTGCGCAGGCTCATAAAGGAGCACAGCGGCGAGACGATCACCATGGGGCTCAAAGCTGTGCCAGAGCCGGGCGAGTATGGCGTGGCCGAGTTGCGCGGAAACCGTGTGAGCGCTTTTGAGGAAAAGCCGGCCGCTCCCACCAGCAACCTCGCGAACACCAGCGTGTATGTGTTCGAGCCAAAAGTGTTTGCCGAGCTCGCCAGCCTTCGGCCCTCGCCAAGGGGCGAGATTGAGGTGACCGATGTCATCAAGAAGCTCGCGGGCAGGGGGGAAGTGAAGGGTGTTGTGGGCGAGGAGTACTGGCTCGACATGGGCATGCCCTGGCATCTGTTCGATGCCAACGAGTTCCTGCTGGCAAAACTGCGCGCCAGGGTTGGCAAAATAGAGAACTGCACCGTGAGGGGCAAACTCATCATGGAAAGGGGGGCGGTCATACACAACTCGTACGTGGAGGGCACGGTGTATGTGGGCGAGGGCACCACGGTCGGGCCTCACGCCTTTCTGAGGGGCACCACGAGCATCGGCCGCGAGTGCGACATTGGCGATTCCACCACAGTGAAGAACAGCATTATCTTTGATAGGGTGAATGCCAAACACCTCACCTACATCGGCGACAGCATTGTCGGTGAGGGATGCAATTTCGGTGCTGGAACACAGATAGCCAATTTCAGGTTTGATGAGGCGCCCGTAAAGGCTGAAGTGGAGGGGCGCGTCATGGACACGATGCGCAGAAAGCTGGGTGCGATAATCGGGGATGAGGTCAAGACGGGCGTGCTGTCCTGCATCATGCCCGGAAAGCTCGTGGGGGACCATTGCTGGATAGGCCCGGGCGTGGTGGTGGCGCGCAACATACCTCGCCACACCGCGGTTTTTGCGGAGCAGAAGCTCATATTCAAGAAAAGGGAGGGTGGCGGTTGAAGCTGATTGTCGGAATAGACCCGGGCGCAACGGTCGGCATGGCCGCGTTGGACTTGAGCGGCCGCACGGTCGCGCTCGTCAGCGGGCGCGGATGGGGGAAGGAAGAAATAATAGCCAGGCTACGCGGGCTCGGCACGCCAGCGCTACTCGCGTGCGATGTGCGCTCCCCGCCCGAACTTGTACTCAAGCTTGCTAGCGCCTTCAACACCCACCTATATGTGCCAGACAAAGATCTGAGGGAGGAGGAAAAGAGGGAGCTCGCGCGAGGAACGCCCTGCGCGAACGAGCATGAGATGGATGCGCTGGCGGCCGCGCGCAAGGCCTTCCACTCTGTTGAAAATAAGCTGAGGCAGGTCGCCAAAGCGCTCAGGGATGAGGGGCTGGAGGCTGAGGAGGAGTCCGCCAAGGCTCTCGTGCTATCGGGCACAAGCGTCAGCAATGTGCTCGCGCTGCTCAAGGCGCGTAGGTTGGCCGTGGAGGTGCGAGCCGGGGAGATCGCCCCGCAAAGAAAAAGGAGCATCGAGGAGGAGGTTGAGCGTATTGTGGCAGAACTTGAGGCGGCTCTCAAGAAGAACGATGAGCTCACAAAGATGGTGGAGAGGCTTGAGGCCCAACTGCTCTCAGCGAGAGAGGAACTCGAGAGAGCGCGCTCGGGCATAACTGAAAGGCTGCGCAGAGAAGCCGAGTTGCTGAAGAGAGAAGCCGAGATAAGGAGGCTGAGGCGGACCATCGCAAGTCTGCGAAGAAGGGAGTTTTTAAAAAGTTTGGGAAAGAAAAAAGCTGTGCTTGACTTGGAGAAAATCATCAGCGAATACCGAAGGAGCTGAGATGGGGGTGAGAGCATGGAGGAACAAGAGAAAAAAGAAGAGGGGAAAAAGGAAGAGGGCGCAATCTACATAGGCAAGAAGGGAGCCATGAGCTATGTCCTCGCGGTGGTGACCCAATTCAACAACAACGCCAGCGAGGTATCCATCCGGGCTAGGGGAAAGCTCATCTCAAGAGCCGTTGATGTGGCTGAGATCGTGCGTAACCGTTTTGTGCCCGAAGCCAAAGTGAAGGCCATCAACATCTCCACAGATGAGCTGACCAACGAGGATGGCACAAAGAGCAAGGTCTCGGCGATCGAGATCATCCTCTCCAAGTAATTTTTTCCTGGGTGGGTGGTTGAAGCTGCCAATTTGCGAGCTATGCGCATCCACTAATGTTCTGTGCTCAGGATGCAGCGAGCGCCTGGCCACAGGCAGGCTCACCCAGCTTGATGTAGATGCCAGCAGGCTCCTTCATCGCCTGGCTGCCGACCATCCACTCGACAACATTGAGCTGAAGCGCGCGCTTGACCTCGGCAAGGTGGTGTTGCTTCTCGTAAGGGGCGACATCGGAGCTCTCATCGGCAGGGAGGGCAGGGTGGTGAATGAGATCTCAAAAGGGCTGGGAAGAAAGGTGCGCATAGCTGAGGATGCCGGCGATCTGAAGAAGACGCTCGCCGACATCATCGCGCCCGCGCGCTTGCTCGGCATAAACCAGGTTTTCAGGAAAGAGGGAAATCTGTTCAGAGTGCGCATCCCAAAGACAGACCTGCCTGCGCTGCCCGTGCCGCTGAGCGTGCTCGAGAAGGCGCTCGTCAGCCTGTTCAGCGCGCCAGCCGAGATCGCTTTTGAGTGAGAGCATGCTCAGAACACACTATGCGAGCGAAGTCACGCCAGACATGGCAGGCAAGCCCGTCACGCTCGCGGGCTGGGTGCACGAGCTCAGGGATTTCGGAAAGCTGAAGTTTCTCGTTCTCAGGGATCGGAGCGGCCTCATCCAGGTTACGGCAAAAGCGGGCGAGGTGGGGGACGATGTGTTACGCGCGTTCAAGCTCGTCAAGGAAACTGTCGTGCAGATTGAGGGGATAGTCAGGCAGGAGAGGCAGGCGCCCGGAGGCCGCGAGGTTATCCCCACACGCATTACCGTCATCGGGCCGGTCACGCAGCAAATCCCGTTCGAAGTAACCGGCAAGGTGCCCGCGGATATCGACGTGAGGCTTGACAATCGGCACATCGACCTGCGCAGACTCGAGTCGCAGGCCATATTCAGGATAAAGGCAGAGCTGCAGTGGGCTTTCAGGGAAGGACTGAGGGCTCGTGGCTTTCAGGAAATCGTGCCCACCTGCATTGCGGCTGCGGCGACGGAGGGCGGAACGAACCTGTTCCCAGTCGTGTATTTCGATAAGGAGGCATTTCTCGTGCAGTCTCCTCAGCTGTACAAACAGATGGCTGTGGTGGGGGGCATGGACAAGGTGTTCATGACAGTTCCAGTCTTCCGCGCCGAGCCGCACAACACAACAACGCACCTTAATGAAGTGTATCAGATGGACATAGAGATGGGCTTTGCCGACCACAACGATGCCATGGATGTGCTGTCGGATATCTTCATCTACATGCTGAAGAGCGTGAAGAAGAACTGCGCCGCAGACCTAGCCCTGTTGGGCGCTGAGGTAACTGTGCCAGAAAGCGTGCCGCGCTACACTTACTCAAGCCTCGTTGAGTTGCTGCAGAGAAATGGCGTGAGCATAGAGTGGGGGGAGGACTTTTCACGCGAGCATGAGAAGAAGATGACCGAGCTACTGGGAGAGGAGGCCTATCTCATCACCGATTGGCCCACAAAGGTGCGCGCTTTCTATTCCATGCCCAAACAGGACAATCCCGAGGTGTGCAATGCCTTTGACCTCATGTACAGGGGCCTTGAGATAGCGAGCGGAGCGCAGCGGATCCACATCCCAGAGCTGCTCGAGAAACAGCTGCGCGCGCGCGGCCTAAACCCTGCGAACTTCGAATTCTACATCCGCGCCTTTCGCATGGGCGCGCCCCCCCATGCGGGCTGGAGCATCGGCCTTGAGCGGCTCACCATGAAGGTTTGTGGCCTTGCCAACATCCGGGAGGCGGCGCTGTTTCCGAGGGACAGAAACCGCATAACGCCGTAAGTCAGGCAGGAGGCTGGGTGAGCTCCTTTGGCAGGATATATTCTGTCCTTCTCCTTTCCTTATAGAGAAGGAGTGCGATCTCGACTATCGCCACAATGATGCCAACAAAAACAAATATCAGCGCGCCGATGGCGAGTGGCAGCAGCGCGGCTGTGATGGGCACAAGGCGATTTTCCTCCCTTCTCGCCACAAAGCCGGCAAGGCCCGAGAAAAGCACCAGCAGAACCCACATGGCATCGCAGACCACAACGTTGGTTCCAAGCGCAGCCACATCGGCAAGACCGGCACACCCGCTTTTTGGGCCAAACGTCAGGAAATTGGCTGCCTCGGTAATCGGGATGATGCAATTTCCGGCGCTGCAGTATCCTTCCTTGCAATCTGCGGTTATGTTGCACGATGCGCCTATCGCATACCTTGCCACAGCAGGGTTGACGCAGCGCTTTGTGTCATTCGAGCAATAGCCCACCGAGCAGTCGAGCGTGTAATTGCAGGGCTCGCCGACTCCGGAGAGTGCGGAGGAGAACGATACCAGAAAGAGCATGCCGATGAGCAGTAGTAGCTTTCGCATCGAGCTTTTTCCTCTGCCATGTTTTAAAAGCCTTTGGCGGCCAACCTGGCCAGCTCATCGCTCCAGCTCACCCAGCCGGCTTTGTAACGCTCCCCCTTTCCGGCTAGAATGTCGGCGATGGCCCTGTCAGCCCGCCTTCCCGTTGTGTCGATCTCATAAACTTTCCCAAACCTCTGTGTGGCATTGATGGTGGCATAGTCCAGCGCCTCGGCCAGGACGTTTTCCTCAATTTTTCTTTTGGCATATCCTCTCGCGCGCAGCCTCCTCGCCAGAACGCGCGGATTTGTTCTCGTCACAATCACCAGATCGACCGGAAGCCTCATCTCGCAACCCAGATGGCCCTCCACGACAGCGTTTTTTTCCTGCCTCAGCAGGCGCGCCAGCTCCCTTTTCAGCGACTCCACCCTGACCACAAGCGTGCCATCGCGCTCAATGCGCGAATACAGCTTCTTCTGCCTGACGAGCGCGTTGATGGCGATGAGCTTCGCTCCCAGCCTTCGCGCAATATACGGCGCCAGCGAGCTCTTTCCTGTGCCCGGCACTCCGGTCACCAGCACGCGCATGTGTTTTAAATTCTCCAGAAGGAATAAGAGCATGCGCATTCCTGCAGTCGCTGGACAATTCTATCATGCCGACGCACGTGCGCTGGCAAAGGACGTTGACAGCATGCTCGCGAGCGCGAGCGCCCTGAAGGCGAAGGGGCTATGCGCGCTCGTCTGCCCCCATGCCGGCCACATGTATTCCGGCGGCATCGCCGCGCATTCATTTGCCTCTCTCAAGGCAGCCCATCCTTCCCCTCCTTCACTCGTGCTCGTGGGCCCCAACCACACAGGGATAGGCTCGCCCGTGGCTCTGTCGATGCAGGATTGGCAGACGCCGCTGGGGGTCGTCAGGAATGACAGCGAGCTGGGAAAGGCTGTCGCAAAGGCTGGCAGAATGATTGACATCGACGAGGAGGCGCACCGTTTTGAGCACTCGCTTGAGGTGCAGCTTCCATTCCTGCAGAGGATTTACCCCACTGGCCTGAGCGTTGTTCCAATCTGCATCGGCGCGCAGGGGCTTGAGAGCGCGCGCGATGTGGCGCTGGCCGTTGATAGGGCTGCCAGCCAGCTCGGGCGAACGGTCGTGCTCATAGCCTCGAGCGATTTCACTCACTATGAGCCCGCGGAGGAGGCAAAGCGCAAGGACAGCCGCGCCATTGACAGGATAGTGGCGCTCGATGCGGCGGGCTTTGTCGAGCTGGTAGAGCGCGAGCGCCTCTCCATCTGCGGCTATGGCCCGATTGCGGCTGCCATCGAGTTTGCCAGGCTGCGCGAGTGCAGGCAGGGCAAACTGCTCTACTATGGCAACAGCGGTGAGAGAAGTGGCGACTACAACTCAGTGGTTGCCTACGCAAGTATTATATTCGCGCAGGGGTGAAGGAGCACATGAGCCGCATTGCGGACAGGAAGGGCGCACACATCAAGATCGCGCTGAAGAGAAAGGTGGAGTCGCGCTCGCCGCCCGGCTTCGATGATGTGAGGCTGCTGCACAATCCACTGCCCGAGCTGGGATTTGGCGACATCGAGCTGGGCATGCGGTTTCTGGAAAAAAAGCTGGCCGCGCCACTCATCATCACAGCCATGACGGGCGGATTCAGACAGGCTGCCAAAATAAACAAAGACATCGCGAGCGCTGCCGAGGCCGAGGGCATAGCCTTCAGTCTCGGCTCACAGAGAGCCATGATAGAGCAGCCCTCGCTTGCCGATACCTATTATGTGCGCGATGTGGCACCCAAGGCGCTGGTGTTGGGCAACATCGGCATCGCGCAGCTCAGAAAACTGCCTCTCGAGAAAATTGAATGGGCTGTAGCCAAGGCCGAGGTGGATGCGCTCGCTGTGCATCTCAATCCCCTGCAAGAGGCTATACAGCGAGAGGGCGACAAGGATTTTGCCGGATGCCTGCGCGCCATCGAGCGCGTGTGTGAGAAGCTCAGCGTGCCGGTCATCGCCAAGGAAACGGGCGCGGGTATTCCAGCCGAGGTTGCGCTGCGCCTGCAGGAGGCGGGCGTGAAGGCCGTTGATGTGGCAGGGCTGGGCGGGACATCATGGGCGCTGGTGGAAAGCTATCGCTCGCCGCACATCACAGGATTTGATGATTGGGGCATACCAACTGTTGCCTGTCTGGTCGAGGTTGCGCGCGCGCTCGTCATCCCAGTCATCGGCTCGGGAGGCGTGCGCAGCGGGCTTGATGCCGCCAAGTGCATTGCGCTGGGAGCCACACTGGCGGGCGCCAGCCTTCCCTTCCTCACCGCATGGAGCCAGGGAGGCACGGCAGGCGTGCGCGCGCTCATTGGAATGTGGAAGAGCCAACTGCGGACAGCCATGCTGCTCACCGGCAGCAGGACATTGGATGACCTCCGCAGGGCCAGAGTACTGATTTCTGGGCTGAGCGCCGAGTTGCTACGCGCGCGGGGCATAGAGCCGAGGGAATACGGAATGCGCTGAGGCGCATGCGATGCTCTCACGAGAGCTTGTTCTCAAGCACGCGCTCAAGAACGCCTGGGAATATGGCAAGGCCGACATCAGAGCCGTGACCGGCAAAGTGCTCGCTGCCGCGCCCGAGGCAAAAAAGGACATGCGGGCCACGCTGGCGCTCATCGCCGAGGTCGTTGCCGAGGTAAACGCACTGCCAAGGGAGGAAATTGAGGCCAGGCTGTCGGCCTTCACCTTCCCCGAGAGGAAGGAGGAAGCCAGGGGCATCGTGCTGCCGCATGCCGAGAGAGGAAAGGTCGTCACGCGTTTCCCGCCCGAGCCGAACGGCTGGCCCCACATAGGCCATGCCAAAGCTGCTTTCCTGGACTATGAGGCCGCGCGCGCTTATGGCGGAAAATTCCTGTTGCGTTTTGATGACACAAACCCTGAAGCAGAGAGGCAGGAGTATGTCGATGCCATCATTGATGGCCTGAGCTGGCTGGGGATAAGCTGGGATGGAGCCATAACATATGCCAGCGATTTCCTGCCTTCCCTGTATGAGTATGGAAAAAAACTCCTCGCGCAGGGCGATGCTTATGTGTGCGCCTGTCCGCCCGAGGAGATAAGGAAAAACCGCGCGGCCGGGAAGCCGTGCGCCTGCCGGCGCGGAGGGGCAGAGCACATCGAGCTTTTCAATGAGCTGCTGGCAGGGAAATTTTCAGAGGGCGAGGCCGTTGTGCGCTTTGTGGGCGATATGCAGAGCCCCAACACAGCCATGCGCGACCCCACGCTTTTCCGCATCGTGGAAGTGCCGCACTACAGGCAGGGAGAGAAGTACCGGCTCTGGCCAACCTATGACTTCGAAGCCCCCATTCTGGATTCCTTGCAGGGCGTGACACACGCCATGCGAACAAAGGAGTACGAGCTGCGCGATGAGCTGTATGTCTCGCTGTTGCGGAGGCTTGGCCTGCGCATACCATTCATCGTGGAGTTCAGCCGCCTTTCGCTGCTCGGCTTTCCCGTCAGCAAGCGCCTCCTCAAACCACTCGTGGATGAGGGAAAAGTGCGCGGATGGGATGACCCGCGCCTCCCCACGCTGGCGGGCCTGCGCAGGCGAGGCATCCAGCCCGAGGCCATCCGCCGCTTTGTGCTGTCTTTTGGGCTGGGTAAGACCGAGAGCGAGCCCACGATAGAAGCGCTGCTGGCCGAAAACAGAAAACTGCTCGACCCGCTCGCGCCGCGCTATTTCTTTGTTCCCGAGCCGGTGAGGCTGGTTGTGCAAAACGCGCCCACGCTCATCGCCGAGCTCAGGAAGCATCCGAGCGCGGAGCTCGGCGTAAGGAAAGCCGCCACCCGCGGCGAGTTCCTCATCCCCGGAAGCGATGCGGCCGCGCTCAAGCCGGGCGAGGTTTTCCGCCTCAAGGACCTTTACAACGTCAGGGTGGTTTCGGTGAGCGAGAAAGAGGTGAAAGGCGAGTTCGCTGGCAGGGAGCTCACCGAGGGAAGCAGGAAACTCCAGTGGGTCAGCGAGCCGCTTGACTGCACCGTGCTCGTTCCCCACGAGCTGTTTGTTGGCGACAGATTCAACGAGAAAAGCCTCGAGGAAATAAATGGGGTGTGCGAGCGCGCGGCAGGCGAGCTCAAGCCCGGCGACATCATTCAGTTCGAGAGGTTCGGCTTCTGCAAGCTCGAGGAAAAGAAAGAAAAGCTCACCTTCATCTACACAAACCCATAACTATTTTGGCTGCGTTCGCGCCCATGAGGCTTTCGATGCCCGCGACAACCCTCCCCATCACGCGCGTGCGAACCATCGTGCCATCACGCTCGGAGCGAGCGCGCGAGAAAGCGCTGTAAGCCTCTAACGCCTGGCGTGCTGCTTGGGGATGGTCACGCCATAGGCATAGAGGAGCACGCTGGCCGCGGTTGCGGCCTGCGCGGCGAGCAGGAACGCCTCGAGGTGGAGCCTGCTGAGGGGAAGGGGAAAGCTGGAGACATAGTGGGCGAGCAGCAGGAGCGAGGACAGGAAAAGCGCGGCCGATGAAACAGCAAGAAGATAAAAGGAGAGGGAAGAGCGACAGTACTTTCTGAAGTAAGATGCAAACCACGACAGCGATGCGGCAAGGATGGCATAAGCGAGCACTTGTGCAATGAGCGCGAGCGTTTCGGCTAGGCCCATGGCTCCGCCTCCATCGAACGCCTCAGTTGAGCGAGCGCTGCAATGAGCGCGATCGAGGCGAGAAGCGAGGATGCCGAGTAGAGGAGCCTCCATCCCAGCGGGATGTCAGCGCCCTTCTGCAGGTAAGCCACCGCCACAATAGGCGGCAGCAATGCGAGCGCTGTCGCGAGAAAGGCAAACTCCCAACCGGTGCGTCTGCCCAACAGCACTTCGGCACGATAGGAGAAAAAAGCAATTATCAGCATGGTGAGCCATGCGAGTATGGCTGCGGCGAACGCCAGAGCAGACTGCGCGAGCATAAAAGAGATTCGAAAAAGTTGTTTTTAAACTTGCCCGGGCAATCCATCAGGGTGGGATGATGGTCATTCTTGTGACCGGCGCGAGCGGAAGGCTCGGTCAAGCCTTGCTCGCCAGGCTGAAGGGAAGGGCGGTGAGGGCGCTTGTCAGAAGCGAGAAAGCAGCGCGTATGCTGCCAAAGGGAGTTGAAGTTTTCTACGGTGATGTGAGGGAGGAGCTTCCGCCAGAGGCCTTTGCCGGAGTACACGTTGTGTTTCATCTCGCCGCAGTGCTGTCACCTGCCAGCGAGGGGGAGATGAGGGAGGTCAACGTTGAGGGCACGCGTAGGGTGCTCGCGGCCTGCCCGAAAAATTTGAAGAGGTTTGTCCACGTCTCGTCCATATCGGTTTATGGCAGGAAGCCGGAGGGGGTGGTTACCGAGAGCACGCCCTTTTCACCCTCGGATGGTTACGGATGGAGCAAGCTCTACAGCGAGATGGCCGTGAAGAACTTCGCGCGGTTTCCTTGGACGATTATTAGGCCCGGCGTGATTTACGGGAAGGGCTTCAGGGAAGGCTTTTTCGAGGTGCTCGGCCTTCTTGAAAAGGGAAGGATGCCTCTCATAGGCCCGGGAAACAACTTCCTCCCCCTCGTGCATGTGCGCGATGTGTGCGATGCCCTGTTGCTGGCGGCGAAGAGCAAAAGGGCGATCGGACAGGCCTATAACATTGTCGGGGAGCAGAGGACGCAGTCGGAAATTCTGGCTATGGCCGCCAGGGCGCTTGGCGTTGCCGCTCCACGCTGGAGCATTCCGGCTTGGCTCGCGCTGGGCGCGGTGGCCGCGCTGCGCGCTCTCGGGAGGAAGGGGCTGGGTCCAGAGTATGTGGATGTGCTGGCGGCTGACAGGAGGTTCGACTGTGCAAAGGCACGCAGGGAGCTGGGCTGGAGGCCGAAGGTTGGGCTGGAGGAAGGAATTAAAGAAGTGATTGAGTGGTATAGGGGGATGCGATGAGGGCAGGCAGAGTTGAGAGGTATATTCTTGAAAAAATAGAAACAGAGGGCGCGCTCATCGGCGCGGTCATAGACCCACTCGATCATCCCTCGCCAGAGGCAGCGGTGAGGGCTGCGGAGGAGGCATACCGCGCGGGGACGGACCTCATCACCATTGGAGGCAGCACTGGGGCGCAGGGCGAGTTGCTTGATGCCGTTGTGCGAGGGATAAAGGAGAGGGTCGGCTGCCCGGTTGTGCTCTTTCCCGGCAACATCGCCACACTCAGCCGGCATGCTGATGCTGTGTATTTCATGTCGCTGCTCAATAGCCGAAATCCATATTGGATTTCGCAGGCGCAGGCGCTCGCCGCGCCCGTAGTCAAGGCACTGGGCATCGAGCCAATCCCCGTGGGCTATATTGTGGTTGAGCCTGGGGGCACAGTTGGCTGGGTGGGCGATGCCAACCTCGTGCCCCGCAACAAGCCGAAAATAGCCGCCGCGCTGGCGCTCGCCGGAGAGTTCATGGGATGCAGAGTGATATTTACCGATTGCGGCAGCGCCTCGCCCGTGGGCAGTGTTCCGCCCGACATGGTGAGAGCGGTGAGGCAGGCCATCAGCGTGCCCTATCTCGTGGCGGGGGGCATCCGCACACCAAAAGAAGCCGCCGACATCATATCGGCTGGGGCGGACTGGGTGCAGATAGGCACAGCCCTCGAGAGGGCAGGCAGGAAGGGCGAGGTGTTCAGGAAATTTGTGCGCGCGGTCAAGGAGGCGGGCAGGAAAAAAGATAGCCGTTTTAAATAAGAGAAAACATAACAAAATTATGGGAAGGCCTACCTGTCGTTCGCAGCTCACCCCGCAGCAGATGAAGGAAAGAAGGCAAAAGCTCAATGACGCAATTTTCAAACTCCGATCTCTGCCCATTCACATCAGAGCGCTCAAGGGAGACGTAGAGGAGATAAACAAATCTCCTTGGTGGAAAAAAAAGAATATGATAGAGGAAGCGAGAAAAAAAGCTCAGGAGATCGAAGAGCCTTTGAGCGTGCTCGGGATAAAAGTAAAAGTGCTCAGAGAGGAAGGAGAGAAGGTCGCGGTCACGGACGCCGCGCTCAGGCTGGCCGATTTCATTTCCGAAGGCAAAGTGGAACACCCACGTGGAAAGGGGGAAATCGGTTTTCTCGAGTTCATCAATAAGAGAAAGGAGGAGCTTACCTACTTCATAGGTCCGGGAAAGCCTTTCGAGCTCGTCAATCAACTTGCGAAAGAGCTGAGAAATAAAATAAACGAGGCATTGAGCCCAATACAGGAGAAGCTATTTGGGTAGCCCAATCTTTTTAAGCTGGCTTACCGAAACGATGTCGTGAGCGAAAAGCCGTCAGTGGCATCGAGGGGAATCCCCTCCAGCGAGGCGCTCTACCTTCCGAGGCACGATAGCGCCGAGCTGCGGCGCTTCCAGGATGGCGAGGTTCCCACGCGCAATGTCTGGAGCCTTGAGGAGGTGGTGAACTTTGTTTTCCCGGCAAAATATCAACGTAAATATCATGAGGCTGCGGTTGCTTTTCTGAAGTTCCTGTGCGAGAGGCAAAGGGTGAGCGGGGCCGAGACGGGCGAGTTCGTGCGTAGCGCAGGGATAAGCAAGGCCACCTTTTATAACAGGGTGCTGGTGCGCCTCAAAAGGGTTGGAATGGTCAAAGTGGAGAGGGAGACCGTCGTGGCGCTAGAGAGCAAGCGCAAGTATAGACCCATGTACATCTCGCTGTCCAAGACTTTTGGAAACTATCTGAACAAGATAGGCGAATCTTGGCTGGCCATTGTCGATGACGCCAGGACAAGAAAGCCCATTCAGGCTGTGGGGCAGGAGATTAAATAGTTTGGGGCCGAAAGCCTATGGGTGGAGGCATGAGGAAAAAGAAGATAAAGCTCTCACCGCGGCAGATTGCGGACATCGTAAACCGGGCGCTGCTGGAGGATTCGCTCGCGCTGGCCGCCACGCAGCGAGGCATTGGCGGTGTCATCGAAACATCCGAAGTGGAGGAAAGGATGAGGAAGCTCGATGAGAGCCTCGCCGCCCAGCCGAAAGCCAGAAGGAGCGCCAAGCGAGCCGCCAAAAAGTGAGGAAATAAGGCGAGCTCTTTGGGGCTGTTTGACAGGATTGCGTGCGAAGGGGGAGTTTTCAAGAACGAGCGGGCGTTGTTGCCCGAGTGGCTACCCGAGGTGCTGCCGCACAGGGAGAGGGAGATTCGGGAAATTGCGCTGGCGGTGAGACCGGCCGCGCTGGGAAAAAGGCCCGAGAACATCGTCCTGATCGGGCCTGCAGGGACGGGCAAGACTTCGTGCGTTAAGCATGTTTTCAAGGAGCTCGCTGCCTACAGCCAGCGCGCGCTCCCTATTTATATAAATTGCTGGGAGTTGCCCACAAGACATGCCATACTCTCAAAGCTTGCCCAGGCGCTCGGTGAAATCCTCCCGAGGCGGGGGATTGGGAGCGATGAGATAATAGAGCAGATTGCAGGCGCGCTGCGCAGGGAAAGGCGCGTGCCCGTGCTCGCGCTCGATGAGCTGGACCGCCTGCTGGCCAATCCTGGGGAGTCAGGCGTACTGTATGACCTGGCCAGGGCTAGGGAGACGCTCGGGAGCGATGTCGGGCTCATTGGGATAACCAACAATGAGGCATTCTTTGCCGAGCTCGATGAGAGAGTGCGCTCATCCCTTGGGAACCGCTCACTCATTTTCAAACCCTATACCCCACCTCAGCTGAAAGACATTCTCAGGGAAAGGGCGAGAGAGGCCTTCTTTGAGGGTTGTGTGGATGCCGATGCGATAGCCGTATGCGCCGCGCACGGGGCAAAGCACGGCGGCGATGCGCGCGTGGCGATAGAGGTATTGTGGAGAGCGGGCAGGGAGGCCGAGAGGGAGGGCGCGAAAGTTGTGAGCGTGCAGCATGTCAGGCGCGCCATAGCCCAAGCTCAGCCGGAGCCGAAAAAACTGGCCAAGCCCGAAGTCAGGCTAAACGAGATAGAGCAGAGGATAATCGATTTTCTGAAGAAGAGGGGCGAGGTCACCAGCGGCCAGCTGTATGCGGCTTTCGGCCACACCGACAGGTACATTCGCGCACACATCGACCGCCTCGAAAAGCTCGGCATCATCGAGACGCGCATACTCGAGACAAAGGAGGAAACGGGCGGCAGGGGCAAGACGAGGGCGATCAGGCTTAAGCACTGACCCTCACCCGAGCGCGTGCAATGAGCTCGCCGAGCTCGTCTATGTGTTGCCTTCTCTGCGACAGCGCGCAAAGCACAGCGCTCAACCAAGGTCTACTTCCGTTTACCTCAAAGGCAAGCCCTGCGATGGCGCTCGGCGAAAGTCGCCCGTGGGCGGCAGCCAATATGCTCCTGGCATTTGCCAGCGAGGGCTCGCGGGAATTTCTGATTTCATTCAGCACGGCTTGCAGCTCCGCCTCATCTTTCTTGCTTAATATTTTGTGCACTGTGCTGAGCGCAGCGGTCAATCCATCTATTTCTTCGGTGCTGATGCGTCCGAATCTCAAGCGCGCTTCAACATAGCAGCACAGACCTACTAATGTTTTGCTAAATCTATTGGCTGGTATGCGTGGGGTTGGCACATCCTTCCTAGTTTTCACTTGAATACCATACAATTTATTCAGCAGGTCTTCGACATCTTTTTCCTCTATCATGTGCTTGAATTCATTTTCATAGGTTTTGAGATAGTTCAGGACGGCCGGAAGGTCGTGTGTGCGCACTTCCACCTCTCTCTGTCTGCCCACAATGATGCCGGTGTAGCGGCCAATGTTCTCGGTCATATCGTATGTGTTCAGCTCTTTCAGCTTTTGTATGAGTTCGGCCTGGCTTCCTGCACGAATTGTCCCGAATGGTGTGCCGATCTTCATGGTGGGATGAATTTTCCTCAGGAGGCCGCGCTGAGGAAGCAGGAAGGGCAGCGCGCCGAAGAGAGGGGCGGCGAGCAGGCCGAGCGGGCCGGCCGTGAGCAGGCCGATGAGCCCAGCGATCACGCCGAGCACTATTGCAGAAACTGGCTGCACCCACAACGGCCCGGCTCCCTCAATGCTCCAGCTGTGCCACCCAATCCCCCTGTACAGATTCTTGGTGCGAACCAGGCGGATGGCATCGGTGATGCGGTTGTGAATGCCTCTTATAGAAAATTCATCTGGGAAATAGGGTGTGCTGACAGGCGGGGTGCCGCCCGTGGGATGCACTCCGACCGTCTCTCGTTTCTGCAGAGCGTGAATACCGGCCTGATCCGCTGCAGGTGCTGTGTCGGTGTTTCTGGCCCACTCCGCCCTATCCGAAAGGATCTCGCTGAGTAGCCTTTGGGTGAGCTCAACGGCCTCCCATTCATAATCGAGCTTGACCTGCTTCCATCTCCTTCGCGCGCTCACAGCTGCATTCAGGTTTGGGGTTATAGTTCGCCAGAACCATCTTTCGGGATTTATCCATCCATGATAGGCAAAAAAGGCGAACGGCCTCAACGGCAGGGGAACGTGCGCCCGATAGTTCGCTCTCTCGTGCGCAAGACGGAGCTCTCTCTCTACAAATAGTCTATCGATTTCGGCACGCGCCTGGGCAAGCGGTCGCACCATTAAGAAATGATATTTGCATTTTTCTATTTAAATAGCTTGTGGCATCGGGCGGCCAGCGGGCAGACAGGGCACAGCGGCCTGCTTTTCAGGCACCACCTCTTGCACAGCTCGACGATGTGCGCATGCGCGGCCTTCAGCCTTTCAACATCACCTCCCAGCTCCCTCTCAAAAAGCGCCCTCGCCTCCTCATAACCCCTTACGGGAATGGGGAACCTCTGGCACAGCCTCAGCGTGTAGGCATCGATGGGCAGGATGGGCTTGTTGAATGCATACAGAAGGATGGTATCGGCCGTCTCCTTGCCAACACCATCGAGGGCAAGGAGGCGTGCGCGCAGCGCGGGCAGGGGCAGGGAGGGCTCGAGCCTTAGCCAGGCGGCGGCCAGCTTTTTCAGCCTCCTGCTCTTCTGTCTCCAGAAGCCAGTGCAGCGGATGAGCGGGCGGATGCGCGCGAGGGGAGCGCGCGCGAGCGAGCGTGGGGAAAGCAGGCGCGCCCTGCGAAGGCCGGCGAGTGCCTTCTTCGCGCTCGCCCAAGTTGTCTGCTGGGTCAGCAGCGCGCCGGCAGCAATCTCAAACCTGCTACTCGCAGGCCACCACCGCCCTTTTCCAAAGTGGGCGGCCAGCCTTTCGCAAACCCACCGCACGCTGTGCATGAGAAATGTTTATAAGATTCGGAAATAATTTTTTTTGGGGCTCGTTGTGAAGAGGCTCAGGCTTTTCGGAACTCAACGGCTTAAGGAGGGCTTTGCGAGAATGCAGAAGGGAGGGGTGATCATGGATGTCACCACTCCTGAGCAGGCAAAGATTGCCGAGAGGGCGGGCGCGGTGGCGGTCATGGCCCTGCATGCCGTGCCTGCCGACATCAGAGCGAGCGGCGGAGTGGCGAGGATGGCCGATCCGGCCGTCATCGAGGCCATCATGGATGCGGTCACCATCCCCGTCATGGCGAAGTGCAGGATAGGCCACTTCGCCGAGGCGCAGGTTCTCGAAGCGATAGGGGTGGACATGATTGACGAGAGCGAGGTGCTCACACCAGCAGATGAGACTGCGCACATCGACAAAAGAAAGTTTAAGGTACCATTTGTGTGCGGCGCGAGGGATCTCGGCGAGGCCCTGCGCAGGATTGCCGAGGGCGCGGCGATGATCAGGACAAAAGGCGAGCCCGGCACGGGCAACGTTGTGGAGGCGGTGAGGCACATGAAGCTGCTGAATGCCGGCATCGCCGAGCTCGTCGCGTTGAGGGATAATGACAGCGCGCTGCAGAAAAAGGCCAAGGAATACAGGGTGCCGTTTGAGCTCGTGAAGAAAACGGCGCAGCTGGGCCGGCTCCCCGTAGTGAATTTCGCCGCGGGGGGCATCGCCACGCCTGCCGACGCCGCGCTCATGATGCAGCTGGGGGCCGATGGAATTTTTGTGGGCAGCGGCATTTTCAAGAGCCGGGCGCCCGAGAAATTCGCCCGGGCCATCGTTGAGGCCACGAAGCACTTCGATGAGCCAAAGGTGGTGGCGAGAGTGAGCAGAGGCCTCGGCGAGCCCATGAAGGGGCTTGATGTGAAGCTTCTTTCTGACAGCGAGAAAATGCAAGTCAGGGGAATCTGATTGCGCGTCGGGGTCATCGGCGTTCAGGGAGCGGTCAGCGAGCACCTCGCCGCAGTGGAGAGGCTGGGCGCGCGTGGAGTGTGGGTGAAGCGGCCCGAAGAGCTGAATGGGGTAAGCGCGCTCATCATCCCGGGTGGCGAGTCGACAACCATATCGCGGCTCCTTGTTGAGAGCGGGCTGTTCGAGCCCGTGAGAAAACTCGGCCAGCAGGGCCTGCCAATCTTCGGCACGTGCGCAGGCCTCATCCTGCTGGCAAAAAAAGGCGATGCGCAGGTTGCCCGCACAGGCCAGCGGCTGCTGGGGCTTATGGACATGAAGATAACGAGAAATGCTTTCGGTAGGCAGAGAGAGAGCTTTGAGGAAGAGGTAGAAGTGGCGGGCGTTGGCCGCGTGGTGGGCGTTTTCATCCGCGCGCCAGCCATTGACAGGACTTTTGGGAAATGCATTCCGCTCGCCCGCATAGATGGCCGCATTGTGGCCGCGCGGCAGGAAAACCTGCTGGCCACCGCCTTCCATCCCGAGCTCACCGACGACTTGAGGATTCACCAGTTCTTTCTCGATTTCGCCCGGTAGATTGAAACACTCACCCAGCTTAGCGCTGAGCCAGCCTCTGCAAATCCTTGCGCATCACAACAAGCAGCTTCGGCTCCCCTTTTATACCTTGCCAGCTCGCCTGCCATATGTTCAGCCTATTCGTACCCGGCACATATGGCGAGCAACGGTAGCGTTTGAGGAAGATATCGAGCATATCGCGATTTGGCTCGAAACCTTCACTTACCAGCTCACAAGCAACCCACAGGGCAGCAGCATAGCGCTCAAGAGAGCAACCCGCAAGGGCAGGCTCCCTCATCACCATCTCCACAACTTCCTCGCGCGTCAATCCAACACATTTAGCAACCATCATCAATTTTTTCATAACATGCTCATGATCTAGGCCAGCAAACGGGGGATATTTGAAAACAATCTCCTTTGCCTTCTCCTCCCCCACCCCATAAACTCCAGCTATCTCCTTTATTTTACGCTCATGATCAAGACGAACAAACGGCGGCCATTTGAGAATAACCTCCTTTATCTCCTCCTCAATCCCATAAACTCCAGCTATCTCCTTTATTTTACGCTCATGATCACGACCAACAAACCGCGGATATTTGAGAATAATCCTCTTTATCTTCTCTTCCTCCACCCCATAAACTCCAGCTATCTCCTTTATTCTACGCTCATGATCAAGACCAATAAACTGCGGATATTTGAGAATAATCCTCTTTATCTCCTCCTCTCCCACCCCA
>JAWAFC010000001.1:0-152144 GCA_038890815.1 Candidatus Micrarchaeia archaeon | reverse complement strand
TCTCTTCCTCCACCCCATAAACTCCAGCTATCTCCTTTATTCTACGCTCATGATCAAGACCAATAAACTGCGGATATTTGAGAATAATCCTCTTTATCTTCTCTTCCTCCACCCCATAAACTCCAGCTATCTCCTTTATTCTACGCTCATGATCACGACCAATAAACGGCGGCCATTTGAGAATAATCCTCTTTATCTTCTCTTCCTCCACCCCATAAACTCCAGCTATCTCCTTTATTTTACGCTCATGATCGACACCAACAAACCTCGGATATTTGAGAATAATCTCCTTTACCTCCTTCTCCCCTACCCCATAAACGCCAGCTATCTCCTTTATTTTACGCTCATGATCAAGACCAACAAACGGCGGCCATTTGAGAATAACCTCCTTTATCTTCTCCTCCCCCACCCCATAAACTCCAGCTATCTCCTTTATTTTACGCTCATGGTCGTGGCCAGCAAACTGGGGATACCCCACGATAATTTCCCTAATTTTTTCCTCGCTTGTGTTGTAAAGCTTCGCAAGCTTGGAGATCCGCCGGCGGATCTCCTCCGCATTCAGTGTCTTCCAGTGAAGCGCATCAGCCTCAGCAAGCTTTTCGGCCTGCTCTCGAGTAAAACCCGCAGCAATCAGCTCATCGATGTACGCCATGAGACATAAAATTATGGTGTTCTGATATAAAATACTTATGCATCGAGGCGCTGTTGGAAAATTGCAATTAGCGCGCCATGCCTCTCACCACATACCTCCCTCTCTTCTCAACTTCCCGCATGCGCGCCAGCGCTGCACTGGCCTTTTCGCCCGCACGCGCATAACCTCGCAGAAAAGCACGAAACAGCTTTTCATCAGCGAGCCCCTTCTTCATGAGCAGCAGATCAACCGCCTTGTCCTCCAGTCTGTTTGAGAATTCGCCGAGCCCGAAGTCTATCACCGTAACGTCTTTCCCCACCACGATGTTTGCCGGCGTGAAGTCCCCGTGCACGATGCCATTTGCATGGAGCTTTGCGAGCGCGCGGCCAGCGGCCTCCAGCACCTCACGCGCTCTCCGCGCGTCAAGCCCAGGCAACGCATCGCGCAGAAGCTTGCCTTTCACGATGGTCATCCAGATTTCATAATCGCCCAGCTGGCGGACGAGCGGCGCGCTCACGCCCGCGAGCTTTGCTTTGTGAAGCAGGAGCGCCTCCCTCCTCGTCCTGGCCCGCCTTAGCGGGATGTCTATCTCAGGGATGCGATAGGCCTTTCGCGCCCTTCGTTTCACCACGACCTTTTCGCCAAAGAGGCTGGTGACATAGACCTCAGCCTCAGCACCCCATGCAATCAGCCTCTCCCCTGCCATGTCACCACAGCTCAACCTCGTCGGTTCTGAACTTCTGCCTCGCCCCAATCGCGCTGAACTTCTCGAACATACCATGTTGATACATCAACAGCCCCGTGTAGGCTATCATCGCGCCGTTGTCAGCATTGAACTCGTTGGGCGGCGAGCCGACGCGCGCGCCGTGCGGCTTGGCCATTTTTTCAATCATCTGCCTGAACCTACTATTCTGGGCAACACCACCGCACACGAGCACTTCTCTCTTTTTTGTGAGGGCCAACGCCCTCTCAGTTACCTCGGCGAGCATGCTGAAGGCCGTCTCCTGCAGCGAGAAGCACACATCGCGTTTATCCTGTTTTGCGAGCGCTTTCACGGCCTCAGTGAGCAGGCCCGTGAAGCTGAGGTGCATGCCCTTCACCACGTACGGTAACGGCACATACCTGCCTCCCTCAGCCATCCTCTCGACGGTGCTTCCGTGCGCCCATTTCACCCCTAGGCTCCTGGCAAACGTGTCAAATAGGTTTCCCACCCCGATGTCGAGCGTCTCGCCAATCACGTGGTACCGTCTGCCCTCCTTCACTATGACCTGCGTGTTTCCGCCGCTCGCGTACAGCACCAAGGGGTCTTTGAAACGCGTGAAGAGCTTTCCTATCTCGATGTGTGCGATGCAGTGATTCACGCCCACAACGGGCACGCCCAGCGACAGCGAGAGCGCCCGGGCGGCAACGCTCGCCACCCTGAGAGGCGCGCCCAGCCCAGGTCCCTTTGCATAGGCGATGACGTCGATGTCGTCTGCGCCCACACCCGCCCTGCTGAGTGCGCCCTCCAAAGTTTCACGGAACTTCTCCGCATGATGCTCCGCAGCTTTCCTAGGGTGAATGCCTTCCCCCACGGGCTTGTATACTGCGAGCTGGTTTGCGAGCACCCGCTTCCCACTGACCACACCCACACCGAGCGTATGGGCCGTGCTCTCTATGCCTAGGCATATCATGCTGCCACACCTGTGAACACAGCGACCGCAACCGCATTGAGCACGAAGTGCGCTAGTATCGGCGCAGTGAGCGAGCGCGTGCGCAGAAAGGCGAGCGCGAAGACATAACCGATAAGCAGCGCGCCGGCCATCTCAACCGCGCTGCCATAACCGGCGTGCGCGAGCGCAAAGGCCAGCGCGCTCACGCCCGCACCCAGCCTGCTGGCCAGAAAGCCACGGAAAAAGATTTCTTCGGAAAATGGGCTGAGGAAAACTGCCGCAAAAAGCACGAGGATGTGTGCCTCCCTAACTTTCTGTGCTACCTTGTACTGGTCGTTCGCTCCCAGCAGCGCAAAGAGCAGCCCGATGGCGAGCAGGGCGAGAAAAACAAAGAGAGCGAGCGCAATGCCCAACATCACGTTTGGCAGCAAGTTCTTTGTATGCACGCCGAGTTCGGAAAGCGCTTGCCGCAGGCCTGCTTTCCTCTCCAGCTCAACATAGAGCGGCACCGCCAGCAGAAGGAGCGAGAGCGGGACCGAGGCAAAATATGCCCATCCAGCTCCGAACGAGAGCGCGTAATACAACAGCGCTCCGCCCGCGCTCGCGCCGACACCCTCCAGTCCGGCAACGATGCCCTGAAGCAACCCATAAGCCGCCGCGAACATGGCGAAGGCCGCCCACTCGCCGAAATTTCCCGCAAGCAGGGACGGATAGAGCAGTGCGAAGAGAGCAGCCGCTTTCCAGACCCCGACTCGCTGTTGTAGGAAATCCCTGAAAAGGATCTCGTTCGCGAGAAGGATCAAAACCGCGCCCTGCCCGAACAGCCCGGTCAGCGCGCTGACATCCGCGAAGCCCACGGTAAGGGACGAAAGAAAAAACAAAATGCTCCCTGCGGCGATGGCCGCAAAGATGGCCCCAGCCCCTCTACTTCTTGGCTTCCATGTATCCGCATTTCCCGCACGAGAAACGGTCCTGATGCTCGGCAAGCCTCACACCAGCCCCGCACTTGGGGCAAGCCCTCCTCTTCCTGTAGGGCGTGATTTTTTTCTCCACTTTCTTTTCCTTCTTCGCCTCCTTTTCGGCCATCCGCTCACCTTACTTCTTTTCGCTCGCAGGCGCCTCCGGCGCTGTGGCCGGCTTTTCCTTCTTTTCTTTTGGCTTTCCTTTCACTCCTGTATCTCTCGCCAGTCTGTACTTCCTCTCGACCGCTACATCCTTCTCGTCCGCATAAACGTTCGCTGTTCCCGTAACCCCGCTCAATCCAAATCTCTGTCTAACTTTCCCGATGACGATCAGCTTGGGATCAATGCCAAGCTTCTGCGCCAGCGCGGCCTTTATCACCTGACGCGAAGGCGTGGCCCCTTTGTGCCTGATCTCGAACGCGATCTCCTTGCGGCCGAAGAGCGGATTGTCCTTCTGTGAAGTTATGGTGATCTCCACGCGCTCACTCCCCCGCAATCCTTGTAATCGCCCGCCTCCCCATCGTCTGCAGGTACTCCACCTCCCTGCCTGCGGCCGCATTCGCTCTGAACTCGGCGGGCACGGTTATCTCAAACACTTCAAAAGATTCAGAGTCCATGACTTGCGCGACCTCGCCGCTTACCGAGACTATCTGACCCTTCCTTCTTTCGATGATGGGGATCTCGCAGTCTGCATCGCTTGGCTTCAGCAGCGTGTGCTTGCTGCCGTCAAAAATACTGATGCCAGTTACGCGCATCTTGGCCGCGCCGTGCTTTCCGGGCGCACTGGTCTCGATTTCGACTATCTTGCAGGGTAGGCCATCTATTATCACAAACTTTCCGACTTTGAGGTCCTTCATGCTCCCGAAAGTCTTTTCGGTCAAAAAAGCACCTCGGAAATCATATTGCCCGCAATAATTTTTAAATACTTTTAAATGCGTGAAAGTCGCATGCGCCTTCTTCTCGTGCGCCATGGCGAGACCGACCACAACCGCCTTGGCATCATGCAGGGTCAGATGCAGACCAGACTCTCCGCAGCAGGCCGCCGTCAGGCCGAGATCCTCGCCGATGTTCTCAGCAAGGAAAAAATCGATGCCATATATTCCTCAACCCTCGTGCGCGCCATTGAGACGGCTGAGGCCATCGCCGCCCGCCATCCGCATCTCAAAGTTCAGACCGCGCCGGAGCTCAACGAGCGCTGTTATGGCGTGCTGGAGGGCATGCCGATCGCCGAGATGCGGCAGCGCTGGCCCGATGAATTTGAGGAAGGGCTTGAGTGGGAGATCTTCTCGCGTCCCGAGGGGGGCGAGCACTTTTGGGATGTGCAGAGCCGTGCCGTGCCCTTTATACTAAATCTGGCAAAAAAGCACCCGAATCAAACCGTCGTTGTGGTCTCGCACGGCGATACAAACCGCGTCATCCTCGCCTCGTTGCTGGGGCTGAAGGGCGCTGCCAAATACACGATAAAGCAATCCAACATCTGCATCAACGAAATCATTTTTGAGGGCGATAGGATTCGCGTGCACCGCATCAACGACACCTCCCATCTCCAGCACGCGCTTGAGGCTCGGCTGAGAAAGGAATGAAATGCCCTCACGGGGATTTGAACCCCGACCCCAGGCTTTCTCCATCAGAACCAACCGACGGCTTCCTCGCTCGCAATAGGAACCTACGGTTCCTATTACCTCCCTTTTTATTTGCGCGAGGCTCGCTCCTCGTCGAATCGTTGGTTCCAATACCTCCAGCAACCCCTTTTCATCAACGCTTTATCCGAGGGGGGAAGGTCCAGGACGAAGGGGGGGAAACCTCCCCCCTTTGTCTAGGGAAGGTCCAGGACGAAGGGGGGAAACCTCCCCCCTTTGTCTCCGGAGGCCTGTGTCCTGTCCTGGTTAGACTATGAGGGCTTACGATTATTGTTTTGTTGCTTCTAAAATCTTTTTTGCAATCTCCGCCGCCTCGCCTTCCTCGTATCTCGCTCTGGAAATTCGGAAGGAGATGCCATCACCATGAAATCTGGGCACGATGTGGCAGTGGGCGTGGAAGATTATCTGGCCCGCCGCCCTCCCATTGTTCATCAGGATATTGATGCCATCGCATTTCGTGACCTCCTTGATGGCGCGCGCAACCCGTTGCACAACGCCCGCGAACTGGCTCAGCTCAGGCTCCCCCAAATCGTTGAGATCGCTGGCATGCTTTTTGGGCACGACGAGCGAATGGCCCTTGGCGGCCGGGTGGATGTCCAGAAAGGCGATAAATCTCTCATCTTCATAGACAATATCCGCAGGCATCTGTTTTGCCACTATTTTGCAGAAAATGCATTCCTCCATGTCATCCCTCCAGCAGAATCCTCCTCACATCATCGTAAATCCATCTGTTGCACGCGATAATTCCTTTTGAGGCAAGGTTCCAGTTCTCGCCACCAACGCCCGTCGCTCTGCCGCCAGCCTCGCGTACGAGCAGGCTTCCGGCCGCGCTGTCCCATATTTTTGTGGCAAACGCCACGAGCGCATCGAACCTTCCGCACGCCACATAGGCGAGCTCGAGCGCGGCGCTGCCAAACTTCCTCGAATCGGCTGCGACGAGCTTGAAGCGGTTGGCGGGCCCAATCATCTGCGCTTTCTCTTCCTTTGAATGTCCGTCGCAGTATGCGATGTAGGCTTTTGAGATTTGCCGCACGCCGGATACGCTGATTTTTCTCCCATTCAGAAAAGCACCTCTGCCCCTTTCGGCGAAGAAGAGCTCGTCCGTTATGGGGTTTACAACCGTGCCCAGCACCACCTCGTTCTCTCTGGCCACCGCGAGGGAGCAGTTGAAAAACGGCACCCCCCGGGCGTAATTCGTTGTGCCATCGATCGGGTCTACCACCCATCTCCAGGCGCTTTCGCCTGCTCTCTCAGTCCCCTCCTCCCCAACGATGCTGTGTTGTGGAAAGGCCTTCGCAATCATGGAGCACAACTTCTGCTCAATCTCCTCATCCACGTTGGTAACGATGTTGCCGGGCCCCTTCTCCCTTACGCGCTTTATGTGTAGAAAGTTCTTTCTGAGCATGATGGCGGCGGCGCGCGACGCGCGCAACAGCAGCCTTCTGATGCCCGGCAATTCCTGCATGCGCTTACTTCGCGGGCAAAGCTATTAAAACTCCCGGGGGCAAACGTGCTGCATGCGCGCGGCATTCCTCATCGCGCTCTTGCTGGCAGGATGCGCGCAGGCTCCGGAGGGGGGTGCTGACGTGCGAGAGGTGACCCTCACCACTGCCGATGGCTGGCTCATCAAGGGGACTTTCTACAATGCGAGCTCGGAAAAGGGCGTCATCCTGCTTCACATGCTGAGACGGGATAGGAGCACCTACAGGGAGCTAGCGCTCGCTCTCCAAAAAGCAGGCTACAGAAGCATTGCCATCGACTTGCGCGGGCATGGTGGGAGTACCAACAAGGGAACGTGGGAAGCTTTTGGTGAGACCGATTTCAACTCGATGGTGGAGGACGTGCGGGCCGCCAAGGAATTCCTCGCCTCGCAGGGCGCGCGCACTTTCGCGCTCATCGGTGCAAGCATTGGCGCGAATACCGCGCTCGCATACGCAGTCGGCGACAGCGATGTCAAAGCTGCCGTGCTCCTCTCGCCCGGCCTCGATTACCGCGGCGTGAAGACCGAGAAGGCGGCGGGCAGGGCGGTCATCCCCCTCCTCATCGCAGCGAGCGATGAGGATGAGTACTCCTTCATATCTGCACAGCGCCTCGCCCAGCTCGCTTCCGCCAGCGAGCTCAGGACTTTTTCGGGAGCTGGGCATGGCACCGACATGCTGGCGAAGACAAACCTAACACAGGAGATCATCCGATGGTTGGATCGACGGCTGTGAGCTCTGGAGAGCGGTTCAGGCTCAAGCCTTTTTCAGGACAGTGCCGTAAATTATTCTGCTTTGCTCACCGCCGGTGGACATTCTGTTCAGGCCATACGGGTTATCGCCGCTGCGGGGAGCGAAGCTCCGAAACGCCCCCTCATAACCGGCCTTTTTGACCAGCTCTTCGGCGTTTTGAGGCGCCTCCCCATACGGCCACGCAAACACCTTGACCTTTTTTCCTATGCGCTTTTCGATTTCCTCTTTGCTTTTTTTGAGCTCCTCCATTATAGTCTTCTCATCCATCTTGGCTAGGTTCTGGTGAGTCACGGAATGAGAGCCAATTTCAACAAGCCCCGAATCGGCAATTTCTTTGAGCTGCTCCCATGTCATGTAGCCTTTTTTGCCGACATCACAGGTCACGATAAAGACAGTTGCTTTTATTCCATATTTTTTGAGCAGAGGAAAAACTTTGTAGTAAAAGCTTGCATATCCATCATCAAATGTGAGCACAATCGTTTTCGGCAAAGGCTTTCTTTTCTTCACTGCTTCTACAAGTTCGGTGGCCGTAATAGTTCGCAGTCCCCTGTTGTGAATATCCTGCAGCTGGTACGCAAGATCCTCGTACTGAATGTCATACGGTGACCGCCTCGTCGTCACCACATCGTGATAAAGCAGCACAGAGGGGCCGGCGAATTTCATCATTCTTTTCAGCGCTTTTCTTGCCGCATTCCTCACCATCTTATTTTCATCTTCCGTCAATTTCAGGAGCGCTATCCGCATTTCTGTTTCCTTCTTGCGAAAAAGTCTGGTCCAGCGGCTCACCCCTGCAGCTTCGATCACCGCATCCCACAGCTCCCTTGCTTTCTCGTATTCCGTCCATTGCACAACCCTTATTGCTCTCGAGAGCGCGTAAGGGTTCTTTTCCTTAATCGCATTGGGATTGAACACAATCGTGTTTTTCGAAAACTCATCAAAAACGACAATAAAATTGAGGTTCCGATACCCCTGAGCTTCTTTTTCAGTGAGCCTCCCCTCTATTTCAAGATACCGTTGGATACGCTTGGCATACGCTTGTTGTCCTGACACGACTTTGTAAAATGTCTTTTCAGATTTTAAACCTGAGCTTTGCGAGTAGCTTCTCAACGCTCTCCACATTCCTGTGCAGCCCGAGCTCTTTCGGTGGAAGGCCGAGCGCCAGCCCGACGAGCTGCTCGAGGTGCAGCACGGGAATGCGCGCGCCGAAGGCCAGCTGCCGCCTGGCGTCCTCCTGGTAGGCATCGAGCATGACATGGCAGAATGGACAGGGAGTGACAAGCACATCTGCCCGCTTCCCCGCCGCGCTCTCGATGGCTTTTCCGGCGAGCCTCACGCTCGTAGCCCTCTCTGTGAGCGCGGTATGGAACCCGCAGCACCGGAACATTTCCTCATAGCTGATGGGCGTGGCCCCAAGCGCGCGGATGACCTTCTCAAAGGATGAGGGCTTCTCACCCTCCTTTTTCTCGAGCACCTCGCTGGGGCGCAGGATGTGGCAGCCATAAAATGGCGCAGCGCGCACCCCGCGCAGCGGCCTGGTCACAAACTTCCTCAGCTCAATCTCATCAGCGAGCACCCACAGGAAGTGCTTCACCTTCACGTTACCCTTGTAAGCGAGGCCGAACTCTGACAGCTTGCTGTTTATTTCTTTCCTGAGCCTCGCGTCGTTTTTCAGCGCGTGATTCGCCTTGCTCATCGTTATCAGGCAGGTCGAGCAGATGGTCACCATGTCGAGCCCTGCTCTTTCAGCGTAGGCCAAGTTCCTCGCATTCAGGGCGAGCTCTGCCCCCTCGCTCTTGTCCCGAATCACCCGCGCCCCGCAGCACGAAAACTCGGGGAAATCAACGAGCTCTATCCCGACCTTTTGCGCGACGAGCCTCGCGGCATTTTTTTGCTCGCTCGTAACGTTGTCTGCCATGCAACCTGGAAAGAAAGCGTAGCGGATCATCTCCCTCCCCCATTTCCCTCAAGCATCCTCCGCGCGCTTTCGGCATCCCTTATGGCACGCACCCTCGGAAAGGGCAACTTTCCTTTCTTCAGCAGCCTAAGCGCCATGGGGATTTCACGCATGGACTTCACCCCGAGGGTAAGTGGGATGAGCAACGCCTCGTCGAGCCTGCCACTCTTCCTCACCAACTCCACGAATGCCAGCACATGTCTCGCGCCATCCGAGGCGGTTAGCCCGTGCCTCAGCGCTTCCTCCCTGAGCTTCGCGATCGCCTCAAGTGGGTCAACCTTTTTCGGGCAGACCTCGCTGCATGCATAGGCATGCGCGCATTTCCACAACCCTAGCCGAACGGCATCCTCGAGCCTTTCCCTTTTCCTTCCATCTCTTTTGTCCGCAACAAATCTCCATGCCACAGCTGCGGGTGCAGGCCCCAGAAAACCTCTATCCTCGCACGCCACATCGCACTCGCTCATGCAGGCCCAGCACTTAATGCAATCGGCCGCACTTCCGATGCGCTCGAGCTCAGCGCGGCTCATACGCCCACCCTTCCAGGCCATCCATGGCTCAACAGCCGCTATCTTTTTCCAGAAGTCGCTCTCATCAATCACGAGGTCTTTTATCACGCGTGCGCCTCGCAGCGGCTCCACCCTGATAACGCCCTTCCGGGCCACTTCGCCTATTTTTGTCCCGCACGCGAGCCTTGCGACACCGTTTATCCTCACCGCGCATGCCCCGCATATCCTGCTCCTGCACGATGCTCGGAAAGCGAGCGATGGCGCGAGCTTCTCCTTTGCCTCCCTGAGCGCATCCAGCACTGTGGCATTCTCGTGCAAGTTCAAGCGGAAGGTTTGTAACCAGCTTTTTTTCCCATTGCTTCTCAGCACTTTCAGGTATACTTCCATCCCTTCACCTTCAACCTTATCATCCTGACGGGCTCGTAGTCCAAGACAATCTCCCCTCCTCGCACCCCAGCGAGCGTATGTCTGAGCCATTCCCTGCTTGGCTTTGGGTAGTCCGTCCTGTAGTGCGCCCCCCTGCTCTCCTTTCTGGCGAGCGCGCTGGCGACAACAGCCATCGCTACCTCGAGCGAGAAGTCGAGCTCGAGCAGCGCAAGCAAGTCCGTGTTAAATTCTTTTTCCTTGTCCACCACCCCAACACGGCCGATAGCCTTCCTGAGCGCCGCGAGTTTGTCGGAGGCCTCCCGCATCCCACGCGCATTTCTGAAAATCCCCACAAACCTATCCATGATTTCCTGCATGCGCCTTTTCAGAACATAATGAGAACGGCCCCTGCGGGAAAAAATTTCACTCAGCCTCCTTTTCTCTCTTTCGAGCGCGCGCTCAGCCTCGCTGACATCCACGCTCGCTCTTGCGGCATATCTTGCTGCTGCCCTCCCCACCCGTTTTCCGAATACAATCGTCTCGAGCAATGAGTTCCCCCCAACCCTGTTCGCGCCATGCACGCCGGAGCACGCGCACTCGCCCGCGGCGAACAGCCCGCTCACGCTGCTCGCGCCATCCAAATCAACCGCGATGCCCCCCATGGCGTAGTGCTGGGCTGGTTGTACGGGGATGGGCTCCTCGGCCGGGTCGATGCCGGCAAAATGCATGCATATCTCTCTTACCTGTGGGAGCCTCTCGCTGATTTTCTCCTTGCCCAGCCCCCTCAGGTCGAGCTGCACATAGCCTCCGGGAAAGCCGTTTCCTGCATCAATCTCTCTCTGGATGCTTCTCGCCACAACATCCCGAGGCGCGAGCTCCGCCTCCCGCGCATATTTCTTCATAAACCTCTCCCCCAGCCTGTTGAGCAGGACACCGCCTTCCCCTCTCGCGGCCTCGCTGATGAGGATGTTGTTGCCGGCAAGCGTGGTGGGATGAAACTGAATGAATTCAATGTCCTTAAGGAGCGCGCCGGCGCGGAGGGCGAGCGCCATGCCATCGCCTGTGCAGCACAGCGCATTGGTCGTCCTCCCATAGAGTCTGCCGAGACCTCCGGTTGCGAGGACAACGGCCTTTGCAGAGATCGCCTGAATCTCTCCGCTCGCGATCTCCCACGCGACCGCGCCGGTGCACGCGCCGTTTCCGGCGAGCGCTGTCACGAACCATTCTTCATAAACGGTTATGCCTCTCCTCTGCACCTCTCCATACAACGCGTTCAGCATCTCGTGGCCCGTCTTGTCCGCCGCAAAGCACGTGCGGGCGACTCCCTGCCCGCCAAAAGGCCTCTGCGCGATGTCCCCCCTCCCGTCCCTAGAAAAAAGCACGCCGAACTTCTCAAGCTCCCTGATCGCGTTCGGGGCCTCTCTGCACAGCACCTCTACGGCATCCTGATCGCATAGCCAGTCCCCCGCAACGACAGTGTCGCGAAAGTGCTTCTGCCACGAATCGTTCTTTCCGATGGCCGCGTTTATGCCCCCCTGTGCGGCGCCCGAGTGCGAGCGCATGGGATGCAGCTTCGAGACAATCGCCACATCGCAACCTCTGTCATGCGCTTCCAGCGCGGCCCGCATGCCCGCCAGGCCTGCACCGATAACGAGCACATCATGCTTGAGCATCAGGCGATTTTCTCGATTGTAATTAAATAAGCTTGTCCGCGAGCACTCCAGCCACAATCAACAACCCGGTAAGGAAGTGCGCTGCGAGCGTTGAGGCACACGCCCCCTCCAACTTATAATATGCCCCCGTATGCGCGGCTACCTCGCAGGCAGCCTTCCACGCGAAAAATGCCCCTGCAAGTGCGGCGAGAGCGAAAAGCGGGAGGGCAGCTACTGCGATGCCCACGAGCAGGCTCGCATACGCAAGCAACAGCAGCGCGAAAAACCAAACCGCGGCCTTCGCCTTTCCAAGCCTCACCACCATAGTCCTCTTTCCGCTCGCCGCATCGCCCCGCGCGTCGGGAATCTCGTTCGCCCACAGCACAGCGGAGACGAGGAAGCTGACCGGCAGCGAGGCAAGCAGGGGCTCTGGCGCGAGTACCTGTGCCTGTACATAATAGGCTCCGAGCGTCATGAGCACGCCAAAGTTCAGGCCCACAAGCGCCTCACCTACCCCTCTGCCCGCTAGCCTGAATGGCGGCGCGGAATAAAAATAGCCGGAGGCAACGCCCAACGCGCCGAGCGCGAGGATCTGCCATCCTCTTAACCATGCGAGGTAGAGGCCGATGGCTGAGCCGGCCGTGAGCAGGGCGAGCGAAAGCAACAGCAGCGCGCGCGGGCTTATCATCCCCGTCTGAATTGCCCTGCTCCCTCCAGTGAACGGCGCGATGTAATCATAGTTTTTCTCATCGTTCCCCATCCTCCAATCCCAGTAGTCGTTTGCGGTATTTACTCCTGCATGCAGCGCGAGCGCGCCGGCCAGCGTGAGCGCGCCCAGCCACCAGTCGAACGTGCCTGCGGCATGCCACGCGAGCCCAGCGCCCAACAGAATCGGGATGAGAGTCGCGGTGAAAAATGGCGCGCGCAGAATGACAACCCACCTCATCAGCTGCGTGGCGAGCGTCGGCCTGACCTCTTTCCCCTCTACACTCTCTCCCCTCAACTCTCTTGTCACCCCACAGTAGCCCGTCAGCTCGCCATTCCTCCACATGCTCGTCACGACAAGCTTGCCAACAAACTTCTCGCCATTCCTCCTCTTCAGCACTACTTTGCCCTCCCACCGCCCACGCTCTCTCGCCGTCTTCAGTATGTGGGGCACTTCCTGTAGCACAGCCGGCCAATCATAAAAAATGCTCATGCGCGCCTTTCCGACTACCTCCTCCGCCGAGTAGCCGAAAATCTCCTCAGCCCCCTTGTTGAAAGAGACAATCCTCCCTTGGGGGTCGGCCACTATCACCGAGATTGGCCCCTGCATTTCCTCACTTCTTCACTATTACCGTAACTTTCTTGACCCCCTGGAGTTTGCGAAGCTCCTCTTCCACCTCTTCCTTGATGGTCTGGGCGAACATCTCATCGGTTGTTCCAAGCCGGATGGTTACCTCCACCTCACCTTTGTCTATCTTGATGTTCTCGACCATCTTCAGCCTCACGATGTCCAGCCCTATCTCAGGATTCACTACATTGAACAGCTCGGAGATTATCACATCCTGCGTGAGCGGCACCTCCTCCTTTTTCCAGATGCCCTTGGCTACCATGTACTCCTTGATTGCCTTCTTGAGTGTGTTCACCGCCAGTACAGAACAGTGCATCTTAACCGGCGGTAGCCCCCCCAGCTCCCTCGCCGCGGTCGCCGTATCCATGGCAAGTATCTCATGCACAGTCCTGCCTTTGGCTTTTTCCGAGATGACCGACGCTGTGGCTATGTTGGCTGCGCATCCATACGATTTGAACTTCACATCCTCCACGACAAGCGTCTCTGGATTTATTCTCAGATATGTGGTTATCATGTCGCCGCACGCGGGCGAGCCCAGCGTTGCCACCGCATCGGGGTTTTTCATCTCGCCCACATTTTTTGGATGCATGAAATATTCGAGAACTTTTTTTGTATACGGCAAGGCCATCCTCTCACCTCACGCTTCCTCAGCTGGCGACTCTCTCTCGCGATAGAAAGTCACCGGATGCGCTGACTCTATCTCGGAATGTATCTGTGGCACGAAGGCCGTTATTTTCCTCAGCCTCTCCACCGCTTTTTTTGTCTTCTCCACCACAAAAGGAATCTCATCCTCATTGTTAAATTTCGACAGCGAGAAGCGGATTGAGCCGTGAGCCTCTTCGTGTTTTAGCCCGATTGCCTTGAGCACATGGCTTGGGGTGAGCGAACGCGAGGAGCAGGCGCTTCCCGTAGAAACGTATATCCCCTCCAAGCTGAGGTTCATCATCAGCGCCTCGCCCTCAATATACTTGAATGTGATGTTCGCATTGCCAGGTAGCCTTCTGTGCAGATTAGCGCCCTTTGGCCCATTGAGCTGAGTATGGGGAATCGTCAGCAGTCCTTCCACAAGCTTGTCACGCATTTTCCTTATCCTCGCATTATTCTTCTCCATGTCCCTCACACCAATTTCAGCAGCAGTCACAAAACCAGCTATGCCCGGCAAGTTCTCTGTGCCTGGCCGGAGATTGCGCTCCTGGGGACCGCCATCGTAAACCTTCTCCAGCATCACGCCCTCCCTGACATATAGCGCACCGACTCCCTTCGGCCCGTGAATTTTGTGTGAGTTGAGCGTGAGCAGGTCAACGTTCATCTTTTTGACATCGATGGGTACCTTTGTGAACCCCTGTGCGGAGTCGGTGTGGAACAGCACACCTTTTTCCCTGCAGATTTTGCCTATTTCAGTAATATTCTGTATTGTGCCGATCTCGTGATTTGCATGAATAATGCTCACAAGGTTTGTCTGAGGGCCGATAGCCTTTTCGACATCGCCAACATCCACAAAACCCTCCCTGTCCACCCCTAGCACGCTTATCCTCCTACCCAATTTTTCCAGCCTATGCATTGGATTGAGCACGGCCGAGTGCTCGATGGCGGATGTGATAAAATGCTTTTTGTCTGGCCGGGCGAAAGCCGCCCCCCATATCGCCAAATTGTTGGATTCGGTGGCGCCTGATGTGAAGACGATCTCTTCCGGCTCAGCATTGATCAGCCTTGCCAATCTTTTCCTAAAATCCGCCAGCGCCTCGTCAGCCTCGCTTCCCATCGCGTGGAGGGAAGAGGCATTGCCATACTTCTCCTTCATGAACGGCAGCATGGCCTCTATCGCCTCATCAAGCACCCTCGTTGTTGCTGCATTGTCCATATAGACTTTCATTTTCTCACTTGCGCAGAATCTCCCCTATGAGCCTGTAGGCGCATTCGCTGTCAATGCTCCGCAGGCTTTTGCAGGCTGCGCACATCTCAGCAGCCACTTCCCCCTTCCCCACTTTTCTGCTCGCGATGTCTTTGGCTATCCTTGCTGCAAGCTTTCTCATCTTTCCTTCCGCCTGCTTTATCTTTCTGCTGTACCTGCCCGCATGATACTTGCTGATCGCGGCCTGCGTCACACCCAGCAAAGTGGCTATGTCCTCCTGCCTCCAGGCATACCTCTCGGCTAGCTCCTTCGCCACACTCGCCTTGAGCGCCGGCAGGTAAATCCTGAGAACTTCCTCGCAGGGCGTCAGCATAACTGAGTTATATAACAGGGTAATAATAAAAAGCTTGCTACACCTGCCTCAGAACTTTTTTCTCTGAGCCGACCTTCCCGCGAATAAGCGCAAAGTTCTTCCATCCATCCTTTGCATCATAGAGAAGCGAATCATCCTGGAACTGCACTTCATAGAAAACCCTCTCCTGCTCTCCCGTGAGCGCAGAGGCCAGCGCATTAACAAACGCGTTCCGCCCACCATCTGTCTCTTCAAAGTCATCAAGCTTTCTCACCCACCCTATCTTCACGAACCTCTCCGGATAGAAGCGGAGTTTATTCCTGAGCCATTCTGCGCCGGAGTACAGGTCAGCCACCACATTCTCTATGCCCATCGCATCGGCAAGCTCAACGACCTTTTTGATTGCGGCTTCAAAAAACGCATCGTTCATGCGCGCGAGCTTCTCATCGCAACACTCCAACTCCGCCCTGGTATGCGGAATGGCCTCAATGGCATCGATGGCGAGCGTCACGTCGCCCCCAATCTCAAGCGGGAGGATATGTGCCTTCACTACCATTCTCCCTTCGTATCTGACCAGCAGAATCTGGTACCACGCATCAAGCATCCATGCATACACTGTGGGGTGGATGTTTGGAACAGCCGTATTCACCTGTCTTTTCTTTTCTTTTGCCGTGCAGTCCCCGGCGATATCCCCGAGTTTAATAAAGTCGCAGTTCCTCAACGCAAATTCCACCGTCACCCCGTCTTTCTCGCACCGCGTTTCGTCCCCAGAAGTCTCCGGCGCACATTCACGGAGCACAAATGCCATTGCGTCTGCGTGCACTCCCCAGAAATGCTCGCTGTGAAAGGGCGCCTCATCCACTCTCCTAAAAACTTTCCCTTCCATCAACTCAAAAAATTTCTTCGTGCATTCTAGCCTTTGGGCTATTCTGTCAAGCGCTTCAGCTCTTTCATCCCCGGTTTTTCTGAATCTTTCTGCCTGCTTTCTCACCAGCTCAATGAGCGCATCGTAGAGCACTTTTCTGTTTGCCACCACATCTTCGGCCCTCAGCTCTTCGACATTTTTTCCCTTCCCCCAAATCCTCCTGTTCTTCTCATCGAATCCGCCCGTAGCACGTAAAATTTTATCGTTCAACTTCATCCTCGTGTTTTTGCCCAGCAGATTGTTCTCCATCATCTCTTTTATCATCCGTAGCGTTTCCTCCCCCCTCAGATCAATCATGCCCTCTCTGACGAGCTTCTCGAACGTCTCTCTGACCTTTGTGGGCTCGTGCATGCGCATGAGAGGAAGAAGCTTAATGCCAAAAAGTTTTTCGATCCGCTCCCTTCTCTCTTCAAAAAAATCGAACACCACACCGTTCAGGCTCGCTTTTTCCTCAATGAGCCTCTCAACCGCACTCCTTATCCTCGCATTCGCCTCTGTTATTCTCATTTCCTTGAGCTTTTTTTCTTCAAGCAGAGCGTTGCGCAGGGCTTCGGCTGGAGTCTTTCGCTTTTCATTCTGCCCGCCTCGCCCGTTTTTGAAAATTTGCACAAAATATTTTTGCCGCATTTCCTATTTAAATTATGAAGTTTTTCTATTCTCATGCTTTTGTATCGCTTGACGGCCGGCCCACTACGCACCAACACATACGTGGTGGGAGACGAGGCGACGCGCAAGGCGCTCATCATCGATGCTGGTGCTGCCGAGCCAGTTCTCGCGCTCGTCAGACAGCAAGGTCTTCATGTGCTATACCTCATCAACACACACGGGCACTGGGACCATGCCGGTGAGAACGAACGGCTGAGAAAAGCACTGGGCTGTCGTGTTGCAGTTCATGCAGCCGATGCTGGTGTTGTGAAAGCCGATTTTCTCCTCGGTGATGGCGATGTTGTGCGCGCCGGCTCTGTATCCCTACGCGTGCTGCATACACCGGGCCACACGCCCGGCAGCATCTGCCTTCTCGAGGAAAAGGAGGGCCTCCTCTTCTCCGGTGATACCCTATTTAAAGGGACTTTTGGCAGGACCGATTTGGGCGGAAGCGATTTGGCCATGCTGGCAAGCCTCAAGAGGCTTGCCCTGCTCCCAAAAAACACAAGGGTTTTGCCAGGGCATGGCGAGCCCACCACGATCGGTGAGGAAAAATGGCTCCCAACAGCAAAAACAACGAGCCTTGGGGAGCTGAATGTGCCCTAGGAGCCAAATTCCTCGAGTTTCCTCTGTCCTCCAACTCTCAGCAGGCCAGTTACCCTCACCCCGATAAGCCTGATTTTATTTGGTCCGCTCAGAAAGGGCCTGAGAAGCTCCTGCACAGTCTTCCTGAGCGCCTCGGCGCTCTGGCTCGGATGGGGCAGGCTTTTTGCTCTCGTCACGGTATGAAAGCCAGTAAAGCGCACCTTCACTCCCACCGTTTTGAAAAACACCCCTTCTTGCACCACCCTCTCAGCCACATCTCCGCACAGCTCCTCAACCGCAGGCCGTATCACCCTCTCATCGAGCGTGTCCTTCTCAAATGTCCTCTCCCGCCCGATACTCTTTACCTCCCATTCCTCCACCACTTCGCTGTCATCGATGCCGTTGGCTGCCCTGTGGAGCCATGTGCCAACAGAGCCAAACTCCTCGGCGAGCCTCACCACATCGAAGGCAGCTAGCTCCCCGATAGTGCTTATGCCCATCTCTCTGAGCCTTTCCTCGGTCTTTGGGCCAACCCCCCACAGCTTTCTGACAGGCAGAGGAGCGAGAAATTTCGTCACTTCATGCGGCTTTACCACAGTCAGCCCATCCGGCTTTCTGAAATCGCTCGCTATCTTTGCAACGAGCTTATTGGGCGCCACCCCGATAGAGCAGGTAAGCCTCTCCTTCGCGTATATTTCCATCTTTATTTTCCTTGCTAACTTCTCAGCCTCCTCAAAACTCCCCCCGCTTCTCCCGCTCACATCCAAAAATGCCTCATCTATCCCAACAACCTCCATCTTATCGGCGTATGCGCGCAATATTTTCATTATCCTCTCGCTGGTTGTCACATACAGCTCAAAATTTGGCCTGAGGAAAACACACTCCGGACAGAGCTTATACGCCAGCGAGATGGGCATGGCACTCCTGATCCCGCGCGCTCTTGCAGCATAATTGCAGGTGGCGACTACCCCACGGCCTCTCCCGCCTTTTGGATCGGCCCCCACCACCACGGGCTTCCCCCTTATCTCCGGCCTATCCCTCTCCTCGCACGCCGCAAAAAACGCGTCCAAATCTACGTGCAGGATAACGCGCCCGCCGGCCACACTATTCCCCTATTACTTTTACGATAACCTTCTTCCGCCTCATGCCATCGAACTCGCAGTAGAAAACCTGCTCCCAAGGCCCGAGGTCTAGCCTCCCGTTCGTTATTGGCAGCACTACCTGGTGTCCCATGAGTTGCCTCCAGATGTGTGCGGCCGCATTGTCCTCACCCACGTTATGCTCGTAATGGGCTCCATACGGCACGAGCCGCTCAAGCACGCGCTTGAAATCCGCAATGAGCCCGGCCTCGTCGTCGTTCACGATGACGGCCGCAGTGATGTGCATGGGATTGATAAGCACAAGGCCCTCGCGTACCCCGCTCTCCTTGACGATTTCGGCAATCCTATCCGTAATCCTCACAAAAGCAATCCTTTCCCGAGTGTTAAACTCGAGGTAAGCGGTCCTCGTCCTCACGCTCCCCGACCCTTTTTCCCTGTAAGGTGCTCGGCAAACCATTCCGCTGCCAGTTCGGCAACCTTCTCGAGCGCGCCGGGCTCCTCAAATAGATGCGTCGCGCCGGGTATTATCTCCAGTCTCTTCTCGCCCTTCAGCTCTGCGAATGCAGCCCGGTTGAGCTCTACCACGCCGAAATCGTTTCCTCCCACGATCAGCAGTGTGGGCGCGCGCACACGCGTTATCTCCTCACCCGTGAGGTCGGGCCTCCCCCCTCTCGATACCACCGCGCCGATTTTCTCCCCCAGTTTGGCGGCCGCGCGCAGAGCACACGCGCTGCCCGTGCTCGCGCCGAAGTAGCCTATGGCCAGATTTTTCGTTCTCGGTTGCGCCAAGAGCCATTGTGTGGCGGCAATCAGCCTTTCGGTGAGCAGTGCGATGTCAAAGCGATTTTCATACACAGCATCCTCCTCCGGCGTGAGCAGGTCGAACAACAGCGTGGCCAGCCCGCGCTCGCGCAGCACGCGCGCCACGAAATTGTTCCTTGGGCTGAACCTGCTCGAGCCGCTGCCGTGCGCAAAAACCACCACCGCCCGCGCCCCGGGTGGTATCGCCAGCATGCCCTCGAGCAATGCCCGGCCAGCGGGAATCTTCACGTTTTCTTCTATCACGGCAAGCATAGCATCCCCTAGCTTTAAATACTTTGAACAGCCCATCTACCTACTGCTTCTGGTGGGGGGATGGAACCAAAACCAAGGCGCAAGACTCTACTTGACGAGATAGCCGAAAGCATGGGCGAGAGAATAGCGCCCGCACAGCCCTCCCCTCCCACTGTGCAATCCCCTCCGCCCGCAGAGGAAAAGCCCCACGCAAGGCCGCTCAGAGCCGAGCTCGTTTCGCTGCAGAAGCGCCTCCGCGCGCTCTTCAAACTTGAGAGGAGGGCGGGCGAGGGCGGTGCCGCGCTTGCCGCGCTGAGGCAGCACCTCCGCACGCTCTCGGCAGAGCTGGAGCAGCTTGAGCGCACTAGCAGCGACCTCCGCCTTTCCATACAGCTCGCCGAGGAAGAGGCAGCAAAGCTGAGGAGGAGGAAGGCGGAGCTCGCAGAGCTCGTGGCCTCGCTGAAAGAGACCTTCAGAAGGCGCTCGCGCGAGCTTCAGGCGCTGCAGAGCGAGGTGAAGTCGCTTTCCTCCCAGCACGATAGGCTTCAGAAAAAACTTGAGCAGGCGAGCGAACGCGTCTTTGATCTAGAAGGGAAAAAGGTAAGGCTCGAGAGAAAACTGAGAGAGGTTGAAGCGCTCATCTCCAGCGAGAATGCCAAGCTGGCCGCATTGCGCGCGCGGGAGGCCGAACTTACCCGCCTCATCAATCTGAGCTGGGAAGTTGTCAGACAACAGGATGAGGAAAAGAAAAGGCTGGCAGACTTGGTGGAGAGGCTGCAGAAGGAAAAAGCTCTCTATCAGGCCCACGCCGAACGGGCCGGGGGCGAAAAGGAAGATAGTGAGGGCGGCATCACCGACACAGATACCCTTCGCTTTCTCGCCAGCGTGAAGTACTCCGAGCACTTTGACGAGGAAGAGGCTCGCCAGCTTACAACGCAGGGCTTTGTGCGCGTGCAGTTGGCCAGCAACCTCACCCGCGCGTTGCTAAAGAAGGCGGTGGGTGAGCGGCCCATGGAATTCTTTATTGTTCCCCGCTCCCACGAGCCCGAGAAAGATCTCGCCTGCTGGCTGCTCACCGTGTTGCTTTCAGACCACGCGCGCGATGTCGTTTCCAACGGCGGCGCTTTTGACATTTCCTTTCTGCCCCCTTCAGGCTCCGATGATGGCCGCTATGCCGTTGAGGTGAGCTTGCACCCCCCCTCTGGCGACGAGCTTCTCGCGCGCCTCAGGAAGCTCGCTTGGGCCCGGGACTATGTGGTCCTTGCCGACGATTCAGCGGCCGAGGTCTGGAGGAAGAAACTCGCCGAGCCTTCGCGCGTCGTCTCGGCCCACGAGCTTGAGCAGCAAGAGCTCGCTCTCATCCTGTCGCGCCTCAAGGGCTTTGCCGGCGAGGCCGGTGGGCAGGAAGGTGCTGGTTTAAATAGCTCATCCGCGAGCAAACAGCATGCTCAAGCTCGTCGCGCTTGACATTGAGACGAAGAGGGAAGTTGGTTGCGGGGACATATCCGAACTTGGCCTGGCGGTGGCGTGCCTCGCCGCCGAGGGTGAGGAGCCGCGGTTTTTTGAAGAGCACGAGGCCCGCGACCTGCTCGCCGCCCTCGCTCAGAAAGAGCTGCTCATCATAGGCCACAACATCCAGAATTTCGATTATGAGGTGCTGCGCCCCTACTGGCCGACGGGCGCGGTCGAGCGGCTACTTCCGAGAACTTTTGACACCATGCTTGAGCTTGCCCGATACACGCGGAGATGGCACTCGTTGGGCGAGCTGGCTTTGCTGAACTTCGGCGAGAGAAAGCGGGAGAGGGGGGCCGAGGTGCCTGCGCTGTGGCTGCGTGGCGAGCGCGAGCGGGTGAAAGCTCACTGCGCGCACGATGCGCTGCTCGCCCTGCGCCTGTACAGGCTTGGCCACCCGTATGGAAAAATACGTGTTCCGCACAAGGGGGGTGTGCGCGAAATACTGGTCAGCTGGTAGGTTTAAATTGTTCGGTTGAGTAACGCTTCCATGAGGCACACGACCAAAAAGCCAAACAATCAGCCTCTGCCTCCGCCAAGCGGCATGGAGAGGGCGATAAAGCTCTCAGAAAAGTCTCTTGAGAGGATGCAATATAAGAAGCTGACCAGGGAGCAGGTTATCGCAGAAGTATTCTCAAAATTACCCAGAGACCTTGTCGAAAAACTCGACATACCGGAAGAAGTCCATTTCGAGCACGGTATGGACGGCAAAGGCAACACCTACACTTTCATCTATTCTATCGAAGGGACTGTGCCCGAACGGTTGCCCTTAGATGATTTCGTTGATTACAAGCCGATTGGAAAAAGCCCAGAATATTTTCTGCACATTTACTCTTCAAAATTTGATATTATCGTGTGTCTCCTCGACTGGAGGAGGAAAATCGCTGTTCACTCGCGTTTTTTTGCTGGCATGGATCTGTGGCAGGATAGAGCAGAGCATCTTAAGGACAACATCGAGCTTGCTCTCAGGCTTGCTTCGGACAGCTCTTCGCTCGAGGGCTTTCGGCTCGCGCGCGTTGGCGGAGATGGAACCTCTGCATTCATTGAAACCGGAGGCCGCATGGAGCGCGTTTTCCTAAGCGGCGGAATCCTTCAGGCTTTGTTTGGAGAGCTTTCGACAGAAAAAATTTTTGAGGACTTTTCAAGAATTCTTGCCGAAAGCTATTACTTCGGAGAAAACGCCCCAAACTACTCCGAGCTGAGCGTCTACGAGGGCTCGCTGGTCCGCACCAACACAAGATACATCGGAAGGTTTGAAAACACCGAAGATCTTGATGGAGCCAACCCCCTCAAAGAGAGCATCCTCGATTTATTCCAGAATAAACGGCTCGAGCTCGTCGCTGAGGTCAGAGAAAGGGGCAAGGCGGCATTCATCGAAAAGCACGCGGAAATATGCAGGGAGAGGGATAAATGGATCGAGCTCATGCAAGAAGCTGAAAAATGCGGGCTCGCCCCGAACGGCGCAGCGCAGAAGTTCCAATCAAGGCTTGAGACCAACCCTGGAGAGGTTTTTGAGAAACTTTTGGCGCAGCTCTAGTATTTCGTCACAGTTTTTGTTCCTGTGGGATAAAGATAAAGGACGTTTGAACCGTCCACAGGAGAAGGCAGGCTTATCTCAAGCGGGGGATCTTTTGTCGGAAGGAGCCCAAACTTTGCCATTCCTTCAGGCACGTAATACTCAGCCATTTTTTTGTCCGCGGTTGCGACGTAAAAACCTTTTCCATACGTTACTTTATAAACAAACTTTCCTGTGGAAGGTTCATAAACGTCTTTAATTTCAACACCTACCCGCGATGTTATTTGCTCAACCTCCTTAACTTTTTTTAACAGCGCATCTCCGCTTAATTTCGTACCGCTCAGTTGCGTAGCCTCTGTTTTCGCAATAGGCCATTTCGGCTTTTCCGAGAAAGGAACCATCGTGATGGCATGGTCGTCTATTTTTATTGTCTTGGCCTTACTGTAAACTACGTCAAAGTAATTCGTGACGTTCTCCGCTATTGCCGATGGGGACTCCCCAGGAGTACTGACAAATGCCAGATACTTCCTACCACTTTTATCCGTGATCTCAATCAACGTGTGGCCCCCTACTTCATATCCAGCATGCCGCACTTCTTTTATCCCACCTACAGCCTCTTCAAACACTTTACTCTCTTTAAGAAATTTTTCCATGTCCTTCACAGTAATTTCTACCCCCATCTTCAGCTTTTCCAAGAAACCGAGTTCTTCAACAAACTTATAGCCCGCATGGTAGAACCCATCCTTAGTTCTCCTTATGCCGTCACTCAGTTCATACAACTCCAGAGCTTTGCGTTCTTCTGGAGGCAGTTTGACGCCTCTGATGGTAGATTTAGACTTAGCCCTTCCGAGAGTTCTTCTAAAAGCCTCCTCTCCGCCAAGCTCTTTTATGCCTTGCTTCAACAGGCGCTCAGCTTCTTCCAGAGACAGTTTCTTTCCCCTTACTGTAAGAAAAACTTCCGAAGCCCTCACGAATTTCGCTCCTGCCCTCTCAGCAACCTCCTTCAAACCCGCTTCGGCAAAGTATTTAATGGTTCCCCCTATCCCGCCGTATTTTATAACCATTTTTCCAAACTCTTCAAATCCTTCCTTCAGCACTTTTTTGAGCATACTCACCTTTCCGAAAGAAGGAATATCAAGAGCCCCCATAAGGGTAAAGAAACCATACAAGCCTACATTCTCCGGGGTGTACCCTTTTATTCTCATGTCGTCTAACATCTTCGCTGCGTCCACGAAAGAATACATCGGCGCTAATTCTATTGGATTGTTTTTAATTTCCTCAACAGTCCCCTCAATGAGCGCTTTTCCAAAAAAATAAACTCCCACCAAAAACCTCTTCGTTTTCACATAGGCATTCCATAAATCAGTGGGAATCCATCTCTCCCAGAAAGTCGGTCGTCTTATTATTTCTTCAGTGGGAAAGGTTCTACCTGCAAAAGGGGAAATCTGCTCTGCACTTACGGGTGGATATTTGATAATCTCTGGCTCAGCTTTTTTCGCTGTTATTTCGCCCATAGCTTCTCCTAATTAAAGGCTCTATACATATTTATAAAAGTTGCAATAATTTCTTTCATGAAGGATGGGCTCGTGGAAGGTCTTGTGGCAAAATGTAATGCCCTCCTCGAGGCAGGGGACCTCAAAGGGGCAGTCGAATGTCTGGATGAGATCATCAAACTTAAGCCAGAAGATGGTTTTCTGCACTACTTGAAGGCGGAGTGCCTGCAGGGCATGGGCAAGCTTGAGGAGGCGCTTACTGAATTCGAGGAAGCTGCCAGGCTTGAGCCAAAAGAATTCCTTCCTACTCACGCAAGAGGGATGTGCTTATTTCAGATGGGCAGACTCGAGGAAGCGCTCGCATCCTTTCAGCAGGCAAGCAACCTAAATCCTGCTTCTGTAGATCCACTTTTTATGGCTGGCCTCTGCAACCTCTTTCTCGGAGACAACCGCGGAGCGGAAGAAGCAGTCAGAAAAGCAGCCGGAATAAATCCGACAAAAACACTCGACCTACTGCAAAACTTTTTTGAAGGATTCTTTCTGCCGAACAAAAATCTATCTCTCGTGGAAAAAAGCAATTTCCAAGAAATGATCAATCTCCTTAGGAGAATTATCGAGGAAGAAAAAAGGAGGCGCTGATTTATGCGCTTTGCCGAGCTCGCGGGCGTTTTTGAGCAACTTGAGGCCATCACCTCGCGCATACAGATGACCAACATCCTCGCTGAGCTGCTGGCAAAGGCAAAGCCTGCCGAAGCCCACATATTGGCGTATCTGCTGGAGGGCGAGCTGAGGCCTTCTTTCGAAAACGTTCGGTTCAATGTCGCCGACAAGCTCATGACGGAGGCGATCGCGCAGGCCTATGGGGTGGAAAGGGCTGATGTGGAAAAGGCCTATAAGGAGAAGGGCGATCTCGGGCTAGTGGCAAGCGCGCTGGCCAAAAAAGGCAAATCTGAGCTAGAGCTGGAAGAAGTGTACAAAAGATTCATGGAAATCGCGCAGGCGACCGGTGCCGGTAGCCAGGAAAAGAAAATCAGCCTGCTGGCCGCGCTTTTCCGCGATGCCACCCCTCTGGAGGCTAAATACATCGCGCGCATCGTGCTCGGCAAGCTGCGCATGGGCGTTGGCGCCTATACATTTCTGGATGCATTGTCGGTTGCAAAAAAAGGCACAAAGGAGCTGAGGCAGGAGCTCGAGAATGCCTATAACGTTTCCTCGGATCTTGGGGCGGTGGCCGAAGCATTCCTCGAAAAAGGCCTGAAGAAAATCTCCGAGCAGGAGGTCCGGCTCTTCAGGCCCATCAGGCCCGCACTCGCCCAGCGGCTCTCAAGCGCCGAAGAGATCATCAAGCGTATGGGCACGTGTGCCGTTGAGCCCAAGTACGATGGCTTTCGCGTGCAAGTACATAAGAAGGGAGAGGAGGTCAAGCTGTATTCCAGAAATCTCGAGGAGACAACCTACATGTTCCCCGAAATCGTGGAGGCTACAAAGAAACAGGTGAAGGCGAGGGAGGCGATTTTTGAGGGCGAGGCACTGGCCTATGATGAGAGCACGGGCACCTTCCAGCCCTTCCAGGTTACCATACAGAGAAAGAGAAAGCATGGCGTTGCCGAGAAAGCCGAAGAGCTGCCGCTCAAGCTCTTCGCATTCGACCTCCTCTATAGAGACGGAGAGAGCTTTCTCGGCAAACCCTACACCGAGAGGAAGCGCGCACTGCGCGAAATGCTGAGGGCGGGCGAGACCATAGAAGTGGCGCAGGAAAAGATCGTAAATAAGCCCGAGGAGATCGATGCGCTCTTCAACGAGTATGTCAGTGAGGGGCTTGAGGGCATTCTCGCTAAAGATCCGAAGAGCATCTACTCCGCTGGCGCGCGCGGATACGACTGGATAAAGCTAAAGCGGAGCTACAAGGGAAAGCTCGCCGACACGGTGGATGTGGCCATTGTGGGCTATTTCAAGGGCAAGGGCAAGAGGGCGGCGCTCGGCATCGGCGCGCTCGTCGGTGCTGTTTTCAACAAACAGACTGGGAATTTTGAAACGATCGCGAAGATAGGCAGCGGGCTGACCGAGGAGCAGACGAGGGAATTGAAGAGGATGCTGGATGCGATCTCGCTCAGGCATAAGCCGCCGAATCTCGTGGCGAATTTGGAGGCTGACGTGTGGGTGACTCCGAGGTATGTGATTGAGGTGCGCGCGGATGAGATCACGCGCTCGCCCGTGCACACGTGCGCAGCCGAGAAGGGCATGGGTCTCTCCCTACGCTTTCCGCGTGTAGTCGGTTTTGTCAGAGCGGATAAGAAAGCCGAGGATGCCACTACAACGCAGGAAGTGCTACAGATGTTCAAAGGAAAATGAGGTCTGGCATGCGCAACCAAGAGCTGGCCAAGCTCCTTTACGAAATTGCCGACATGTACGAGATTCAGGGCGTGCAGTGGAAGCCCAACGCCTACAGGAAGGCCGCACAGGCCATCGAGACGATGAGCCAGGACATCGCCGAGTTTGCGAGGGGGCACAAACTGACCGAAATACCAGGTGTGGGCGAGAGCATTGCCGAGAAGATAGCTGAATGGCTTGCCAAGGGCAAGATAACTCTTCACGAGGAGCTCAAGCGACAGCTCCCCATCGAGCTCATCGAGCTCACAAGCGTGCCCGGTCTCGGCCCGAAAAAAGCCAAACGATTGTACGATGAGTTGAGAATAAGGAACCTCGAGGATTTGAAGAAGGCCGCTTCAGCCCACCTGATAAGAAAATTGCGTGGGTTTGGAGAAAAGAGCGAGAGCGAGATACTCCACGGCATAGAGCTGCTCGAGAGGTCAAGGGGGCGGGCAATGCTCGGGTATGTGCTCGAGGATGTAAAGGCTATAGTTGCCGCGCTGAAAAAACACCGGGCGGTCGGGCAGATAGAGCCGGCCGGCAGCGTGCGTCGATGGAAGGAAACGATCGGCGACATCGACATCCTCGTGACCTCCACCGACCCGAAGGCGGTCATGGATCACTTCACCTCCCTGCCTTATGTCGAAGAGGTTCTCGCCAAAGGGGAGACAAAGAGCAGCGTTCGCCTTAAGAATGGCCTGAACTGCGACCTGCGCGTGGTTGAGCCCGAGGCTTTCGGCGCCGCGCTCCAGTATTTCACGGGCTCAAAAGAGCACAACATCGCCACGCGGCGCATTGCGAACGAGAAGGGCTGGAAGCTCAGCGAATACGGGCTATTTGAGGAGAAAAGTGGAAAGAGAATAGCCGGCAGGACAGAGGAGGAGATTTACCGGAAACTCGGTCTGGCCTACATAGAGCCCGAGTTGCGCGAGAACACGGGCGAGATAGAGGCAGCAAGGGAGGGAAGGCTGCCCAAACTAATAGAGCAGAAGGACATCCGCGGGGAGTTCCACGTGCACACTAAAATAACGGACGGGGTCAACACCATCGAGGAGATGGCCGAGGCAGCGAAACAAATGGGCTATGAATATCTCGCCATAAGCGACCACACGGGCACGCTGTATGTCGCGCACGGGCTGGATGACAGGCGCATGCGCGAGCACATGCGGAATATTGAGAAAGCTGAGAATAGCACTGGCATCCGGCTGCTCAAGGGGGCCGAGGTGAACATAACAAAGGAAGGCGAGCTTGACCTGGGCAACGCTGTGCTTGCTGAGCTCGATGTGGTCATCGCGGCCGTGCATTCGCACTTCAATCAGCCTCGGGATGAGATAACCCGGCGCATACTACGCGCGCTCGACAACGAGCATGTTGACATCTTTGCGCATCCCACGGGCAGGCTCATCGGCCAGCGAGAACCCTACAACGTGGACCTGGAGAGAGTCATTGATTTTTGCGTTGAGAACAAAAAGATTCTCGAGATAAACGCCTTTCCGGATAGAACCGATCTGAATGACGAGCATATTCGCCTCGCAAAGAAAAAGGGCGCGCTGTTCGCCATAAGCACCGATTCCCACTCGACCGAGCACCTTCGTTTTATCGAGTTAGGCGTGCACACTGCAAGGAGAGGTTGGCTGGAAAAGAAAGATGTCATTAACTGCCTGCCGCTCAAAGAGCTCGAAAAAAAACTCGGGCTATGAAACCGCCAAAGCGCAACTATTTATATCCCCTCAGCAAAATAGCTCCATGCTTGCAACGGCCAGAAAGCTCACAGCGAAAGCCGGACAATTGGCATTCTCACTCGTTTCTTTCCTCATCTTACGCGCGCTTCTCTTTATACATGATTTCCGCAGGCCGATCGCGCTCCTTCTTTACATAGCAGGCGACTTCGCTGGGAGAGCGCGCAGGCGGCTCCCCCACATCATGCTGTCGGTTGTGACGGGTTTCGTGAGCGGTACGATGTTTCTGGCGCTCGCCTCGGCCATTCTGGCTCTCTCATGGGACACGCTTTCCACAATGTTCTCATTCATCCCATGGTGGGCGCTTCTGCTCGCGCTCGCCCCACTCGTGCTGTACGTCGCGTTCGTTGTTGGCGTGTGGGCCGGACTTACTACGCTCATGCTACCTATCGTGCTACGCGCTAGATACCTTTTTATATCCCGAAAGGCATAATTCATTGCGTGCTCGCGTTAAGAAGGGAGAAAAGAAAGTTCTACAAATACATTTACGATCCGCGGACGGGCAAGTGCAAGCCCAACAAAAAGCCTCCGCAGAGGCCTGCTCTCTGAATCCGATACGACTTTAAAGTTTGTAGATAAATGCGTTTTGTGAGATTTGCCTCCTTGCTTCTGCTCGCTTCTTTGACCGTTGCGTTCTATCAGAATCCAGCGGGTTCGGATGTGCTCGTCGCGCGCGCATCGCTCGCGACCTGCAGGGTCGAGTATGCGATAAACAACCTGAACGCAATTGCGCAGTGCTATGCCCGCAGCGGCACAACCCCGCCAGATTTTTCACTTTACATTTCCGCGCTCAATGCGGACAAGAGCGCGTTGCAGAGCGCGACAAACAGGCGCGAGCTTCAGGTCGCGCTCCAGCGGACTCGCAACGACCTTCAGGCCGCGCTGCAAGCACTCGTCGGTCTCAGAGGCCAGCCAGGTCTCAACGCCTCGCAGAGAAAAGCGGTTTTGGATTGCACGCGCTCGCAGCGCAGCATGCACAACAACACGTTTAGCAGATGTATAAGCTCAGCCATTCAGGCGGCAAAAGTGGCCTCAAAAGATTTTATAGGAAACCAGATCGCGCACGCTGAGGAAGACATATCAAATCTGAACCGCAGGGGGATTGACACCGCAGCGCTCTCAGCGCTCGTGGGAGCCGGAAACGGGCTCCTCGCCCAACTCGATGCTGTTTCGGATGCGCCCGGTTTTCTTTCCGTCGCCTTGCAGGACTCGCGCCTAACAGTCAATTACCGCCTCGAGCGCATTCTCGCAATACTGAAATGGGCGCAGCCACAAATTGCGGCGAGCAATGTCACCAACAAAGACGAGCTCGTTGCGCGCATGGGCGCGTTGCAGGGAAGGGTGCAGAATATGCTCGCGCAATGTCCGGCCAGCAGCGTGAGCGATCCGGCAACCTACAGGGAAAACACCAGGGCGTGCTGGAGCGGGCTGGCGACCGTAGCACAGGAAGTGCAGGCCATTCGCGAACTGCTCAGGAGCGGAAGGTGAAAAATGAACGTGCGCCTTATTCTCGCAATCGTTTTCCTGATGCTTCTGTTTGGTTGCATAGCCCCACAACCACCAGCCAACGCCACCACATCCATCACAGCGGGCGTGGCGCTAGCTGACGTCGAGAAGCTGCTTGAGGTGGATTCCGAAGAGCCGCAGCTTGGTGCCGAAGAGCTGCTTCTGCCGGTCGCTGAGTCTGAATAAAAAGAAAAAAAGAAAGCAGAAAAAGAAAGCAGAAAAACAGAAAAAAATCAAGCGTTTTTCAGCTTCGCCTCACACACGTAGCCTTCCTTGTCAAGGTAATACATGTAGCCGGCTCTCTTCTCAATTTTTTCAGTCCCAACCCTCTTCTTGGTCCCCCCCGGGTTGTTCTTCATCGGCGCTCTCCAGACATATCCATCTTTACCCACATAGTAGAGATAGCCCTCTTCTCTTTCAATCTTTTCCTTTCCAATTCTCCTGCCCAAAAAATCACCTCTCACCTACCTTCTGCGGCGGTATTTATAAATTCGTCGGAACAAGACTTCAGCTCGCCGCCGGCTATTTTTCTTCAAATTTATATTGCCTGAAAATCACGCCAGCCTCCTTGAACATCCTGCTCACAGTGTCAGCGAGTGGATAATCCGCATTATAGACAACTTCGTTGATTCCAGCATTTATTATCATCTTGGCGCACAGCAGACACGGCGAATAGGTTGTGTAGAGTGTTGCTCCCTTAACGCTTATGCCGTGGTAGGCGGCCTGCACGATGGCGTTCTCCTCACCGTGCGAGCACAGGCATTCCTCGAGTCGGCTTCCGGCATTGGCAAAGGCGTTGCAGCGCGGGCACCCACCTTCATTGCAGTTTTTCAGGCCACGCGGCGTGCCATTATAGCCTGTGGATATGATGCGTTTGTCTTTCACTATGACGCTTGCCACGTGCCTCTTTATGCAGTTGCTCCGGCTCGCCACCACCTTAGCTATGTTCATGAAATAGGCATCCCAAGAGGGGCGCGCAAGCTTGAACTCCGCAGAAACTTCAGCAAGCAGCGTATCCACCGCGTCATACAGATGCTCAAACGTGCTGTTGTTCTCAATTTTCCTATCAGCCATCTTTATTGTCCTCAGCAGCTGTTGGCCTGAGCCATCCTTTGATTTGGCCTCCTGTTCTTCGAGCCTTAAAAAAGCCTCCAGCGTTTTTGGGTCGCCCTCCCTGCCTCTCGCGCGCATGCGCTCAAATCTGATTTCTGGAAGGGCAGTGACATGGACCAGAATGAAATCCTTCATTTTCTTAAACACCGCAACCTCTTTCGGATGTCTGATCGAATCTATGACGTAATTTCTGCCGGGCTCGAGCCTCATTGCAATTTTTTCAGCCAGAATGCCTTCGCCGTATTTCTTGCGTAGCTCATTGCCTTTTTTGATGAGGTTTTCCCTGGTAACCTCCTTCCCCTCGCTGACCAGCTCTTCCCTTATGACATCCGAAAGCGAGTAGTAATGGAAGCTTTTTTTTGCGAGATAGGCAGCCACCGTGCCCTTGCCCGCGCAGTTCTCTCCAGTCAAACCAATTATCAATCCAACACCCCCCATCTGTTTTTCACATAATTAAGAAAAAACCTTCTGCACCATTTCGCAGGAGCGAGCCAAATTGCCGTGAGGCATTTATATATCAAAGGGCGGCCAAAGAGATAGCATGGACAAGGGGCTCGAGCTTGCCCTCGGAAGGTATCTGCGAGTGACGGCCGACGAGCTACCAGCACGCTTTCTCATCGCAAAACGGGTTCCCGCAAAGATAAGCGAAAACATCGATGAGAATTGGGAAGAACACGAGAAGGGGGTGGCGAGGTTTGAGCAGCTTCTCAAAAAAATCTCTTCGCTGCACGAGCTCGCCCGTATGCCCAAGGCCTCGCCAAATCTCCTTGACCTGAAAGCGAAAATTGCCGATACCTTGACCGAGGCGTGCATTTTCTGCGAGCGAAGGTGCGGGGCGAACAGGAAGGCAGGCAAGCTCGGCTGGTGTCGCGTAGGGTATGTCTCGCGCGTTGCCTCGGCCTTTGAGCACCTCGGCGAAGAGCCCGAGTTCGTTCCCAGCGGGACGATTTTTTTTGCTGGCTGCAACCTAGCGTGCGCGTTCTGCCAGAACTGGGACATCGCATTCTTTCCAGAGCGAGGGACGGTGTGGAGCAGTCGGGACTACTGCGACTGGATAGCTGAGCGCAGGAGTGCTCCCGGCGGCTTTCGCATCCGGAATGTAAATTTTGTGGGGGGAGAGCCGACGCCGAACCTCCATACAATTCTGCGGTGGCTGGCCGAGTGCGACATCAACATCCCGGTTATCTGGAACTCGAACATGTTTCTCAGCGTGGAGGGCATGCGCTTGTTGCACGGCGTGGTCGATGTTTTCATCGATGATATCAAGTACGCTGACGACCGATGCGCCATGCGCCTCTCAAAAGCGCCCAACTATTGGGATACGGTCAAGCGAAACAATCTGATGGCGATAAATCAGGCAGAAATTCTCGTCCGCCACCTCGTCATGCCCGGCCACCTCGAATGCGACACAAAACCCATCTTCGATTGGATTAAGGCAAACCTGGGCGACCGCGTGCGCGTGAACATCATGAGCCAGTACCACCCCGAGTACAAGGCGTTCGACTTCCCGGATATTTCGAGGAGGCTGCGGCCAGAGGAGTACGCGGAGGCAGTGGATTACGCTAAAAAGATTGGCTTGTGGAACATCGAGCTCCAGCCCATGGGCTTTCTGTGAGGGCAGGGTTTTTATTTCTTAAAAGACATATCTTCTTGCGGTGTGGCTCGGTGGACATCATCAAGGCAAGACAAAAGGCTGCTCAGCGCAAAAAAGACGGGGCGCCTTTTCCGACTAAGTTCTTGCAGATTAGAAACGAGGAGGGTTTCGTCGGGCTTCCCATTTTCACCAGGGGAAACAAGCGGCTTCAGGAAATCCTCGAGCGCGTTTTTCACAACGTCGAGGTCAATGAGCTTTTTGCATGCTCCAAGCAGCGCGCCAGGGAGCTGAACCTCAACGAGCACGGCCACCACCACGCGCTCATCACAGCAAGCTACGCTCTGGAAATACTCCGCATACTGCAGGAAAGCGGCCACATACCCGAGAGATTGAAGCATGGGAGCGTGGTTCTCGAAAAAGAGGACATCGAAGTTGGCATCGCGCTCGCGGGCCTCTTCCATGACATTGGCAACGCCTACCACCGCAACCAGCATGCCATCACCTCCACGTTCATCGCAGAGCCCATCCTCGACAGCGTGCTCGCGCCCACCTACCGGGATGCCGCGATGCGGACTTCGCTCAAGGCATTTGTCCAAGCCTGCATACGCTACCACGACAAGGACGTGGCAGCACCCGGTCCGATTTATGGAATAGTGCGCGTGGCGGACGCGCTTGACATGGAAGAGGGCAGGGCGAGATGGGCGACAAAGAGTGACATGCACAAGATTTCTGCCCGGGCGATCAAGAAGGTCTCGGTGCTCGCGGGCACCAGCAAGCCCGTGCTCGTCTGCATTGAGATGGACAACGAGGCCGGAATGTTTCAGGTTCTTGAGCAGCTCGAGCCGAAGCTCCAGGGCTCGCAGCTCAAGCCGCTCATAGAGTTCGATGTGCAGTGCAATGGAGAGCACATCAGACTTAGCCGTCCGCCGGAGTAAAGAATTAAAAAGGGTAAGACGAAAGCCACTGCGTGGTGGCAATGGCGGGGAATATAGTCTGGTTTTCGGAGATAGGCAAGGAGGATGTGAGAATTGCAGGCGGCAAGGGCGCCAATCTGGGCGAAATGGCCGGCATGCAGCTGCCCGTTCCACCAGGCTTTGTGGTCACGAGCGATGCTTACTTCAGATTCATTGAGCATACAGGCCTACGGGACAAGATTCGCGAGCTTACCGCCACTCTCGACGTGCGGGACACGGCGCGCCTGCAGGCGGTCAGCGATGAGATAAAAAGCCTTATCCTCAGCGCGCCGATGCTCGAGGACATCCGCAACGACATCGTAAATGCCTACTTCGACCTGTGCGGCACGCGCACCCCGACGCCAGAGCAGGAGGTTTATGTTGCGGTCAGGTCATCGGCCACTGCCGAGGACCTGCCCGAGGCAAGCTTCGCCGGCCAGCAGGCAACATTTCTCAACGTAAAGGGCGCCGAGAACGTCGTGGATGCCGTGAAAGCGTGCTGGGCCTCCCTTTTTGAGGCGAGGGCGATATTCTATAGGCAGGAAAAGGGCTACGACCATCTCAAAGTGGGGCTGGCCGCCGTCGTGCAGGAAATGGTTCAGAGCGAGCGTAGTGGCGTGCTCTTCACGGTTGATCCCATCACCCATGACCCCAACAGGATGGTCATTGAGGCCGCTTACGGGCTTGGCGAGATAGTGGTCTCAGGCTCGATCACGCCTGACAGGTATACAGTGGACAAAGCCAAGCTCAAAATAATCAGCAAAGACATTGTGGAACAAAGCTGGATGATAACAAAAGTCGGCACCAAGAATGAGCACGTGAACGTGGAGACCGAGATGAGGGGGCGGCAAAAGCTTGATGACAAGTATATCCTCGAGCTGGCCAAGCTCGGCAAAATCATCGAAGAGCACTATGGCAGCCCGCAGGACATTGAGTGGGCCTATAGGGACGGAAAGCTCTACATCGTGCAGTCCAGGCCAATTACCACACTCAAGAAGGCAGAGAAAGCAGAAGCCGGAGTGAAGGAAAAGCCGAGAGAAAAGAAAGAGCGCATCCCCGTGGAGAGGGCGACCATCCTCGTGCGCGGACTGGGCGCGAGCCCTGGTGTAGCGGTCGGGCCGGTCAAGCAAATCGCCTCCATACGAGAGCTCGCCAAAATGGAACAGGGCGCCGTGCTGGTAACCGAGATGACCACGCCTGATTTCGTGCCGGCCATGCGAAAGGCCAGCGCCATCATCACCAACTCCGGAGGCAGCACTTGTCATGCAGCCATTGTATCGCGCGAGATGGGTATTCCTTGCATAGTGGGCACGGGTAATGCCACTACAGTGCTTAAGGACGACACAATCGTGACTGTAGACGCCGACCACGGCATAGTGTACGAGGGCGAGGTCGCGCTTGAGAGCATTGTCAGGCCCGAGGAAGTCTCGCCGGCCGTGAAGGCCGAGTATGCGCCGATAACTGGGACGAAGATCTATGTCAACCTCGGGGAAGTAGCGCTCGCAGAGAAGGTCGCCCAGCTGCCCGTGGATGGCGTGGGCCTGTTGCGCGCCGAATTCATGATCGCAGAGATCGGCGAGCACCCCCGCAAGATGCTCGAGGAAGGGCGCAGGCAGGAATTTGTGGATAAGCTGGCCGAGGGCATACGGCGGTTTGCCTCGGCATTCTATCCCCGACCCGTAGTTTATCGTGCGACCGACTTCAAGACAAACGAATACCGCAATCTCGAGGGGGGCGAGAAGTACGAGCCGGTCGAAGCTAACCCCATGATGGGCTATCGCGGCTGCTCGCGCTACATAAGGGAGCCGGATGTATTTCGCATGGAGCTTGATGCCATAAAGAAAGTCCGCGAAGTGTATGGCCTGCGCAATGTGTGGCTCATGATCCCGTTCGTCAGGAGGACTGGCGAAGTGAGGCACATCAAGCAACAGATGTCAGAGGCAGGCTTGCACCGCACGCGCGACTTCAAGCTCTGGATAATGGTCGAGGTGCCCAGCACGGTCTTCCTCATCGAGGAGTTCTGCAAGGAAGGCATCGATGGCGTGTCGATAGGCAGCAACGATCTGACGCAACTCATCATGGGCATCGATCGCGACAACCCTACGCTTGCAGCAGAGTTTGACGAGAGAAACGCAGCAGTGCTGCGGGCCATAAAGCACGTGACATCGGTTTGCAGGCGATATGGCGTCACGGTTTCCCTATGCGGCCAGGCGCCTAGCGTGTATCCAGAGTTCGCCGAAAAGCTTGTTGAGTTCGGTGTCACCAGCATAAGCGTCAATCCCGATGCCGTTGAGCGAACACGCAAGATAGTGGCCGCGGCCGAACAGCGCCTCATCCTAAAGCGCCTCAGCGAGCTTAAGGAAATGGAGAAAAAGATGGAAGAAAAGTTTGGGCTTGAGGAGCACAAATCATAGCAGCCTCCTTTATATATTTCGAGAGATTAAAAACCTCATATGGCACAGAAAACTGCCCTCAGGGCACGGCCTATTGCTCAGCCTTCTGCACCGGCCATGCGGCCATTTTTCAAAGTTCCAGAGTACGAAGATTTGAGAGAGAGGCATATCGGGCAAATCGAAGAAATTTGCTACAAAAGGTTTGGCGAAAAGCCGTTGCACATCACATTAATAAAGTCCCAGTTATCCGATTTCGACGCGAGAGCCGTTTTTCGCGTTGAATTTGAAAAGGCAAAAGGGCGTGTTGGCTCACCAAGCAGATTTCTCTATTTCAAGACCCGCAGGGGCTTCAGTTTTGAAGCAGAGTTTCATGGAAGTGTTTTCATCAAAGCACTTGGTGGAATGGCCCCGGCGACGTTGTGGGTTGAAGATTTTTTTATCATCGAGGGTTTGCCGGGCATCTCTGGCGACAAGATTTTCGAACAAGCCGACCATCTCCCGCTTGCGAAAGAGTTTGGAAGCGCCATGGCGTACGCTTATGCCGCAGGTCTCGCGGACAGGGCACCCGATAACTTCGTTCTGATGGAGGACAAAAGCAGCGAAACCAGGCTTAAAATTGCCAACATCGATTTGACCACCACTTTCCAGCGCATCGGCTCGCTTGAAGAAGTGTTCAACGTGCTGGAGCGTCTTCTAATAAGAAAAAAGAGCGAGCACGCGCTGAACAGGACGATAGCGGCATCTTTCATCGACTCGTTCCACAAGGAGTTCACCAAAATAAAAGAAAAGGCTGCCGGCTTGAAATTCGACTTCAAGGGATATGCACAGCAAAAAATCGAGCAAGCGCTCGCCCACATTGCTGCGGCCAACCCGCAAACGCTTAGGAAACAGCTTTTGAACCATTTCCAGCAAATAAAGCCAAAGTGATTTCATGCGCATCCTGTTGCAGTTCCCGGAAGGCCTCAAGCACGAGGCGCTCGCACATGCTGCGAAGCTGGAGAAAGAAGGCCACGATGTCTTCATTTCCGCATCCCCTTGCTATGGTGCGTGTGACATCGCTGTGGATGAGGCGAGAAGGATCGGCGCGGACAAGATCATTCACTTCGGCCATTCCAAGTTCATCGAGCTCAAGGAGGTTCCAGTCGAGTATGTCGAGCATTTTGTCAAAGTCGATTTTAGGCCAGTTCTTGAGAAAGCGGTGGCGGAGCTGAGGGGGGCGAAAACTATTGCGCTTGCAACTACAGTACAGCACGCAAAGCAGCTCGCCGGAATAAAACGCTTTCTCGAGAGGAGAGGCAAAATCGTCCTCATCGGCAAAGGCCGTCTCACGTCCTATCCCGGACAGGTGCTCGGTTGTGATGACAGCGCGGTTTCCAGCGTCTTGGAAAAGGCGGACGCTATCCTTTTCTTCGGAGGAGGAGCCTTCCACCCTCTCGGGATAAAGGCCGGCGGGAAACCGCTCATCGCCTGCGACCCATTCTCCAACACAGTAAGAAGACTGAATGCCGAACTGGCAAGGCTGGAAAGGAAAAGGCGCGCGATGTTCTCGAAAGCCAGCGAGGCAAAAACATTCGGCATACTCGTTTCGACAAAACCAGGACAATACAACATGGGGATTGCGGTGAAGGTGAAGGAAGCGTTGGAGAGGGCGGGGAGAAAAGCCGCCATTCTCGTGGCCGACGAGATAAACTTTCTCTCTTTGGAAAACTTCCGCTCTTTTGACTGTTATGTAAACACAGCATGCCCGCGTCTGTGGGAGGACTACGAGCTGGCCAAAAAACCGATTCTGAATGCACAGGATGCGCTGGAGCTGGCTGCGCTTTTAAAACGCTAGTGGCCTTGCTACGGTGAATTTGCTTCTAATGGGGAATTTGTGGTAGCTCCCTTATCACGGGCTCGGCTTCCGAGACTTTTCCGAGTATGACTTTCTGTAGCTCGACGACGGGCCACTCCTCGAGCGCCTTAAGCGCAAAGTCGAGCTTCGCCTCGCTCTCTGCCACTATCTCGAACAGCACATCGCCAGCCTTGACGCGGTCGCCGTGCTCTGTGTGGAGGATGACGCCTGCACCCTTGTCCTTGGGCGCGCCAGCCGCCCGCGCTATTTTATTGACCATTCTGTTATCCACATGCTCCACCCTACCATCCTTCTCGGCAACTATCTCTTGTCGGAACTTTCCGACGGGAATATCCTCGATGCGCACGTTCGGATTGCCCCCCTGCGCTTCGATGATCTCGCGCATCTTGTTGTACGCCTTACCACTCTTGAGCAGGTTGAGCGCGACCTCGTACCCCCTTCCTTTCTCTACCTTGCCGCACATTTCAAATAGCGCGCCTGCGAGCTGGCAGCTCTTGTCCATCAGGTCATGCGGCCCGCTTCCCTGCAGCACGTTCAGCACATCAATGCACTCAAGACCTGGCCCCACGCCGTTTCCCACGGGGTCTGTGCCGTCCGTGAGGAATGCCTCAAGCCGCATGCCGAGTTTCGTGCCGATTTCAAGAAAATCGGTAGCCAGGCTGCTTGCTGTCTTCATGTCCTCGATCTTCGCCCCCCTCCCAACGGGGATGTCGATGACGACGTATTCCGCACCCACGGCTTTTTTCTTCGCTAGGATGCTCGCCAGCAGCACCCCTCTTGGGTCAAGCCTCAGGGGATGCCTTATCCTGATCAGATGGTCATCGGCGGGCGCAAGGTTTATCCCCCCTCCCCATACGATGCACCCGCCTGTCTTCAGCACAATCTTTCTCATCTCTTCAACGCTGAACTCCACGTTAGCTAGCACTTCCATGGTGTCTGCAGTCCCGGCCGCGCTGGTTATGGAGCGCGAGGATGTCTTTGGAACATACAGGCCACCCGCAGCAAGAATCGGGACCATGACCATGGTGGTCCTGTTTCCAGCCACTCCACCAGCGCAGTGCTTGTCAACGATAGGTTTTTTCCCAAGCTCGAGCGTTGCCCCAGACTCGACTATGGCGTTGGTGAGCGCGACTGTCTCTTCCTGACTGAGGCCCCGTATATACAGGCTCGTGATGAACGCACTGAGTTCAATTTCGCTGAGCTTGTTCTCTATGGTTTCCCTGATTATAGTGTTTATCTCCTCGGCCTTCAGCGGCTTTCCATCCATTTTCTTCTTGATGAAATCCACGCTTGCGGGCTGCCTGGTGTGCCTTATCTCAATGAGATCTCCTGGGTTGATTTTCAACTTCCTCATCACTTCGGAGAAAACTCCCACCTCACCCCGTTTTACTAGCGTGGCGCTGAGGTCGCAGATCACTGTCAGCTCCTGCGCGCCCTTTTGCAGGATTATCCTATCCGCCGTGTAGATGTCGTTCTCGTGCGCCTCCTCTTCATTGAGCACGGCTATGAGCGGCCCGGCCTCTATGTCGAAACACTTGGCTCTGGTTATCAGGGGCTTGTATTTCCATATCCCTTCCTTATCCATGCATTCACCTTTTTCTCTTCTCCAAGAAACTCGCGAGTGGGTTATCCACGGGAAAAGCATGCCTGACAAAGCTGAGCAGTCCCTGTGGTGGAATCACGCCCATTTCTGTGATATACGCATGGATGTGCTCCGCCGGAGTGACATCGAAGGCAGGGTTGCGCACTCGCACGCCCTTGAATTCGGGCCCGCCCGCAATTTCCTCGGCAGCCCGCTCCTCGATGGTTTCCATCGTTCCCCACATGGTGAGCGGGTCGAACTTGTGTAGCTCGGCTGCTGAGTAGAATGGCACGCCGGCATGGTGTGCCACAAGCGCGAGAACCGAAGTGCCGATCTTGTTGTACAGGTCACCTGTTGCAGAGATCGCGTCAGCCCCCACGAGCGCGATGTGAGCGTCGCGTATGAAGCTTTTCATCGCGCTATCGACGATCAGCGTGACCGGCACGCCCGCGTCGCGCAGCTCCCTTGCTGTGATGTGGCCCTGATACTTCGGCCTCGTCTCACACGCGATGACATCAATGCTCTTGCCGAGCTCATGCGCGCGCTTAAGCACTGCCATCACTGTGGAGGAGTGGCAGTGGGTTATGACGGTGGCCCCCTGCGGGATCTCCTTTGCTCCGTACTCGGCTATGTTGCGCAACGCAGCCTCGACGTTTTTGAAGTAGTTCGTCTCCTCCCTCGCCACGATGGCCTTGAGCTGCCCAACGCTCATCGCCCTATTTCGCCTCAGTTGCACCAGCACGTGCCGAATGGCATTTCTCAGCGAGTTGCGTAGCATGGGCTCGGTTGGCCGGGTTGCGGCCAGCGCATCGGCGGCCTCAAGCAGCTCGGCCAGAAACTCTGAGGGCTTTTTTGCCTTGCTCTTCCTCGCCTGTATCCCCAGAGCCTGGACGGCTGCCTTGGCGATTTCCCTAGCTCCCTGGATTTTAAGGGCCCTGATGTCCCTGCAGATATCCCTAACCTCCTCAGCAACCATATTCACCATCGGGCGCTATGGGGCGCGTTTAAATATCTGCTATAACGTTTTAAAGCTCTCTTTGCTAAATAAACAGAGGTGTCTTGACGTGGTTGATAACCTACCCGAGCCGAGAGAGGTGCTCACAAGCGCGGATGATGCCGAGCTGCTCAAGTTCTTTGAGGCCTCCCGCCCAAAGATTTTGGTGGCCGGCATAGGAGGCTCCGGCTGCAACACCCTGAACCGCATGGCAGAGCTCGGCGTGCATGGGGCTACGCTCATAGCCATGAACACCGACGTGCAGCATCTTCTGAGAGTGCGCGCCAACAAGAAAATCCTGCTCGGAAAAAACCTCACGCGCGGGCTGGGTGCGGGCAGCAATCCCCAAGTCGGTGAGGCGGCCGCTAAAGAAAGCGTGGAGGAGATAAGAAATGCCCTCGAGGGCGCCTCGCTGGTATTCGTGACATGCGGGCTTGGAGGTGGCACTGGCACGGGGGGCGCGCATGTCGTGGCCGAGGTCGCCAAGAGCGCGGGCGCGCTGTGCGTGGCCGTCGTGACGCTCCCCTTCAGAAGCGAGGGGCACACAAGAAGGATGAATGCGCTTGAGGGGCTTGCCAAGCTGCGCAAGCATGCCGACACGACCATCGTCATCCCCAACGACAAGTTGCTGACTGTCGTGCCGGACCTTCCGCTGAACACGGCCTTTAAAGTGTGCGATGAGGTGCTGTCAGCTTCTGTTAAGGGCATCGCCGAGCTCGTCACGCGTGCGGGCCTCGTGAATCTCGATTTCGCCGACCTCAAGACCATCCTGCAGGGCGCGGGCTGTGCAGTCATCGGCATGGGCGAGAGCTCGCTGGATGCCAAGCCCGAGCAGCGCGCGCTTGTGGCGATAGAGACCGCGCTGCACTCGCCGCTGCTCGATGTTGACATCAGCAATGCCAACCGCGCGCTCATAAATGTCGTGGGCGGTGAGGACATGACATTGCGCGAGGCCGAGCTCATGGTCAGTGAAGTGAGCCGGCGCATTCATCCTTCCTCCCACATCATCTGGGGTGCGCGCATAGAGAAGGACCTACCGCGGAACACACTGCGCGTGCTCGCCGTCATTGCGGGCGCCTCCCTCCCACAATATGAGAAGGAAGAGGAGGGCTTCGGGGCTGGGCTTGAGCTTGATCTGGATAACATCTGAGGTGCTCCGTTGAACATCACAGAACTCATGCCAAAAATAGTGGGTGAGCTGGAATCGTTCTACCAGCGCTCAATGCGCGTGTTGCGCGTGAGCTACCGCCCTACCGAGCGGGAGTTCTGGAGTATGGCCAAGACAACCGCCCTCGGCATGGTGCTCATCGGTGCCGTTGGGTTCGCCATAACACTCATATTCAGCTACATATAAGGTGAGAAAGATGTTGTTTGTCTATAGGCTGACGGCCGGGCAAGAGAAGGTCGTCGCAGATGTGCTCTACAACAAAATACAGAAGGAAAAAATCCCCATATACGCGCTGGCCGTCATCGACGAGCTTCGGGGATACATCATGCTCGAGGCAGATGACGAGATCGCAGTTAGGCAGGCAGCCATGCGCATACCCCACATAAAGGGCGTGTTGCGCAAGACCATGGGCACGCAGGAGATAGACGCGCTCATCGAAGCCAAGCAGGCGCCACCCGCCTTCCACAAAGGTGATGTGGTGGAGCTGGTGGCCGGCCCGTTCAAGGGCGAGAAGGCAAAAATAATCAAGATTGATGAGAGCAAGGAAGAGGTGACCGTGGAGCTGACTGAGGTAGCGGTCCCGATTCCAGTCACGATAAAGATGAACACCATCAGGCTCTATAGGAAGGCCGAGGAGTGAGGGGATGGCATGAAAGTCACAATCCAGGCACTTGTTGAGGGAGGGAAAGCTAGCGCCGGCCCGCCCCTTGGGCCATCACTCGGACCGCTGGGTGTGAACATCCCAGCTGTCATAGCTGCCATCAATGAGAAGACCAAAGAGTTTGCCGGCCTATCCATCCCCGTCAAAGTCATTGTGGATAAGGAGACCAAATCTTTCGAAATAGAGGTGGGCATGCCCCCCACAAGCGCGCTCATCAAGAAAGAGTTAGGGGTAGAAAAGGGCGCCAAGACCAAGGGAGAAAAAATCGGCAATCTCACGCTTGCACAAGTGGTGAAAATCGCCAAAATAAAAAGTTCTTCAAGCCTGTCGAAGGACATCACGCGCGCAGTGAAGGAGGTTTTGGGCACCTGCCTCAGCATGGGCGTGAGCTGCGAGGGCAAGGATGCCAGAGAAGTGATCAGGGAAATCGATGAGGGAAAGCACAAGCTATCCTGAAGCGATGAGCATGGCGCGCATGTTGGAAATTCTTGTGTTGCTCGCGCTTTTCCCAGCGACTGTCTTTTCTGCCGGAATAAAATGGAGCTATGCCACAAGGGGCTATGTGGCGGGCACTCCGCTGCTTGAGGCAGAAACGCTCTTTGTCGGCTCCAGCGATGGCTTCATGTATGCGCTCGACCCCATCAGAGGCTTTGAGAAGTGGAAGTTTGAAACGGGCGGCCCAATCCTCGGCGACCCAATCTTCATCAACGGCCTTGTGGTGTTCGGTTCGGCGGACAAAAACCTCTATGCGCTCGACCCGGCATCGGGCCAGGTTGCATGGAAGTTTTCTGCCAAAGCGCCCATACTCTCCTCGCCCTCTGTGGGCTTCGGCAATATCTACTTCGGCGATGCGAACGGCACGGTGTACGCTGTGAGCGCGGATAGGGGGCAGCTGATATGGAGCTATGCCACGGCGGGCCCAATCGAAAGCCGCCTGGCAGTGCTGGGCGGAAAGCTGTTCGTGGCCTCGGGCGACAGATTCCTATACGCGCTGAATGCCACGACGGGGGAGAAGTTGTGGACTTTTGGTGTGCCGGTAGCGCTATGGCGTTCCTCTCCATTCGGATTTGGCGACCTCATTTTCTTCGGCGCGCCAAATGGCAATGTCTACGCGGTTAATGCCGAGACGGGCGCGAATGTCTGGGTTTTCCAGACAGGCGGCTGGGTGCTCTCCTCCCCTCGCATCATAGATGGCATTCTTTATGTGGGCTCAAACGATGGTAGCCTCTACGCGCTTGAGCCTCTTTCCGGCAAGCTCCTATGGAAGTTCGATACCGGCGAGGCCGTTCAGGGAAGCGTGAGCGGAACGGGCGAAACGGTCTATTTCGGCTCTAACGATGGTCGCGTATATGCGCTCAGCGCCAAAAACGGCTCGCTGCGGTGGTCTTTTGAGATTGGCGACTGGGTGCAGAGCGCGCCCGTCGTGCACGGCAACTACGTTTATGTCGGTTCCTACGATGGAAAGGTTTACGGCCTTTCCTCCCTATCATGCTCGTTCACCTCGCCTGACAGCGGCACGGTTGTGTTCGAGCCCGTGATCAACATCACCGGCATGTCGCTGTCCGACTCGGGCGTGCTCGCCGTGCAAGTACGTGTGGGTGAGACGGGCGCGTGGCAGACCGCCCGTGGCACATCGGAGTGGAGCTTTCCTCTTTACGCCTCAGCGCTCCCGCTCGGAAACTTCACTGTCTACTGCCGCGCGATCGACATCGCCCGCGCGGAAGAGCCTCCCCCATACACCAGGCTTCTCCTCTCGCGCAGCAACACCCCTCCGCGGATGGTGGTCACCTACCCGCCAGAGGTGAAGCTCGGGCAGCCCTTCGCGATCACGATCAGAGATGAGAGAGGGAAGCCGCTCGACCAAGTTACAATAACTATCAACGACCTAACCTTCACGGGCATCAACGGCAGCAAAGAATTCACCGCACCATATGAGGGCCAGCTGAAAGTCACGGTCACGCGCACGGGCTATGCAAGCGAAACCTTCACCATCACAGCCTCGCGCGACCTCGGCTGGCTCTACATTGGCGGGAGCGTAGCGCTCGCCCTGCTGGTCGCGGCTTATATCTTCAGGCGGAGGTAGGAAAGAATAACGCGCTCAATTCTCAATGGTGGTCTGATGGTCGGAGTATCTTTCCTGAAGGAGAGGCTGACCGAAACGCGCGCCAAAATCCTCGCAAGAGACTTAGAAAAAATTGATCGGGAGTACGAGCGCGAGCTGTTGCGCGTGAAATACCTGGGGCGGTTCAGGAAAACAGAGTTTGGGGTAGGCAGGACGGCAGAATCTACCTACCAAGAGATCCTTCGCGAGATAAGCGGAAAGATTTAAATTAATTTATCGCTACAACAACCTTGCTGTTTCTCCCGCAAGCACCAAACCCGCCCACGGGCTTGGGAGGGGGAGAGCATGGCAATCTCAAGAGAGCAAATCATCCGTGCACTCGGCGAAGCCCTCGCGGACAAGGGCAAGCGCAAATTCACACAGAGCGTTGAGCTCATCCTCAACTTCAAAGGAGTGGATTTCAGCAAGCCAGAAAAGCGCCTCAACCTAGAAGTCGTACTCCCCAATGGCAAGGGCAAGGTTCCAAAAATAGCTGTTTTCGCGGACGGCCAACTCGCGCTCGATGCAAAAAAGAGCGGAGCCGACCTCGTGCTGGAAGGCGCGGACATTCAGAAGCTTGCAACCGACAGACCTAAGCTCAAGCAGCTCATGCGGGAGTACGAGTTCCTCGCAGCCCCGCAGTTGATGATGCAGATCGGAAAGTCGCTTGGCCAGGCTATGGGGCCAAAAGACAAGTTGCCCAAGCCAATCATCGGAGACAAGCTCAGCGAACTCATGGAGAAAGCCAGGCGAACAGTAAAGGTGAGGACAAAGGGCAAAAACCTCCCCACAGTGCAGTGTCTTGTCGGGAACGAAAACATGCCCGCAGAGCAACTCGCCGAGAACATTGAGGCCGTCATCGAGGCGGTAAAGACCAAGCTCGGAGGAGAAAACATCGCAAGCGCGTTTGTCAAGCTTACAATGGGAAAGCCAGCCAGAATATCGTGAGGTGCGCAGATGAAAAAGCCAAAAAAAGGAGAAAAAAGGAAGGCAAAGGAAAGTACGGTCGCTCTCCTAACCGAGGAAATAAAGAAAGCCAAATGCATAGGCATAGTGGCTCTGCGCGGAGTTCCAGATCGCCAATTTCAGTCGGTGCGGAGAAAGCTACGTGGCAAAGTGAAGTTCATAGTGGCCAAAAATAGCCTAATCAAACGCGCGCTTCATTCTGCCGGAAAGGCGGTTGAGCTTTGCCAGGAAATGAATGGGCCAACCGCACTTTTCCTCACCGAAATGGACCCGTTCGCGCTCTACAGTTTTGTGAAGAAAAACAAAGGAAAGGCAGCCGCCAAACCTAACCAGCTGGCCCCATTCGATATTGTGGTTCCGGCGGGCGAGACCACCCTCCCTCCAGGTCCGGTGCTCTCAGAGCTCAAGGCGGCTGGCATCGATGCGCGCATTGTCGGAGGCAAAGTCGTCATAGGCAAGGACAGCGTTGTGGCAAAGGCAGGCTCAAAGATTTCCCCTGTCGTGGCCAAGGCATTGCAGAAGCTCGGCATTGAACCATTCGAGGTAGGACTCAAGATTCCCGCAATCTGGGAAGGCATCCTCTATCGCGAGTCCGTGCTCGACATTGACGAGAAGAAGTTCTTTGCCGACCTGTCCGCAGCTTACTCAGCCGCGTTCAATTTATCGATGAAAATCTGTTATCCCACAAAGGAGAACATCAGGGCTCTCATCGCAAAGGCCGTGTGCGAGTCGCGTGCTGTGGGTATTAAGGCGAAAATTTTTGAGCAAGATATCATCCCATTCCTGCTCGCCCAAGGCATTGCCGAAGCTAGCTCCCTTGAGAGCAAGCTTGCTGCCCAGGCGAGCCAATAAAGTTCAGGAGGTCGAAACTATGGAATACATCCACGCAGCGCTGCTGCTCCATGCAGCGAAAAAGGAAATAACCGAGCAGAGCCTTCTGCAGGTTCTGCAGGCTGCCGGAGTGGAGCCGGATGTCGCAAAGGCGAAGGCGCTTGTCGCCTCCCTCCAGGGAATAAACATAGATGAGGCCATAAAACAGGCAGCCTTTCCCGTTGCGGCCGCGCCAGCTCCAGCACCGGCTCAGACGCCCAAAAAGGAGGAAGCGAAGAAAGAGGAAAAGAAAAGCGAGGAGGAGGCTGCAGCAGGCCTTGCCAGCCTGTTCGGCTAGGCATCGAAACATTTATATATAACCTTCTCCTCCTAGCTTGCTGCAGGGCTTCCACAATCCGAAGCCGTGCTTGAGCACGCTAACGAAAACAATAGGAGCGTAGGCGTGTAGGAGTGGACGCGGACAGAGTGCGCGCTGCTGCGTCTGACTGGAGCACGGTGGACAAAGCCCTGCCTTTCAGCTTTTTCTCATGAATTCCTCAAGTCTGTCAAAGGCAGCTTCAAGCTCCTCTAAAGGAGGGAGGAAGACAAACCTAAAGTGCAGATGCTCCAGCAAGGATGAGAATCCGCTACCGAATACCGTGAGCACACCAGTTTCCTCAAGCAATTTATAGACGAATTCCTTATCCGATTTCCACCTCCCATCCTCAATTTTGGGGAAAGCATAGAATGCCGCCACCGGCTTCACCAGCGAGAGGCCAGGTATTTCGTTCACTCTTTTAAAAGCAAAATCCCTTCTTCTCTTTAGCTTCGCCATCATCTTCTTCCTGTAGCTCCGCGCCAGCGCGCGCTGCCTGTAAATCTCAAGCATAGCCCACTGGAATGGGTGATTCGCCGATAGCCTCATCCTGCATAGCCCGAGTACCCCATTTTTCAAATCTTCTGCATTGTTGTGAAAAGCGATGTAGCCCATGCGGAAGCCGGTGCAGGCGTATCTTTTTGACCAGCCATTGAGCGAGATGACCGGCACATCGTCTGATACCTCCCATGGCATTGTTGCTTTCCCCTCAAACTCCATTCCTCTGTAAATTTCGTCGGAAATCACAGGAAGATTGTGTTCGCCCGCCAGATCAACGAGCTGCTTCACCACTTTTCTCGGATAGATCGTTCCTGTTGGATTGTTCGGATTCACCAGCAAAATGGCCCTCGTTTTTTCATTGATCTTCTTTCTCGCCTCATCGATGTCAGGAACCCAATCTTTCCCGCAGTGGTAGAAGTTATCCACTCCCCCCATGAACCTACTCATGGTCAGATAGGGCGCATAGGTGGGCGAGGGCATCAGGACGTTCTCGCCAGGGTCGATCAAACATGCAAAGGAATAGTTTATTCCCTCGCTCACCCCATTGGTGATGATCACATGTTCGGGCGGTACGCCATCTTCCTTTCCGATAGCTTCCCTGAGCTCGTATATTCCTTCCGAAGCTGAATAGCAGGAATGACCCGGGGTCTTGAGCGCTGCACAAGCCGCCTCCAGAACGAAGTTCGGTGGTTGGAAGTCAAACTTGGCAGGATCCCCAATGTTCAAATAGTATATTCTCTTTCCCTGTCTCTCGAGCTGTTCTGCTCTCACCACGACATCGCGGATCGGGTTCTCCATTCTGCTAACTCTTTCAGAAACCACGAAGGTGAATTTTGCAGGGACAGGCTTTTAATGGTTTTTAAACTACGCTACTCGGTTTTCGAGCTCGCCAACTCCCCACACCTTCACCTTAACCATATCCCCCTTTTTCAGAGGCCCTACTCCAGCGGGAGTTCCGGTTGCAATTATATCGCCCGGCTCGAGCGTCATGATGCTCGAAATGAATGCGATGAGTTTCGGAACAGAGAAAATCATGTTTGCGGTGCTCGAATCCTGCACCACCTTTCCGTTGAGAATTGTCTGAATGCGCAAATCGCTCGCATCTATCCCCGTGGCTATCCACGGGCCAAAAGGCGAGAAGGTATCAAAGCTTTTTGCCCTTGTCCACTGTACATCTTTTTTCTGGATGTCACGCGCGGTCACATCGTTGAAGCATGCATATCCGAGCACACATTGCTTTGCCTTGCTCGCCTTTATCCCCTTGCATCTTTTTCCTATCACCACGGCGAGCTCCCCCTCGTAATCCACCCTTCGTGAGGCTTTCGGCCAAATGATTTTTCCCCCGTGTCCTGTGAGAGAAGAGGGAGGCTTCAGGAAGATCACCGGTTCATCCGGCAGGCTCGTGAGCAGTTTTTTCCTTTTCAGCTCTTCGGCATGGTCCACATAGTTCAACCCCACACATATTATCTTCTGCGGGTCGGGAATCGGGGGAAGAAAACGGACTTCCTTGTATCCCACCTCGGCCGTGGGGAATGCCCTCTCCAGCGCGTTTTCTTGAATGAACTGCTTGAGCGAGCCCTCTCCGAGCAGCTTGATGCTGTCTTCTCCAAAAACGCACGCGCACGGCCTGCCGCGCCACAGCACGGTACCGTATCTATGGTGCATGATTTTAAATTCCTTGAACCCTTAAAAAATTGAATGTTGGCGCACGCACGATTCTCCTCACGGCAGCAACCATCCAATTGGTCCCGCTGGTTTTTTGACGGCTCGCTGAGAAAGCGGCTGATAAAAGCCCGTGTCAGCCGCGCCCTCACCGCTCTGGAGGCCGAAGCGCGTTCGCTTACTTCGCTCGAGGAGCTCGTTGATTGGGTGAGCGGGCATTTCATGCGAAAGACCACTCTTGGTGAGCGGTGGCTGCACAAGCCGGCACACAGCAGGGAGGTGGCAAAACTCGCGCTTGCGATCACGCTGTCTATGGCACGGGCGGGCCACGCGGAGGACGAGCTGGCGCCCGACATCATGCTCGTATCCGGTTTTGTTCACGATGTGGGCAAGCTCCCGATACCCACCCGCATTCTTCGCAAGGAAGAAAGGAAGCCCCTTTGGTCCAAAAGACTTACCGAGTGGGAGAGAGAACTGCTGAGGCAGCATCTTGATTTTTCGGTCGCCATCATCAACGCCACCCGCGTTCCTGAGCGAGAGCTCATTGTCCGCAATGTGAGTGCGCACCACGAACGGTTTGATGGCGATACGATGTCAAAATTTGCAGGCTATCCGGCCGGCCTTTCGGGCGAGCGCATCCCGCTTGGAGGCAGGATACTCAAAGTTGCCGACGCTTTTTCGGCCATGGTACACCACCGCTTTTACCGCAATACCATCTTCACTCCCGAGGACGTCATCGCGCACATGATAGAGCTCGCTGGGCGGGAGTTCGATCCCAATGTTGTGAAAGCTCTTATAAACGCAATTTACGCAATCCCGGGAGACGTGCTGGATAAGCTGATGGCGAGGGCAGGCAAACGATTTGATGCCACGCCACGCGGCGTGCTGCTGAGGGCGATGCCCGGCATGTCGGACGATTTCATGGAGATGGCGCGCGAGTATGCATTGCCTGCCGGACATCCCAATAAGATAATTTCAACGCTATCGGATGAGCTGGCGTGGCAGTTTATCCATAAGCTGGACATCGCCTACGATGCGGACGCCATTGCCGAATTTGCCAAGTGGATAAATCCCAACAACCGCACGCGCTGGCGCGCGCTTGAGTCCGTGCTGGCCGAACAGCATGAGGAGCATGCCAGGCGAGCGCTCGCCATCTACAGGCGGTTGCACCTGGAAAACATCCGGATTGAGCAACATGTTAGCGTTTGAACTCGAACATTTTCCTGATTTCAGCACCAACTTTTTCAATGGGATGCGCGCTTCCCTCTCTCCTCAGTTTCTCAAATACCTTCATGCCACTTTCGTACTCGGCAATCCATTCTTTGGCAAACTGCCCACTCTTTATCTCCTCAAGGATCCGCTTCATGTTTTCTCTGACATGCGCATCTATGACGCGCGGGCCCCTTGTCCGACCGCCGTAACGCGCGGTCTCGCTGACGCGGCTCCACATGTACTCTAACCCGCCCTCGTGGATTAGGTCGGAAATGAGCTTTATCTCGTGCAACACCTCAAAATAAGCCACAACCGGGGGAAAACCATCCTCCACAAGCGTCTCATAGCCTGCCTTAATGAGCTCGGTCAGCCCACCGCACAGGACAGTCTGTTCCCCGAAAAGGTCTGAATAAGTCTCCTGGTCAAAAGTTGCTTCGAACACGCCGGCTCTCGTGAAGCCCATCTGCTTTGCGAGTGCTAGCGCGATCTCTTTGGCCTTGCCGCTCGCATTCTGATGCACTGCGAACAGCGCGGGCGTGCCGAATCCCTGCAGATAGGTTTCCCTCACTTTCTTGCCCGGTCCCTTGGGCGCTACCATTATGACATCGACATCGCTGGGCGGGACTATCCTCCCGAAGGTTATGTTGAACCCGTGCGAGAAATATAACACATCTCCCTTACCTAAATGCTTTTTCACAAATCTCTCATAAACCTCCTTCTGCGTCATATCTGGGGTGAGCATGAAAATGATGTCGCCTCTCCGGGCAGCTTCCTCAACGCTCGCTACCTCCATACCATCCTTTTTCGCCCTTTCCCAACTCGGTCCTCCTTGGCGCGCACCCACGATGACTTTTTCTCCAGAATCGCGTAGGTTTTGTGCCTGGGCGGCCCCCTGTATGCCGTAGCCTATGACCGCAATTGTCCTGCCTCTCAGCACCCTCACATCAACATCCTTGTCGTGATATATCTTCATGCCCATGCTCATCCCCCCTATAATTTCCAAACAAACATTTTAATCCTCTCATCCAATTCTCTGGAAAGCGCGCCCGTCTCAAGAATAAAGAACTCGCCCGTGAGCGAGACTATCCCCCTCGCGATATGCGTCGAAAGCGTCTTTTTCACGCCTGGCCTCTGCCCTGCGTCATTGTCGGCGAGCAGGCTGAGCGTCGCATGCAGATGCACGGCTGGCTTTCCGTTTTTCAGCGAGACATTCCCGTGCGCGCACGCGATTTCAATTGGCCCTCTAAGCACGTCGGTTTGCGGGTTGAGTCTTTTGGTGCTCGCGGCCGTGATCAATTCGGCCTCTCTCAACGCGCCGATTCCCCAAATCACTCCAGAGCGGATGCTGTGTGTGGCGCACACCCGCTCCAGCCCTCCGATAATCTCCTCCTCGGGTTCGAACTTGACAGCGATCAGCCTCCCCATCTTCAATTCTTTAGATTTCAAGCAAACCCTCTCAATCCCGCGACAGAGCGGTGATGCCCGTTCTCACCATTTCCTTTATGCCGAATGGTCTGATGAGCTCAACAAAGGCGTCTATTTTGTCAGCTGGCCCGGTCACCTCAACGATCATCGAATTAGCACTCACATCAACCACCCTCCCCCTGAATATGTTGGTAAAGTTCATGAGCTCATTCCTCGCGGCAAAATCCTTCACGTGTATTTTTGCGAGCACGATTTCCCTCGTCACAGCCCTGGCAGGGTCTAGTTCTGCAACTTTAATTGTCTCCACCAGCTTGCTGAGCTGCTTTATGATCTGCTCCACGGTGTGGTCATCCCCCGTTGTCGTGATTGTCATGCGCGAGAGGCCGGGCTTCTCAGTCTTTCCCACAGTAATCGTGTTCATGTTGAATCCTCGCCTGGAAAACACTCCCGAGATTCTCTGCAGCACGCCAAACTTATCCTCCACGAGAAGTGACAAGATGTGCTCGTGCGGCGTTCCATTTCCCTTCGCGTTGCCTGCCATAACCTCACCCAATTCCCAGCATTTTCCTCGACAGCGCCTCCACCTTGCTGCACAGCGGGCTCGGGATCATCCTATCATTGCGACCGCCGGCCGGCACCATGGGCAACACATCGATCTCTGGGTCTATGACAATGTCAAGCGCGTATATGACATCGCTTTTCAATCCCCTCTTTATCGCTTCTTTAAGCTCGCTCGGCCTCTCCACTCTCTCTCCGTCTCCGCCATAGCTCTGGAAAAGCTTGACGAAGTCAGGGAGCGGGTGCAGCTTGGTGTGCGAGTAGCGTTTTTCCATGAATAGCTTCTGCCACTGCTTGACCATACCAAGCCAACCGTTGTTGAGAATGCATATGAGAACAGGCAATCCATAATGCACGCTTGTTGCGATCTCTTGGTTCGTCATCAGCACGCTCCCGTCTCCTGCGATGTCGATCACGTGCATATCCGGCCTTGCGGCTTTTGCCCCAATGGAAGCCGGTAGTCCGAATCCCATGGTGCCAAGGCCGCCACTGGAGATGAAATGCCTCGGCTCTCCTGCCTCAATGAAGTGCATGGCCCACATTTGGTTCTGCCCCACCTCCGTGACAAAAATTGTCCTCTCTTTTGGAACGTGCTGATTCAGCTCCTTAATGACTCTTGCTGGGTGAAGAGGCACATTTTCCAGCGCGCCGTAGTTGCAGTTGCATGCCTCCTTGAGTTCCCTGCATCTTCGGCTCCACTCGCTTTCCTTTTTCTTCGCTTTCTCCAGCCCGGCGAGTATCGCGGTGAGCGCCCTTTTGGCATCTCCTTGAATGGGCACGTCTGCTTTCACATTTTTGCCTATCTCGGCGGCATCGATGTCGACGTGAATTATTTTCGCGTGCGGAGCGAAATATCTGATGTCCCCGGTCACTCTGTCATCAAACCTACATCCCACCGCCAACACGACATCGGCCAGAGTGAGCGCGGTGTTCGCTCCTATCCTCCCATGCATTCCAACAGGTCCCAGACACAACGGGTGCGTGTCGTCCATCACCCCTTTGGCCATGAGCGTGTAGACAACAGGAGCGAACAATACCTCGCTGAGCCTCGCTATTTCTTTGTGCGCGCCTGAGATGATGACTCCACCGCCAGCGAGTATGACCGGTCTCTCTGCCGAGATCAGAACTTCCACCGCCTTCTTCACCTGGATGGGATGGGGCTCGTACTTCGGCTGGTAACCCGGGATGGTTATCGTTTCAGGGTAATTAAACTCGATCTCGGCATTCTGGACATCTTTGGGTAGATCGATCGCCACCGGCCCCGGTCTTCCTGCAGTCGCTATGGTAAAGGCCATTTTCAGTATCTTCGGCAACTCCTCCGGATTCATGACCTTGAAGTTATGTTTTGTGATGGGCATGGTTATTCCGAAAATATCTGCTTCTTGGAAGGCGTCATTGCCTATCAGACTTCGAATAACCTGCCCTGTCATTGCGATGATGGGCACACTGTCCATGTACGCGTCTGCCAGGCCTGTGGTCAAATTCGTTGCGCCAGGTCCGCTCGTGGCCACACACACCCCAACTTTTCCGCTGGCTCGGGCATACCCTTCAGCGGCATGGGCTGCCCCCTGCTCATGCCTCACCAGATAGTGCGTTATCTCCGGATAATCCAGCAGAGCATCGTAAAATGGCATGATGGCCCCTCCCGGGAGGCCGAAAATGTGCTTAACTTTCTCTTTTTTGAGGGCCTCGCAGATAGCCCTCGCCCCTTTCATCCTCACGGCTTACACCTCTCATGCAAGTTTTTTATCCTCTTTTGTCTGCTCATATTTTGCACCTCGGAGCTCAAGCCGGAAATGGGCGACTTGAGCTTTATCTAAGGACAACTACACTAACAAGAAGAGAAACAGCCATCTGTTTCGCACGACCAAACAGCATGCTCACTATCAACATTATATCAAACGAATTTAAAAACTTAACGAGGCGCCTGCGCATCTGCAGGCCTCGCCTCCAATTTTTTTCGAAAGCCGTTGAATTCCTCAAGGAATCTCGCGTATTCCTTTTCGGGGATTGCATCTGCCCTGAGCACGAGCGAGCTCTCCCCGCTCGAGACAAAATTTTCAATGAGCGCGATGCCTGGTTTTCTCGCACCCTCTTTTTCCAGTAGCCTTTTGTACATTTCCCCAACAATCCTTTCCAAATCCACAATCAGTTCGGTGAAGCTTTCATGCAAGTCCTCCAGGTCTTCTGCCTGTTTTTCAAGCTTCGCGATCTCCCTCTCTAGCCTCTGCCTCAGCGCCGTGCGCCTCATTCCCTCACCTCGGTCGGATATAGCCCCACTTAGCAAGCGCGCGGGCAAGCTCAGGGTGCCCTTTTGCCTTTTCCTCAAGGCTTTCTCCCGCCATGAACGCCTCGATGGCCTGTCTGAGCGCCATCGCACCAGCGCGCGTGCCATCTGGATGGCCGTGAACCCCTCCGCCTGCCTGGATGATTACATCGTTCCCAAACATGGCCATCACATCCGGCACAAGACCCGGATGTAATCCACCTGATGACACTGGAAACACGGGCTTGATACCGAACCAGTCCTGCGAGAGATTGAGCGGAAACTCCTCACCCAGCTTTTCTTTTGTGATCACATCCCTGACGCGCTTCACCTCCTCCTCGGTTCCTACGAGCTTTCCCACAGCCGTACCGATGTGAAGCTGGTCGACCCCAATGAGGCGCAGCAGCTTTGCCAGACACAGCATGCTTATGCCGTGCTTTGGATTTCTTGTAAAAGCCGCATGCATGGCTCTGTGCGCGTGGATGGCCAACCCGTAATCCTGGCAGGCCTCGCGCACGCTCTGGAGGCCGGCAAACCCAACGGTCATAACATCCACCATAACATACTCCCATCCTAAATCATGCAATAGCTTTGCTCTCTTCAGCATTTCCTTCGTCTCCGCCGTGATGTTGAAGAGTGCGCTCTTGGTCTCGCCCGTCTCTCTTTCCGCCTTTGCCCTCATCCTGGCACATCGCCTAACCCTTTCCTCAAATCGGTTGAACTTCAGCGAGCTCAGGTTCTCATCATCCTTAATCAGATCTATGCCACCGCTCCAGGCCTCGTAGGCTACCTCAGAATGCTCTTTTGCAGAAAACCCGATTTTTGGCTTTGGCACAGTTGCGGTGAGCGGCCTTTTAGGCTGCCTGAAAATCTTTCGCACCCCGCCTATTCCAAACTGGGGTCCCCTAAAAGCCCTCACATACTCTCTCGGCAGCGATATGTCAATGAGCCTGAGGTTAGCCAGCGCTTTCATCCCAAAAATGTTACCAGCAATTCCGCTCAGCAGCTGTGGCATATTTCCCTTTTCCCACAGCTCGAGCGGATAACATAGCTTTGCAAAATTCCCCTTCGCCTCAAATGCCACGCCCTTGAGCCTCTTTATTCTCGGTGGAAGCTTGGCCAGCGTTGTCCAAGTCCCCACCGAGCTCTCTGAGGCTATCCTCCCCAACGCCTCATCGCGTGAAATCCCATCGGCGGGCTCAAAGTAAAAGAGAGCTACCAGATCGCTATTCGCTGGCTTTTTCTCAAAATCAACAAATTCCTGATACCATTCGCTTGCCACGTTGCGTTTTCTCGGATGTAATTTAAAGGCTTTCCATGAGGAGGAACTGGAGGATCTTTTTCCTTTCGCGCAGACTCTTCACAAACAAATCGGGCTTTGCCCTCTTGAGCTTTTTCTCAGGTTCCAGCCCTCCGGCCACTCCGATAACTCTCATCCCAGCTCTCTTTGCTGCCCGGATACCAACCTCCATGTCCTCCACAGCCACGCAGTCCTTGGGCCTTACTCCCAGAAGCCTGGCAGCCTTCAGGTACTGGTCTGGAAAAGGCTTTGGCCTGTCCCCGGCTTCTGCGGTAGCAATCGCACTAAAAAATCTGTCAATTTTGTAATGCTTTAGAAATGCTTTCGCCAGCGCCAGCCTATTCGAGGTTGCCACACCCATAAGCACATGGCCCTTGAGCGCGGAGAGGAGAGGCTTGACGCCCGGAAGGAGTCTGTTGCGCCCCACCATCTTTACCTGCAGAATTGTTTTTCTCCTCGCTATTGCCTCGATTTCTTTTCTGCTCTTACTTATCCCATGGGATTCAAAAAAGCGCTTTATTGTCCAAAACGGTCCTCCACCCCAGAACCTTCTCACTTCTTCCGAGGTTATCCTATAACCTTTTTCGGCAAGTGCCTCTTTGTATGCGGATATGGCTGCTTGCCGTGTATCAGCCAGCACGCCGTCAAAATCAAATATGACTGCTTTAGTCAAAACAGCCCCTCAGCCGATTTCCTCTACGTAAATTGGCGTGCGGGTCAGCGTCAGTTTGGCTGTTCTGAACTGCGTGGGAACCTCATAGCTCTCATTGCCAAATATGTTGCTTACCCTGATGGCGGACGAGTCGCTCGTGAAATTCACTCTCTTTGGCTCGTTGCTCCAGAATACATATACGGGCGCGGGTTTGCTCGGGACAACAAACTTGTACGCGCGCACCTCGGGTCCATAATCGAGCATCTCAACAGAGGTAAAGCGGTCAATCTGGTGTATCAGAAATTTGAGCGCATAGAAGGCCGGCCTCTTTCCCCCATCGTATTTCACGAGCGCATACGAATTCTCCTCCTCCGACAGGGTAGGTCCTTCTTTCAGGCGCGAGTAAAAGATCTTCTTGGCACCATTGGCGAGCGCGAAAACATAGCTCCGCACGAGCACGGCAGCTTGCTCCTCCTCGCTTAGGCTCTTCACCCCCGGGCCGTATCGCTCGTAAGTGAAATTGCCGGTGGGATAGGCCACCTCTGTGAGCCACACTTCCTTTTTAAGATTATTTCGAGCGAGGACGTTCTTGAAGGAGAGCAGATTCACACCCTCGCCGGCGTTGTTAGCGTGCAACGATGCGATATAGAAGTGGTCTTTCGCGCCGAACTGTAGCGTGCGCTCAAAGAAATTTACCGTCGAGACATCCAGGTCGGACAGCCCACCATACATTACTTCACACTCTGGACAGGAAGCCTTCACCGCGCCGTAAGTAACCCTCAGCAGGTTCGCATATTCAAACGACGTTCCCCTGAAGTAGGGCGCATTTCCATCCCCGAGCGAAGGTCTATCCACCACCTCCCAGTACCTGATGGCTTCCCTGAGGCCCGGCATATCCTCCACACCATCCCCATCATATCTCTCCACGAGCGCCCTGACGAACCTCTCGTATTTCCTATAGTCACAGGGCGCGCATCTGAAAAGCGACAGCGAGCCGATTCCCTGAAATTTACACTCATTCCCATGACATGACAGCTGATCCCGGTTATTGTATGGCCAGATGATGGCCTGGATGGTCAGGTTGTTTGCCTGCGAGCGCGCAACGTATTCGTCAGTGAGATTGAAGTCATACCCCCCCTCAACGCGTTCTATCATATTCCAGTCAAACGGGCCAGTCATGGGCCTATTCCATCCCACCCCCAACTCCACTGCCGCAGAATAGTCGGTATCCGCATTCAACACTCCAAAATAGGAAGAGGAAGGCGATGGCGGTGGGCTGACAGTGATGTTGGTGACATTCTGCGTCACGTTCGCGAGCATGCAATCGACGGGACACGTGCTGGCGTCCTCACTCGCTTCGCATGCTCCATTCCCGCAGCAATCTTCCCGCATTCTCGTCTCACACACGCCAGCCTCACATGTCCTGTATTGGCATGGGGTGATGTTGCCCGAGCAGCCAGCCTGTTCTCCGCTCAACGGAGCGTGTGCGCAGGAATAGTTGGTCTCCGCCGAGCAGTAGTCGCTCGTGCACGGGTTTGCATCATCGCACGAGAAAGGACATACCCTGGAGGGAGGCACGGGGCACAGGGAGGCGTTCTCCACCAGCGTGCCGTCCGGGCACTGGAACTTTGGAGGAGCAAGGCAGCCGGCCAAGAACAGAAACGCTGCTAACGCGATTATCCCGAGCCTACTCATTCCCCCCACACTCATCTAAACCCAAGCTCCTTTGCCCGTTTGGCAGCGGCTTTGAAGGCATTTGCCAGCGCTTCTCTGAACTTCGCGCTTTTTAACTCTTTCATTCCAGCCTCGGTTGCTCCGCCCGGGGTGGCGACTTGCGCGATCAGCTCCTCAGGCGACAGGCCTGTTTTCTCCACCATTCTCCCGGCTCCGAGGCAGGTCTGCGCGGCCAGCGCGCGCGCGATATCCCTCGGCAGACCAGCTCTCTCGCCAGCCTCAGCCAGCGCGTCGATAGCTTCATAGAAATAGGCAGGCCCACAACCGCTCAATGCGGTCACGGCATCCAACAGCTCCTCCTTCACGCGCACGACCTTTCCCACAGAGCCGAAGAGCGACGTGACAACTGCGGCATCACTCTCGTTCGCCGTTTTCCCGAGCGCATAGGCGCTCGCGCCCTCGCCCACAAGACATGGTAGATTCGGCATCGCCCTCGCAACACGGGCTCCGGCAAGCCTCCCCTCGACAAGGCCTGTGGGGATGCCCGCAGCTATGGAGATGACGAGCTTCCCCGCGGCATCCCCCCCAATCTCCTCGAGGACAGAAGGCATATCGCGCGGCTTTACGCACAGAAGAATCACATCGCTTTGCCGCACCACCCCGCGGTTATCGCTCACACCCACTCCCAGCTCGCTCGCTAGCGTGGCAGCCTTATCGCCACTGGCATCGCTAACAACAATCTGTCCCGGGCTCACAGCCTTCGCCGCGAGCAGGCCTCTGATCAGCGCGCTGCCCATCTTTCCGGCACCGATAAATCCCAGGGTTGCTCTTAACGCCAGGCAATCACCTCACGCACGCATAGCTTGCTGGTGAGGAACCTATGGGAGCGGCCACCTCAACCCTGACGGCCTGCGTCTCTCCTGGAAATAGCAACCTACTGCAGGTGAGTTTTTCGGCGAGCACATCCGCATTCTTTCCAACCACCTGCACTCTCGCGCATCCGCTTGCCAGCATGCTCCCTTCGTTCTTGAAATTCACCTCAAGTTTCAACACGCGCGAGAATCCGATTTGCTCGAAAGACGGATTTGAGCAGTGAAAGGAAACTCTGGAAGAGCTGGCAAAAGCCGCAGCGGCTGGCGGCGGCTGCGTCACGCAGGCCACCAGCAAAGCTGCCATCACGATTGTCAACCTCCCACAGCCTTGCCTTTCCATCCAACCAATTTAAACCTTTTTGAATATAAAGACATACGTGGAGCTTGATAAGAGCAATTTTTCCGAATGGTTCTCGCAGGTCATTGAGCAGGCTGACATCACGGACATACGCTATCCCGTCAAGGGTATGCCCATCTACAAGGCGTGGGGCTACGCTGCCCTGCGCGCTTGCTTCGATCTTCTGGAGAAGCTGCTGAATGCCTCAGGCCACCAGCAGATGCTCTTCCCCCTGCTCATTCCCGAAGAGCAGTTCGGCAAGGAGGCCGAGCACATCGCGGGCTTTGCCGACGAAGTCATGTGGGCCACGCATGCCGGCCTCGAACGCATGGAGAGGAAGCTCGCCGTGCGCCCTACAAGCGAGACCGTCATCTACCCAATGTTCGCGCTGTGGATTCGCTCGCACGCCGATCTCCCCATGCGCGTGCACCAGACATGCTGTGTTTACAGGTACGACACCAAGATGACAAGGCCGCTCATCCGCGGCAGGGAGATCTTCTGGAACGAGGCGCATTGCGCGCACGCGAGCGAAGAAGATGCCGAAAGGCAGATCCGCGAGGCCTTCCGCATCTACAGCGAGTTCTACGGCACTCTCGGCGTGCCCTTCCTCGCCCTGCGCAGGCCGGATCACGATAAATTCCCTGGTGCGGTGTACTCCATCGCGCTCGATGTGCTCATGCCGGATGGCAAAGTCCTGCAGGCCGCCACCATCCACAACCTCGGCGAGAACTTCTCGCGCGTCTACGGGATAGAATTCGACGACCCACAGGGCCACAAGCACTTTGCCAAGCAGACTACTTATGGGATCAGCATGCGATGCCTCGCCGCGGTCATAGCAGTTCACGGCGACAACAGAGGCCTCATCCTGCCTCCGGCCATCGCGCCCCTTCAGGTCATCATTGTTCCCATTCCCAGCACGGAAAAAGAGAAAGAAATCATCAAAGTCTGCAGGAAGATAAAAAACAGGCTTGCGCGTGCTGGCATACGCGTCGACATAGACGAGCGCGATGTCAGACCGGGCGAGAAATTCTACCACTGGGAGGGCAAGGGCGTTCCCATCCGCATAGAGATAGGCCCAAAGGAAATCGCAGAGAAGAAAGTGGTCATCGCGCTGAGAACGGGCGGGAAGAAAAGCGTGCCACAGGACGGGCTTGTCAGCGAGGTGAAAAGGGACTTTGAAACAATCCTTTCCGAGTTGCGGAAAAAAGCCGAGGAATCCCTCCGCGCGCGCCTCTCAACCGCCCGCAGCATAGCTGAGCTGAAGGATATAATCGGGCAAAAAGGGGGCTTCGTCAAGGCAGGCTGGTGCGGTGGGGTGGAATGCGCCAAGGCGATACAGGAGGCCACAACCGCCGAGGTCAGGGGTACAGAATTTGACAAGCCGAGGGAGGATGGCGTCTGCATCCAATGCGGGAAGGAGGGCTTTGCTGTCTGGTTCGCCAAAGCCTACTGATTTTAACCCATTTCCCCAAAAATAATCAGCCCCGTCGTCTAGAAACCTTTTCCGGCGCTTTGAGGCGTTTGGGAAAAGTTTGGACAATGGCCAAGGATTCGAGGCTTTGGACCTCGAGACGTCGGTTCGAATCCGACCGGGGCTACTCAGCCATGCCATGTCTCTATTTTATAGGGGATTTCAACGCCTTTTTCCCTAAGCTGTTTTTCAATCTCCTTGCGCTCCCGAATCAGCTCTCCTGAGCCTCTGAATTCAGGCACTTTCTCGAGTAGGAATGAGAGGAAAATGTGGTTGAATTTCTCGGGAAATTCCATCATGGGCATGTGGCCGCAAGCTATCTTGACAAAAGTGGCTATGTTGCCACCGTTCCCGCTGTTTATCTCCTTCGCGATATTCTCCCCGTGCCTCCAGTGCACGAGCGGGTCATTGAGCCCTGCCAGCACGAGCGTGGGTGCACGGATGTCCTTCAGGAAAGGATACAGGTTCATTCTTCTCATAGCCCTGAGCGCCATCGCTAAGGTCTCAACCGGAACCTCCAACGCTCTCTGCGCGAGGAATTTCATTTCTTCATCCTCCAGCCCATTCTCGCTATTTTTGAAAATGGTGCCGGTGAGCAGCGAGTAAAGCACGCGACGGGACACCGGATTGTTCACTATCGGAGTTCTCTTCAGCCAGTTTATGAAAGGCGTCAACTGAAGCTCAAACAGAAGCACATCCACCAAAGGTCCAAGCCATTGCAGGTTGACCGGAAGCGTCCTGAAAGGATCGCCGTAAGGCGCCGACAGTAGCGCCATGGCAGCAATTTTGTCGCCATTAAATTCCTTGTAGAACTCCAGCGCGATCAGCCCGCCCATCGAATGGCCCATGAGTATGGCTCGCCTTACCCCCTCACTTTTCAGTATGACCGCCACATCCTTTGCACAATCGTGTATGTAGGTTGCTGTGGTGCTCGCGCCCAGCTCTGACTCGAAGTGCCCTCTCGTTCTCACTCTTATTATTCGGAAATACTTTCCCAGTACGGCCGCCTGCTGGCCATAAATGCTCGGATAGCAGCCCCACCCTGGCAGCATCACTATCGCAATGTCGGAAATTGGCTTTTTTGGAACATGGTCAGAATAGCATATTCTCGCGCCATCGTGAGAGTTAATGCTCTTCAGCGGGTCGCCATGCCTCGTTTTTCCGATAACTTCCGGGATGGTCGCGCGCACCTCGCTGTCCGAAGCATAGCCTGGCTTTTTTCGGATAGCTGATCTGACATCCTCCCATGTGCGCTCTACCCTCAGATACGCCCTGTAGAACACGCTGAGCCTGTCCTGCGGCTTTTGAAGGAAGTGGCTGTTCAATTCCGGTGGTGCCCACTCTCGGGCAACTTTGCTCTTTACCGCACGCTGGCCGCCCATGAATGAGATGTTCTCAGAGAAGGTTGTTTATAAAGCTTGCGCTAGGTATTTGCTGCGTGCCCTGCTAAATTCCTATACGCCCTCTGGGATGATCGGAGGGCGCTCATCAGTCCCCAGCAGGATGTATGCGACAAACTTGTATGCATAGGTGATGTAAAGCGTTATGAACTTATGCAGCGTGGCATTGCGCTTTGCCAGCAGCAGGATGTGCAGCCACTGGATGACAAAGCAGACCCACCCAACAAATCCGAGAACAGCCATGACGATGTACAGCGGAATGGCCCACAGAAACCGAATAAGCAGTTCAAGCCTACTGGCCGGCTCGGCATAGCTGATCTCCAACTTCACCGTTTCCATCCGACCACCTCGCACGCTATTCGACATCAGCTTTTTTCAACCTTTCTTTCCTCACGTGCATATTCTTCGATGACTCGGATGCTCTCCACCTCTGGGAGAAGGCGCAGAGCATTCGCCACGAAACTCGCTTTGTTGATGAGGAAGTCAGCGTCCTTCTTTATTTCCGCTGGAAAGGTGACCTCAACTACGTTCCCATCTACCTTAACTTTCCCCCGCAGCTCGTTGTTCTCGAGCAGTGCGTTTATCTTCTGCTCGAGCGAGGTGAGCTTCTCCACGACCTTTACCTCATAAGAGAGAGTCTCGCCGGCCAGCAAATGGTTGAAATCCACCATCACCCTGCCCGAACTCACGCTCTTCACCACCGCCATGGCATTGTCAATGCTCACAAGCTGACCTGGATAGGGCTCAATGCCGCGCCTCTTGAACTCGCTCTCGGGCAACACGCGCACGAGGTTTGGATCTCTTCGGCCGAAAGCCTTGTCGGGCGGCACCTCGACCTTCTTGCTCTCCCCCACCTCCATGCCCTCGAGCACCTCATCAAGGCCTTTGATCACGGTGCCCATGCCCACAACAACCAGCCCGGGCGCATACCTCGCCTTCTCGTCAAAAATGCCCTCTTTCTTAGCCACCTCAGCACTCGTGGTGTCAAAAACGCGGTTGTCGCTCACCGTTCTGCCGGTGTATTCTATTTTGATGAAGTCCCCCTTGCTAACCTTTGTCATGGAAAAACCGCTAACTTTTTGTGCGGAACACAAATAAATGCTTGCCTGGCTAATTTTTTCCCGTGAGCGCGCTGTTTTCGAGAAAAAACATCATCAAAGCCGCGGTCATTCTGTTCGTTCTGTTTTTCCTGCTTGAGCTATTCGCCCTCGCCCCGCGTCAGGCGCCTCCTCCACTCCCTGAGCCCGAGGAGCAGGCAGAGAGCGCGATAGGCCTGGCGCTCATCAACGCGACGATAACTTCCTATGCCACTGAGCTCGATGTGTTCGGCTCTTCTCCTGAAATTGAGTCTGCGATCAGCGCGCTGAGGGAGGAAGGCAAAATCCTCTACACCAACAGGCTCGCACCCAACAGAACGGTGCTCAACCTGGCGGCCTCGTCGCACGTGCGCGAGGTTGCAGAGCGGCTCGTGCGCGCGGGCGCGCACGTGGTTGGCCGGGCCAGCGCGACCATCCCTGGAGCTGTGGAATTCACCACCTCAACCGGAACGTTGCTCGCGGCAACGGGCGGCCGCGCCGTTTTCCCCATCGATCCGAGGATAGGTGTGGGCGAGAACGTGACCATCCGCATGGCCGCGCTCATCCGGCGCGGGGTGGTTGTGCAGAGCGATGTGCCGCGCGTAGTCCCACAAGCCGAGGATGTACTGCTCACGGCCGACATAAAGAACTTCACCCCCGAAGCCAAGGCCGTGCTCACGCTCGCCTGGGAAAACAGAGTGGTGAGCGCGCAGGAAATCCTCGCCGGCCTCAATGACAGCCTGCCAGGCGCGCGCGTGACAGGCTACTCCCCCATTCCGGCAATTGGCGTGGAGAATGCGAGCGCCCCGCTCGATGCCCTGCGCAACCTGTCCTTCGTTGTCGACGTGCGCGAGAATATCATCATCGTGCAGGAGAATTTCACCGATAGGGCTCTCGCCGAAAAAGAAATCCTTGCAGTCGCGGGCGCCAACGCTTCCGCCGTTTTCCCCGACACGAGGCTCAATCTCTCATTCACCCTGCCCGACAACGCCAACATAACCCAACTGAAGGCGCTGCTGGCCGCCCGCTTCAACGCCACGGGCGTGCGCATCCTGCGTTTTGCTGCGCTCGAGCTGTCCGAGATGGCCGAGAGCGCCGACGGCCGTCTGCTTGAGCTTTTGGACAGAAGGGCGAATGCCTTCGTGGATGCCGAGAGGCAACTTGGGGATTCGGTGCTCGTGGCCGCAAAGGCCAGCGTGGTGGGGAATAAGATAGTCAAAATGGAAATCTGATATCTTTTTATACCCCATCTCCTCTTTCTTTCCGGGAGGTGAGCAGAGCATGGCCGAAAGAAAGCAGGTAGGCGTGGTGAGGCACTATTACAACAAGATAGGCGTGGCTGCCATCGACCTCAGCGACGGGTTGAAAGTTGGCGACAAAATTGTCATCGAGGCCAACGAGGGACCCATCGAGCAGATAGTCAGCAGCATGCAGATAGAGCATAAGCCCATCACACAGGCCTCGGCCGGCCAAAGCATCGGCATGAAGGTGGTTGCGAGAGTCCGCGAGGGAGACCCCGTCTTCAAAATTATTGAGGGTTAAGCCAGCTTGTCTCCGCCCGCGACAGCGCGGATGCGCTGCACTCCCCCTATTTCGTCTATGAAAGAGGCTACTTCAGCTGGCACGAGCTTCCTCCATGCCTTTGTCCCCCTCAGCATGCTCCGCCTTATTCTCGTGGCATCAAAGGCTTTTCTGTCGAACAGCGGCGTGCTCTTCACCCTCTTGCCCGCATCCTCGAAAAGTTTTTTCACAAGCGGATTGTTGGAATAAACCACATCGTATGGGGGCACGAGCGAATTCACGTGCGCTACCCACAGCGCGTTGTTCATTATATCCGGAACAGACAGCACGATGGCGCGGGAGTAGTAGCCGCGCTCTGCGAGCGTCCTGACGATCATCTCAATCCTCTCACCCACAGTGAAGGGATTGTCGATGTCATAGCATCGCTGCGAGGAGCCCACGAGCACGATGACGCGCTCGCACCCTTCCTTCTCAAGAATCCACTCAACGGCCTTGAGATGGCCCATATGGAAAGGCTGGAACCTGCCGACGAAAAGCCCCCGCATGCTTTCCCTTTGTCGCACAGGATTAAAAAGTTTGGCAGGAAAAAGAAATCATGGGAAAACGCGCTCTCGCCCTGGCCCTCCTGCTGGCTGGCTGCCTCGGCATTCAGCTTCCCTTTTTTGGAGGCGAGCCCAATCTCGTTCCCTCTAAAGCTGATTTCGTGCTCCACCTGCGCATCGGCGACATAGTCAGCGACCCCGACATCCTGAAGCTTCTCAACAAGAGCGGAACCGAGTTCGAGGCCGAACTCCGCCGGGCCGAGAGCGAGACGGGCATCGACGCAAGGAAGGTGAGCAAGCTCATCATCTTCGGCAGCGCGCATGCAGACCAGCCCTATATGGGCAGCATCGTGTTCGGCCAAATCGACCAGCAGACCTTCATCTCCAGGGCCAAGCTCAAGAAGGCCGTAGTGGAGCAGAGCTACCAGGGCTACACGCTCTACATAGAGCCCGGTCCTCCTGGAAATGCTTTTGCCTTCATCGATGGAATTCTCGTTTCCGGAACGCGCGAAGCCGTGCAGGATGTTATTGATGTGAAAAGGGGGGCAGCCAGGCCGTTCGAGAGCGAGCAGGCGAACGAGGCGGCCAATAAGGTTGACAGGAACGCCAAGGCATTCCTCATCATGCTGGGAGAGGCAGCGTCCGCCACGCCCATTCCCGCACGGAGCCTGCCAGCCCAGGCGATCGCTCTGTCGCTCGACAAACAAGGGAATGCCATAGCAATCAAGGCTGCGCTTCTGGCAAACGATTCAGCTTCCGCAACGCGCGCTTTCAACTCCATCAACGGAGGCATTTCGCTGCTGAGGGCCATCTCTGAGCCCGGCAGCGCGCACGAGCGTTTTCTCAACCAAATACGGGTGGAGGCGCAGGGAAACTTCGTTCTCATCGACATTGCGACCACAGTGTCTGACCTCGAGGCTTTCGGGAGCGAGATGGCCAGACAGCCGGTGCAAACGCCATTGCGGGCAGGTTAAAGCACGCCAAGCTGATTTAAATACTCCCTCAATCAAAATATCCTTATGGTTGGGGATGAATTCGATGTGCTCACACTCGAAGAGTCTCCTCTCGCTCGCGTGCCCGTCGATAAGCTCGTGAAAATGTTTTTCGCACGGGAGGATCCTATAGGGGCAGTCGTTTCAGAGCTCGTGCTCAGGGCGAGAAGGAAAGACAAAGCAGCACTCGAAGGGCTTCTTCGCGCTCTCCAGGAAAACGACGAGCAGCTGAGTCAGCGGGCCATCACAGCGCTTGGGCTGGTCGGCGAAGTCGCGCTTGAGGGTATTCTCTCTGCCGAACTTCTCGATCCCAGCAAGTGTGAGGGCAGCGTCAGAAACGCCGCTGTCGCCGCACTCGCTGAGATAGGCAAAAATGATTGGGATAAATTCGTGCAAAAACTTTTCGCCATCGCCTCCGAAAACAAGCTTTCAAACAATCTGACCGGGCTAATCGATGCAACCATCACCATCGCATCCACCGCAAATTTGGAAACCGCTCGCCAGGCCGTCGACGCGCTCATGTTTTTATCTCAACAACATGGAGATCCATTGATCAGGACTACCACGCTGGACAACCTGAACGCTATCGCTGCTAAAAGGAAAGAACTTTTTCAAAAACAGGCAGGGCGCGAGGAGGAGGCGCGGGAAAAACAGCGGATTTTTGAGAAAAACGCAAATGGCCATGTGAAAATCGACCGTGTACCCATGACCAAAGCAGGGGCATCAAAAACGGAGCAACCACAAAGTAACAGACTTAAATAATCTTTTTGCAAATATTCTCGGGCCGGTAGATCAGCGGTAAAACCCTTTTCGAAAAGCCTTCACGAGAAGGGTTTCGCGCGAGATCGCCGCCTTCGCATGTCCCGACAGGAAAAGGCGGAGGCCAGGGGTTCAAACCGAACCGCAGGAATCAGCGGTTGGTGAAAATCCCCTCCGGTCCACACGCGCTTCATGCGTTCTTCCTGTACCTTTTCGCAAGATGATTTGCGGGCAAAAGCTTTTATTTGACCTTCATGCCTCCTTTTTCCGGTGTGGGACGTGCGAGTCAATCTTTTTCAGCGCCAGCCGATCCCACCTTGGCCGCTGGTCCGATGGGAAAATAAAGGCGAGGCATGGGATGCCAGCACGCGGCCGGGCGGAGTTCCTTTTGCCCGCGTGAGCAAAGCCTTCGTCTGTGTCCTTGGTGAAACTGGGGGAATCGTCGCCTCGTTCATCGACAACACGCTCTCGCTTTCGATAGATGCTCCTTTTCTAGACTTCAACGAGCTTTGTCACTTGCGCGTGGCGAGAGCGCACACAAAAAGCGAGCTTCTGCTGCGGGAAGAGGGCTCGATTTACTGGCAGACAATCAAAATCTGTGCGGATGCCGCTGAACGCGTTTTCAAAAAATTATGGAAAAGCGCGCCCCGGCAGGCTCGCGCCGTCCTGTCCGCGTGGCTGGACAGACTCGAGCGCCTGAAAGAATGCATTCCGGAAGCCGTAATACCGAAGTACGACGGGGTTGAAGTGCGTGCGCGCATGGGACGCGCGCTGCCAGTAAAAGATTTCGCGCGCATTCTGCCCTTGTTCGACCTTCTGGGCGGCTATATGTAGTGTATGTCCTCAAGGCCCAGCACGAGCTTCGTATCCTGCCTCTCAAGAGGCTTTCCGAGAATCTGCGGCGATGTTATGCCGGTCATTATCGCGGTGACCACAACCTGGTCCTCGAGCTCCGGGCATATTCTCGCTCCCCAGATGACATTAGCATTGTCGTCAAAGGCCTCGGTCAGTTTCTCCCCTATCGTCGTCGCCTCACCGAGCGTCAGCGTGGGCGAGCCGGCTATGTGGATGAGCGCGCCTTTGGCCCCTGTGTAATCCACATCAAGAAGCGGATGGGTGAGTGTGCTCTTGACGGCCTTCTCCACCTTGTCGGTTCCCTTTCCCTCTCCAACCGATATCATGGCCACGCCCGCATTGTTCATAATCGCCTTTACATCTGCAAAGTCGATGTTCACGAGGCTCGGCAGCGTGATGGTATCGCTTATCCCTTTTACTGCCTTGGCGACGATTTCATCGGCTATCTGAAAGGCCTGGTTCATGGGCAGGTTTGGCACATAGCTGACGAGCCGATTGTTATCTATAATGACAACCGTATCGCATACTCTCTTTAGTTGGTCTATGCCCCAGTAGGCCTTCTCTATTCTCGCCCTCTCGAGGCTGAAGGGGAAGGTCACCATGGCCACCACGATCGCGCCCTGTTCCTTGGCAATCTGGGCCACGACCGGTCCGGCGCCCGTCCCCGTTCCTCCACCCATGCCCGCGCTGAGGAAAACGAGCTCGGCGCCAGCCAGCACTTCCCTCAGTTTATCCCTGCTCGCTTCTGCACATTTCTGCGCGACTTCCGGAAATCCACCCGCCCCAAGCCCGCGCGTGATGGACTGGCCTATGAGCACTCTCCTGTTTGCCTCGACGATACGCAAATGCGTGGCATCGGTGTTTATCGCTATCGTATCCGCGCTCCGAATGCCCATTTTTGTGAGGCGGTTTATCGTATTACAGCCCGCTCCTCCCACGCCGACCACAGCGATCCTTATCCTGTCGGATGAGGTTGAGGGCTCGGGCTGCCCACTTCCGATAACCGAGTTAACCAAACTCTCCACCACTACCACCTGCCTCGGGGAAACCCCCTTTCTGGTCGCCTGTGAAAGGGTATGGGCAAAGCATCGCTTTACCCGATTATTTCAATGTCGCTGTATGCGACTTCTCTCGGCTTATCCTCAAACGGCTTGCCGAGCACGCTTGCGCCCTTCACACCCGTGACTATGGCCACGATCTCTATCTTCCCGTCGTATCCGGGTATGAGGCGCGCTCCCCACTTGACATTAGCCTTCGGATCCATCCTCTCAGTGATTATCTCGCCCGCCTTTATCGCGTCGCCGAGCGTCAGGTCGCTGCCGCCGCTTATGTGAATGATGGCTCCGCTCGCGCCTTCGAAATCAACATCGAGCAGGCGGTTCTTGAGCACGCCCTCTGCGGCTGCAGCCACCTTATCGGTACCTTTTCCCTCTCCGACCGCGATGAAGCCGACGCCTCCCCCGCCCATAATCGCCCGCACATCGGCGAAGTCGATGTTGATGAGGCTCGGCTGAGTGATTGTCCAGACCAGACCACCTATGGCCTTGGCGAGAATCTCGTCAGCCACCGCGAAGGCGTCGTTCATGGGCAGGTTGGGCACGAGTTGCACCAGTCTGTTGTTGTCCAGCACTATGCACGAGTCCACAACTTTTCTGAGGTTGGTTATCCCCTCATCAGCCTTGACTCTCCTCGCCCTCTCGAGGCTGAAGGGATAGGTCACCATGGCCACCACGATCGCGCCCTGTTCCTTGGCAATCTGGGCCACGATCGGCGCCGCGCCCGTCCCCGTTCCTCCACCCATGCCCGCGCACACGAACACGAGGTGGGCGTTGGAAAGCTCTCTCTCCAGAAGGTGCCTGTCAACTTCGGCAGCCTTCGCTCCGATCTCCGGATAGCCTCCGGCCCCAAGCCCGCGCGTGATGGACTGGCCTATGAGCAGCTTCTTGGCCGCTTCGTTCACCACGCTCAGGTGCTGCCTGTCGGTGTTTATAGCCAACAGCTCGCACCCTTTCACACCTGCCTTCACCAGCCGGTTGATGGTGTTGTTTCCAGCACCGCCAACACCGGCCACCACTATCTTTATCTGTTCGGAGCCAAAGTTTTCCTGAGCTGGCCCCTGCTCTCCCATAACGCTTTTTATCAAACTCTCCATACTGATCGCCCACGCCATCTTAGTGGTGCGTATTTAAATACTTTTCGCTCGCCCTCCTGCGAGCGCGGCTATAAAAATGTGCTGTGCGAAACTCCCGCCATGGCAGCGGATACACAATCCAGAAAAGTTTCGGAGAAAGATGTGCTGGATGCGCTGAAAAGCGTCATCGACCCCGAGATAGGCATCGACATCGTCAATCTCGGCCTCGTGTATGAAATCAAAATTGACGCTGAAAACAACGTTGTAATCAAGATGAGCCTCACTACGCCATTCTGCCCGCTCGGCCCCATGATTCTCAGCAACGCGGAGCGCGCCGTGCGGGGCATCAAGGGCGTGAAAAGCGCAAAAGTCGAGCTCGTGTTTGACCCTCCCTGGACCCCGGACAGGATGTCCGCCGAGGCAAAGAAATCGCTGGGCTTCACGCAGCCCGCGCAGACGCCTTAATTACTGCTGGAGACCTATCTTCGCCATCGCGTTCCGCGGGTTCTCGTAGTAGGCCTGCGTGAATTCGCTGAGCTGCTTTATCTCACGGATGCCAGCCTTAACAAGCGCGCGCAGCACCTTTACGCGCACTGCAAGTTCATCCATGACCTCCTTGGGCGAGATGCCCGCGGCCGCCGCCAGGCGGTCCCTGTAAATTACGCTGGGATGCACGTTCACCATGGTGCCCGTGTGTGGGTCGAAGGAGCACAGGTCGCTGAGGAGGACCTTCTTCTCGATCCCTCCCGTCTCGGTCACCTGCCCAACCACCCTTCTAAGTCGCCCATTCACCCAATAGTGCCGCATGACGATGAAAACATCGATGAGCGGAATGATCTCAGTGGGCACGTTCATGGGAACATTTTCAAGGCGCATGACAGCCTCGCGCGCGCTGTTGGCGTGCAGCGTGCCCATACAGATCTTCCCTATGTTCATGGCTGTCATCAGGTCGTTCGCCTCGTTGCCGCGCACCTCCCCCACGATTATTCTGTTCGGATGCATGCGCAGGCTGTTCTTGACGAGGTCTTGCATTGTCAGCTCCTCGGTTGTTTCGAGCCGTGCGGTGTTTTCGTTCGCCTCTGTGTTCAGCTCAAGCGTGTCCTCAATGACTACGATTCTCTCGTTGGCCGGAAAGAATGAAAACAGGGCATTGAGCATCGTCGTCTTGCCCGAACCGGGCATGCCCGCGATGAGTATGTTGGCGGGCTTGATGCGCAGCCCATCCGCGTAGAGCCAGAACTGTGCGGCCAGCTCGACACTCAGGGTGTTGTTTTCGATAAGGTCAATGAGCGAAAGCGGCCTCTTTTTGAATTTCCTGATCGTGATCTGAGGTCCAAAAGGCGAAGCTATGACATTCGCCCTGCTCCCACCGGGCAGATGAAAATTGTTTATGTAATTCAGTTTGCTTTTTCCCGACAGCACGAGCAGGCGCTTAACGAATAGGTTGAGCTGCTCGAGCGTTTTGAATTTCCTGTCGACCTTAACCATGCCTTCTTTTGTGGAAAATGTATAGATGGACTTGAGGCCGTTTATCATTATGTCCTCAATCTCCTCATCTCTCATCAGGTCGTCGAGCTCCCCGAAACTCAGCACATTTCTGATGAGCGCGTTCCTCTTCTCCTCGCTGAGCTTTCCGTAAACCTCCCTGATCGCCTCGCCCACTATCCTTTCCTGTTCCTCCCTCGTTTGCACGAAGGAGAGCCTGCCCACGAGCTTTTCGAGCAGCCTTTCCTCATTTTTTTCCTCTTCACTTTTGTCTGTCTCAACTTCTGGTCTCACACCATCACATCTCTTTTTATATTAATCTAACCAGCCCCTGTGCAATTTCGGCAACGTTCGCGCCCAGGAAATCGGAAAGCTGCTTCACAGCCGTGAACGTTATGGTCAGCGCCATGAGCGGATATATGTATGCTTCCATGAACATGAAGGGGATGAGCCTGCCCACAGTGGTTAGGTAGGCTATTATCCCAGTGTTCTTTACCTTCCATATAAAACTCAGCTGTGCGATGCCCTCCTGTGTCGCGCACTGCTCCCTCAGCGCCTCCACATTGTACTCCACGCAGCTCAGCAGGTCATGCTGGGCTCCCACCGAAAGTATGAGCGCATAGCTGAAGGGATACACCAGGTACATGCCTATGGCAAGCCCCATGAGGAAGGCGCCCGCGCCCCTCGTGTAGGGCAGCACGCGCAGCACAACGCCGAGGGGCAGGAATATCGTAAACATGGTGTCCGCGACAAAGTTGAGAAGTTGTCTCTGGAAATAGTTAGCGATGAGCAACCATGTCGAAAGTTGGGTTATCTGATGGGCCATGTTGGAAGGATACGAGAAGGGCCAGCCCGTGACGGTATGCACGCCATAGCTCGACAGCGTCACACTCGCCATCGTATCCACGAGCAACGCAATGCGGAGCGCCTTGACATAGTAAAGCCTGATGCATTTCAGCGTGCTGTTCAGATAAAAGTGCGTTAAGCTGAATGGATTGTCGGGTTGGATGACTCCTGGGGGAATGGCAGACAGCACCGGGTTATTGGCAGCCAGCTCACGCGTGATGTTTGCCATGCCAGTGGAGATGAGGCCGGTGAAGGCGATGAGGCCGAACACGAGCATGGCGCTGGCCATCGCCTGCAAGAATTCCCCCCGAGCCCACCTTTTAGCCTCGGGCAGATCCAGAATTACAGAGACCATATAGGCGAGCGCCACAAGAAATATGGATATCAGCACGGCCAGCGCAGCAGCCTGCTGCCACACCAGCCCAGCCCCCGTAGTCCAAGCCGCCGTGACAGCAGCCTGCGTTGCCTGCCCGAAATCCGCCTGCAACATCATATCATCCTCGTGAGGTTGGACACATCCACCTCCTCTCCGAAGAACCGCGAGAGGTCGCGCGCGATGGTTACCAGCAAGATGAAATTGAAAGCCGGCAGCAGAATGGCCCCAATGAGGATATAGGAGGCTACCCTAATGAGCCCAAAGATCGCGTATGTGCCGCCCAGCAGCGCCAGCAACGTGCCGCCCAGCGCGCCCTTAAGCAGAGCCATTCCACCCAGCCTGCCTATCGCCATCATCGATGTCAGCACGGGCGCGAAGTAGGCCACAAGGCCCACCCATATCACATTCCCAATAATAGTGAGCATCCCCAGCGCATCCTCTCCGCTCACCGACCAGGCGGACTGGGACACTTTGCACGTCGTGCACACGCCGCCCTCGCATTTTCCCGAGAAACACCCGCTGTCCGCGCTGCATGCATCACCAGGATAGCCGAGCTCAAGGCATCTGCCCGGCTGATTAGGATCAAACTTCCCTGAGCAACATTTGCTCGGGTTGTCGGCTTCTCCCGCAAAAATACATGGGGGGCAACTCCCATCCGCATTGCATGTCAGGCCGCCGCAGCATTCGGTCGTCGAGCCGGGCGTGCACCTGTACTGGGAGGAGAGGGCGTCCACCACGGCATTGGTGGCATCGGCAATCGCCAGCATGTTTATTCCGAGCAGGATGGGATAGAACACGAACAGTGCTACGGCAATGCCCATGAGCGCGCCACCGAATGCGCGCGTAAAACTGAAGCACCTCAGCACAACACCCACGGGCAGCACGATGTTGAACATGGAGACGAGGATGAACTTGAGTATCTCGGCCTGCACGAGGTTGGTTATCCAGGCGATTGTGAAGGACTGCAGCATGAGGTTGAGCCCGCTCTCAAGCGCCGAGAGCCCGGCCATGGGCTGCACGCTGACGCCATACCCGCCCGGCTGCATGCCGCTCGCATAGCTCGTGGCGATTGCCGTGCGCCACTGCAGCACAAAAGCGTGCAGCCACCCAATTATTATTTTTTCATTCAGCCATCTCACATACTCAAAGGCATAGTCATACAGGTTCGGCGTTGTGCCGGCCGGCATGCCGATGAGTTTCGGGTCGAGTCCGAAAAGTGCCGGAAAGCTCGGGCTGCACAACACACCCACGGCCAGCACGAGGTTGGCCACAATGACGAGGCTCGCCGCCGTCTGGTAAAACTCGTTCTTCGCCCACGTCGCCGCGCCCGCGATGCCAAGCACAGTTGCTCCCATGTAAACGAGCACAAGGATGAAGAAAGAGAGCAGCGCGCCCAGCGCGGCCAAGCCGGCCCACGAGCCCCAGCTCGCCGTTATGCCGCACGCGTACGCGGCGCTCGTCGAAATGGGCGGGGATATGCTCACGCACCCCGCCAGCGCGAATGTGCCCAGCACAACAAGCAACCTGTTCATGCTCATCACACTATCTTGGAGAGCGCTTGCAGATTGATATCCGCTCCAAGTATATTCGCCAGCCCTCTTATGGCCGTGAAGGTGATGAGCAGCTGGAGGGCGGGCATGACAAATCCCAGCACGACTGTCATGTAAACAAAATAGCTGATGAGTATGATGAGAATGACGGTGAGCGCAGGGATCAGCTTCCCCGTTGGCAGCAGGAAAAGCAGAAAGAACACCTCCCCAAGATAGGCAAAACCGCTCGGATTGAGCAGCGCGGACACAGCGCTCATCAGATGCTCGCGCATCGGCTCGATGATTCTCTCAGCCACATCGAGTGCGGTGCAGCTCGGCGGAAGCGGCACGCCGAAACAATACACCCTCGCCATGTGCGCCTTCAGAAATTCGAATGACATGATGTATGTGAGCGGCCACACCACATAGAATCCCACAGCGATGGCGATGAGCGCGCCGCCCGCGCTGCGCGTGAATGGAAACGTCCGCAGAAGAATCCCCACGGGGAGAAAGATCGGCATCATGGTGTCACGGACAAACTTGAGAAAGAGTTGCTGCCCTATGATGCTGGCCAGCGCGAGTCCCTGTCCATTGAGCACTATGGCGAGCGCATCCAGGATTGGGCGCAGCGCCACGCCCGGCTGTATGGTTATGCCCACGCGCATGGGCGCGATGGAGACGGTCGAGGAGGCGAGCACCCCAAATGCTACATTCATGCCGTTGAATATGATGTAATATGCTGTGATTATCGTTTGTGCGATGTCAAGGAATTGCTCGGCAACCTGGAATGCATCGTTGGCGGATACCGTGAGGCCCGCCGAAACCCTCTCCAGGTACCACGGCAGGTAAAACAGCGGGACGAAAACCTGATCGATGAAGCTGATTATGATGAACATCGCGCCAACGAAGATCGCAGTGGCGGCGAGCTGGTACAGTTCGTTCTTTGCCCATACTAACAGGGAGGGCATGCCGAAGCCGAACGCCAGCATGAACATCACGGCGGCAACAAAAGACGAGAGCAGCAGGGCGAGCATCACCGGACCATACCAGTTCACTCTCGTCTCGCACATCCCCGTCTCGGACAGATAGGTGCCAGGACAGCATCCCCCTGGCCCTGGCGGCGCCCCCGCGCCCGTGCACCGCTGTATCGTGCCGAGGCAGCCAGACAGGAGTATGAGCCCGACCAGCACGAGCGCCCACGCCCTCATCATATCAACCTCGTTAGCCCGGCGATCTCAATATCGCCTCCGAGATTCTGTGAGAGTATTTTTACAAAAGATATCGTGGTGATGAGGCTCACAAACGGCACGAAAGTGGCATAGATGAGGATTTTTGCCGTTTTCTCCAGCACGCCCTCATCACCGATGAGCCAGCTCCCTTCATCGGTAAGCGTCCCGGTGAGGGCATCCCATAGCCCGAAGCTTTCGGGCTTGTGCGGCACAAGACTCTTGTCTGCGCCCGTGCCCTGCGCGCTCGTATATGCATTCTCCAGCGCGCTCGGGTCAATGATGAGCACATATGTTTTGGCGGTGGTGGCGCCAACCACGGCGTGAGCCAGCAGATAGACTATGGGCAGCACGAAATAGATGCCTATGGCCACCGCCATGAGTAGCCCCCCAAGCCTCCGCGTCATGAAGAACGAGCGCAGCACAATGCCGAGCGCCAGCAGCGTCGGATACAGCGAGGACATCGTGAGGTCGAAAAAGACCTCAACGGCCTTCATGACTATCATGACCTTGGTGATGAGGTCAAACGTGGTGTTGAGGCTGTCGGTGATGACATGAAAACCTGCGAGCGGGGTGAACATGAAGTTAAGCCATGGCGCGACCATCCCCTCCCACCCGACGGACATTGATGCCAGCATGAGCAGCCATGAGTTCGTGCGCAGGATGAGTTTGTTCATCTCCCTCAGATTGGAATACATCGCAATCGTGTAGTTGCGGGCCAGCAGGATGTGGCATCCCGTGCCCGTGCAGCCCACATCGGCCGCCAGTGCGGCATCCAGGCTCGTCAGCAGCCCGATGAGCGCAGCCACAATGACGATGCTGACTATCGCCTGGTACAGCTCGTTCTTGCCCCACGTCTTTAGGTGGGCGATGTTGAAGCCGAAGCCAATCGCATAGGCAAGTGCTGTCAGCATCAGCATGATGAGCGCGAGCATGAGCGCCTCAGCTCTCCAGTCCCACGGCGAGCCGCCCCACAGCGTGGTGACCGGCTTTCCTCCAAGCGCCACGCATCCCGACAGCAGGAGTAAGGCAAGCGTGGCCACAAGCACTTTTTTCATCGCATCATCCACCAAGCTTGTGTATGATGACTTTTACGGTCGCCTTGATGAATGTGGTGGTGATCACCATACTCAGCGCGGGCAGGAAAACTGCCTGAGGAATGACATGGCTGATGGTCAGAAATGCCTTGCACTGCCTGCGCGGATCAAAATAGCTGAAAATACCGAAACGGCTCACATCGCCCGGGTTTGCAGCCGTGCCAGGGTCGAGCGGCACACTGCACAGCCCGAAGAGCCCCAGCCGCGCGTTCGGGTCATTGATGTCGCTCCAGATCACATCTGCGACCATGGCGTTCATCACATAGGTGAGCGGAAACACCACATAGAAGCCAAAGGCCGCTGCCATGAGGAAGGCGCCCGCATCTCTGGTAAAGGAGATGCCTCTCAACAAAATGCCCGCGGGCAGCACGATTTGGAACATGGTGGCCTGTATGAACTGCAACAGCACCTGCTGCAGTAGCAGGCTTGAGAGAAGGGGCCCGAGGATGTTCTCGAGCAGGTTGATGTTGTTGGCAAGCCCCTTCATGCCAGCGGCTGGCGCATAGCTGAACCCCCATGCTGCGGGCGCTATCTGCACAGCATACTGCCCGATGACATTCGCCTCATACCCAAGCGCAAACAGCTCCATCATGGTGGGCACAGCCTGCGTCCACACCAGCTCGGTGAGATACCTATCCGCTATCTCAAACGGATTGCCTCCGGCGAGCTGCAGCGAGAGCTGGCAGGCCAGGCTCGAGAAAAATGCCGCGTTTGCCAGCAGGAAAAGCGTAAGAAGGGCTTGGAAGAATTCCTCCTTCGCCCATGCCTGCCAGCCTGGTCTTGCAAACAGCGGGGCCACCATGTAAACCCCGCCGACAAACAGGAACACGATGAGCATGGCTACGGCAACGGTGTCGCCAATCCCCGGCAGGGGGGCGCAGTATGAAAGAGTTGCGGCGGGCATGCTCACACCAACTTGCTCATACCAGCTAGCTGCGTCTCTCCACCGAGCGAGCTTGACAGCGAGCGAAAGAATGTTATGACGATTATGATGTCTACGACGGTCAGCACAGTCACCACAAGCAGCTTTCTCACCACAATTGGCAGTGCCCACTCGGGCGGTGTCAGCGAGGCAATGGTCGGATTGTCGGTGAGGCCAGCGTTGGGGCACCAGGCCGGCACGCTGCCTCTGCACGATGAGCATGGCTGTTGTGCTGTGTTGGCATCGCACGTGATGTAATCGTATGCAGCATACACATAATAGGTGGGCCAGAGGCTTTGGAAATAGCCAGAGCCCACCGCCCCAAGTATTCTAACCAGCGGCGAGCCGACCATCACTCCAATGCCCGTGATGCCGGCAAAAAGCAGCTGCCCACCCACCGATTTCCACACCTCCCCTGCCCGCTCGTACTCTCGCCTCAACCAGCACATCACCTGATACCATTTGCATGCGGGCTTCACTGTGACATTTAGGCTGGCCTCGGCCATGTCCTGGCAATAACCCCGCGGGTCGCACCCACCATAAGTCGTGCCATCGGGCCTAACAACTGTGGGGCATCCTTCGCTGCAGGGCGTGGCATTTATCGTTGTCACCACAACCCTGTACTCGAAGAGGCCTTCGCCCGGATTGCTCACGGGGAAGTTAACGGGCACGCCTGCGGTATAAGTCCCTCCGCCGAGCCATACGAAATCGGTTGGCGTGCTGTCCTCCCACTCTCTGTACCACACATCGTAAGTGCCATTGGGTGCCTGGAGAAGAAAGGTGAGGTTGAAGTCTCCGGTCCCGCCCACAGTGCTGAGGGGCGAGAAAAAGGCGATCTTCCCTATCTGCGCGAGATCACTCTCGGAAATCTTCCACTCGGGCGGGATGTCGCCAGCCGCGCTGTACTGCGCCATCACATCTCTGTCATACTCATAGATGCCCTTATTGAGCACGAGCGCGAGCGGATACACGAGGTATCCCGATATGGCGAGCGCGATGATGGTCGAGCCAAGCCTTCGCGTCAGACTGAATGTCCTGAGTATCAGGCCGAATGGCAGGAAAAACGTGAAGAACTGCTCGTAGATAAACTCCAGCAGTGCTTGCTGGGCCAGTATATTCACGATGGCGAGCGCGGTGGCGTCGGCGATCTTCACAATAGCTCCATTCACTATAGTCAGCCCAACCAGCGGGCTGATGCCGAGGCTGGGCAGCAGGGTGCCGATGGGGATTCCGAAAAGCTGCGGGTAGAGCACTGTGCCCATCGTGCCGAGCGTGCCTATGCCGGCATCAAGCGTCAGCAGGGCGATATAGACGCGCGTCAGGTCGTTCAGCGTCTCGTTGAGGTAGGCATAGCCGAGGCCTATGTGGCTATATCCGCCAGTCATGTCCGCTACAACCGCATTGAGCACGGTGAGCGAGGAGAAGAGAAGCCCCACCATGAGCGCGCTCACCGCCGTCTCGACAAGCTCGTTCTTCGCCCACGCCTGCAGCTCTGGCGAACGCAACAGCTCGGACAGCATGTAGGCGATTGCCACGAAAAAGAACGAGATGAGGATTGCGGTAAGAGCTATCGAAAACCAGAATGTCTCGCCTCCCCAGCTCGTTTGTATTGCTGTTCTCAGGGTGGGCAGGAACTGTTCGAGGGGCGCAGTGGGGGAAGGGAGGGACATCTCTACCGAGGTTTTTGCTTCTCCACGCTTTAAATAGATTATCTGTGAAAAAGTTGCATGGAGCGCTCCGTCGAAGAAAAATGGCAGAAAAGGTGGGCCGAAGCCAGGCTGTTCGAGGCCGACCCACAACCTGGCAGAAAAAAATTTTATCTCACTGCGGCCTACCCATATCCCAATTCCCCACAGCACATCGGCCACGCGCGCACCTATACAGTCACTGATGTGTATGCGCGGTTCAAGCGCGCCCAGGGCTACAATGTGCTTTTTCCCATGGGCTTTCATGTTACGGGCACACCCATCCTCGCCATGGCCAAGAGGCTCGCGGCCAGGGAAGAGGAGCTGCTGAGCCTTTTTGAGAAAGTTTTCGGCATTCCGAGAGAAACATCGCTCGCTCTCGCCGAGCCCACCGCGCTCGTGGCCTATTTTTCGCGCGAAATCGAGCAGGGCATGCGCGAGATGGGCTTCTCGATTGACTGGCGCAGGAAATTCTACACATATGACCCTGATTACAACGCATTCATTCAGTGGCAGTTCCGAAAGTTGAAAGAGAAGGGCTTCATCACACGGGGCTCGCATCCCGTGCCCTGGTGCCCGCGCGACAATCAGGCCGTTGGAAGCCATGACACAAAGGGAGACATAGACCCCGAGCTCGGCGAGTTCACGCTCATAAAATTTGCCTTTGGCGATGCCCTCCTTCCAGCCGCCACGCTGCGCCCCGAGACAATTTATGGCGTGACCAGCATGTGGATAAATCCCGATGCCGACTATGTGAGGGCGCGCGTGGATGGCGAGAACTGGATTGTGTCGAAAGAGGGAGCCGAGAAGCTGGCTGCCCAAGGGAAGAAGGTGGAGGTGCTCGCGCAGCTCAAGGGCTCCGAAATCAAAGGCGAGTGCATCAACCCCGTCAACGGCCAGCCCGTGCCGATCTTTCCAGCCTCATTCGTTGATCCCTCGCATGCCACGGGTGTTGTCATGAGCGTGCCTGCCCACGCGCCGTATGACTACCTAGCCCTTCGCGATTACCTGCGAGCCACTGGGCAGCTTTCCCGCCTCGAGGCCATGCTCGTGCCCGTGCTGAAGATTGAGGGTTATGGCAGTGCGCCGGCAAAGGAGATCAGCGAGGCCATGGGCATAGCAAGCCAGAACGACCCCAAGGCCGAGGAGGCTACGAGGGAAATCTACAGGAAGGAGGCGCACACCGGAGTGATGCTCGTCGGAAAATACGCCGGCGAGCGCGTGCTGACAGCGAAAGAAAAAATAAAAGCTGACTTGCTGCGCGAGGGCAAAGCCTCCGTGCTGCATGAAATCATTAACGGGCCCGTGTTCTGCCGTTGCGGCGCCCGCTGCATCGTCAAGAGCATTGAGGACCAATGGTTCATCGATTATGGCAATGCGGAGTGGAAGCGCGCGGCGCTGGAGTGCCTGCGGGCCATGCGCATCATTCCCCCAAAAACCATTGCTGAATATGAATACACCATCGGCTGGCTCAAGCAGAAAGCCTGCACCAGGGCGCAGGGGCTGGGCACCCGCTTTCCGTTTGATGAGAGCCAGATGATTGAGGCGCTCAGCGACTCAACCATCTACATGGCGTATTACACTGTAGTTCACATACTCCGTCGAGAAAAAATCCCTCTTTCGGAAGCAACGTTCGATTACATTTTTCTCGGAAAGGGGAAGGGCTCGCCCACGCTGGATGCCGCAAGGCGGGAGTTCCTCTACTGGTATCCCCTTGACTCGCGCCACTCGGCCACCGACCTCGTACATAATCATCTTACCTTCTTCATCTTCAACCACACCGCAATTTTCCCGCGCGAGCTGTGGCCCAGACAGATCGTCACCAACGGCTTTGTGCTCATGGAAGGAAGCAAGATGAGCAAAAGCCTCGGCAACATTCTCCCCCTGCGCGCGGCCATAAAAAAGTACGGCGCCGACATCGTGCGCTTCAGCGTGGTCTCGGGCGCGGAGCTGGCGCAGGATGCCGATTTTAACGAAACGCTCGCCGAGGCGATCTCCGCCCGCCTCAAATACTTTGCCTCACTGGTCGAAATCGCTGCCACCACATCTGCTCGCGAGCTCAACCACCTAGATAGGTGGATGCTTTCCAGGCTCCACAGGAAAATACGCGACTACGAGAAGAACATGGAGGAACTGCGCTTCCGCGATGTCGCTCAGGATATTTTTTACAATCTGGCCAACGAGCTGCGCTGGTACAGCCGGCGCGCCAAGACAATCAACGGGCGCGTGTTGCGCGAGGTGCTCGAGAACTGGAGCATCCTCATCGCGCCCTTCATGCCCCACTCCGCTGAAGAAGTGTGGGAACGGCTCGGGAAAAAGCAGTTTGTCAAAGATGCAACTTTCGTTTCGGCAGCTCTCTTGCCGACGCCCGACGAGACAAAAATAAGCCCGTTGGATGAGATTGGTGAAGAAATCATAGCCAACACGCGCGAGGACATCGAAAACATTCAGAAAATCACCGGGAAGAAGGCGAAGCGCATTTTCCTGTACGTTGCAGCCGACTGGAAACGCGCCCTCTATCGCATGTTGTTTGAAGAAAAGAAGTTCGAGCCGGCCATGAAGCGGGCGATGGCCGATGCGAGCATCAGACAACACGCCAGAGAGGCACAAAGAGTTCTGGCAACCCTCGCCAAAAACACCGCCGCCCTCTCGGCCACCTGCCCGAGCCAGGCCGAGGAGGAGGCCATGTTGCGCGAGGCCGCGCCGTTCTTCTCTGACGAGTTCGAGGGGGCTGAGGTGAGTGTGGCCAGGGAGGAGGACGCGCCAGCCTCACACGCAGCAAAGGCCGCTGGCGCCATGCCTTTAAAACCGAGCATATTCATTGAATAGGTTGTCGACATGGTCCTCGAGTCGAGGGAAAGCAGAGCAATTGGACTGGGCGCGCTCGGCGCGCTCGTGCTCGCCTACGCATTCTACTCACTTGCACCTCATGACGCGCCAGCCTCACACGCAGCAAAGGCCGCTGGCGCCATGCCTTTAAAACCGAGCATATTCATTGAATAGGTTGTCGCCATGGTCCTCGAGTCGAGGGAAAGCAGAGCAATTGGACTGGGCGCGCTCGGCGCGCTCGTGCTCGCCTACGCATTCTACTCACTGTACCTTATGGCGCAGGTTCCGGCTTCTTCTTTTCCGAGCATCGCCGCGCGCGTGGCCGCGCTCATCGGCAGCGTGGCGCTGCCCGCAGGCATCGGCCTTCTGCTGCTATTTATCGGAGTCTCCGCGCTGCTGGCCACTCTGCGTTCTGTCCCGCTGTTCGCGCTCGCCGCCCTGGCATGGCTCTATGCCATCTACAACCTACATGCCCTCGGCTCGGTAGCGGCGGTGACCGACATCACACCCTATGCGACGCACGTGGGCATCCCCGTGGTGGCATTCATTTTCATTGCGGTTACGGCCATCTTCATGGCCGACCGCGAAAGGTCAGCCCGGCTGAAGAAGTTGGAGGAGGAGCTCGCCTCCCTTCGTGCAGCGCTGGAAGAGGAGAGGGCGAAGCGCGCAGAGGCTGAGAAAAGGGCAAGCCCATTCCTCATAAAGGAATAGTTTATTAATTTCTCCGAAGAATATCTTCTCGGGTTCTTCTATGAAAATCGTCATCGCCGATCCGAAAGCAGGAAACACCTTTCAGACAGAGCTGGCCAAGGGCAAGGAGGGCGCGCTTATCGGCCTAAAAATAGGTGACGTGTTTGATGGCGCGCTCGTGGGCGCACCGGGCTATCGCCTGCGCATAACTGGCGGAAGCGACAAGGAGGGCTTCCCCATGCGCGCCGATGTGGCCGGCTCCAGGCGCGTTGATGTTCTGCTGTCAGCACCTCCGGGATTCCGTCCCTCCAGAAAGGGCGAGCGAGCTAGGAAGAAAGTGAGAGGAAACGTCGTCAGCGATGCCATCGCTCAGCTGAACACAGTGGTCGTCGAGCCAGGCCCCAAGCCGCTCGCCGAGCTTTTCCCACCCAAGCCCAAGGAGAAGAGCTGAAATGAAACTCATACTCGTTCCCACAGACGGCTCGCCCGCTGCCAACGATGCCCTCGAGAAGGCGCTTGAGCTTGCAAAAAAATTCAAAAGTAAGCTCATCGCCATCAACGTCATTGAGCCAGTGAGCTGGACCATCGCCACAACCGACGCGCTCTTGCTGGAGGCCAGGGCGCAGGAATGGCAGAAGGCCACGCTGGAGAGCGCGCTCCAGCGGGCCAGAAGGAAGGGCGTGCGCATCAAAACTGTCGCTCTGCGTGGCAACATCGCCGAGGAGATCGTCTCGTATGCCAAAAAAGCGAGGTGCGATCTCATCGTGATGGGCTCCCGAGGCCTCTCGGCTACGGATAGGTTCCTTCTCGGCAGCGTCAGCGACAGGGTGTTGCATCACGCGCCCTGCAGCGTCTTGATTGTACGAAAGTAAAGTGGGGAGTCTGTGGTACAGGCCGAAGTCAACATAGGAACGCTCGGACACATAGACCACGGAAAGACCTCCCTAACCCATGCGCTGACCGGTGTGTGGACCGACACGCACAGCGAGGAAATCAAACGTGGCATCACCATAAAACTCGGCTATGCCGATGTCACCTTTCGCAAATGCCCGAAGTGCGCCGAGCCACAGGCGTTCACCACAAAAGAGAAGTGCCTAAAGTGTGGCTCGCCCACCAACGTGCTCCGGCGCGTTTCCTTCCTCGATGCCCCAGGTCACGAGACGCTCATGACCACGGCCATCGCGGGCTCAAGCATCATAGACGGAGCGCTTCTCGTCATCGCGGCCAACGAGCCATGTCCTCAGGCACAGACGCTTGAGCATCTCATGATTCTCGATATCCTTGGTGTGAAAAATATTGTCGTCGTGCAAAACAAAATAGACCTCGTGTCAAAGGAGAAGGCGATTGAGAATTACAACCAAATCAAAAAATTCCTGAGTGGCACAGTGGCAGAAAACGCCCCCATCATTCCGGTTGCCGCTAACTATTCCGTGAATCTGGACCTCGTCATTCAGGCCATTGAAAACCACATCCCGACCCCGAAACGCGACGCCGGCGCGCCCTTTCGCATGTACGTGGCGCGCTCTTTCGATGTCAACAAGCCCGGAACAGAGATAAGCCGGCTTGTGGGCGGGGTGGTCGGTGGCTCCATCATACAGGGAACTGTGCGTGTGGGCGATGAGATCGAGCTGCGCCCGGGCATTTCGAGAGGGGCCGAGAAGGAGAAGGAACCGCTCTACGAGCCCATCATCACGCGCGTGGAAAGCCTGAGCGCTGGAAACGAGAGGCTGGAGGAGGCGCGGCCCGGCGGCCTCGTGGCCATCGGCACAGGTTTGGACCCGGCCCTGACAAAGGCCGATGCCCTCGTGGGCAACTTGGTGGGCAAGCCTGGCACGCTGCCCGAGCTCATCAGGGAGGCCGAGTTGGAATTCGCGCTGCTCAAGCGCGTTGACCTGGAGAACCCCCCGCTGCGACAGAACGAGCCAGTTGTGCTCAGCGTCGGCACCACCACAGCCATCGGCTTTGTTGACAAGATAAAGAAAAACATCTTGTCGCTCAAGCTCAAGCGCCCGATCTGCGCCGAAAAGGGGGCCAAAGTCGCGCTTTCCCGGCGCCTGGGCCAGCGCTGGCACCTTGCCGGCTACGGCACGCTGCATTAACCGCCCGACCATCTTTTTCTTTAAATCCTCTACCCTATCTAATTGTGCGCAAGAGGTTTGTGGAGGGCGCGAGACGGCCCGTGTTTTCCAAGTGCAAAGTAGCTGCCCCGCTTTGGGGAGTGTTGCGCAACCGAGGGATAGAGAAGCTCTACAGGCATCAGGCCCAGGGCATTCGCCTCATCCGGCAGGGCAGAAACGTTGTGGTGACGGCTCCCACTGCGAGCGGCAAGAGCGAGATTTACCTCATTCCGGTCATGGAAGCCGCGCTTGAGGGCAAGCGCTCGCTCCTGCTTTTCCCGACTAAGGCGCTGTCGCGCGACCAGCTCGCCCGCCTCAGGGAATTCTCAATCCTCGGCATCCGCTCCGAGGTATACGATGGCGACACCCCCTCGCACCAGCGCGAAAAAATTCGCGCCGACCTCCCCCATGTCCTCGTTTCGAACATAGACATGCTCCACCACATTTTGATGAACTCGCGCCTCTTCAATCCCCTATGGAAATCGCTCAAATTTGTAGTCATCGACGAAGTTCATTATTACTCCGGCGCGCTGGGCGCGCACGCAGCAAACATACTCAGAAGGCTCAAGCGCGCAACTGCGCGTTTCGGCACGAAGCCGCAGTTCATCTGCCTCTCGGCCACCATCGGCAACGCCAAGTCGTTTGCCGAGTCGCTGACCGGCGAGCCCTTCTCGCTGGTCGATGCGCGCTTTGCCTTTCGCTCTCCTCTCGAGCACCTTATCATCATCCCAGAAGAGCGCTCTTACACGACCGAGGCCGTCAACCTCGCCGAGGAACTCCTCACCGAACGCCACTGCCGCAAGCTCCTCCTGTTCGCGAACTCGCACGCCGTCGTGGAAAGGCTTGGGCTCATGGCGAGGGAAAAAGGCCTCATCCTCAAGGCATACCGGGCCGGCCTCGAGCGCGAGGCGCGCCGCAGGCTCGAGCAGGAGTTCAGGGCAGGCAATCTGAACGCGCTGGCCGCCACCTCCGCTCTCGAGTTGGGGATGGACATCGGCTCGGTGGATGCCGTCATACTGGCGGGCTTTCCGGGTAGCATAACGCGCGTGCGCCAGCGTATTGGCAGAGCGGGCAGGAAAGGCCAGAGGGCGATTGCTGCCTACATCGCAAGGGCCAACCCGCTCGACGTGTACTATGCCGAACACCCGAAGGAATACCTGCGCGGCGAGCCGGAAAGCTGTTTTGTCAATGTAGAGAACGAGCACATCCTCAAGCCTCACCTGCTGGCGGCCGCACGAGACCATCCACTATCGGAGGAGGAGCTCGGCCTATTCGGCAAACAAGCCCCCCGCCTGTTCGCCGAACTCAAGCGCGAAGGCCTGCTCAAGGAGTGGGCGGGCGCCTGGATTCCGAGTAAAGAGGGCCTCCGCCTGCTGCGCGCGCTCTCCATCCGCGGCGCAAGCGAGGCCGTCCGCATCTATGATGTCAGCGCGCAGAAATTCATCGGCGAGAGGGAGGAGGCGATGGCGCTCGGCGAGCTTTTCCCCGGCGCGATCTACCTTCACGGGGGCGAGAGGTTTGAAAGCGAGCGGCTCGATCTCGATAAAAAGATCGCTTTTGTGCGCCCCATCTCCACCCCAACCACAGAATACACCACGGCCCTGCGCGAGCGCCATGCCGAGATACTTGAAACGCGCAGGCAGCGTCCCGCCCTCGGCTGTGCGCTTTCCTTCGGCCGCGTGCACATTATCGACGAGGTATATGGCTACGTTGTGCGCGATTTCTTTCGCGAGGACGTGGCCCGCCGCCACCTGCTACAAACCCCTCTGCGTCACGAGTTCGATACGCTCGCGCTGTGGGTTGACTTTCCCGAGAAAATCGTTCTCTCCATCGAAAACTTTGGTGACGGCCTCCACGGCGTGGAACACGTGGCCATCGCCATGGCTCCCGCGCTCACAGGAGCTGACCCCGGCGAGCTCGGAGGCATCTCCTATCCCAGCGGCCGCATGTTCGTCTATGAGAGCTACGAGGGTGGCGTGGGAGCCACGGAAATATTTTTCGACAAATTCGAGAAAATTATGCGCATGACGGCCGACCGCCTCTTTTCCTGCCGGTGCAAGGCCGGCTGCCCGGCCTGTGTGCTCGACCCACTGTGCGGCAACAACAACCAACACCTAGACAAGGAGGCGGCTAGGAAAATACTGCACAAAATCTTTGGCAGAGGCCGTGGCTAAAATCAATCGACTGCAGCAGCGCATTGCTGCTGACACTGAGCCTGCTGGGCGGGTGGCAGCAGCGCGCACGCGCTCAAGCACTGTTGCAACAGATCCTCGCTCGGTGGCGGCTGGCTTTCGGGTGGCAGCGGTGGCACCAGCTCGCCCAACAGCTCAGCATAGCTGCAGATGCTTCCAGGCGTTGCGAACTTCTCATCACCAAACACATCGGGATTGCACTGGAAGTTGGTGGGGGGAATGCTCTCAAGCTCGCTGGCGCTCGTGGGCCGTGGTCTGGCGGAGCGATCCTTTGGCGGCTCTGCGACCTCCTGAGGCGTTATTTTCAGCCAGTCGCACTTCTTTCCAATCGCGGCAAACGCCCGCCTCAACTCTTCAGTTACCCGAAGAAACGTATCCCCTCCCCTCACTATTGTGACGAGCACCTCGGCGCTGCCCGGCGGCTTCACCTCGCTTCTGAAATTGCCGCCCTTAAGCCACAGCGTCATTGTAATTCTCTGGCCATCCTGCGTCGTTGTGACCGTGCATCTTACCGGCATCCCGAGCGTGACCAGCTGGGCGAAACCCATCCCGGCAAGCGACTGGGGAGGTTGCTGCGCAGCGGGCGGTGGGGAGGGCGGTGGAGAAGGCGCTGGCTGGCTAGGCTGGGGCTGGGTCGGTGCACCCCCGCACCCTGCGAGAAGCAGCATTCCGAAAACGAGAATTGCAACTACATATTTCATCATCGCACCCCTTAATCCTTTTTCATCCATGTTTTTAAGCGTAGCGCACAAACTTTCCACATGGCAAACGATCATCCAAGCCTGAGGTTCATCGAGGACATTCTACTGGCTTCATTCGGAGTGGCCATTGCGGCGCACGGTCTCGCCGAACTCTACCGTACTCTTTTCAGAACTTTCGCTATCGCGAACGACTCCATACGCATCAGCGAGGCGCTTGGCTGGTTGCTCCCACCAGCAGGGCTGGCTGCGGCTCACATCACCATAGGCATTGCAGCCAGCATCATGGCTGCCAAGAAAGGAAAATTTGAGGAAATCTCCTCGCTCGTCTCATCGAGCTTCATCGTACGTTTCTGGCCCATCCCCATATTCGCAGTTGTGGGAGCCGTGGCATCGCTCATCCTCGGCATCATTGCTGGAGCATTCATAATCCTCCCGCCCGGCTCAAAACCGGAAACTTTTCTCCTGTCCGCTGCCCTGTTGCTCACCACGGGGATTGGGTGCATTGCCGGAACTTACTTCGGTGTTTATTTCGAGGCCAAATCAAATGAGGCTAGGAAGCACAAACAGTTCGCCATTCCCTATGCGTTCATGGGAGGTTTGGGCGCCGCCCTTGTGCTCGCCAGCCTGGAGCTGGCATCCACCCCCCTGCTCCTTTCCGGCTCCCTGCTCCTCAGCCTATTCCTCCGCTACGCCTTTCTCAACTATCTTCACGGGAAATGAGTGCAATTTTTCTAAAGTCCTCCTCCATCCTTTTCCTTATTTTTGGAAATCTCATCCCGGCTGCAGGGTGGAAGGTAGCGAAAAAGTTCCTTCCTTCCTTTTTAGTGACTTTACCAGCAACCTCGCTGAGTTTTTTTCCTAGCAACTCGGTAACCGCGATTTCCCCTAATAATATTATTAGGCGCGGATTAATTGCCTCAAGTTGTGCCTTGAGATAGGGGAGACATGCGGCCAGCTCATCAGCCCTAGGCTTCCTGTTTTTCGGCGGAAAGCATTTGACCGCAGAAGTTATGAAGACCTCACCCCGCGCTATTCCAACTTTTGCCAGTAGTTTGTCCAAAAACTTTCCAGCCATCCCAACAAAGGGCTTCCCGCTCTCATCCTCCTTCCTGCCCGGCGCTTGCCCAACAAAAAACAGCTTAGCATCTGCAGGCCCCTCCCCAGGCACAGCGTTTTTTCTCGATTTAGAGAGCCTGCACAGACGACATGCCCGGATTTGCTTTGCCAGCTCAGCCAGCTCCTTTTTGGCCAGTTTCACACTCTCTCCTTTTTCAAGAAATTATTAGATTTTTCTAATAATTTTTTTGCATTTTCAAAAGTAAGTCTCTCTATGGCTTTTTCGAAAGGCAACCACTCAAAACCAATATGCTCGAAAGAAAGTTTGACTTCCTTCTGCTTTGTTTCAGCAAGCTGAAAATAAACAGTTTTGGCAATTGTTTTTCCCTCCCTTCTGAAAAAATACTTTAGCTTCTCGCGAAAACCAGGAACAAACTCCACATCAGTTATCCCAGTTTCTTCTGCAATCTCCCTTCTGGCTGTGGCCTCTATACTTTCCCCTTTTTCGATCTTCCCCTTTGGAAAGTCCCAATGTCCCTCCTCATAATGCAGGATAAGGTAAAGAATTTGTCCATTCTCCCTTCTGAAGACAACAGCTCCTGAAGAAAACTCGAGCGGCATATTGCTCTTTTTGACTTATAATTTTTTAATGTGTTGCCTTAACATCACTTCAGTAAACTACGTATCAAGTGCGTTTTTCCAAAAACATTTTGCGGTTCACTGTTACAGTATTAAGGGGAAAAATTGGCACGCAGAAGCGGGCTTATTAGGTGTTTGAGCTTAGAGACGTGCAATGTTTTTCAATTAGTTTACTGATACGATATTCACTGGCACATTCAATAAAACGAGCTATAATTATTGCGGAGTTCTGAATGGCCCGTGGGATAAGTACGTTTGCTTGTGCAAAGCATTCCTCATCGCTTAATTTTCCGATTTTATTTTGAGATGGGTCGGTGCCGGGCACATCGACGCTCCTGAACTTTTGCGTTTCTCTTGCCATGTTATCGACAAAATCAGCGAGTTTTTCCTTAGCATTCTCCCAAGTCCAGCTGGGATCTTCTTTCGGTGGTTCTAGGGGACCGCTATCCCAAATAGTTATGTTCATTTTTCCCCTCCCGCGCCTGATATCAGGGTAATCCCTCTTCTTTAGCCATTGCTCGAGCGAATCGAGCTTTCCAAAAAATACTGTTGGGCCATGAATATCGTTATGCACATGGGCGGGCACATGGAGATCGGCTATAAGATGGAGGATGTGGCCGAGCACGCAAAAGGCCTCTGGCTTTTCACCGCTCGCATATAGCTTCATTCCCCAATCCCAGAAAATTTTTATCCTGTCAAGCGCGCTCTGGAATTTAATTTCCCCATTTTGAATGCTCAATCCCCTGTCCCCTTCGGCGCGCGTAGGATCATAGAAGTGAGCCATATACGGCCTGTTGATGGGATCGGCCTCAATCGCCTCACCCACCAATTTTCTCCATAATTTAGCAACCCCCATAAAAATTCCTTGAAGCGGGCCGACCTTCTGGTTTAAATAGCGCTGAGCAAATTCCCTACCACTTTTGAAAGGCTCAGATGGTGCCTTAACAAACAGATCCTCAAGTTTCTCACCAGGCCTGAAGATATAGTCTTCTGCCAGCGCACCTACCATTATCTGCCAGGTGTGATTAATGGCTTCTGGCTTGCCACTTAGTTTGGCAGCGTGAAAGGCTATATACTCATGGCAGGCTCCATCAGCATGGCGAAGTTTTGCCACTTCCCGCTGAGCCGTGTAAATGTTGTGTGGAGGAATTTCCTGCCATTTTGCAATCTTTTTGCTCAATCCATCTGGAAATGGGCCGGTGCTAAATTCCATTACCGAAGTGAGAGGTCGGCTTTCAACCTCAACAAGGGGAGGGCAGTTTGCAAATGCATAGGCTGGCTGAAGGGGAGGTGGGAAGATTCTGTCAAAAACTTGGTTAATCTTTCTAATAAAATTTTCGAATTTTCTATCTACTTTTTGTTTGACCTCTCCCCTCATGAAATTATTTTCTTTTCCGGGTATTTAAAGGGAATGCTTTTTCTTCGCTGGAAGATGGATCGCCCTTCCTAAAGCATCCTCGACCGCCTCTTTAAAAGCTTCGGGGAGCGTGGGGTGTGCATGAATCGTTGAAACGATGTCTTGCGCTTTTGCCCCGAGTTTTATTGCCAGAGCGGCTTCTGCGATAAGCTCGCTGGCGTGGGCGCCAACGATGAGCGCGCCACATAGCCTGCCATTTTCGATGAAAACTTTCACAAAACCTGTCTTCTCGCCGATGCATGCAGCCTTGCTGTTCGCTGCGAAAGGGAACCTCCCCACCAAAACGCCATTTTTCTCTTCAACCTTCCCCACGCGCGCGAGCTCCGGGCGAGTGAAAATGCATGCGGGCAGCACGGTCGAGTCAAAAATTGTTTGCTCCCCCATGATGTTCTCGGCGGCCACTACACCCTGCGCGCTGGCTTCGTGCGCGAGCCTCCCGCCCGCCACATCGCCGATGGCATAGATGTTTGGGATGTTTGTCTGCATGCGCGCGTTCGTTTTAATGCCCCGCACATCGAACGCCACACCAATCGCCCGCAAGCTCGCCTCGTCGATGTTTGGCTTTCTGCCAACGGCCACGAGGATCTTATCAGCCTCCACTTTCTCCCCGCCAGCGATTATTGTTTCGCCATCAATCCTCTCAACCTTCTTTCCCAACACGAAACGCACGCCCGCGCGCTGGAGTGAGCCGAGGAGAAGCTGCGAGGCCTCGGCATCCTCGCATGGAAGAATGCGCGGGGCCATCTCGATGACGCTCGTGTCCACCCCGAGCGCGCTGAACGCGCTCGCGAACTCAACGCCCTCAACGCCGCCACCGATGATTGCGATGGACTTCGGCCTTTCGCTCAGGCCCCATACCGTCTCGCTCGAGAGGATGTTCCCACCGAATTTTGCGAATGGCAGCTCGATGGGCAGCGAGCCGGTCGCGATGACGATGTTGTTTGTTTGAAGTTGCCTGCCGGCGGCCTCGACGATGTTTCTCGACTTGATAACACCCATTCCTTGAATTACTTCAACATCGTTGCTCTGCAGAAGGCGCTCTATGCCTTTTGAGAGGCTGGCCGCGATGGCATTTGCGCGCCGCATGAGCGCAGCAAAATCTACGGAGGCCGTGGCGTTAATGCCAAGCGCTTTTGCCCCGGCTACTTTCTCCGCGAGCTCCGCCGATGCGAGCAGGGCCTTTGTGGGAATGCACCCCGTGTTTGTGCAGGTTCCACCCAACTTCGCCCTTTCCACAAGCGCGACCTTTCCGCCGAGCTGTGCGGCGCGGATGGCGCACACATAGCCGCCAGGCCCTCCGCCGAGCACGACGGCATCGAAAGGCAAGGCCTCACCCGTTAGACCCTGTTCAGCCACTCCTCTGTGGCGTATTTGGTCTCCGCCAGCTCAGCCGCCCTTTCAAGTTCCTCTTTGGTGGGCTTGCTGGGCACGAGCTGCGCGCCGAAATGCTCGGCAAAGCCTCGCTTGAGCGCTTCGGCGACCTCCTCAAAGTCCCTATTCAGGCCGGTCACGCGCTCCTTGACATTCTGGATGAGCTTGCCCCGTATCTTCTCATCTGGAACTTTCAGGAGCGAAAACATCTTTTCCACATCCACTTTGAGCAGGATGGTGCCGTGCTGGAGCAGCACACCTCTCTTCCTTGTCTGCGCATTGCCCGAGAATTTCCTCCCATTTAAAACCAGGTCATTGAGCGGCACAAACTGGCCATGAATGCCTATGCTGGCAAGGCCCTTGAGGATGGCATCGCATACAAGGCGGTAGGAGGCGCGTATGTCCGCGGGATAGTTGCGCGTGATGAAGGAGTAGGTAAGCTCTGCATCATGGAAGACTGCCCCCCCACCAGTTATCCTCCTCACCACATCAATCCCAAGCTCCTTGCACTTCGCCACATCAACCTCCTCGTGAAGCCTTTGGAAATAGCCTATGGACACAGCGGGCGGACTCCATGCATAAAGGCGCAATGAGGGCACGTCGCCCGCCTGCTCCATCATGGCCTCATCAAGCGCCATGTTCCAAAAGGCATCGTGCGGGCCCGTTTCGAGGAGCCTGATTTTCACATCATCACCTGCAGGCAGCCATAATGGCCTGCGTGAGCTGTGCGGCGTCAAAACCATATGCCTCTATGCCCGGACGCTGGAGAAAGGCCTCCACCCTTCGCCTTATCTCCTCCTCGTTCACGGGCGTTCCCTCAAGCGCTCTCTCCAGCTCGGCAATGGCCTCCTCGGGATAGAAGAAGAAGTCGCCAGTGATTTTGATACGGTGAATGAGCTCGTCAAATTCGACAAAAACTTTGAGCAGTTTGCCGGCTTTGAAAACAGCCTTGCCCATTTTCATTTGATCTCACCAGCCCACCTCAGGTTTGGCTGGCGCGCGGCCAGCACGCCATCAAGCCTTCCCACGGGCGTTGTGTGTGGCGCGTTACGGAGGACATCAGGATTCGTCTCAGCCTCCTGCGCTATTTTTACCATCGCATCCGCAAAGGCATCGAGCGTTGCCTTGCTCTCGGTTTCCGTAGGCTCGATCATGAGCGCTTCCTTGACTATGAGGGGGAAATAGATCGTCGGGGCGTGGAAGCCGTAGTCGAGCAGCCTTTTGGCGATATCCATCGTGTGAATCCCCTTTGCGGCTTGCTTCTCTCCCGAGAGCACGAACTCATGGCATGGCGTTCTGTCAAAAGGAAGCGCATAGTGGTCTTTGAGTTTCTGCAACAGATAGTTTGCGTTGAGGATGGAGACTTCGGCAACCTCCTTCAGCTTCGGGCCCAGCGCGCGGATGTAGGCATACGCTCTGACCATCACACCAAAATTTCCCCAGAACGAGCGTACTTTGCCGATGGAATTTGGCCTTTTGTAATCGAAGGCAAAGCGATTGCCACGTTTGACTATGCGCGGCACGGGCAGGTATTTTTCAAGCTCCGCTTTCACCCCGATGGGGCCCGCGCCCGGCCCGCCTCCGCCGTGCGGCGTGGAAAATGTCTTGTGGAGGTTGACTTGAATCATGTCAAACCCCTGATCGCCGGGGCGCGTGAGGCCCAGCATGGCATTGAGGTTCGCGCCGTCGCAGTAGAACAGCGCTCCGGCATCATGCAGGATGCGCGCGATTTCCGGGATGTTTTCATCAAAGAGGCCGAGCGTGTTCGGGTTTGTCAGCATAAGCATGGCAGTATCGCTGTCAACAATGCGTTTGAGTTCAGCAATATCCACGCCGCCTCTGGCATCGCTTTTCACAGTGACGACCTCGAACCCGCACGTGGCGGCGGAGGCGGGATTTGTGCCGTGCGCGCTATCCGGGAGAATCACCTTCCCCCTTTTCTTTCGGAAATGCTTTTTTGCGATCATGCAGCAGGTGAGCTCGCCGTGCGCGCCCGCAGCTGGCTGGAGCGAGAAGGCATCCATGCCCGTGATCTCGCAGAGATAGCGCTCGAGCTCGTACATGAGCTCAAGCGCACCCTGTACAGCTTCTTCGGGCGCGAGCGGATGGAGAGCGACGAAGCCGGGCAGACGGCAGGCATCCTCATTGATTTTTGGGTTGTATTTCATCGTGCAGGAGCCGAGCGGATAGAAGCCCGAATCCACGCCGTAGTTTTGCTGGGAGAGCTTGAGATAGTGTCGGACGACATCCACCTCGCTGAGGTCAGGCAGGGGAAGCCTCTCCCTCATGAGCCCCTTTGGCAAGTCAACGCCATCTGCTTCGGGCACGTATTCCGTCTCTCTTCCTTTGAGTTCAAACAGGAGCCTCATGCGATCGCCTTGCCCACCACAGCGACGAACTCCTCGATATCCTCGCCCGTGGTCATCTCGGTAGCGCACAGCAGCCATCCTCGCCTGCCGAGCGGGAGCCCTCCGAGAATGTCTTTTTTCAAAAGCGCCCTGTTGAGTTTCTTTGCCGAAATGGGCGTGCTGACCGCAAACTCATTGTAAAAGGGCTTATCATGGAGGAGGGCGAAACCGAGAGGCGCAAGCTTCTGCTGGAGCTCATGCGCCCTTTTGAAGGAGAGCGCGGCGACCCTGCGCAGGCCGCTCCTGCCCATGAGAGCAAGGTAAATCGTTGCGGCCAGCGTATTCAGCGCATGATTTGTGCAAATGTTCGAGGTCGCCTTCTCTCTCCTGATGTGCTGTTCCCTCGCCTGAAGTGTGAGGATAAAGCCCTTCTGGCCTCTCGTATCCACGGTCATGCCCACCAGCCTTCCGGGCATCTTTTTTACATGCTCATTCCTCACAGCCATGAAGGCGCCGTATGGCCCCCCAAAACTCAGGCTGTTGCCAAAGGCCTGCAGGTCTCCCACCACAATATCCGCGCCGCACTCGCCGGGAGGCTTGAGGAGTGCGAGCGAGGTGGGGTCCGAGACCGCCACAACCAAAAGCGCGCCTGCGGCGTGTGCGGCCTCAGCGAATTCATCCACCTTCTCAATGCAGCCGAAGTAATTCGGATTCTGAACAATCGCGCATGCGGTTTTTTCTGAAATCCCCTTCCCAATCCTGAAGCCGCACGATCTCGCGTACGTCCTCAGCGTCTTTTCGTATTCTGGATTCAGCGGGTTGGCGACAAACACCTCGCGCCTGCCCGTCTGCGAGCGCGAGAGGAAGAAGGCCTCGGCGAGCGCCGAGCCGGTCTCATACAGGCCCGCATTGGCAACATCCATGCTCGTCAGCAGACACACGAGGGTCTGAAACTCATAGATGGCCTGAAGGGTCCCTTGGCTCACCTCGGGCTGGTAAGGCGTGTAGGCGGTGTAGAATTCTCCCCGGAGCAAAAGGTGATTGACCACAGAGGGAATGTAATGGTTGTAGGCGCCAGCGCCCCGAAAAATCCGCAACAGCCTATTCTTTTCGCTCAGGCGCTGCATGTGGTCTGCGAGCTCCATCTCGCTCATGGGCTGTGGCAGGTTGAGCGGCCTGTTCAGGCGGGGGGCAAGGGCTGCCCTCTCGATGAGCTCCTCCACGCTCGCCACGCCTATCGCGGCAAGCATGGCGCGCTTATCCTCTTCGGTTAGCGGGATGAAATTCATGGCAGACCATCAGTGCCGAGGCGCGCTCTTTGTGTATTCCTCATAGGCCTTCTCATCCATCAGCTTGTCGAGTTCTTTTAGGTCGGAGGGCTTGAGCTTGACCATCCAGCCTTTCTCGTACGGCGATTCGTTGACGAGCTGTGGCGCCGTGAGGAGCTCGGTGTTCACCTCGACGACTTCGCCCGACACAGGCGCATACACATCGCTGCTCGCCTTCATGGAATCGACAACGGCTATGGAATCGCCCTGTTTGAACTTGGCGCCGACCTTCGGCAGCTCGAGCGATACGATGTCGCCCAAAGCCTTTTGCGCAAAATCGGTAATTCCCACAACGGCAAGCCCTTCTCTGATTTCCACCCATTCATGCTCCTTGGTGAATTTCATCAAAAGCTTTACTCCCGCTCAATTTTAAAAATCTGCGGCTTTAGCTCGCGCGCCTTACCTCGCTCTCGGGTGGGCGATGACATAAAACCTGTGGCTCGTCGTTCTTGCAGGGATGAGGCGCTCGCGAATCCTGATGTGAATGGGGCTGCCCAGCGGAAGCTCGGTGGGGACAAAGCAGAAACCGATTGGCTTGCCGAGCGTCGGCGAGAAAGTGCCGCTCGTCACCACATCGAATTGTTTCCCGTTCACGAAAACCTCGTTGCCGTGCCTGGGGACAGCGCGCTCAAGAAGCTCGAACCCCACCAGCTTGCGCTTTGGAGGGTTTGCGAGGAGCGCCTCTCTGCCGATGAAATCCCCTTTGCCGAACTTGACCGTCCATGCCAGTGGCGCCTCGAGCGGGGTGATGTCATCGGTTATGTCGTTCCCATACAGCATGAGGCCCGCCTCAAGGCGCAGCGTGTCGCGCGCGCCCAGCCCGCATGGCTTTATGCCGAACTCCGCGCCGGCCTCCATGAGCGCATGCCACATCTTTTCGGCATGCTCGGGGGAAAAGTAAATCTCAAAGCCGTCTTCTCCCGTGTAGCCTGTTCTCGATACCAGGCAGGGCACGCCCGCGACAGGAAATTCGGCGAAGTGGAAGTAGGCGATGGAGGAGAGGTTGAAATCGGTGAGCTTCTGCAGAGTCTCCTGTGCCTTAGGCCCCTGCAGCGCGAGCTCCGCCACCTCGCTGCTGATGTTGCGCAGTTCTGCCCCATGCTGATTGTGCGCGTTCATCCAAGCCCAGTCCTTGTCGGTGGTGGAGGCATTTACCACAATGAAAAAATCGCCAGCTTTCCGGCGATATACGAGCATGTCATCCACGATACCTCCTCGCTCGTTGCACATCGGGGTGTATAGCGCCTGCCCGTCGGCGAGTTTTGAAGCATCGTTCGTGATGATGTGCTGAATGAAGGCGAGCGCGCTTTCCCCTTTCACTTCAATCTCCCCCATGTGCGAGACATCGAAGAGCCCCACTGCTTTTCTCACGGCATTGTGTTCTTCTATGATGGAGGAATACTGTACGGGCATCTCCCATCCGCCGAATTCCACCATCTTGGCACCCAACGAGCGGTGGATGGCGTTGAACGGTGTGCGCTTCATCGGAACCACACTCTCGGGAATGATTTAAAGTCATTTTTTATAATTTACCCGTCATGACCTCGCTCACCTTCTTTGGTGGCGTGAATGAGATAGGCGGCAACAAAATACTCATCGAGGACCGAGGCACGCGCGTCTTCCTCGATTTTGGCCAGTCCTTTACGCTGCTCGATGATTTTTTCGTGCCTGAGGCCTACCTCAAGCCGCGCGAGCGGTTCGGCCTGCGCGACCTGCTCGCGCTCGGCCTCATGCCGAGCCTCCCCGGCCTTTATTCAAAAAAAGCGCTGTCGCACTCAGAACTGAAATTCAGCGAGCCCGAGTTCCACGGCATCTTCATCACACACGCGCACTTCGACCACGTGGCGCACCTCGAGTACCTGCACCCAGAAATCCCCATTTACCTCGGCGAGTGCACAAAGCTCATCCTGGACTCAATGCAGCAGACCATGGCCGGCGTGGAGCTTTACTCAGAGGAAAATAAGCTCGAGACCTTCAGGACTGGCAAGGAAATCCGGGTGGATTCGATTTCTCTCAAGCCCTTTCATGTGGATCACTCGGTGCCGGGCGCATACGGCTACATCGTGACAACAAGCGAGGGCACGATAGCCTACACCGGCGACCTGCGCATGCACGGGCCGCGCGCCGACATGACGGGCGAGTTCCTGCAAAAGGCCAGCGAGAGCGATGTCGACGCCCTCATCATTGAGGGCACGCGCGTGCAGCCCGAGGAAAAGAGAAAAAATCACTCCGAGCAGGTGGTGTTGGAGGAGTCGCTGAGGCTGGCGCGCGAGAGCAAGCGGTTCATACTCGCCATGCGCTACCCGCGCGACATAGACCGCTTCCGCACTTTCTATACGGTGGCTAAGACGACGGGCAGGCAGCTCGTGATCTCGACAAAGACGGCACATCTCTTGCACACGCTTCAGCGAGACCCACAGCTCAGGCTGCCCGATCCCCTCTCAGATCCCAACCTGCTCATCCACGACAGGCGTCTGCTCAGGCCCGGGCTGTGGGAGGAGCCCTTTCTCCAGCATGCCATAACCTCGGATTTCATCCGTGAGAATCAGTCAAAACTGATTGTCGAGCTCGACTTCTATGCCCTGCCCGAGCTCATCGACATCCGCCCTGTGGGCGGGGAGTGCATTCACTCCATGAGCGAGCCGTTCGAGGAGGATCCCCTCTCCCAAATTTCTGATGAGGTGCTCGACAACTGGCTCAACCTGTTCGGTTTGAAGAAACACCAGCTGCATGCCTCCGGGCATGCCAGCAAGAGCCAGATTTTTGAGATGATTGAAAGGATAGGGCCGAAGAAAGTCTTCCCCATCCACACGCTGAACCAGGGCCTATTCCGAGAAGCGAACGAGAAAACGGTGGTGGTGGAAAAGGGGAAAAAATACGTCTTGTGATTTTTGGCAAACAGAATTAGGCAGGAACCGTGATATTCCTGTAAAGCACCACAGTCCTCATTTTCGTGACATTGAGCTTCCTGGGGAGCTCAGCATAATGCACGCCGTCGTGCGGGAGGATTGTTATCCGCACGCTGCCAAGGTCGATGTAACAGGAGTATGGCCCGACATACCGCTCGGGCTTGAAGATGCCCGATGGCAGGACCACCTCGCGGCCAGCTAGCGCGTACATCTCGGTCACCGTGTTGCTCACCCGAAAGTGTAGGTTGTGCTGCGGCGCGCTGTCCATCACGCCATCATACTCAGCATTGAAATACACATGAAACGGGTTGGGGTTTGACAGCACGAGCGAGGCGGCACACTCCTCCTGGCTGTTCGAGACGTTCTGCGAGCGGACGATGGAGAGGTTCTTCACCTCCACATTCTGCGGGCCGACGAGCACGCGCGTGAGCACCTCAACCTCCTCCACATAAGTTTCGTTGGCTTCATAAGAAACGAGGACCGTGCGCGTGGCGGGCGTGATGTTTGCAGGAGGCTCGGGCGGGATAATTGGCAGCGTGGCATTCTGTGTGATGTTGGGCGCCGGCGGGGCCGGGAGGAGTGGGCATCCCAGCAGTAGCATGGCGATGGCAACCACGAGCGCGAGGCGTTTCATTTTCCCTATTGTGCATTGAAAATAGTAAATTTATTTATAGCGGCGCCGCGCTCTCGCGCTCTTCCGCACGCTCCGAGGTCGCCTCGAGCGCGACCCACCCCGTTCATTCAGAATGCGATTTTCACATCGCGCTCAGCTTTTCTTTGAACAGGTGCTGTAGTCCTCATCAAATCATCCCACAGGTCGCTGCCTGCAAACACTCCCCCTGAAAAGCTATCTTTAAATACCAATAACCGCATAAAGAATTGCTCGTGCAACAAATCACCAAAAGGGAGGCAGCCCGCATCCGCTTCGCCGCGCGCGTTTTTGCCGGCGGCACAAATAGGGATGCAGCGGACTTTGAACGCATTCTGAAAAAGCTCTATGTGGGGGAAGGGCTGGAGAAGAAAAAAACAAAGCCCACTGAGATAGATCCGGACATCGTGGCAGGAAACAAACTTGCCATGAGAATTAGAGATCACCCTCTATACGATGAAATTCGTAAGCTTCCTATAGGAAGCACAGCGGACCGCGTGACGACTTCTCTTGTTTTCTATTACGGCATTGAAGGCGAGGATGTCCCGAGAGCCAAAGAGTTCGTGAAGGCGCTGTTGGAAATGAATCCAGCAATCAACGAAAGCCCGGCCAAAATCTACGCTGGCCTGAAGTCGCCTGCGGACGACATCGCTGCGGATGCGGCCGAAAAGCTCTTCCTCACTCGCTCGCCCAGCGCGCCGCGCATTCTTCTTGCAATGTTGGCCAGCAGCGCCCGTTTGGGCCGTGCGATGCTGCTTGAGAAGGTCAAGGGCCTGCTGGCAGAGGCTGCGTTGCAGTCGGAAGAAAATTTCAGGAAAATCTCCATCGGGCTGGCGCGGCTTATTCCAAAAGGGGAGGAAGTCAGGAAGGCCGCCGAGGAAGTGCTGTATGCGCTTTTCTGGCACGACATTCCGGCCTTTCTCGCATCGCTCAAGGAAAGCCGGCTGGCAAAAACGATCATCGCGGGAGGAACGGTCACAGCGCTCCTCGGGCTGGCGCATGCCGGAAGCGAGGGGGTTGAGGCCGCAAGAGCTCTTTTGGCCAAAAACTTCTGGGGGGCGCTAGCCGGTCTCGTCTCAATGGCGCTCAATCTGGTCCCCGCTGCTTTTGGCGCGCTGTTCGCCAACAAATATTTCGCGTCCTACACTGAGCTGGCCAACACCGTGCAGAGACAGATAGGTGAGGTGTGGCAGAAGGCTGACAGAGAGCTCAGCAAGCCCGCTGAATAGCTACTTTTTCTTTTCCCTAAACAGCACGGCCAGGTCATCCTCAATGCTGGCTGTCGTCTTCCCGCTCTCTGAAAGCTTTTCCTCAACCTTCTCGCGCTTTTCCTCAAGTCTGCGCAGGCGCTCGCTCGCGCTCCTGCCGCTCTCCATCTGCTTGAGCAGTTCCTCAAAGCGTGTGCTGATTTCCTTGCTTTCCTGAATCAGCTGGGCCAGACTCTTCTTTGCGGCTTCGGCCTTGGCGTTCAGCGCTTCCTCTTTCTTAAGGACCTGCTTAACCTCGTATTCGTGGCTCTCGCTGAGTTCTTTGAGCTCTTTGAGGTATTTCCGCACAAAGCCTGTCTCAATCGCTTCGCGCAATGCATTGAATTCGCTTTCATTCTCCTTTACATACGCGGTGAATTCGGCGAACTTCTTCTCGTATTCCTTCTGATAAGCGTTTATCCACTCGTCGATCTTGCGTAGTTCGGTGATGGCGCTCTCCAGTTCGGTCACACGCGCGCTCTCGCTTTGCAGGCGCGCTCTCGCTTCCTCAATGCGTTTTTTGGTTTCGCTCTCGCTCTGTTTAAGCTTTCCCAGCATTTCCTCCATGCTCTTTATCCTTGCGGTCTCTTGCTCTATGCGTTCCCGGGCCTCCTTTATATGCATCATCGTCTCGCGCTCGATGTCGGAGAGCTTGGCGAGCGCATTTTCCATGTCGTTGAGAGTTTCCGTCTCCCTGGCAATGGCCCTTCTCGCTTCTTCCGAGCTTCTTACCACACCGGCCTGCAGCTCGCGCAGCAAGCTCACGGTCTGCTGTATCTTGGTGGTGGTCTCCTCGAGCGCCTTCCTCGCCTCCTCCTCCTTCTGCTTCAGCTTGAGCACATCCAGCTCCACGTTGCTTATCTTGTCGGGAATTTCGATGGCTCTCTGGCGCAGGCGCAGTATCTGCGTCTCCTTAGCCTGCAGGCGGTCCTCGAGCGCCTCCAGCTCGGCCTCCAGCCTCTTTGCAATTGGCAGATAGGCATTGTGCAGCAGAGCCTCACGCTCGTTCTTCAGCTCCTCAATTTCCCTAGCCTTTTGGTTTATTTCTGAAATTTTTGCTTTGAGCGCCTCAGACAGCTCGACTATTTCCTTGGGCTTGGCCCCGCGTACCGGTGCTGGTGTTGGCGCTGGCGGTTTGGTCTCCGGCTTGGTCTCCTCTGGCTTGACTGCCGGCCTCTTTATCTCCTGCTGGATCTCTCTCGCCGAAGCGAGGAGCCTCTCCAATTTTTCCTCCAGCTGTGGCCTCTCTCGCGGCGCCACCGCCTGGGAAAGCGTGGGAAGCTTTGTCTCGCCTCGCCACACGGCATAAGTGCGTGTGAGGTGATATTCGATCTTGACCAGCCCCTGCTCCTCCAGCATGCGGCACCATTTCTCAACATCATGGATTCCGAGGCCCGCGTTTTTTGCAAGCTCGCCGATTTCCATGCGACCTTTTTCCTTAAGCAACTTCAGCACTTTATCCACATCGGTGCTGATGAAAGGTTCCTTTGTCATGCGAACACCTCCCACTGGCTCTCAGGCCGCGCCCGCAGGCGTGGCAATTATCGAAAACTTTCCGGGAAGCTTGCACTTCGCTCTCCTCAACGCCTCCCTCGCGATATCGGACTTTTCAGAAGTGGTCAGAAGGCTGAACACCGTCTGCCCTGCGTGAATCCTCGCCCCCCTGTCAGTGGGTCGCCCGTAGGCATGGCGCATGCCCTTTTGCAGGCGGTCAGCGCCCGCGCCAAGAATCATCTTGTTCTCACGGATGACGTTGTGCGGGAACACATTCACCCGCAGTAAGTACCCGCCCTGCAGCACTTTCTCTAGGTACTTGTTGGCAGCTTGCCGGGCGCTCTCCAGCGCGTTGTCCCTCGCCTGCACATCCTCTTCGGCGACGAGGCGGAAAAGCATATCATATGCAGGATTGGCCTGCCCCATGACATAAACGCTCACGGCGTTGTGCGGGAGGGCCTTCACAAAACTCTTTCTGGGCACCTTTTTCGAATACCTAGTCCAGGCCACTTTATCCAAGCTCCTGCACGTTCTTGCAGGCCTAAGGCCCATACAGATTACCTCTCAAACAAAAGGCGTGCAGATATTAAGGTATGAGGCATATATAAAGGTAGCGATTTGGTTTCGGACGCGCTTGCGGAGGCTCTCACACGTGCGCGTGCTCCCTCTTTCTCATTTCAGTAATTATCCGCGAGGTCTTAAATATCCTCTCGTTTAGGCGCCTCCTGATCCTCACGAGCTTTATTCCCTCTTTCCTCAGGCAGGCAAAATCCCCCATCGGCTGGTCATAGCCGAATGCTATTATGTCGGGCTTGACGCGCCGGACTACGGCGAACTTGTCGTGCGGGCTTCCTATGACAACCTTATCCACTGGCTTGAGGGAGGCCACGATGCGCGCCCTGGCTTTTGCGGGGTAGATGGGCTGCCTTTTTTTGAGGCGCCTGACTGTGGCATCCGTGGCGATGACCACCACGAGCACATCACCGAGCTTTTTCGCCTGCTCCAGAAAAAAAATATGGCCCGGATGGAGGACATCGAAAACTCCGCCTGCAAGAACGACTTTTCCCTTTTTCATTTTCTCAGCCCAATTTTTCCTTCAGCAGCCTGCTCACAATTGCTGGGTCCGCTTTCCCCCTCGTCTTCGCCATAACCTTGCCCGCGAGGAAGTTGAGCGCTCGGGCCTCGCCGGCCTTATAATCCCGGACGGCCTTTGGATGCTCTGCCAGCACCTCCTCAACTATTTTTGCAATCTCGCGCTCGCTGTCGATTCTCGCCAGCCCTGCGGCCTCGACTTCAGTCTTTGCTGAAGAAATTTTCTTTTCAATAAGTTTGATGAGGAGCTCTTCCGCCACCTTCTCGGTTATTTTTTTAGAGAAAAGGAGCTCGAGCAACTCGGAAACCTGTTTCTCGGACAAGCCCGAATCTCTGAAGGTAAGGTTCCTCCAGTTCAGTTGTTTCTTGAGCGGGCCCCGCATCCAGAACGCAAGCTCCTGAGGGGGGAATTTCTTTGCCAGCGACTCGAACACATCGGCGAGCTCCCTTTCAGCGACGATTACCCATGCATCCTCCCCCCTTATTCTGTATTCTTGCGCTATGCGCGCGCTCCTCTGTCTCGGAAGCTCGGGCAGGCTGAGGGAGGCCACAAGCTGCTGTGGGATGATGAGCGGGGGAATGTCAGGATCCGGGAAATACCTATAGTCTTCGGCGGCCTCCTTCCTCCGCAGGCCGATGGTTATCCCTTGCGCCTCGTCATAGTGGCGCGTCTCCCGCGCGACTGCCATGCCCTTGGAGAGCAGGGCCTTCTGCCTGAGAATCTCATAGCTGAGCGCGGTGAATACGCCCTTGAAGGAATTGATGTTCTTCACCTCGACGCGGCTCCCGCCCGCCAGCGAGATGTTGGCATCGATGCGCGTGGAGCCAGCCTCCTCTCTCGCGGCATCCAGGTAGCCGAGTATGGCGGCCAACTCCTCGAGGAAAGCGCGCGCGGCCTCAGGAGAGCGTATGTCGGGTTCGGTGACGATCTCAACCAGCGGGATGCCCGATCTGTTGTAGTCTACCAGCCCCTTCTTCAGCTCATACCTGCCGGGGTCCTCCTCCAGGTGCAGCTCGCGGATGCGTACCTCCCCCAGCCTTCCTTCAACGGCTATGGGTTTGCTGGTTCTCTGATAGCCCGATGGCAGGTCGGGATAGAAATAGTGCTTTCTCTGTATGTGAATCGGTTCATCGACGAGCACCCTCGCGCCGAGCGCGAGCGCTATCTTCAGCAGGTTTCGGAGCGCGCGCTCGTTTACCGACATGGGCTTGGCACCGGGCTGGCCGGTACAGATTGGGCAGATGTTGGTGTTGGCCTCCACACCTTGATAGCTGGCTCTGCAGGGGCAGAAGAGCTTTGCCTCGCTCTTCAGCTGTACATGAATCTCAAGGCCGATGAGCAGTTCTTCCTCAGGCATGCCCCTCCTCCAGCATTTTCATGGCAACGAGGGCCTTCTCATCCTCAAACGCCCTCGCATGGAACTGTGCGCCAACACTGAGCTTGCCGATCTTACCGCAGGGCACGACGCCCGCAGGGATGCCACACAGGTTGGCGCTCACCGTGAGGATATCCGAGAGGTACATCTCGAGGGGATTGAGCTTTGCGCCGATTTTCCAGGGAAGAACCGGCATGGCCGGCCCGAGAAGCACATCGCACTGTGCGAGCGCGGCATCGAATTCCTTCCTGAGCGCGCCGCGCGCCTTGAGCGTCTTGCCGAGCCATGCCTCGTGCCACTCCTTCATAGTGATGAAAGTCCCGAGCAGGATGCGGCGCTTGACTTCCTCGCCAAACGCCCTGTCGCGTACCTCGCTGACGGACTCGATAAGCGGCTTGGCCGGATCGGCGGGCATGCCATACCGCAGCCCATCATATCTCTGCATGGCGGAGGAAAACTCGGCGAAATTGAGGAGATAATAGATGGGGATGGCATACCCGAGAGAAGGGATGGACACATCGATGAGGGTGGCGCCGGCTTTCTCCAGCTTTTTTGCAGCCTCCTTTATCGCTCTCACGATTTTTGCATCCACGCCATCAAAAAACTGCTTCGGGAGCCCCACGCGCAGCTTTCTCGGAGCGAGCTCGAACTCCACATTTTTCACCCCTGCGGTGGTTGGGTCGTGAGGGTCTTCGCCCGCAATGATGGCTAGGGTCTGGGCCGCGCTTTCCGAGTCCCTCGCGAGCGGGCCTATTTGGTCGAGCGACATCCCCATATCAATGAGGCCATGGCGCGAGACAAGCCCATAGGTGGGCTTGAATCCCACCACCCCACAAAATGCTGCCGGGCAGCGAATGCTCCCGCCGGTGTCAGTGCCGAGCGCGGCATCGCAGAAGCCGGCCGCCACCGAGGCGGCCGCGCCCCCACTGCTCCCGCCCGGTACCCTCTCTTCGTCAAGTGGGTTTCGGGTTGGAAAGAAGGCACTGTGGGTTGTGTCGCTTCCGCAGGCAAACTCATCCATATTCGTGGAGCCGATGATGATGGCATCCTCAGCCAGAAGGCGCTGGACTGCGGTAGCCGTATAGGGAGCAATGTATTTCTCAAGCATCCTAGAGCTGCATGTGGCCCTCTTGCCTTTCAGGCACAGGTTGCTCTTGATGGAGAAGACCACGCCGGCAAGCCTACCCAGCTTCTCGCCCCTTCTCGCCTTGGCGTCGATTTCCCTCGCTCTTGCCAACGCCTCTTTCTCGAATACATCGACGAAGGCACGAATGCGACCATCTCGCTTGCGGATTGCTTCGAGGAAGCTTGCCGTACGTTCTTCCGCCAGCATTCTGCCGTCCTTGACTTCTCGGGCGATCTCAAATACACCCACGCTCTCACTCCAGCGATTTGGGCGCAACCAGAAGCCTGCCCTCTCGCCTATTGAAGTTAGCAAGGATATCCTCGCCCCCCGCCCAGCACTCCGCCCTATCCTCCCTGAGGCTATTGGCAAGCCTTCTCCCATAGTGCTCGGCCTCGCCCTCCCCCATCTTCTGTATTTTTGAGAAATGCGCGAGAATCTCCTCAAGCTCTTTCCTGAACGAAGCCAGCTCGGCCTGTGAGAGGCGCAGCCTGGCTATCTCAGCGACCTTACGCAGGATCTCCTCTGTTATCATTCACATTCCCCTGTTCAGATACTCTGAGAGCGCCCGCACGCATGCCTCGTGCTTCAGGGCCTGCCTTCCATCGAGCAGCTTGAAGCCCTTGGCCAGCGAGTCGCGCAGGTGAGAGGGCATGGCGTATTTTTCTGGGTGCGCCGCAATTTCTTTGAGGAGAGAAGCCGCGCTCCAGTGCCGTCTTCTCTCTATCGCGACCACCCTCATTCCCTCGATGAACGGTCCGCCGAGCGCGCGGGCATGGGTCGCCATGAAAGCATCCAGGTCGCGCGCGTGCCAAACGCTGGGGCCCATGACTTTCCTCACCGGAGACAGCTCTGGCACTTCGAGCTCAAACAGCAAAACGCACCATTTTTTCTCGTCGCTCCACCAGCCGTTGCCGATGAGGCGGAAGCCGGCTATCTCGAGATGCCTCGAGACGGCATGCGCGGCTTTCCTGAGCTGCGGCCACAACACATCGGGCACCACGGATGGAGCGCGGAAAAGCAAAACGAGGATGTGCTTTCTCTTGGCGAGTGCCTTTCTCATGCGGGCGAAGGAGATTTCCTTTTTTATTGGGAAAAAGAACCTCTCGCTGGGCTTCTTGAGGAACTGCCTGGCTGCGTAGATGAATCGGGCGAGCGAGCTCTCGCTGACAACTGCGGCGACGTTCCTATTCCTGTCCACGGGATCGACGGCGATCATCGGTGTGGAAAACCTCTGGCCCAGCGCGCGCTCGTCATAGTGCTTTTCCACATCGATGACCGGCCTCCGCCACTCGCTCGCGGCCCTTATCACCTCTGCGAAAGTGCCGTAATGCGCGATGAGCAGCTCGCACAGATAGCCGGAGAATCCCTCAACTTTAAGCTCTGCGCCGTAAACGCCAATGCCCTTGAGGAAAGCCTTGAGCAGCCGCACCTCATCGCATTGCTTCTCGGTGAGCTTCGCCTTAACCCATCTCGTGTGGAGCTGGCTTCTGTCCACGCTCGTGGCCTTCTCGCCGATCTCCTCTATCTTGTAGCTCGGAACGATGTCGACATCGCACGCTTCGAGGTTCGCGCGCAGGTAAGGATGCTCGGCGTAGCCTATTGTCCAGGGATGGGGCGCGACAGCCTGCTTGGCCCATTTGAGGCCCAGCGTGGCGAGCTGCTTCCGAGAATACGTTTTCGGAAATAGGATGAACACATCGAAATCCCTGTCGCCCCGTAGGTTTGTTCCCTTGGCGATGCTGCCCGCGAGCGCGATCTCCACATCGCGAGGGATGACCGCCTTGAGCCGCGCCATTATCCTATCCGCGAGCAGGCGCTCGGCGAACTCCTCGCTTCTCGTGGGCTTTATCTTCGGGAGCACGCGCGCGCACACCCGCTCAAGCTCTGTCAGCGATGTCTCGAATGCCCGTTTTTGCACGCACTAATTTTACCAATAATATTAATAACGCGTATTGCATAGCTCTGTGCATGAAGGCACAGGTGAGCGTTGAGGTGCTCGTCGTCATCGGCATCATCGTCGTGCTGCTCATCCCGTTCATTCTCGGAATCTACGGGCAGGCGCAAACGTTCGCTGACCAGGTGAATGTGAATCAGGCAGAGAGGATGGCGCTCGCGCTCTCCGAGGCCGTCGATGTCGTGGTAGCGAGCGGGGAGGGCAGTAACCTGAGCATCTATGTGAGCACCCCCGCCAACGTGGAGGAAATTCGGGCAGAGGGCCGCGAGATAGTCATACGCCTGAGCGTCGTAGGGGGGAAGACGGAAATAGTCAAAACGACGAGAGCGAACATAACAAGCTCAAACCTGGAAAGGATCCGCCTGCCCGGCACATATAAAATATCTGTTGTTTCGGAACGTTCACCCGAGGGCGCGCACGCGCGCATAGAGCCTGCATGAGGTGAGAACACGCCACTTTCAAGGCTCGCGGCTCTCGAGAGGAAGAGAAGGCGCCTTGCCTATGAGCTGGAGGATGTGACGCGGGAGATCAGCGAGCTCGCCCTTCAGGAAGCCAGAACAGTGGCAAAGGAGGCCCATTCATTCCTCACAGACATTGACGTAGTAGTGCTTCTCCTGTGGTCGCTCATTTCGCCCGCGGCAGGGCTCGCCTACATCGTATGGGTGAGATATCCGCGTCTGCGCCTGTTGGCCATCCCACCGCTCATACTGGTGAGCGTCATTCAGCTTCTGCTTCAATGGAGCTGGGTAATCTATTTCCTGCTGAGGGCGCTCAGAGCCCCGCCCTTGCCGCCTTGAGCCCGGCTCGCCTGCGCGTGGGCCGAGCTGCACGCTCAAGCAGCTTTGCGAGCTCGTCGAGCAGGGTGTGGAAGATCAGCTTCAGATCCCAGCCCTGAATGCTGGCATTCACTCTCTCCTTGGCGGTCTGTACGCTGCCCGTCAGCGAGTAGAGATGCCTGGCACCTTTCTTGCGCTGTTTTTTCGCCGTGATGCGCACCTTCTGAATGGTGTATGCCTTCCCATACTTGGCCAAGAACCTATCCAGGTAGGCGCGTAGCACGCTCATGCTCTCCCTATCCTCGGCATCAAACCCGCTGAGCTCGGTCCGCGGCTCCTCGACCACCAGTATATTTCCGAAAATGTCTTTGGCGGAGATAAGCCCGAGCGGCCTCTCATCCTCGCCGAGCACGACGAGCGTTGAGACGTTTTTGTCGGCCATGAGCAGCGCGGCATCGGCCAGGCTGGCGTCGGGCGCAATGGTATCGACCGGTTCCCTTTTGAGCGAGCTCACGGGCTGCTCGCTGAGCCCCAGCCTCTCTCTGGCGAGAGGGGGTCTGTCCTTTGGTTTGGCGAGCGCAGTGCTGAGCTCGTAGGTGCCTATCACTCCCGAAAACCGCCCGCTCTCATCCACCACAATGAGCCTCTTCACATTTTTCTCCCTGAGCCTCGCTCTCGCAGCGGCGATAGAGGCGCTTTCCGGGATGGTGGCGGCCGGAGCGCTCATGAAATCGGCCACCTTTCCCTTGGGAAGGAGGTTCTCCTTTGCCAATGCCAGGAGCACCTCGGCCCTTCCCACCACTGCCGATGGCTTTTCCTTCTCGATGACCGGCAGGGCCTTGAAAGGAGAGTCATAGAACAGCCTGCAGATCTCCAGCAGGCTGGTCCCCCTCTCTATCGCGGGCGCCGGAACAGCATATGTGCCAGCTTTGGCTTTCGATGGGTCTGGGGGCATTCTCGTTATGCATCTGTCGTCAATTATCCCCTCATATTTTCCGTCCTTTGTGATGATGACGCATGTGCCTATCTTGGCGAGCTCTGCCGCCACCTTGCTCAGCGGCTCCTCGTAATCAAACACCACAGGCTTTTGTTCTCTGATTTCCACCATAGCATCACTTCCTGTCGCAAGCCTTCTCAAGCTCGAAAAAGTGCTGTTCGGACAGCACGAACTCCAACACGTGACGGTCGCCGAGCACATCGAATGCCACGAGTTGCGCCTCCACTTTTCCTAGCTGCAGCCTCCTCAAAATCCTCAGCCCCCTCGCATACCCGAGCGGGATTTTTAAGGATTCCTTTCCTCTCACTGCCAGCCCCTTCTCGCAGATGTCGATGGCGCCCGATGGAAGACCGAATGGGTCGGAATAGATGGGGATGGATGAGAGCGTCTTGCCGAGCAGCGCGTCCATTTAGTCGCCGAACACATTTCTAAGATAGCCTTTAAATACGCATCTCCCAAAGTAAGCCAGCGAGGTAAAAAGATGGCAAGGCGCTTCGGAAAGGGGCAGTCTGCCATGGAATACCTCATCACCTACGGCTGGGCGCTGCTCATCCTGCTAGCTGTGCTCACCACACTCTATTCCATGGGCCTCTTCCGGCCTTCGAGGTACATGCCGCAGGAATGCGTCTTCCAGCCCAGCTTCGTCTGCCCCTCCTTCATCCTCAAGCAGATCCCAACGGGCGGCTACAACCTCACCTTCACCACAGTGAACGGGCTGGGCTTTGCCATCATTATCGATGAGGCCAACCTGACGACCGAGGATGTGGGCGTTCCGGGCAGACAGGTCTACTCCTCCACGCTCTGTTCGGGCGCGAGCTCGCCGCGGTGCGATGTTCTCGTGAATGGAAACCGCCTGCCCACCGGAGTGCTAAAGCCGGGCGATGTCGCCGAGTTCTCCTTCTTGATACTTGAGAACGCCGCCGCGCCCACCGTGGGCTCGCTTGTGCGCGCGCGCGTTTCGCTCGCCTACAGGAACTGCGCGGTGGCCACGCGCGACTGCGAGGATGGCACGCCGCATGTGATCAGCGGCAGGATAACCACAGTGGTCGAGCCGGGCTGATTCTCCACCATATTTTTATATACCTTCGGCGAGCGTATTTTGGGCGACCGGCAGATGTTCATCTCGCGCATAAAGTTTCGAAACTTCAAATCCTTTCGCTACGCCGATATCCCACTCTGCAAAGGTTTCGTGTGCATGGCCGGGCCCAACGGCTCGGGCAAAAGCAACATCTGTGACGCCATCCGCTTCGCGCTCGGCGAGAATTCCCTGAAGGCCATCCGCGCGAGAAAGGTTTCCGACCTCATAACGACTGGCGCGGACAAGGCTGAGATTTACCTGCAGCTCGATGGTGAGGCAAGCTATGAGATCAAACGCGCGATCCGGGCGGACGGAAAGACCGCCTACAGGCTGAACGGGAAGAAAGCCACCCGCACGCTCGTGCTGGACGCGCTGCGGCCGTACGGGGTGGAGGCGAGCGCGCACAACGTTATCGCGCAGGGCGAAGTGGAGCGCATCATTCAGATGTCACCCAAAGAAAGGCGGGAGATCATAGACCACGTGGCTGGCATAGGGGAATACGAGGAAAAAAAGAAGGAAGCGCTACGGGAGCTCGATGCAGTGGAGAGGAAAATCAGCGATGCCACGCTCATCCTCAAGGAACGGGAGGGCATGCTGGCCGAGCTCGAGAAGGAGCGCGATGCCGCGCTCAAGTACCTGGAAATGAAAGGCAGGCTGCAACAGCTTAAGGGCTCACTGCTTTATATGGAACTGCAGAAGGCAGAGAGGGACCACGCGCGTGCTGTTGAAAAGTACGTTGCGCTTGCGGCCGAGCTGGAGAAAATGGAGGGTGAAGAGGCCACGCTCAGGGCTAGGATACGGGACAGCGAGGGCAAGCGCGACGCCATCGTCGCGCGCATCAATGAGCTCGGTGGCACCGAGAAGGCGCTACGCGAGGTAGAGGAGCTCAAGCGCGCCCAGGCGCTTGAAGAGAGCGAGAAGAAAAACAGACAAGCCGAGGCGGGCAGGCTGCGGGCTAAGCTCAAGGAATTTGCTGAGGAGGCCAACATGGTGGAGATGAAACTCGGCGCCTTCAACGAGGATGTGCGCGCCTGGAGCGCCGAGCTCGCGGCGCTGTCCAGCGAGCTGGCCAACCTGGAGGCTGAGCGGGCTCGCCTGGAGGGGGAGGCCGGCGCTGGCACGCGCGCGCTCGAATCGGCAAGAACCGAGGTGGAGCTCCTCACCCAAGCGCTCGAGGCGGCCAAAGACTCACTCAGAGCTCTTGAGCTTGAGAAGGACAAAGCGCTGCAGGCCAAAGAGAGCGCGGCGCGCGAGCGCGCGCGCATTCAGGCCGAGCTCGGCGAGGGCGGGGGGAAAACTGCCGAGCTGAAGGAAAAGGCGCGAGAGGCGCTCGATGAAGTCGCCAGGCTCACCAGGGAGCTGGATGAGCTGTTCGCGAGGGAAAAGGAGTTGAACGCGCGCCTCGTGGAGTTGGAAAAGGAGTTGTTGGCTGTCAGAGAAAAGTGGGCGGTTGCCCGAGCAGCGGCCGGCAGGGAGCCGGTCGCTGATGCCATAGATTTCGTTCGCTCGCTGCGCGATAAGCGCGCCATCCCGGGCATTCACGGCACTGTCGGTGAGCTGTGCTCGTTTTCCCCGGACATCGCGGTCGCCGTTGAGGCGGCTGCGGGCGCGCGCCTCAATTACATCGTTGTGGACAGCGTTGATGTCGCGGGCGAGGTCATCAGGCTCCTCAAGCAAAGAAAGGTGGGCAGATGCACTTTCATTCCGCTCGACAGAAAGTTCTCGGCGAAGGCCGAGGCCCGAGAGGGCGCGCGCCCCTTGCTTGACTTCATACAGTTCGAGCCGAAGCATCTTCCTGCCATGCAGTATGTTTTCGGCGACACCCTGCTCGTCAAAGATTTGGAGCATGCCAAGAAAGTTGGGATAGGTCGGGCGCGCATGGTGACGCCCGATGGCGATGTCATCGAGCCCTCAAGCATCATAACGGGAGGTTTCTTCAAGAGCAGGCTTGCGCTCAGGGAAAGGCTACAGGCCAGCGCTCTCGAAAAGGAGATAGAGCGCCTCAAGGCCGAAAAGGACAGGCTGTTTGCTGAGATCACCAGCATTCGCGAGGAGATGAATAAGAGGAGAAAGGCGCGCGCTGAGGCGGAAGTGAGGGCGAAGTCGCTTGAGATAGAAGTGAAGAGTTGGGAGGCTGCTGACGAGAGGAGACGAAAGCTCGCCGAGCTCGTCCATAACCTGTCTGCAGAGGAGAACGAGCAGGAGGAAAGGGCGAGGGAACTGTCGGTGAAGATAGACCAGAAGGCGCGCGAGGTGGAGGAAATAGAGGAAAAACGGGCCAAAGCGAAGGCCTCACTGGCCTCGCTCGAGCGCGCAGCCTCGGGGCAGGCGTTGCTTGAGCTAGGTGAGCGCGTGGCCCAGCTTAAGGAGAAGTATGCGGCGCTCGAGGCTAGGCTTGGGGGCAGGAAAAACGAAATCGAGTTGCTGAGCCAGAGGAAGGCCGCGCTGGAGAAGGATATCGCGCGTGCGCGGGAGGAGCTGGAGGCCTGCGAAGCCCGCATAAAGGAATGCGAGGCTTCCCTGGAGCATAGAGAGGGCATCATCAGGCAGAAGGAACTGGCGCTCGCGGCCGCAAGCGATACCCTGCAGGCGCTGTTCAAGCAGAGGGAGGAGGTGCAGAGGGAGCTGGAAGAGCTGGCGCGCAGCCACGGCGCGGTGAGCGCGCGGCTCGAGAAGCTCAGGGAAGAGAAGGCGCACAATGAGACCAACAGGGCCGTGCTCGAGCAGAAGCTGGCCGACCTGAAGGCCGAGTTCTCGGCCTTCGGCCATTTTGAGGTGATTGAGGGAAAGAAGGAAGAGCTCCAAGCACAGGTGAGCGCGCTCGAGCGTGAGCTCGAAGCGCTGGGAGCGATCAACCTGCGCGCGCCCGAAGTTTATGAGGAAAAAAAGAAGGACCTTGAGGAGCTGCGTATGAAGGTTGAGAAACTGGCTGAGGAAAAAAGCGCAGTTCTCCTTATGATCGATGAGCTTGAGAGCAAGAAGCTTGCCATATTCCGGGAAACCTTCCGCGTGATTGCCGAGAATTTCAGAAAGCTTTTCAGCTACATATTCAAAGGTGAGGGCACGCTCGCGCTGGAGGCACCGGATGATCCCTTCAACTCCGGCCTCATGATAAAGGTGCGTTATGAGGGAGGACGGGAGAGGCACATTGAGGCCATGAGCGGTGGCGAGAAATCGCTGCTCGCCCTGCTTTTCGTTTTCGCCATCCACATGTACAAGCCCGCACCATTTTACATACTCGATGAGGTGGAGGCCGCGCTGGATAAGGTTAACTCAAAGAAGCTCGCAGACCTGCTGCGCGAACTGGCCAAGAACACCCAGTTCATTGTGGTCACGCACAATGACACCATTCTGGCTTCTGCGGATGTGGCGCTCGGCGTTACCATGACAAAGGAAGGCTCGAAGATAGTGGGAATCAACCTCACCGAAGCGAGAGCATGAAGGGCGCACTCAGGCAGTTTCTTTCTCATAGGCTTGGCTCCATTGACAGCATTGCCGTGCTTCCTGGCGGTATCTGGAACGATTCCTATCTTGTGGAGGCATGTGGCAAGCGGTATGTTGCCAAACTATACCTACCGCGCATTCCTGCAGCATTCTATGGCAACTCGGGCTGGGTGGAGTGGCGAACGCTCGGCTTTCTTGAGCCGTTGGGCATTGCGCCCAAGCCCGTTCTTTTTTCTGCGGCGCTCGGCAGGCACCTCCTCGTATATGAGTTTGTCGAGGGGAAAACCGGACGGCTGCGCGGCCGTTTTCTCCGCCTGGCGGCCCGTCTGCTCGGACGCCTCCATGCGATAAAGCCATCCGAAAGCACGCGCTTTGTGGCAAGGCGCAATGATTCCATCCAAGCTCTCCGCGCTCAGATTCGGGCGCGCATCAATCGGTTGGACAAAAAGATGCCCGAGCACGGCGATCTGCTGCGGTTCAAACATCTCCTGCAGTGCCTGCCGCAAACCTCCTCCCCGCCTTACTCTCCCTCGCTACTGCACACCGACCCGGTTCCATCCAATTTCATTCAAGGCAAAAAGCTCATCCTCATCGACTGGCAGTCGCCTCGTTTCGGCGATGCCGCATTTGATGTGTGGGCCTTTTGCTCAGACGCATTCCAATTATGGGATCTGAGGCGGGGGATGAGCAGGGCGGAAAAGCGCGCCTTTCTCCGCACTTATCTCAGCCATCACCACGATGGCACGCTGCCAGCCCGCCTCCAGGCAAAAGCGCCACTTTTCGCGCTCAACCTGGGGCTATATTACCTCGAGCGCTTCACCGATTTCGTGGAAGGTAGATTGGCGGAAGAGATGACGAGGGGGAAGGAAAAGCTCTTCGGGCGGTATGAAAGGGTGAAGGATGCCTGCCTGCGCGAGCTGGAAAACTATTTAACTGCGCCGCGAGATGAGAGCGCATGGATGCGCGCCTGAAGCGTTTTTTCGCGGCATCAAAAGCCCACGCGCTGCTTCTTCACAATGGGGACGCCGCGCGCATGTCCGATCCCAACATGTACTATTTCCTGAGATTTGATATCGACTCCTCCTTTCTCATCGTGCGCAGGGACGGCGAGCAGGTTCTGCTCACATCGCCGATGAACTATGAATACGCGAAAGAAAAATTCAGTGGGAGGGTGGAGAGGGCAAAGGGCAGTGAGGTTTGGAAAAAGCTGGCAGAGGAGCTGAGGGGATGCCGCAGCGTTTCGCTGAACAAGCGCTGTTTGCCCGCCTCCACATACTCCAAGCTGCTGCGCATGCGCAAGCGACTTCACGATTGCTCCAGGGAGCTGCTCGAGCTGAGAGCTAGGAAAGACGGGGAAGAGCTCTCTCTCATACAGCGCGCGTGCGCCATCACGAGGACTGTGTTTGAATCGGTACGCTTCAGAGTAGGAAAAACCGAGGAGGAAATGGCGCGCGAGGCCGAGATCGCCATGCTCGAGCAGGGAGCCCACAGCGCCTTCTTCCCCATCATACAGAGCGGGCCAAACGCTCGTTTCCCTCACTCGCCGCCGACGCGCAGACGGTGGAAGCGCGGCGAAATTCTGCTCGTTGATTTGGGCGCGCGGTGGCAGGGCTACTGCAGCGACCTGACGCGGTGCTTTTTCTCCGGGAAATGCAGAGAGGAGAGGGAAACATACGAGAAGCTGAGAGAGATAAACCGCGAGCTTATGAAATATCTCAGGCCGGGCACTCCAGCCGGCAAGGTCGCCACGCTCGCCACCGAACTTTTTGAACAGGCCGGCCTGCCCCACATGCCCCATTCCATCGGCCATGGCGTTGGCCTTGAGGTGCATGAGCACCCGAGCCTGCGGAAGGGCTCGCGGGCGGTGCTTGAGGCCGGAAACGTCGTCGCGCTGGAGCCGGCCGTGTATGGGAAGAAGTTCGGCGCGAGGTTTGAGGAAACCGTACTTGTCACAAAAGGTGGCGGGAAGACGCTTGCAAGCTTTTGACAGGATTCACCGTCTCGTCTGCACGGGCGGCTTGGTTGTCTCCAGCCGGATGACTACCCCATCGCCCGCAGTCTGTATGAAGGGTGGGGCGGGCTGGTTCATCTGCTTATAGTAAAGCGCGATGATTTTCGCGAAGTTGGACAGCACGCGCGACCAATCGCTCTCGCAATCTTTGAATATCAGGCGCAACACTTTTGTGGCCTGGAGGTTGCCCATCTGGCAACCGATGATCTCCTGCATGACGCGCTCCATCTCCTTCAGCTCATCCTCCATCCTCAAGTTGAGCACGGTCGGGTCCCACTGCCAATAGAAAATTGAGTAAGCATAGGGGAGCGAGACGAACCGGCCGTTCATATCAAGAGCTGGCGTTTCCTTTTTTCTCTCCTTTCCCTTCTCAGCAGTTACCTGTGGCTGCGGGTTGGCTGGCAGCACCATGCCCATGGCGATGTAGCTCTCGAGCTTTTTCTGGATGGCTTCCCTGGTGAACATCAGCACATCTTTGTAGATGGGGATGGGGCCCACATACCTGAGCAGTTTTTTCTCGCTGTAGTGCCGCTCCATGTGGGCCACGAGATCGGAGAAGGAAAAGGAGCCAGTCTCCATGAGATACTTGGCCACCGCTGTGCCGAGTTCGGTTTTCCCCTCTTCCTCTCTGGAATGCCAGCCCAGCCAGTGCTGTCTCACTTTCTCGTTCAGCTCGAGGCATATCTTTCCATACACATCGATGACATCAAGCGCGTTCTGAAGGAGGAGCGCATCTTTGGTAGAGATGTTACCCTCCCTGAGGGCAAGCTCCTGGATGTAGGCATCCATGCCAGTCCTCACACCCTTGTGCGCGCATGTATAGACATAGAGCGCGGCAAGACGCGCGAGCGGCGCATAGCGCTCGTCAGCCTCAATAAATTTTTTGATTTCCTGATAGTTCCTCCACTCGTTTTTCGCGGGCGAGATGCCCTCTTCCATCGCACCACCTTAAAACAAGCAGTGTTTTACCTCTGTTAGAGTATTTAAAGATGTTGCCACCAAACCCTAACGTGGTGTGATGGCCTTCAACCTCGTGCGTGCGTTCGACCGCGTGTTCAGCGCTGTGGTCCGAGGAGCGGGCGACCTCGGAAAACGGCTCCTGCGCATCCCTACCCCCCACCTCGTGCGCGTGGCGCACGCCTCACGCGATGTGAAGAACGAGAGTTTCAGGAAACTGATGCAGAGTGTGCGCGCCACGCAGGAGGAGCAGGCCAAGTTCCTGATGGAAATCCCATCCTTTGTCAGATATGTGGCGCGGATAAGAAAGGATGGTCGCAACAGGGAGCTGATAGCCAAGAGGCCCCCCATTCGCCTTCCCCCAAGCGTGGTGGCCCGGCCACCGAGGGCGAGGCAGGCCGCCTGAGTCAAACCCACAATATGATTTTCAAGTCCGCAAGCCCGCTACCGTACTTTACCACACGCGTCACGACAACCTGGTTGCGCGCGCCCGCCGCCGGCCCGTTTCCCATCGTGCAGGGAGCTCCGCCGCAGGCCAGCGGCAGGCCGCTCCTCTCGAGCGTTATGTTGAAATGGTAGGGCGTGCGCAGCAGGTATTCCTTTGCATAGGTGTAGTCATTTTCGCTCAGTTCCCTGAATCTGGCGAGCTTGGGCTCGGACAGCGTGGCGTTCTTCGCCGAATCGGCAAATCCCACGAGCGCCACCTTCTCGCGCGCCAGGGTGTGCCAATATGGCGGGTTGCCCTCGGTCAGCAGAAAATCGCTTATCCTGAGCGCCTCGCGCAACAGGTCCTCCCTCTCCGGATTGAGCGTCGAGCTCACCCCCCACCAATAAGTGGCGAGAAGGGCGAAGGCCACGACGAAAATCACCCCGCCGATGACGGCATCGTACGAGAAAAACTGCCCTCTACTGGTCAACATACACAACATCCCCTGTCGAAATCGTCCTGGTGGCCAGCCTCACGTAGCCTTTCGATGCATTCACAACTATATAATCATCTATGATGGCGAGCGTTTGTGTGGAGACGCTGGAGGTGGAGAGCGGGGCCACCACCTCGCGCACCTCCTCCCCCCTGCTCCAGTTGAGCGTGAGGAATCCCCCTTTTATATATACGGCATACTCGCTCTCCCCGATGCGCTTTGGGATGACCACCGTCCGCTCATACCCGCCACCCGCGCGCGCGGCGAAGTGTATCTCGCTCGCCATGCCAAAGGCAAGCTCTCTGGCGAGCGAGTCCTCCCGCTGCTTTATCTCGCGCACCTCGGTGCTCGTGATGTAGGCCACGCCCGCCACGAACACGAGCATGAACAGCGCGAAGTAGGAAACGAATTCGAGAGCAGCCTGCGCCCTACTCATATGCATCCACCGAAACATTTCCATTCACGCGCGTGAAGTTGAGCCTTCTCACGCCGCTCCCCAAGCGCGTGCTCCAGTCTGTTCTCGTTGTGATGTTGGCGGCGCTCACCGCAACCGCATCGCTTCTGCCTGCCGCAGTGTGGAGCACGAGCGCGACCTCATGGCCGCTCTGCCCGCCTATCACTATTTGGGCGAGGCCAGGCGGAAAGAAAACACTGATGGTCGCCTTCGCGCCCTCCCCGGCGAAATAAACTTCATCGGCCGTATCGGCGATCTGTTCGGCCGCTTTCTGCGCCTGCGCGATGGCCACATCCTCGCTCGCCACGTTCGCGCTCGTGAAAAACAACAGCACAAACGGGATGAGGAACGCTGCGAAGAACGCAACCATAACAAACATCTCAAGCGCGGATTGGCCTCTCATGCTCTCACTCACACCTCGCGGGCGGCAGCGGGCACAGCAGCGAGGAGGGAATGTTGTAAAAGTTGGGAGAGGCGTGCTGCGCATCTATGGCGAATCTACCAATGGTGGAAGCGCCTGCGCACATGTCCGGGTTTTTGCAGCCCGGCATGCCCTTGACCGGCCTCGCGGGCGCGCTGCTCGTGTAGTACACATGGTCGACTTTCGAGCGCCCTTCGCTCGCCCACATCCCGATGACAAAGCTCTCTATGCCGAATTGGTCGTTGGCATGCGCCCTCCCCTCGAGCCTGCTCAGGAAATTCGGACCATGCCCCCTCGTCACATTGATGTAGTGGCCGCATACCACAAGGTCGCGCAGCCTTTCGATGTCCCACACCTCGGGCTTGCGCGCCTCCCTCGAGTAATCCCTGTTGTTCGAGAAAGGCGAGTTGATGAGCACGGGCAGTCCGACCGGGCTCGTGGGAGTGATGTTCAACTCTGCTTTGGTGAGCGCGTTCGTGTGCAGGAAAGGCACCTCCACCTCGTTGAATGCCACCCCTCCGGAAGGCGTGCTACAGGAGCAGCACGAGGCGTTCGTCTGGCTTTCCAGCTCGTAGTAGCTCAGGCAGTCCAGGCATGGCTCGCTCTCCCTGACCTCAGCGAAAGTGCAGGTGTTTGAGCAGCCTGTCCCGCTGCATGTCCTCGTGGCGGTTGCGCCCGTGCGCCGGTATCCCGGCCCGGGCGCGAGCAGCAGCACCCCGCCATACCTGTTCAGCTGCGAGCAGTCGCCGTTCGTGCAGATGCCCGTTGTGTCCTCGATGACGAGAATGTACCTGTCGTTCTTGTAGGCATCGCTGAAAGAGTCGTCCGTCGTTATGCCATACACCCACGATTTTCCCCTCGTTCCGTTCGCAATGTTTTTTGGCCTGACCTCCTCGATGGAGAAGGGGGAGCGGAATACCTGCCTGATGTTTGCCTCGGAGTATGGCACGCCGCGGAGCTCGGCATCCTTCACAGAAATCAATGGGTCCTCGAGTCCCACAATGGGGATGCGCGCCGAGAGTTTAATGGTTTTGCTCAAATTCATTTCCTCGGACGAGAGCTCTATCCCGATGTCCGTGATGTCCAGGTTTATATCCCACGGTGAATCGGCCTGCTTGGCGCTGCACTTATCAAGCCGCACTGTCAGCTTCCATTCAAACCCGAGCGCCCTGCTTGCGTTCGCCATGGCATCGCCCCATGCGCTCAGGCTTTCGTTGAAAATGCGCTTGCCGCTGAGGCGTGTTCCATTAATAAGCACGCTGCACAGCTCTTTGCCAGCCTCGTTCTGACGGGCAAAGTCCCCTGTGGCAATCACATCGAGCGCGAGCGCGCGCAGTGCCCGGTAGCCGAGCAGGGAGACGAGGCGGGCCATCTCCTGCTCGCTGGCCGCATCCGCCGTGGAAAGCATGGCCTCGAGCCGGAACTTGGCCGGCACTTTCTCCTCCCGCGCCCTGACGACTGCCCCCCACAGCGCGAGCGAAACGAGCATAAAGGCCAGCACAACAGCGATTAGAAGGGTGAAAAAGAAACCCCTCCTGCACCTCATACCCACACCACCAATCTAACACTGCTCGGGCCGGCGAGCGTGCCCGCCGCAAAGCCGCTGTAGTTTCTCGCCTCGCACGGCACTGCTCCCACCTCACCCTCGGCAGGCTGACACGAGCCCACATAGGCGCCAGAAGTATAGGCGAAAGGCGACTGGCCGGGCTCATCGTACACCGCATATGTGGTCATCACGCGCGAGGCCACCGCCTGCATCCTCTGAACCGGAGCACCCTCATAAGGGGGCCTGCCACTGATAGAGCGCCATACGCCGCTGTTCGCATCATAGTACTCGAACTTGTAATTGTATTGCGGGGGAATGACTGGGTCGAGCACGCTCCTGAGAATGAATTGCGCGCTTGCGGAATCTCCGATGGCGGTCAGCCTCGCCAGCTCTTCCAGCACTGTGTTGTTCTTGTCCCTTGGATCGAGCCTCTCCCACACTCCACCCGTGCCCCAGATCTCATCCATTTTCAGCACGGCGAGCGCGTTGAGCGAGTCCCTGGCCAGGTCGTATGTCTGCTCATACTGCCCGAAGAAGAGCCTCGGAAAGCTTAGCAGTGTGATGAGCGCGAGCACAGTTAATAAGACGAGGAGGAGCGCGATGAACGCATCCACGGTAAACACAAAGCCCTTTTCGCGCATCGCCCCTAAATGGCGGGCAGGATATTTAAATCCACTAGTGCCGCCCCACACACTCGCTCCAGCCTGTTCCGCACTCGTTGCAGGTTTGCTCGCCCGTTCCACATTTATCCGAGATCGTGCAGCCACGTTTGGTGCCCGGCTCGCAAATCCGCCCGGTAGGGGAGCACGCAGTGAAAGCACCGCCGATGCACACGCGTATGCCCTCACAGCCGTTTGGAAGCCGACAGGGGAGCGTCTCGCCGTCCCTTGTGCACGGCGTGCCGAGTATTCTGACGGTGAGCGCGCGCGTGCAGGGGCCGGCAACAAGCGAGATGTTGTGCAGCCCAGGCTCAAGGTCCCCGCTGGGGACGAAGGCAGCGAAATCGCCATTCTGAACGCTCACATTTGCGGCCAGCCTTCCATCGACAAAAATCTGAGCTTCTGGCGCGCACCTCGTCGTGCCCATCACGCGAATCGCCTCGCCCTGCCTGTAGGTATCGGCCCCCAACTCGAGGCTTGTTCTGTAAAGAGAAAGCAGGCCGGCAAGAAAGGGCGGGGGCGCGAAGAAAGAGGTTATGACGAGCAGGGTGATGACAGAGGCTACCCCAACCAAAAAGCCAAGCACAAACCACTGGAGCTTTTCAGCCCTTCCCACGTATTTCTTTTGGAGGCGCGCGTATAAAAATTAATAGGAAAGCCCGACTCTTGAATTTTGTGCCAACATCTGTGCAACCGCACGCCCTATGCTCGCCGCAGCCCTCTCGAGCACTCTCTCCCACCACTCCTTCTTCTTTTCCAGCAGGCACTCGTTCGGCTTGCCCGTGATGTTCCCCAGCGAGGCTGCCCTCGCCAGCGCATCCTTCCTCGAGCCCACCGCGTCCACCAGCCCATAGCGCAGCGCCTGCCTGCCTGTCAGGATGCGCGCATCCAGGAGCGTTTCGAAGTTGGACTGGTTGAAACCCGGCCTACCGCTTCTGCTCTCCCACACAGCATCCCTGAACTCCTCGAAAACCTCGTTGATGATATCCTGCACAAGACGCTTTTCCTTTTCCGTCATTGGCCTGCTGGGCTCGCCGATATCCTTTAGCTCCCCGCTTTTTATGATGGTCACATTATAGCCGATTTTTCCGAACAGGCCCGACAAATCGGCAAAGGTCGCCCGCGCGCCGATACTTCCCGTGATGGCGTCGGGGTCGCTGACGATCTCATCCGCGCCCACCACCGCATAGTAAGCACCGCTTGTGGCGATCTCGTGAAAGAACGCCACCACCGGCTTCTTGAAATCTCGGATACCCTCGTAAATTTCCCTGCTCGCCACAACGCTCCCCCCGGGAGAATCTACGACAACGAGCAGGGACTTGATGTCATCCCTTCTCTCTGCTTCTTTGAGCAGCTCCAGCACATCGTCAGAGCCTATCGTTGCCGGAGAGAGCAAGTCGGCCTCTTCGCTCGTCGTTGTGATGACGCCTCGGATGGGAAGCACCCCAACGCAGGCGGGGGGAAAGAGAGCATTGTAGATGGCAAAGCCAACAACCGTTATGAGCACGAGCGCGATAACCACTGCGACAAGCAGGAAGAGCGATAGGACAATCGCGTTTGCTTTCCCCATTTTCCCAACTCAAACGCATTTTAATGTTTGCAAATATATTAAAAGCATGGCTGACCTGGCATATTTTCTCGAGCTATTCGTATTCATACTCCCAGCCTACTTTGCGAACTCCACACCAGTCATCTTTGGGGGCGGCATGCCCGTCGATTTCGGCATCAAGCTGTGGGACGGGCGCAGGCTCTTCGGGGATGGCAAGACTTGGAGGGGCCTCGTGGCAGGCTTCATGCTCGGAACAGCCGCTGGCTTTGTGGTGGCCGCCTATAAGGCGAACGCCGACTACTTCACCCTCGCGCCCCTGCTTGCGGGCGGCGCGCTTCTCGGCGATCTGCTCGGCTCGTTCATCAAAAGAAGGATGGGGATGCGCAGGGGCCAGCCCTCTCTGTTCATGGACCAGCTGCTCTTTCTGTTTGTGGCCCTCGCTCTGGCATTTCCTGTCCTCGCAAAGCCAAACCCACCCATCGCACTCACGCTCGAAGGCCTCGTTTTCCTCGTCATCCTGACCTACGTTCTTCACGTTGGCGCGAACTGGCTGGCCAATAAGTTGGGGTTGAAAAAAGTTCCATGGTAAGTTTCGCGCGCTGATGCACAGAAAATTATATACAAATAGTGCTCATAATAACCGAAGCCCCGTCGTCTAGTGGTCAAGGATACGAGGCTCTGGACCTCGGGACATCGGTTCGAATCCGATCGGGGCTATCCAAATCAGAACCAACCGACGGCTTCCTCGCAATAGGAACCTACGGTTCCTAATAGGAACCTACGGTTCCTATTACCTCCCTTTTTATTACGGTTCCTATTACCTCCCTTTTTATTTGCGCGAGACTCGCTCCTCGTCATATCGTTGGTTCCGAATCGGAACCACCAGCGCGGTTCCGATACCTCCAGCAACCCTTTTCATTAATGCCTTAATCCAAAAGAGGGGGGAAGGTCCAGGACGAAGGGGGGACACTTCCCCCCTTTGTCTAGGGAAGGTCCAGGACGAAGGGGGGATACCTCCCCCCTTTGTCTTCCGAACCGCGGGAACCTGCGGTTCCCCCAGTTTGAGGCTCCTCCGCAACCCCCTCCCTTGGTGATTTGATGAAGCAAAACGCGCGGCATCACTTCAAAGAACATTGGCTTCGGTCGCTGGTCAAGACGATTACGTATAGGCTCGCGATTCTCATACTCGATTTTGCGGTCGTGTATCTGCTCACCGGAAGGCTCGAGATTGCGGCGTGGTTCATGCTCGCCAGCAACACCTACACGAGCATAGGCTATTACTTGCATGAGAGAATCTGGGATAAAATAGCGTGGGGAAAAAAGCGGGACAGTTAGCCTACTTCTTTCTCGGCCTGCCCACCTTGCCCGAGGGCTTTCTGGAAATCCGTTTCTCGGGCCTGAAAACGCTTGGAAGCCTCTTCTCCGGAGGCTTTTTCTCCTCTTCATCCTCCTCCTTGGTGGTTTGGGTTTCGGGCTTTGGCTCGGCCGAGGGCGTGGCTTCGGCGGCATCCTTCGCTTTCTCAAATTCCGTTTGGACGGGCTCGGAGGAAAGCCTGGGCGAAGGCTCGGTGCCGGGCTTTGGGAGAGGAGGTTGCGGAGGAAGCACGGGCTCCTCCCTCGGCCTTGTTGCATAGAAATAAAATCCCCATACGAGTGCCACGAGCACAAGTAGGGCGAAGGCGAGGAAGAGCGGGAGCAGATCCACTATCTTGTTCGCCTCGGGCGGAAGGTCCTTCCTCAACGCAGCAGTCACCACAAAAGGTGCGTGTGGGATGATGACCTTTGTGGCAAGCTGTCCCGAGAAGGAAATATCCTCATCCTTCACAACATAGGCATACAATCCCTCGCCGGAGGCCCTGAAGCTCGCCAAGCCCGCAGCGTTGGTAACCAACGTGAAGGTGCTCTCGGGACCTTGCACCTCAATGCGTACCCCCCCGAGCGGCGTGCCGTCAACCGCGCGCAGCTCGAGCACAACATCCCCACCCAGCTCGGCCTCGGCAGGAGCCTTCAGCCGCGCGAGGATCGGCCGGGCAGACACGGCTGGCGCAGGCCATTCACTCTCGGAGATGTTCGCCCAGCTGCCAAGCTCAAAGGCGAGCCGCTCGCTCGCGCCCGCCCCGATGTTTGAAAGCGTGCAGGAAACCAGGAGGTCGGCCATAGTGCAAATCGGCGGGAGGCTGGCCTGCGAGCCGGCGTATGATGCGGGAAGACTCTGGTTGAGCGTGAGAGTTGTTATGGCGGTGTCGCGCGTGTTTGTTATCGCGAACTGAACGCGCGTTCTGCAGAGCGTTTTTGATGCATGAGTAATCACATCAACGACTTGGCCGCAAGCCGGGCTTATCGCGCGCGAGACGCTAACATCGGAAGCCCCATGAATCAGACTGGTGAGCAAAATAAGGAGCAGGAAGATAGGCTTCCAAAGGCCGGCCATATTCTTTTGTTGCCGATTCCTCTATTTAAAGATTTGTGGAGAAATCTCCTCGTGGTTGCATGCTTCTCGCTAAGTATTCCGAGCCATTGCTGAAAAGCAAAGAAGTCCGCCTGCGCCTTGAGCGCATGCTGACGGAGAGGGTGAAGGCCGCTTTGGCCGGCATGCAGGGCGTGAGGGTTGAGAAAGAGGGCGGGGTGCTGCGCATTGCCTGCGAGAATGAAGAGGAGGCGGCGCGCAGGCTACAGCGCGTTTTTGGGCTGGCGAGCATCGCGCTCTGCGCTGAGATCCCCGCGGACTTGGATGCTATGGCGGAAGCTGGCGTGCGGGCTGCGAGAGGATGGCGCGGCTCTTTTGCTGTGAGAGCGAAAAGGACGGGCGAGCACCCTTTCACGAGCGAGGATGTCGCAAGAGTTGTCGGCAAGGCGATTGTCGATGCCACGGGCTTGCGCGTTGATTTGGAGAAGCCTGACAACGAGCTGTTCATTGAGGTGCGAGGCGAACGGGCTTTTATGGCAAAAAAGTTTTTTGATGGCGCGAGGGGCCTTCCGCTTGGCTCGCAGGGAAGCATGGTAGCCCTCCTCAAGGGCAGCGAGAGCGCGCTTGCGGCCTGGATGATAATGAGGAGGGGGTGCGCGATGCACGCGGTGCATGCAAGGGAGGGCGAGCAGAGCGAGGCCGAGGCAACCGAGGTGGCAAAGGTGCTGCGTGCCTGGCATGTGGGAAAGAAAATGAGCATGCTCGTGGTAGATGCTCCCAGCCTCGAAGGCTTGAGCGCTGGGGAAAAGAGGGTCGCGCTCGGCAGGTTTCTCGCGAGGGTCGCATCAGAGATTGCCAGAAAGAAGCGCGCGAGTGGCATAGTATCGGGCGAGAGAACGAGGCTCGACGACAACGCGCTCAGGGCCATCGCAAGCATAGACAGCGCCTCTGCCTTTCCCATCCATAGGCCATTGCTTTTTCTGAAAGAGGAAGTGGATGAGATGGCCAGCAAAATCGGATTGAGGATTGAGGGCGAGCCCGAGCCGGTCCCCCCTTTTGATGAAAAGCTCGTGCTGGCATGGGAGAAAAGAATAAAGGTTGAAAAAGCAGCAAAGGAAGCCGTGGCGAGTGCGAGGGAGGTGGTGCTCTGAAATTGGCCATACTCAGCGACTTCCACCTGGGTTATGAGAGATTCGAGGAGGACGCGCTCGCACAGGCCAGCGCGGCCTTTTCCAGAGCGCTTGAGCTTGCCGACCTGATCATCATAGCGGGCGACATCTTTGATTCGAGAACTCCGAGCAACGAAGCGCTGACGAACGCTATAAGGCTATTCCGCAAAGGCGCGGTAAAGGCCGGGGCAAAACGCGTGGATGGCGCGGGCCCGCCAGTGGTAGCAATCCACGGAACGCATGAGAGAAGGGCGAGAGGTCTGGTGAATCCCGTGGAAATTTTGGAAGCGGCGGGCCTGCTGGTCAAAGTGCATGCGGGCAAAGCGATCTTTGAGAAGGAGGGGGAAAGAGTTGCCGTGCATGGGCTTGGTGGCGTTCCCGAAGAGTACGCCAGAGATGCCCTGAGGGCTGTAGGATTCCAACCCGTTGAGAAATGCTTCAACGTGTTCGTCTTTCATCAATCACTCAGGGAACTTCTCCCATTCAGCGAAAGCTTCATGAGCATCGAAGACCTGCCTGAGGGCTTTGACCTGTACATAAATGGGCACCACCACAGGGCCGGAGTGATGGAGGTGTATGGCAAAAAGCTCCTTCTGCCCGGAAGCACGGTGGTCACGCAGATGAAGAAGGAGGAGACTTGCCAAAAAGGCTTCTACCTGTTTGATACTCAAACAAAGAAGGAGGAGTTCGTTCCTATTCCCACTCGGCCATTTTTCTATGAAGAGGTTGAGGTGAAGGATGCGAGTGTCAATGATGTCATCACTGCAGTGAAAAAAGCTGCCGAAGCGCTCGTTGCGAAAGCCGAGAAACCGATAGTGAAAATTCACGTAAGTGGCACGCTCGCCAAGGGCATTGAGCCGACCAATCTTGATTTCAGATCAATCGAGAAAAGTTTTGAGGGGAAAGCATATCTGGAAATAGAGTCGGAGTTGACCTCGATGTCGCTGAGCGATCAGATCGCGCAACTGCGCGAGCTAAGGCAGAAAAAGCTTTCAGTGAAAGAAATGGGGTTGGAGATACTCAGGGCAAGGCTCAAGGAGGCGGGCATAGAGGCGAACAACCCCCAAGATATTTTAGACCTCTTAGACCTGCTCGCCACGGACTCAGAAGCTGCGCTCAAACGTTTCCTTGGGCGATGACCCACCCAGCTTTCTCTTAAGCTCTGCAAAATCGGCTAGTTTTTCTGCGGCCTTCATGGCCGCGGTGGGCGAGTGGTAGGTCGGGATGTGGTAGCTCTCCAGAATGCGCCGATGCAGCTCGGTGTACTCCCCGCCCGTAGACACGACGATGATGGGCTTCTTCCGCTCATCCGCGGCTTTTGTGATAACATTTACGACGCGCGAGTCTATGGAAACTGTTTGGAAGAGAACGGTTATCACGAGGATATCGATGTTATCGTCCGCCATGAACGCCTCGATAGCCACGCGGTAGCGCTCGGCGTCGGCATCCCCAGCCAGGTCGAGCGGATTTTTCAAATTCACATAGGGAGGCAGATGGGGCCTGAGCGCATTCTTTGTTGCCTCGCTCAGCTCGGCAAGCTCCAGGTGAAACTCCTCAATAGCATCGGCTGCGAGCACGGCATACCCCCCGCCGTTTGTTATCACGCCCACTCTCCTTCCCTTTGGAAAAGGCTGATCGAACACCTTGGCGAAGTAAAACAGCTCCATAAGCGTGTGTGCTTCGATGGCTTTGGCCTGCCTGAAGACAGCCCTATAGGCCTCGGCGCTGCCCGCCAGCGAGCCCGTGTGGGAGAGCGTGGCTTCGGCACCCCGCCTGCTCACGCCTGCCTTTAGAAAAATGGTGGGCTTTTGCTTGGCCACTTCTTTGAGGGCGGCAAAAAATTCCTTTCCCCTTCTTACCCCCTCGATGTATGCCACGATGATGCGCGTTTGGGGGTCCTCGGCGAAATAGCGCAACAGGTCAGCCTCATCGATCACGGCGGCGTTGCCGTACGAGATGAACTTGCTTATGCCGATGTGATAGTGCGCAGCCAGGTCTACAATGCAGCTCCCTACCGCCCCGCTCTGGCTCATGAAGCCGATGTCTCCGACAGGCGGGCGACCCATCTTGAACAGCGGCAGGAAAATGCAGTCAAATCTGGTGGCCGGATTGAGCACGCCAAGGCAATTCGGGCCGATGACCGCCAGCCCGTATTCTTTCGCGATCGATGCGATCTCCTCTTCCCCTTTTGTATTTCCTATTTCGGAAAAGCCTCCGCTGATGACTATGGCGCCCCCCACCCCCTTCTCGCCGCACTCCCGCAGCACGCCAGGGACGGCCTGGGCTGGAACCGCTATAACCGCGCAATCAACTTTTTCCTCTATCTCGCCGACGCTTGCATAGCACCGCAGGCCCAGCAGTTCATCCGCCTTTGGGTTGACTGGAAACACCTTGCCCGCAAAGCCCCCATCAACAAAATTCCTGAGTATGGTGTGGCCTATCTTAGCCGGGTCGCGCGACGCTCCGACCACGGCCACGCTTTTCGGCGCAATGACTGCCTCGAGATTGTAGCTCACTGCGTCACCATCCTCACATCAACGATCTCATAGCCTTCTGGATGGGCGATGACCGGGTTGAAGTCAAGCTCCTTTATGTTCTGGTTTTCATACAGCAACCTGCTCGTTCTCACGAGGAGGTCGGCGAGCGCGCGCAGGTCGACGGGCTTTCTTCCACGCGCGCCCGAGAGTATTGGAAAGCCCTTTATTTCCCGAATCATCTCTTCGGCATCTTCCGGCGTTATGGGGCAGACCCGCACCGAGACATCCCGCAGGATCTCGACAAATATGCCGCCAATGCCGAAAAGAATGAGAGGGCCGAACTGCGGGTCGGCCTTTCCCCCTACGATGAGCTCCACGCCTTCGGCAACCATCTTCTGCACGAGCACGCCCTCCATGCGTGCGTTGCCGGCATTCCGCACCACTATATCATAACCGCTTGCAACATGCCCAACATCCTGCAGATTGACAAGCACGCATCCCCTCTCAGTTTTATGGATGATTTCTGGCGAGACGACTTTGAGCACGACGGGAAAACCAATCTCTTCAGCAGCTGCTACGGCTTCCTCCCTGCTGCTCGCTAGCCGCGCGGGCGCAAAGCGCAGCCCGTATTTCTCAAGCAGTCGCATGCTTTCCAAAAAGTCCATGCCTACACGCCCGCGCTTGTCCCGGCGATGAAGATGAGGAGGAGGATGGCCACGAGCACGAGCGCGGCGATCACATAGAGAAGATACCTCTGAGCGTACCACTCGAACTTCGCCCACATCCTCATCGCAGGGGTAATCGTCACATGGCGCTCAGCGGGGGATGCCTCCCTTGCGGGCGCCTCTGTCTCGGCCTTGCTCTCCCCAACGAGAAATTCGGCCTCGCTCTGCTCGCCTCTCGCGGCGACCTCGCGCAAGGCCTTGGCGTGCGCTTCGGCGAGCCCGGTCTTGTTGAACCCCTGTTCGGTAAGCATGAGCTCAACCTTGCCGTTCCGGATGGTGTAGTCCACGAGCCCCATTTTGACGAGCTTGTGGAGATGAAAGGCGAGGTCGCTGGATCTCACATTCAGTTCTGTGGCCAGCCTCCCAGCATCTCTTCTGCCACCCCCAACGGTGTTGAGGATTGCGGCATCCAGCGGGCCCACCACGCCATCGTTTTTCTCATCCGCGAGGCGCAGCACCTCCTTGCCCGCTTCGGTAAGTTTGATGGGCGAGAAGCCGAGCGAGCTCTCGATGGTGATGTATCCTTTGAGCTTGAGGTTGCCCAGAATGTTCGCCGCATCGAAGAAGGAGGAGTTTATCTTCTGACCGAACTTTTCGACGACGCTCTCGCTGTCAATTCTCTGTAGTACCGCAAGGTCGAGAAATGTGAGCTCTTCCACGCGCTTCTTTCTTCGCCCGCATTTTAAAGCTTACCTTTAAATATGCCGAAAGCCAGAAGGGTCAACTTGTTTTTTATGGCGTACGGGCTAATCTCTCTGTGAAACAACTTTCATCTTCAGCGCCTGCGCGTAAGCGCTCTCATCCACAGCGGCGCTGTTCGGCACGCCAAATATCTCATTGCATTCTGCGTCAAGTGCTCTCCTGGCATCGTCCCTCAGCTTCTGCTCGTCCAGCGACCAGACGTACTCCATGGGGTCTCTGTCAACTTCTCCAACCAACGCTCGAACTGCCCGCTCTGCAGAAGCGTATTTCAAATCAAAACCCGGCCCGTACTCGCTCGCCCTACCGGTTTTCCTGAATGTGAGGGAAAAGCTGAGCATCGTTGCAAGCCTGAGGAAGGGCGCCGGCCCGTAGGCGAGCTCTGCGAGATAGGCATGCGCATCGGAGAGGTCGGAGTTTGCAAAAGTCGCTGCCCTTTCGTGCGCAAACTTGTACCTCTGGCAATGGTCAAGCTCGTGAACCAAAAAGCTCTTCAGCACCCTCTCCTCCACATTTTCTTTGCTGTCCAGCGCGAACAGCCTCCCGAACATGAAAATTAATTCTGCAACGTCCTCATCTAAATGAGCTGCAAGCTCCCTGCTCTTCTGCTTTGCTGTGCTAACATTGTTTTTGTAGACGATGTCAGAAAAAGTCTTATCCCTGGTGGAAAAGAAGGGCAGCCCGAACTCTTTTAAAAACGCCATCTTGCCCTGTTTGAAAAGCTCTGCCGCGCTGACATACTTTTGGTGCACGCCCGGAAATACGACTGCCTCGCCCCTTCCCCTATTCGGGTTGAAAATGGTCAGCCCACTTGAATCAATATTTGTTCTCACATTTTTGAGGATCTTCGCCACATGCCCGTTGATATCTTCGCTCTCGGCCACCTCCCCGAACAGATAATAGAGCTGACCGACTTTGCTTGCAATTTCAACATGGAAAAAATACCCATCCGCAGCGGCTTTTTCCGCAACCTCCTCCAGCGCGCCCGCGCGCTCCCTATACGCTCTATTTATCGCCCCAAAAACATCCACGCCAAGTTCCCTGTGATCAAAGGGGAGTAATCTTGCTATGCTGTCAATGTTTTCAATGGCGCCAACATCCTGCTTGGCCTTAATACCCAAATACGCGTACGCGCCATCATATGGTGAGCGCAAGCCATTTTCAAAGAAACTGCTGAGCAGTTTCCCAAGCTCAATCCATTTGGCCAGTTTTCCTTCGCCATAACTCTGTCTTTTCTCTTTTGCGCCAGTTCTTTTCCTAATCTTCGTGATGGCCTCTATCAATGTTTGTACTGTCGGGTCGCCCTTATTGAAACTAACAATTTTGCGATGTTCTTCCAGAGTAGGCAATGCCTCTTCATCGCACACTTCCCCAATCGCATTGTACAGAGCATATCTTACATCCTCGTCCGGCTCAGATAGATGTTTGAGCAACGCCTCCTGCGCTCGCTTCCTATCTTTTTGCCTGTAATTGAGTTCGGCCAACTCATCCAGCGCTTTCTCCCTTTCGCTCCAGTCTTTGCTATCCAACTTCTTGATGAGAGTTTCCAAATCGCTGCGTTTAGTTACTGCTTTCTGGCTGGCTTTTTTTCCGGTTTTCTCGATGCAATTGGTCACTATAGGTTTTTTGTTCCCAGCCCTTAATAAACCTTTAAGTGTTTCGCAGCCCAATTTACTGCATGAAATTCACTTTCCTCGGCGGCGCCGGCGAGGTTGGCAGAAGCGGTGTGCTCCTCGAGACGAGCGATGCGCGTCTTCTGCTCGATTACGGAATAAAGATACACGGCGCGACCGAATACCCGCTGCTCTTCACTGCGAGGTTGAACGCCGTCATCCCCACTCACGCCCATCTTGACCATGTGGGTTTCCTACCAATGATATTTGAGCATCAGGCTCCGCCCGTGCTCGCCACGGCCCCCACCGAGGCTCTGGCCGGCCTGCTGATAAAGGATGCCATAAAGGTACAGGAGTTGCGAGGCTTTCGCGTGCCCTACTCCCCAAGAGCCTTCAGGCGCGCCATGGAGTCCTTTGTCCTCATGAACTACGAGAAGCCCCACGCGATCTCCCACAATACAATAGTAACTTTTCACGATGCGGGCCACATCCCGGGCGCGGCCATCGTTGAGGTGGAGGCGGACGGCAAGCGCATTGTGTATACCGGCGATTTCAAGCTCGGTGAAACCCACCTCCATAAAGGGGCTAAGCTGATACGCGATGTTGATATTCTCGTCATCGAAAGCACTTACTCGGACAGGGACCATCCGGATAGAAAGCACACCGAGGCCGAGCTGTGCGCCGAGATACGGGATACGCTTGAGGATGGGGGCACCGCGCTGTTGCCCTGCTTTGCGGTGGGAAGAAGCCAGGAAGTGTGCCAGCTTCTTTTCGAGTGCGACCCATCCCTGCCCGTGTATATCGATGGCATGGCCAAGGAGGCGAGCGAGCTCATCCTCGCCTATCCCTCTTTCGTTAAGGACTACCGGACGCTTAGGAAAGCGCTTTCCAACGCCGAGTTTGTAAGCCACCCGAAACTGAGGCGAAGGCTTATCGAAGAGCCCAGCGTGATAATCTCGCCCGCCGGCATGCTCGAAGGGGGGCCCGCACTCGGCTATCTCCTGCGCCTCAACGAGCGCTCGCGCGTCATATTCACTGGCTTTTCCGTGGAAAACACAAATGGCTGGCTGTTGCTGAATAAGGGCATAGTGAGGGTGGATGGCGAGGACAGGGAGATCCGCAACGCGGTGGAGTACTTCGACCTCAGCGCGCACGCTGGCAGGGCAGACCTGCTCGAATTCATCGAGGCCGCTGGGCCTCAGAAGATTTTCTGCATGCACGGTGACCACTGCGACGAGTTCGCTGCCGAGCTGAGAGAGAAGGGATTCGATGCTGTCGCGCCGAAGATAGGCGAAAAGTTCGGTGTGTAAAATGAAAATTTGTCACCTCGACCCGTTGTTCCTGCCCTACCACGGCGGGGCTGAAAAGCATGTCTTTGAAATCAGCCGGCGGCTCATCAAAAAGGGCTACGACATCACGGTGCTCACCTCGCGCCTGCCCGCAACAGCCACCAGCGAGGTGATCGAAGGGATAAAGGTAAAGAGAGTCAATCCCACCCTCTACATCCCCAGCTTTCCGTTCCCCCTCTCCTTCCTGCCCCCGCCCTTCTCCATCATGCCTTTCCAATGCATCGACGTGCTTAGGCAAGACGCAGACATTTTCCACATCCATAACCGCTTCTGGTACGGGCCGGGCGTGCTGCTGGCAGCAAAGCTGCGGGGGAAGGCGTTGATCCTCACACTGCACAACGCAAGGCCCGAGGGCATCGACTTCCCGACCGATTTTTTCGGGCTGCTTTTCGATCTTGCCTATGGGCGGCGGATAATGGAGCTTGCAGACAAGATCATCTGCGTCAGCGAATACACAAAGAGGGTCACCGTTCCCCCTCGCCTGTGGGAAAAATGCATTGTGATAACCAACGGCGTGGACACGCAGCGATTCAATCCACGCGTGAGCGGGGAAAGGGTCAGGAAAAAGCTCGGCATTCCAACAGATGCTCCCCTCATTCTCTGCAACGCGCGCCTTGTCCGCCAGAAAGGCCTTCCCTATCTGATCGACGCGTTCGCGCTCACCAAGCGCGACTTCACGGGTGCAAAACTCGTTGTCATCGGAAAAGGGCCACTGAAGGAAGAGCTACTCGCGCAGGCCACCAGGTTAGGGGTGGACAGAGATTTCGTGATAACCACAGGCATTCCTGAAGATGAGCTGCCCGAGTGGTATGCCGCGGCAGACCTTTTTGTGCTGCCTTCAGTGTGGGAGCCGTGCGCCGTTGTGCTGCTCGAGGCGCTGGCAAGCGGCAAGCCCATAGTGGCAACGAACATAGGAGGCAACCCGGAGCTCGTCACCCGCGAGTGCGGGCTGCTCGTCAGGGCGCGGGACGCGGATGCCCTCTACGCTGCCATGGCGCGCTTGCTGGCAGCGCCCGCCCTTCGCAGGAAAATGGCGAGAGCTGCGCGGAGAAGGGCTGAACGGCTATTCTCCTGGGATATCGTGGCCGAGAAAATACACAAGGTTTATCAATCCATTGGGCGAAGGTAAGCCATGCCCCCTCAAGCACGCTGCGCTGAGTGCGGACAGCCGCTCGAGCTCGCCGACCCGAAGCCGGGCGATGTCATAACCTGCCCGAACTGTGGGATTAGGCTCAAAGTGGTTATCGTGACTAAGCAATTTGTGAGATTCGAGACTCTCGAGGAAGAAAGCGGGCTCTAGGCCGCGAGCGCTACCTCTTTTCTCTGAAGCGCTTCCCACCCGCGTTCCCTAACCTCGCGACCTCCGAAGGAGCGCATTGCCTGAATAAGGATGGTAGCAATCTCGCAAAGCTCCTTGTTGCGCCTGATTCTCGCCAGCGAATCTATGAGCGCCTCTGCATGCTCCCCTCCTTCCTCGGCTTTCTTGACAAAATACCTGTATTCGGCGGATTCGACGAGCTCCTTTCCTCTTTTTGTATTGAGCTCGATGAGCGTCTTCCTTACGGCGGCGTCGATACTCCTCTTCTTCCCGCCATTAAGCGCGCGCTCGATGGGCAGCTCCTGCCCGTTCGCCTGCGGCACGATGTACAGCACGTCTTTCATGCCAAACCTATCTTTAGCAGCATCAAGCATGGCTGCTGCGCTGCAAACTGCCGCAGAACCCCACCTCACCGCAGCTTCTGCCAGCGCGCTCCCTCTCCTGCCCACCAACGCAACAGCATCACTGGTCAGCCTGCCACCAGCATTTCCTGCAGACTGTAGCGTCTGCTCAGTCTGCGCCGCAATCACATGCAGCACCCTCGAGGCGGCCCCCCATACCCGACTGAGCCCGCCACCTACCTTAACCGCTATCGTGGTTGTTTCGACCACTTTCTCAAAAAGCCCTCCGCCGAGCTGTTCGTAAATCGCGGCCAGCGAGGTACTCAGTAGGAGTTGCTTGCGCGCGGTTTTTTCCTCCAGAAGTCTATCCTCGTTTGTATCGGTTTTTCGATCCCTGCTCTCTTCGAGTTTGATTATTTTTGCGATGACAGCCATTTCGGTTTCTTTATCTATGGGAATGAGCGTCTCCGCGAGCGGCTCGGGCCCCACAAGCTTGCAGGCGCTGTAAGCGCCCAAAAACACTTCGAGGAGTTTTTCCTCGCTGTCTTCAAGCTTGTGTCCCCGTGTGATTTTTTCGAGGATGCGGTTGAACTCCTTTGGATCGCACCCTCTCTCCACTATCGTCTCCAAGGCGCGTCTCGCGCACGCTATGCTTTTGGGATCTACTCTTGCCTGTATTTGGCTCAAACTCCCACTCTCAGAATAAGCGTTATACTATGCACTTTCTGGTATTTAAAGTTACACCTGGATACAAGGTATTACTACCCTAAGGTCTTCCACCTGGAGCAAGCAAGCTCTTGTCGCAGAGCATGCGGTCGAATCCCAGCCGATCCCGTCGCTGACAAGGGGGCGCGGCATGCACTTGGTTGATGCGAACATCTTCCTGGAAATCGAGCTATGGAAAGCGAGGGCAAAAAGCGCCACATTCGCACGTTCCTGGCAAGCCTGCTGGCCTATAAGGGCCTAGGGTGAAAGAAATCAAACGCCTCCAACTTCTGAGGCCTTGAAACAGGGCTAAATGTTCCGCGGGTCGGTTATCCTGCCTTTTACTGCGGTGGCTGCCGCTGTCGCTGGGCTAGCCAGATATACTTTGCTTTTCGGATGCCCCATCCTCCCGACGAAGTTACGGTTTGTTGTGCTCACGCATACCTCGCCCTCGGCCAGCACGCCCATGTGGCCTCCCAGGCAAGGCCCGCAGGTCGAAGGGCCGATAACACAGCCCGCCTCGGCCAGAATCTGGATGAGCCCGTCCCTCATCGCCTGCTCAAAAACCTTTTCGCTAGCAGGCAGCACCAGGCAGCGGACCCCCTTGGCAACCTTTTTCCCCTTCAGAATCTGCGCGGCTATTTTCAAGTCTTCATACCTGCCATTTGTGCAAGAGCCAATGAGCACCTGGTCGACTTCAACGTGAGCTACCTCGCTGACCGGCTTGACATTGCTGGGCAGGAAGGGCGCTGCCACAACAGGCTCGAGCTTATCCCCCTCAAGCGTGATGATATCCTCATAGGTGGCATTCGGATCGCTGCGGAAAACTTTGTAAGGCGCATCGGTGCGCTCCTTCACATACTGCAATGTCTTGTAATCGGGCTCGATGATACCATTCTTAGCGCCCGCCTCCACAGCCATGTTTGTGATGGTCAGCCTCTCGCTTATGCTCAGCTCCTTGATGACATCGCCGCCCCATTCCATTGCCTTGTACAGCGCGCCATCAACACCGATCAGGCCGATGGCCGTCAGGATGATGTCCTTGCCATAGACATGCTTCTTCAGCTTGCCCGTGACGTTGAAGCGGATGGTTTCGGGCACGCGGAACCACAGCTCGCCCGTGGCCCACACGGCAGCCATCTCGGTTGAGCCGATGCCGGTGGCGAAGCATCCCAGCGCGCCGTAAGTGCAGGTGTGCGAGTCCGCGCCGACGATGATTAGCCCGGGCCGCGCTATGCCCTCCTGGGGCAGTAGCTCGTGCTCGATGCCTCGCCCTTCCTCAAAGAAGTTTGCTATGCCGTGCCTGCGCGCGAATTCCCTGAGTAACTTGCAGTTGTTGGCAGACAAGATGTCTTTCGCCGGCACGAAGTGCGACAGCACGATGACGACCCTGCTCGGATCCCATATTTTCACTCCAAGCTCGTTGAATTTGCTGACGGCCAGCGGGCCAGTCACGTCATTCACCATGGCATAATCTACCTTTGCGGTCACGATCTCGCCGGCGCTGACGCTCCTGCCGACAGCTGAGGAGAATATTTTTTCGGTTATGGTTGCGCCCATGCTCTCACTTCTTCCCGAGTTTTTTCTTTAGGTGCGGGATGAGGCCGCCGTCAAAAAGGATCTCGCGGACAACCTCGCTATAGGGAGGAAAGTGCAGTATCTCCCCGGGCAGGATGATCTCGCCTGTGTCGAGGTGGATGGTTGCCCGGTCGCCGATTTTTCCAGCATCCTTGCAGATGACCACGGGCAACCCTATGTTTATGGCGTTGCGGTAGAAAATGCGGGCGAAGCTTTTTGCCACGATGCACTTCACGCCCGCCGCTTTCAGCGCGATGGGCGCGTGCTCGCGCGAGCTGCCGCTGCCGAAGTTCTTGCCCGCCACGATGATGTCGTGAGGTTTTTTGTTGAAGTCAGGGTCAAGCCCTTCCATGGCGTGCGCTGCCAGTGCAGCCGGATCGGTCTCGGCCAGGTATTTAGCGGGTATGATCACGTCGGTGTCGATGTTATCCCGGCAGTGGTATGTCCTTCCCTCGATTTTCATCCCCACAACTCCAGAAAGCCGACGTAGAGTTTATGGAAAAATGAGCTTAAAAACGTTGGCGCGCCCGCGCGCCGGCAATTGCCTCCTTAACCGCTTTGGCAGCCTCCGCCACATCGGCCGCCTTTGTTATGCTTCCCCCAACAATCACTATCCCCGCGCCCAGCGCGGCGGCCTCGCGCGCGCTCTCGGCATTGAGCCCACCCGCAACTGCCACGGGAACCGAGACCGCCCCGAGGACTTTCCGCAGTGTGCCAAAAGGCGTCATCCCTCTCATCTGCTGATCTATGCCCGTATGCACCTCGATGATCGACACGCCGAGCGCCTCGCATTCCTTCGCTCGCTTTGCGGGGTTGGCGACGCCGATGAGGTCGGCGCTCACCTTCGCCCCATATCTTCTGCCCGCCTTCACCGCCTCCCTTATCGTCGCGTTGTCTGCAGCCGCGCACACAGTGACGATGTCCGCGCCCGCCTCTGCAGCCATCTCGGTCTCAATGCCACCAACATCCATTATCTTGAGGTCAGCGGCAATCTCCTTGCCCGGGAACAGCTTTCTGAGCCGCCTGACTATGCCGATGCCTGCGCTCTTGATGAGGGGTGTGCCAGCCTCGATGATATCCACGAACGGAGCCGCCTTCCTCGCCACGGTGATGGCTCTCCCAGCCTCCACAAAATCAAGCGCGAGCTGCAGCTTAGCCATAGTCGTCTTCCCTGTTTGAATGCGCTACATGTATAATAAGGTAGCCCTTAATTTTTCGTTTGTGGGAATTCTTCATAAAAAGTTATAGCTTTTTTATTTTTAAACTAACGCCTCCCAAAAGTTTTTATACCGCCTAAAAGCTCAAATAACAGCGATGAGCGCCACACGGCAAAGGTTGCCAAAGGCGCAAAAGCTTGAGACCGCTATTAAGAGCATAGTTGAAAAAACCATCCTTATGGGCAAGCTCGAGGAGGCCAAAGTGCGAGAAACTCTTGAGGACTTTGGTATCTCGATAAAACACATAGAACCATGCCAAATAGAAGAAAGCATCACTAGGCTGTATGGACGTTTTGGCGAGGTTCACCAGTGGGGACCGCGCGAGCGGGCCATTATACAGAATGTAAAGAACCTCCTGGTCAACCTCTGTATGGAGCGCGAAGGCTCATGTGGAGATTCCAAACTCCATGAAATCCAAACTGAGTTCGGAGAATTCAAGCCCGACCCAGACCAATTATCCTAGCGTGGGACCCGAGTTTTTTCAGGAAGCCAGCCACCAAAAACCGCCCTCCCAATCCTCACCAAGTCCGAGCCTTCCTCTATGGCCACCTCGAAGTCGTTGCTCATCCCCATCGAGGCCAGCAGGCCGAGCTTGTCGCAGAGAGCACGCAGCTTTCTGAAAACAGGCCTCGTTATTTCAGGCCCGGCGTGGGGCGCCATAGTCATCAAACCAAGGAGACGCAGGTTACTGAGCTCGCGCACTCTCGCAACAATCCCATCAACTTCCTCAAAAGCCACCCCTCGTTTCGTCTCCTCAAGACCCGCATTCACTTCAAGAAAAACAGGGATAACTTTGCCCATCCGCTGGGCGCGCGCGTCCAGCTTAAGCGCAAGCTTCAGCGAATCCACCGAGTGAATTGCATCAAACACCTCGAGCGCATGCCTTGCCTTGTTGCTCTGCAACGTGCCGATCATGTGCTTCTCGATTCTCTGCCAGTCGCGCTCGCTCACAAGCTCCTTCAGCTTCGCAAATTTTTCCCGCGCCTGCTGTACATAGTTTTCCCCTATCACCAGCTTTTCCTTCTCCACCGCCAGCAGCTCGGCTATCTGTTCGGGCGTGGCGTATTTTGTGGCATAGAGCAAAGCGATTTTGGAAGCATCTCTGCCGGCGCGGGCAGCGGCGGCTGCGATGCGCTCCTTCACGCGCATCGCATTCTCAACAACACCCATCGCCATCTATCTGGGTTTCGGCATTTAAATTAGCCGTTTCCAGCCTCTAAAGAACAGGTATAACCCGAATAGTATGGGAGCGAAAGTCAACAGCAATTGGGGGTGTGCAAGCCAGCTACTTTCAAGTTCGAGTAAAAGTCTATCTATTTGTATGACAATAATCCCGCTTGCAAACGCCCCAAGGATACCCACTATCCGTGCGATGGTTTGAAGCAATGGATTCGATGGTTTTAGCGACCCCCTTTTGACTATCAGGGTTATCAGGATGCTTGGTATAAAAACTACAAAAAAGCCGATAAGTGCAGGAACAGTCGAAATTGAACCTGTTTGTGTCAAAAGACTATACAACAGATATATCGCGATTGCCACGATTAAACTGAACAGCGTTGCAGCGGGAAACCAGACCAAACCCCATGCAACGATCTCGATAGCGAAAATTAAAGCGGCCAATGCGGCCATTATGACCAAAACTATTGCAACGACTAACTTTTCGATACAGCCACTCGACAGGATTGCTACGGGAATCAGCCATTCCCACGATTTGGATTTCATTGTGGAGTCGCCGCTGTTTTTGCAGATGGGTTAAATGATTTTTGATTGACTATCCGGCTCCATTTTTAAATGCATTTCGTGCGCGGGGCGGCGGGCTTAGCCTCAATCAATATGTCTTCACCCACGCGCTCCAGCCGCGTGAAGCGCAGTTTCCAGGCGCGCGCCAGTCTGCTCACGCCTTTCCCCCCCACCGCGTCCTTCCCCCCACCCCCAATTATTTTCGGCGCGATGAAGAAAACAAACCTGTCCACCAGGCGGGCATCGACGAGGCTTCCGGCGAGCTCGCTGCCCCCCTCGCACAACACCGAGGTGATGCCACGGGAGACGAGGAAACGAAGGAGGGCGCGGATGTTCACGCGTGGGGAATTGGAAGCCCACACGGCGATTCCGCGCGCGGAGAGGGCGGCGCGCTTGCGCTTGCTGGCCCTGCTCGTGGTGGCGATCATGACATTGCTGTCCCGCAGCACGCGCGCGGTGAGGGGAATGCGGAGGCGGGAGTCGAGGATGACGCGCAGCGGCTGCTTCGCGCCGGGGATTCTGCAGGCGAGCTCGGGGTCGTCTTTGAGGACAGTGTTGATGCCTACCATGACGGCATCGCTTTCGGCGCGGAGGTGCTGTACGAGCGCGCGCGAGGCTCCCCCGCTGATCCACTTGCTCTCCCCTGTGCCGGTGGCGATCTTTCCATCAAAGGAGAGCGCGAGCTTGAGTGTGACGAGCGGAAGGCCTGTGGTGATGTGCTTTATGTATGCCGCATTGAGCTCGCGCGCTTCCCGCTCGAGCAGGCCGACATCAACGCGCACGCCGGCCTTGCGCAGCTGCTCGATGCCCTTCACGCGAGGGTTGGGATCCTCCATGCAGCACACAACCCGTCTGATGCCCGCGGCGATGATGGCCGGCACGCACGGCGGGGTGCGCTTGTCGGTGTGCGAGCAGGGCTCGAGGTTGAGGTAGAGCGTGGCGCCACGGGCCTGGCCAGGCTTCAGCTTTCTGAGAGCCTCGATCTCGGCGTGCGGAAGGCCCGCGCCCCTGTGATATCCCACCGACAGCACGCGCCCGTTTTTCACAATGAGCGCGCCCACGAGCGGGTTGGGCGATGTTCTGCCCCTGGCTTTCTCTGCGAGGGAAAGGGCCAGGCGCAGGAACCTTTCATCGTCTGCAGACATTTTCTCCCAACTCAATCAGGTGATGTAGTTTGTGTTTTTTCGCGAGAAGATAGGAGGCGTTGAAGCGCGTGGGCCTGACCTGAAGGGGAATCCTTTTCGCCACGCGAATGCCCGATTCGCGCAGCTCCCCCACTTTTTTTGGATTATTGGTGAGGAGCGCGACCGAGCGCACCCCCAGCAGCCTGAGAATCTGGCCGGCCGTGGCATAGCTGCGCGTGTCGGGCTCGAAACCCAGCGCGCGGTTGGCCTCCACTGTATCGAAGCCCCTTTCCTGCAGGGCATAGGCTCTAATCTTGTTCGCCAGGCCAATCCCCCTCCCCTCCTGGCTGAGATAGATGAGGACGCCGTACCTGCTTCTGCCGATGAGGCGCATTGCCCGTTCCAGCTGCTCCCTGCAGTCGCATCTGAGAGAGGCAAAGGTATCGCCTGTCAGGCACTGGGAATGGACGCGCGTGAGCACGCCGGCACGGCCGCGCACATCGCCTTTCACGAGGGCGACGTGTTCCTCCCCTCGGCTCTTGAAGGCGTATATGGTGAATTTGCCAAACCTGGTGGGCAGCGTCGCGCTCGCCACCATTTCTAGCCCGGCCATCGCACCAGCCTCGTGTGAAGCTTTATGGCCGCATCAACCGCGCGCCGTGCATAATCTTTAATGCGCGCCCTGGCCTGCTTCTCGTTGATGCCAGGTCCCATCACCCCCAGGCTCACGGGCTTGCCATGCTTGAGGGCCAGGCGATGCAGCGAGGCCGCGAGCGCGTGTGCGATGAGCTCATCGTGCCGCGTCTCGCCCTGCATGATGCATCCGAGCGTCACAACGGCATCAATGCCCCAGCTTTTCAGAAGCAAATCCACCGCCAGGGGCATGTCAAAAGCTCCGGGCACGTGGATGGTGCGGACCACTTCGGCCCCCAGCTCCCTTGCGTATGCGAGCGCGACCTTCTCCATCTCGCTCGTTATCTCGCGGTTGAACTCGCTCACCACAAAACCCAACTTCACCAACCTCTCACCCCACCCGCAGCGGGCCCACGTGCGGCCTTCCCTGCCTTCTTCCCTGGCCGGCCCATTTTGCCAGCTCGCCAGACTCGCGCGCGAGGGCGACCGCGTTGTGCGCGTGCTTGCGCGCCCTGTCCTCGCAGATGGCATAAAGCTCGCGGGCATCTTTGGCCTCGCTCTCGTGCACAAACACCTCGACGATGTGTTTGCCAGTTAGCAACTTTGCCCACTGTATGCCGAGCGAGGCTTGGTTGGCGCAATCCCTATCGAGGTCAGCCCCGCCCACCATGCCGAGCGCGATGGCCGCATGGCAACCCTTATCCAGCAGGCGCTTGCACTCGACTGCGAGGTCTTTGATGCCCGGCACGGTTGAGCGAACGACGGAAACCGAATCGCCGTATTTCCGCAATTCCTCCAGCACGAATTTTGCCATATCCACCCTCGCGAAGGTCGTATCGACCACTGCAAGCCGCACGCGCCTTCTCATGCGATCAGCTCCCCGCCTTCGACAAAAGGCAGCCCGCGCGCTCGGGCGAACTCCCTCGCCCGGCCTTTTCCCAGCGCTTTCCCTTTCCCGAGCATTTCGCACAGCACCACTGCGGGCGGCAGGCGCGCCAGCTCGCACAGGCGCAGGGCCAGCTCGGTGTGCCCCCTTCTCTCGGACAGCGAGCGGCCTATGAGGAGGGGCACATGGCCCGGGGAGCGGAAGGAGGCGAGGAAAGAGCGCAGCCCACCCCCCCGCGCCACCAGCCTGGCGAATTCCCGAATTGTGAGCGAGCGGTCGGCATCGGTCACGCCAGTATAAGTTCTTCGGTGGCTGATGAGGATGGAAAAGGCAGGGGGCTCACCGTATGGCATGCGGGCGGAGGCGAGCGGTGCGAGCGGGGTGGCAGCGAGAAGCTCATGAAAATAGGGCAGCGAGAGGGCCGCGGCGGTCGCTCTGTCAGTGGCCAGGCAGATGAGGCCCCCAGCCTGCTGTCTCATAAAAGCGATAGCTTCGGGGGTCGCCTTGCTCGCATGGATGAGCAGGTCGCACTCTCTCTCGCGCTTCGAAGAGTCGAAGAGCACCACAAACCGGCCCGCCCGCATGGCCTCAATAGCCTCGGCCACAGCCATGGCATGGCTTGGGCTTGCAACAAATAAATGTATTACTCAAAATCCTCTATTTACGCAAAAATGCGTTTAAGAGGGCGCGGCGTTTGCCAAGGTATAAAAACTGGGAATGAGTAAATAATATAATGCCTGACGAGGAGTCCGAACGGCGGCTGAGACAGCTTATCGCAAGCGAGTTCATGCCTATTCTGAAGAAGAAGCACAACGAGGAGATGCTCCGCAAAGCGTATAACGCGGTGAAATATGCTGCGTTCATCCAAGGACTGCAGTTCTCCGATCCGGCCGCATCGTTCCAAAACGCTTTCAAGGCCGAGTTTGCCGAGATGGGCAAAAAACTAGGCCTGGACCTTTCTTCCGAAACCAATTTCATAGTCGACGAAATCTCCTATGACTATCTGGATTTGCGGGATTTCACGGCCAAAGAATTCGTGGCTCCTCCCCCCATGGCAGAAAAGCCTTTGGGAGGCGAGCTGGATAATATAATTCACAAACTTGCTGAAGATTTGCGGAGAGAGACCGAAAGCGAGAGCAAGCTCATGATGTTTGGCTACACAGACCCTAAGATAGACGCGCTCGTTGCGAAGTTCATGGAAGACCTCGGAAAGGCGTGCGGGGAGGCAGGCGTTTCTCCCTCGAAGGAACAGCTGGAGGCCGCGCTCGAGAGGGAGTTCCAAGAAGCAGGCGCCAAGCTCTTCATGCGGCATTCTGAAAAATTCAACGATGCATATCTGCTGGCAACAAAGGAGGAGCATATCGAAGAAATCCTCCTCGAGAAAGCAGAGGGAGAGGTGGCTAAGCTAAACTTTAAGGAGGCCTATAACGAAATCAAGAAAGCATGGGATAAGCCGATGGAAGAGTTCAGGCAATTCATCGATAGCACAGTGGAAGGATGGCTCGAGAAAGTCCCTATTCTAGACAACGCCGGCAAGGAGCTTACTCCTTTCGGCAAGGAGGAGGTGGAGAAAAACGAGGAGGCCTTCGTCGTGCTTAATAGCTTTAGGCAGCTCTTTGTCGGTTGCGAGGCGCTGGCCAAGGATAAGAAGGCCGAGAAATCCAAAGCTGATTATCTACTCAGGATATTTGGCATACAGAAGTTCAATGTCTCGCTCGAGCTAGCCAGGATAAAGATCAGAAACTTAGCAGGCGCAAGTGTTAGCAAGTTTAAGGAGGAGTTCAAAAATACGATAAACCTACTGTGGTTTGACGTCGCATCGCCCAACCAGGAGGCCGCGGAAATAAACACCGAAAAGCTCAACGAGTTTCTGTTCGCGCTTTACGAGGCGAGCCTGCAGAAGGCGAACGTCGTTGGCGATGAGGCTGACAAGTTGAAATATGTGAGAGAAGAGGCCATGCTCCGCATAAATGTAGGTGCGCTGTTAAAATGCGTGGAGAGACAGCTCATGGAAATCGCCAACAGCAGGCATGAGCGTAGCAGTATGGAGCGGAGGATAGAGGAGGTGCTGGATAAGTTGAATGAGCGGGTTGGCTTTCTGCTTAGCTCTCCGGCAGCGGACAAGAAATGGTTGGAGGAGTTTTCCAAGCTCCTGGCTGCCAACTACAATGAAGGGATGAGGAAAAAAGAGGATGCGGAAAGGGAAAACAAAGGCGCGTTTGCGCTGGCATGGAATCGCTACATAAAATGCATAGAGCTTATTAGAAATAAAGTTTTGGATGACATCGCAAAGAAGTTTCCGGGCACACACGGAAGGATGGAGAAAAAACCTATAAAGAGCTAATGCCGTTTTCCGCTCATCTGATGGTTTGCCGGGCTTAAATTGGCGTCATCATTTTTTTGATTCTATCTGCAGTTCGCTTCGCGAGCTTAAATTCCCTAAGCAATTCCCTCTTTTCCTCCTCGTTCAGCGGATTGGCCAGCGAACGCTCGATTATTTCCATTTTTATTTCGAGGAGCTCGAGCTTCGTGTCGCGCGGAATTTTCGCCCGTGCGATGTCGCGCGCGGTCGCCGGAACGCGCAGGTTCTGGGGAATGGTATACCTCATGCAAGAAATTATAGTTTTAGGACTATTTAAAGCTACGGTAGAAGGAGCTTGTCAAGGGCGAGGCGCAGTTTCTCTTCCCTGCCCGTTGCCTGGTCGCGCGCAACAATGCGCAGCCCGCCCTTCGCCCTGCCAACCGACACAACCACATCAGCGTACCTCCTCAGAATGCCAAGCTTGTCCCCCGGGATGCTCTCGGGCCTAAGGGCCACAAACAGCACCGAGCCTTTCTCGTGCATGAGGGCCATGAGGCTGTGGATGAGCTCGTGGAATTCATCGTAAGAAAGCCGGTCGGCAGCCTCAACCACCCAATCCCCCACAAACGCCACGGGAAGGCCGGCGGCACAAATCGCCTCGAAGAACTTTCGCAGCGCCGGCGAGGGCGGTGCGCTCTGGAAGAGTGCAGTGAGCTCTTCCCCTCTGCTCTCCTCAGAAACCAATAGGTTTGCTTCGGGGGCGAGAAGGGAAAAACTCTTTCTAAATAGGGTGGGGTGGGTGGAGGTAGCGAGTGATACGAGGAAAGGCGAGCCCACAGAATACGCCAGGCGGTTGAGCAAATACGAAATGATGAGCGGAACGCCAGCTCCCCTGCCAGCCTCAAACAGCACGAGCGCCCTGCCCCTCGCCATCCCCAACAGCCTATCAAAGTCCTTCTCAGCCCTCACCGTTCGCTTGCCGAGCATTTCGGCATGGGCGGCGCGCACCGCGCCGAGATTTATCGTCGGTTCACCAGCCGGCGCGATCAGCGCGTTAGCGAAATGCCAGCTCGTAAGCGCGAGCAGCACGAGGCCGAGCACATAAAGGCCGTAAAAGAAGATGTAATCGTTGGCCACAAATCCCACAAAAACGGACAGCGCGAGCGCGAACAGGGCGATAAGCGTGAAGAACTGCGAAAGCACAAAGTGGTGGTGGGTCGTAGCGCTGAGACGGGCCGTCCTCAACACGGCTCCGTGGGCGCGCAAGCAGGCTACGAGCGCCGCCAGCGAAAGGAAAAGCGTGAAAGCCGTTATCGCGCTTGCCTCAAACACCATTTCACACCCTCCTCGCTCTGGCGAGCGACGTGACGATGCTCAGTGCGATGGCGCACGAGTAGGCGAGGGTGATGACGGCCGCGAGGAAAAGGGAAGAGGTGGTGACATCGCTGAGCGCGCCCGCCTCCCTAAGAAAAGCCGAAGCCTGCACAAGCGCGGAGAGGAAGAGAAAGACTGACGCGGCCGCATAAAAGTCGCGCACCGCGCTCCAGGCTGCCCAGATGGCTGGGCGAAGCCCCTCCTCCCTCAGGTTTCGCCTGAAAGCCAGCCACACCACTAGCGCGCTCGCGCTCAGGAAGAGGGCAGCCACGCCAGCGAGCGCGGTTAAATAAGCTGTGACCACGCACAGCTATGAGCTTCGGCCTTTTTATTTTTATGGCACTAATTGCGGAAGGGAAATATTTTTAATCTGAAAAACGATAGGACAAAAGGTGATCGTGTGTTCCCCAGAAGGAGAAAAGGGACGGGATTCTTCTTCGACATCAGCGATATTGAGGATGAGTTTGAGAGGATACGGCAGGAAATGGAGCGTATGATGGAAGGAATGTTCCGCTTTGGCGAATTTCCTGAGGAAAAGGAGGAGGAAGGGCCAAAGGGCGAGAAGATAATACGCAGGGGGCCGTTTATCTATGGCTTCAGCATGAGGGTAGGGCCCGACGGCAAGCCGCAGTTCCAGGAGTTTGGCAATGTCCGACCCATGATTCGCGCGGTGACGGGCGGCGAAGCTGTGCCGGGCGAGATGGAGCCGCTTGTCGATGTCATCCAGGAGAAAGATGTTGTCACGGTTATCGCCGAGCTGCCGGGCGTTTCGAAGGAGGATATCCATCTCAAAGCAACCGAGGACAAACTCAGCATAAAAGTCGATACCCCGGAGAGAAAGTACAACAAGACAATCCATCTCCCCGTGAAAGTTAAGCCCGAGACAGCAAAGGCAACCTACAAGAACGGCGTGCTAGATGTGAAAATTCAGAGGAAAGAGCCGGGCAAAGAGGAAAAGGGCAGCGAGATCAAGATTGAGTAGGCTAAGTGCTGCGGTGTATTCTATTCAGCTCATCGGTCAGCGCTTTTTGGATTTCCTCATTTTCGTAAGTCTCTTTCAGCTCCCCTCTCAGCCCCCTTATGGCAGCCCCATCGTTGGCCTCGAGCGCTGCCTTGAGTTTCCTGAGTCTTTCAAGAGCAATGTTTGTAATTTCTTTCGGCGGTTTCCCGGTAGAGATAGCATACAGGATGAGCGCTCCGTATGCTTTTGACACGGCTTCTTCAAGCGCAAGCAGAGCCTTCTTCCTCTCCCCTCCGCTACTCTGCATGCATTTGCTGTAAAGCTGGTTAAGATTATCGGCCCTCTCATTCCACGCGCTTGCCTCCTCCTCCTCTCTCGTCTCAATCGGGGAGCCCTTGGCCTTCCGCAGTTCGAGCGCCCGATTCAGAGTGAGGGCTATGTGGGCTACTGCCTGATGCACGCTCAGCGCCTCTGAGAGAAAATTGGCGATCTCCCTCTCAAGCACGGCTTTTCTGAACTCACCTATCAACCCAAGTATTTCTTCTTCGGTGACCTCCCGAGGCATCCCATTCAACCTGCGCTGCAGCTCCTGCGCGGATGGCCAATCTTTTGTGATGAGGGAATAAGCCGATAGGATGCTGTGCATGATGGTTTGTGTGTCGCCATTCAAGTTTTTTTCAAACGTGTCTGCAAACTTGCGGAAATCAGGATCACCGCTTTGCCTGAGAACCTCAATAAGGAGGCGTAGCTCTTCGGCGAGTTTTCCCCTCTCAAGCGCATCGCTCTCGGGCTTGGCAGCCGCAAACTCCTTCTGCGCCCCCGCCATGCGCTCATTGATGGCCTTCTCCACAACCCGCAAGTTCTCACTCAGCATCTGGCGAGCAAGCGAGCTGACAGAAAATGTGGTTAGTTTCCCTAGCTCTTCCTCAATGGTTTTCTTCAGCTCCCGCAACTCCTCCAACGAGTAGCTCCTCAATGATTCTGGCGAGAGCTTTTGTGTCTTGAGCAGCATTGGAGTGAACTTCATATGTTGTTTTTTGCGCTTTTCCTGTATTTATACCCTTATCTTCGCGAGCGGCTTTCCGTTGAGCACGGGCTGCACCTCGATGAGTTGCGCCACGGGCCCGGCCGAGGCTATTTTCTTCTGCAGGACCTGCTGAATTTGAAACATGCCCGCAGGGTTGTCCATGTACACGCGGATGAGCACAGGCCTACTCTCGCCGGCAACCGCCTCCACGCGTGTGATGGCGAGCGCGCTGAGCGAGTGAATGTCATTTCTGCCGAACATCCTGTAGGGAATGCGCGCCCGCCCGCTCTCGCAGTCCATGCCGTCTGCCGGCTTGATGATGCCCGCCTCGATGGATGTGGCGCGCACGCTTTCATCGTGCTCAAAAATACAGGCAAGCACCGCGAGCTTCACCTTCTGCAGCTTGTCGCTATCATAGCAGACCGCGAGGGCATCCTCGAGAATAGGCTGTGCATAGGTTACACCGTGAATATGGTGGTTCTCCCGCGAGATCGCATTGCCGATGTCGTGCAGCAGCGCGCCCAGCAGCACGATGAGCTGGGCATCGGCTTTGCTACCGTGCTTTTCGGCCACGAACGTGGGCACGACCGCAGCCTTGTCGAGGAGCTCGAATATCCTGAGTGCGTTGACCGCCGTTATGCCAACATGAACTATCCCGTGGTCATTGTAGCCGAAGCGGTTGACAGCCACCGCATTCGCCATCTCACAACCCGCGACAAAGCGCGGATCCCGCGAGAGCCTATTGTAAACTGCGAGCGCGAGGCGGTTTTTTCCTAGAGCGAACTTAATTTGGTCTGCGAGCGAAGGGCGAACTTCCATGCAATCACCTACATGGCGAGCCTTTTATATCTTCAGGGAGTGCTTTTTGTATGCCCGGCACCATCTGGAGCATTGGGCATTCGACGAGGAGCATTGTCGAGCTCATCGAGCTGCTGAAGCACTATGGCATTGAGGTTGTCGCCGATGTCAGGCGATTTCCTATTTCGAGGAAGTTCCCTTGGTTCGCGCGGAAAAGCCTCTCCCAAATCCTCCCAGCGAACGGCATCAATTATATATGGCTGGGCGAAGAGTTGGGTGGGTTCAGGAAAGGGGGATATGAGGCGTTTGCCGAAACGGGCGAGTTCGCCACGGCCGTTGCCGAGCTGGCCAACCTGGCGAAGAAAAAGCGTGTGGCCGTGCTGTGTGCCGAAAAGCTTTGGTGGCGATGCCACCGCAGGTACATCGCCAACGCGCTGGCTCAGCAAGGCTGGGAGGTTGTTCACATTTTTGATAAAAAAAGAAGCGAGCCACACAGCATGCTCGGAGGAGGCTAAATTGTCCCCTTCATTTTCACCGGAACTCCGCTGCCTGCGCTTGTTTTTAAATACGGCGAAAGCCAGCTCCTGCGGTGATCAAATGAAGCTCGATGTGAGCAGGCTGAGGTTCGATGAGATAGAAGCGCTGGCAAGCAAACTGGAAAAGCGTGGTATATCGGTCAGCCTTCAGAGGGAAGGGGAGAGGCTGCTCATGGTTGCAAATTGATTTGCGTGGGAGGTGAATGACATGGAGATGGAAGATGTGGCTGAAGCCACAGAGGTTGATGAGAGAAGGGGGCGGAAGCCTGACTTCCGTGTGATGCAGCCCGTGATTGATGCGAATGGTGAGAAAAGGCTGAAACGTGTGGGAGGTTTGTGGAAAAATGTGAGCAAAAACGGTAATACGTTCTACACGCTGAGGATAGGAAACCTCAGCCTTCTTGTATTCCCAAACGACAGCACAGGGGAGAACGCTGAAATGGCGTAGCCTCAACTGCCTTCTTTCCCTTCTCCCCCGCCTTCTTCCCCATCGCCAGGAGGAAGGGCAACCCCCAACAGTTTTCCAAGAGAGAGAAGCTTCTTCATATTCACAAGCATGATTCTGATGACCGCTTTCCCCTTTAGCTGGTCAAACAGGCCCCTGCCCACCCTGCTGCCATAATAAGCATGTATGTCTCTGACGATGGCCTTGAGCTGGCGGGCGGTGATTTCCTTGCTGGCGTTTACGGGCCGCACGCACAAAAGGAGCGCGGCGGGTTCTTTCTCCGCTCTGGCGGCCGGCGCCTCTGCTTGAACTGGAGCGAAGACCCCTTCGGGGAGGTAGCCTGCTGGGGCTACCGGAACGGGCGTGACGGGAATCTTGGGCGCGACCTCCTCCCTAGTGATCTCCTCCCTCTTTCTCTCTTCCACCGGGGGCTCACGCACATAGTCAAAGCCGGAGACAGGATAGATGCCGTTGTTCACCAAAACCTGCATGCGTTCGAGCCGCGCCTGGTTTTCTCTGAAGGAGCAGTCTGGCGAGGGGATTTCGGCCTCCGCGACAACGGCCGCCACGCCGGCAAAGCCCTGCCCGAGCGCGCGTATGTTGGCCACATCAATCGCCTTAGTGATGAGCATGGAATCCACACCCAGGTTCTTCTTAGATTCCTCGATCACGATGTCTCCGATGAGCAGCGAGTTGGATCTGGGAAGGTAGGCACAAGCCGCAGCCCCGCACGGCTTTCCTCCCTCATCAAGCGAGATGATGACAAAAGGGATTTTTTTCTCCGTGGTCTTTCTCACGAGTTCCCTGAACTCCTTCTGAATGTTCTCATATCCCGCGCCCGCCAGCGCGGGGTCAGCGGTACGATAGAGCCAGAACGTCTGAAGGAACAGACGATCGTCGCGCGACAGGGCGGTGAACTCCGGCTCGCTCTCAAGCATGGCGCTCAGCCTAGCATAGCTCGCCTCCTCCCTGTGCGCCCTGAAAAGAGCTCTCTCGGTGATCTGCTGGTTGTCAGGCGGGCGGAGAAGCAGCGAGCGATAGCCAAGGAGATGCAACTCCTCGGCAATGCGATGGGCCCTGCGGAGGGCATCCTCGCCCATCAGCTCGGTTTCTTTCGCGGTCTTGCTCAGCTTTGCCACATCCTTTTGAATCATCTCTTTTATTTCGTCAGCGGATGGAGGAGCGTGCTCTGGGACGACTTTTATCGGTTTCCATCTTTTTGTGAGACCCACGAATAAAATGGGTGGTGAGAGGTATAAAAAATGAGTGGGTTGAGCGACTAGAAAATGCCAGACTGGTAATAGCTCTCAGGCTTGGTGATGCGGACGACAGCGAGCGGCATGCTCTTGGCGATGCTCCTTGCGGTCACTATGCCTACGATCTTGCCGTTCTCCTCAACGGGCAACCTCCTGATGTCATAGCGATTGAGCATCTCGGCCGCCTCGAACACGGTTGCATCCGCGTTTATCGTTATTATGTTTCGAGTCATTATCTGTTCGGCTGTTGTTCTCGAAGGGTCGAGCCCCTCGGCCACCACGCGCTTGAGGATGTCCCTCTCGGTGAGTATGCCGACGATCTCACCCTGCTTGGTCACGAGCACCGAGCCGATGTTCTTCTGACGCATGATGACCGCAACCTGGCGGACTGCTGCATCGGCCTCCACTAAGGTGATACCGTGCATGATGTCTCGGACTTTCAATCTCCCACCGGCTCAAGCATTGAAGCAAAGGGGTTTAAATTGGTTTGCCTGATGGTTCTGCATGCCTTTCGAGGACAGATTTGATGCGGCCAGGCGGCTGGCCGACAAGCTCCGAAAATATGCGGGCGACCCAAACGCAATCATCCTCGCCATCCCGCGGGGCGCGCTCGAGATAGGGTATGCGCTGTCGCAGGAGCTCAACCTGCCGCTCGACACGCTCGTCTCCAAGAAAATTCCTTTTCCGGGCGAGCCCGAGCTGGCCATCGGCGCGGTGGCTTTCGGGGGTGAGGTGAGCCTCGACGAGGGCGCGCTGGCGACATACGGCATAAGCAGGGAGTATGTTGAAGAGCAGAGGAAGGAGCTCGCGCGAATGGTTGAAGAAAAGTACGCGCGCTATGCCCAGGGAAAAAAGTTCCCCGACCTGCGTGGGAAGACGGTCATCCTCGTGGATGACGGCATAGCAACGGGCCACACTATGATCGCCGCCATAAAGGCAGCCAGAAAGCTGGGCGCGAAGAAAGTGGTGGTCGCTGTTCCGGTTGCCGCGCCCGACAGCGCCCGTGCCATTGAGCCGCTTGCCGACGAATTCGTCTGCCTTGAGATTCCAGTCTTTTTCATGGCCGTAGGCCAGTTTTATAAGGTTTTCAGGCAGGTTGAGGATGAGGAGGCGATTGCTTACTTGAACAAGGCGAGGAAGGCAAGAAAAGGCTAGAAGGATGAGAGCAATTTGCTATGTTTTGTTATCCTCACTGCGCTGCATGCGCCTAAACAGAAGATAGGCCACGAGCAGCAAGAACAACAGAATGACGGTGCAGTGGGGCGCGAGAACGCTGATGTCGAAGCGGGGCTGCCGCAATGCACCATAAATCAAGCGGGGCGTGCAGGTATGGTTCAAACAGAATTCGCCTGCCTTGCAATCGTTTTCGCTACAGCAAGCATACCTCACCCAGCTATGATTGACAGCATAACCACATTCGCCCGTCAGCTTTATGCAGGCATTGTTTGAGCACACCTCATCGCCACTGCACTCGGCATCGCTACAGCAAGCATACCTCACCCAGCTATGATTGACAGCATAACCACATTCGCCCGTCAGCTTTATGCAGGCATTGTTTGAGCACACCTCATCGCCACTGCACTCGGCATCGCTACAGCAAGCAT